>JBBKVM010000087.1:0-56955 GCA_037968415.1 Bacteroidia bacterium | reverse complement strand
TGTCAGTAGCTGTTGGACTGCTCCACACTACCGGCTGATCGCACTGGATGGTGGCACTTGCACCTACACCAGTTATTACCGGAGCAGTCGTGTCAACGATCGTGATGGTCTGTGAAGCTGTTGATGAGTTACCGCAAGCGTCTGTGGCAGTCCATGTACGTGTGATAGACGAAGCCTGAGGGCAGTTGCCTGGCGTGGTTACGTCTGCGTGGCTGATAGTAGGATTTGCATCGCAATTATCAAGATAACTTGGAACAGAAAATATGATTGGGTCAGAACATTCAATTGTGAGATCGGGACCGCAAGTAACCACTGGTGGCGTGTTGTCAATCACATTTACAGTTTGACTGCAAGTAGAAGTACAACCTATACTATCAACAATCAGTGTCAAAACAAAATTAGTGTTGCAGCCGTTTCCTGCAATTACATTGACGATTTGAGAGTTTGTAGGACCATTAATTGTTGCTGCTCCGGAAACTGACCACAAATACCCACTCATACCAGCCGGTGCGGTGTATACGGATGATGAACCAGGGCACACTTGATTGGCCCCATTGAAGCTGCATATTGGTGAAGGTGGACTACACACAATAAAGTTTCCCATCATTGTTCCGTCTACAAAATTTTCGTTTACAGAACTTACTGCCGAGTGAAGGGCAGGGATAAAGTTGGCAGAAATGCACCCTCCTAAAGCTTTATTAGCTTCAATTAAAAGCATTTCAATGGTCCAACCTGCGTAAGGGCCACTTGCAATAATTTGATCTTTTAACAATGCGACAGGTATTCCAAAACTGGGATTGTGCTCATCGAAACCAACCGACAAAGACAATGCAACAACTTGCCCTGCAAAAACATTTCGGTAAGTCTGTCCCGGATCAATCATTTGCCCACCAGGAAGAGGTCGTGCTTTTGTTCCTGAAGGCAAAAAATCGCATACCGCGCTTGCACTTGTCAAATGCAATGTTTTACTCCCACAACCCACAGTTAAACCTGTTGGAAAAGCCGCAGCAAAATTATTAGCCAGGTAAGTTCCAGGATTGTTGCCGTTGACATGGCATTGCCCCCAACCTCCTTGGGTTTGGGTTCTGAATTGGCAGTGATTAATCACGCATGAATTCTGCTCTGATGCTTGAGAAAAAGCCGTCTGGCTGCTAAAAAGCAAAGCAAAAAAAGTGATACAAAAAGAAACTAAAGTAAATGTTTTTTTCATGTGGGATATGGGATTTATTATATGTTTTCTACTAATTTGATGTGACATCAAACCATTCCCGCAAAATTAACTTTTTACCCTGCCCCTTTTACATTGTTAATAACCCATTTCTGTGAAAGTAACTTTGTCCTTGGCGAAACTCTCTATTTGGAGGGCGAATGAAAATTGGTGGATGATATTTCGTTACTAAAACCCCAAGTAGAATTGAGCAATCTAGACTGATTATCAGGGAAATAAAAAGGTGAATTTCAATTTGAAAAAAACTTTTCAACAATTCGACTCAACACATTGAACTTTTAAAGTGCCATTTTCTTTTTAATAGCCTCTAAAATTGATTCAACTGCTGGGCAAACATCTGCATTCCTTTCTGTCAATTTTAAAATTTGGTACATGTTTTTCCTGTTGGTATGTGGATACTCCCTGCACGCCCTGGGCCTAGCTTCATACACTGCACAAGTGTTGTCAATATTTAAGAATGCGCAAGGAGAATTTTTCAAAACAAAATCTCCATCATTATCTATCTTCAAAAATTGCTCAACAATTATTGATGGCCTTTCGCCAAGAAAATTCGCAATCCTGTCAATATCTCTATCAGTAAAAATCGGGCTAGTGGTTTTGCAACAATTCGCACATTCCAAACAATTGGTGTTTGAAAATACCTTATCGTGTATTTCATGAAAAACGCCATCTAACCCGGAAGGTTTCCTGGCAATTAACTTTCTAATGAGTTTGGAGTACTTAGAATTACTCAATTGTTGCTGCTTTGATTAGAAGCAAGTATAAAAAGAAAAGCCGGAATCATAGAATTCCGGCTTTCTGTAAACTAATCGAGAAATATTTTAATTGCTAATCGTAACTTTCTTAACAGTTCGTTGCAGTCCATGAACAATTTCAACCATGTAAAACCCTGAAGCTAAATTGGCTGTAGGAACCACAATAACGTTTTGGCCATCTGTTGACTTAGCTGAAATTTCATTGACCATCATTCCCACGTGATCATATATCCTAATACGGACCAATGCCAACCCTGAACTGCCAAAAGCAACGTTCATTCTGCCATCCACAACAGGATTTGGATAAATATTCAGATCACTAGCAACCGGTGTAGCAGATGTATACCGCAAAGTTTGAATCGATGTTTGATTAACAGGAGGTGGCGACACGATACAACGCATGGTGTAAAAATTATCCACATCAAAATTATTATTAAAACCAAAAACCTTTACAAAGTAGGTACCAGCCGGTGGATTGATGAAAGTGATTTTCTCGCTTGTTTCACCTCGAACAAATGACCCCGCAATAAATACTCCATTTGCATCATACACTTCCATATCCAGATCCACGCCTATATCGCTCAGATGAAAGAAAGCTTTCGGAGTATACTTAGGCACCACGAACTCAAACCAATCTTCGTCACCGCCATCACATATTTTACCGAGGTGTTCGGTATTTATTGAAACGGCAGCAGCCTTCAATTGAAAATCATTTGGCTCATAGATGTCATTAATGCATGCAGCCAATTGAGGATTTACAGTCTGTGATTTACTGACAGAAGTGCCAGATACATTTCCAAGAGCTCCTCCGCCTGTAGTTCTCAACACTGTGGTGGTGGTTTGAGCCAAAGGATTCTGACTGATAAAGAACCTGAAAGTGTAAGTTGCAGAAGGCCTAAAATCATTGTTAAAACCAAATACCCTTACAAAATAACTTTTAGGGTTAGGTGCATTGAGGGTTATTTTCTCATTGGTAACACCACGTGCATACGATCCGGCAACCAAGCTATGATTTGCATCATATAATTCCATGTCAAAATCGCCAGGGTTATCTGAAAGCATCACATTAATTGCCGCTGAATTGGCAGGGACATTTAACTCAAACCAATCTTCATCTCCTTGTTGGCAGATTAAAGCAGTATACTCCACTCCTGGTTGCACCCGTGTTGCATTAAATATGGCATCATTGGGTTCGTAAATATCTTGGAGACATTTAGAAACCGGCAAGTGAGTGCTGGTAGTTTTTTGTGAACCGGATTGTGCATTTGCAAAAATGGCAACCATCAATGCGATACTTAACAATCCTGATTTGAATAAATTTTTCATAGTCTATTTTTAAATTCTGGTATATTTTTCTGTGTTTGATATGCTCCAAAAATAAGCTCAGATTAAAGCAGGATTAAGCACATTTTACGCTGTTTGTATGGTATGTAAGATTTGAAAGAAAAAGAGATCGAAACACTTATCAAATCTTATCACTGCTCAAGATGAATAATGATCAAAGCTGACAATGCTGCTTTTCCAATATATAGCCGCCAACAACTTGTAAGTAAGAATTGAAACAACAGGGATGATACGGAACGAATCTGCTGGCTTTCGTTATCGGACTTTAGAAATTTTGTGCCAACGAATTCCGCTTGCCGATTGAACAGCCAGAAAATATACACCGGCTGAAAAACTACCCATTTCTAATATCACAAAGGTTGCACCTGTTTCGACTGGTATACTTTTAAATATTCTGCCACTCAAATCGGAAATTAATATGCTGGAATGTTCTGTGAATGATGAATTGAAAGAAACAGTGATTTTCTCACTAAAAGGATTAGGGTAAATAGTTTTAATGATTTCTCCAATTGATTCAAGCGCACTTGAAGAGATTGTGTTGAATTGGATAATTGCGGAATATGCACTTGAGTCAAAACCACATATAGTCCTTACACTTGCTTCATATATTGCATTCAATTCAAGATTGTTGATCGAAGTACTGGTGTCAGCAATAATGATAAATTGATATTGACTTTCGGAAGTCTTCTTGTATCGTACTTGATACATTCCCGCGTTGTTGCCTTCCCACTTTATAATAGCAGTATTGTTCACCACAGAATGTAAACTTGTACCAATAGGCGCTTCGCAAGGTGGCATGGTTGTAAATATTTTTATTCCTGAATTAGCGCTGCTATATACTCCGCAATTTGCTTTCAGCATCCACTCATATTGACTAGACGAACTTAAATTTTCAAGCAACAAGGAGTTAGCTGAACTGGCAATACTATCCCAAGTAGTGTTGCTTAAATGCCTGTAATAAACCCAATATGATGTTGCAGATTGATTATTCCAAGATATATTTGCCCAGCTGCTTCCAGTTTGTCCGCTGCTAAGCCCTGTCGGTGTTTGACAGGCTACCAGTGTGTTAAAATTTTGCAATACACAATAGCCACTGCTACTGCCCTGACATGTGCTTTTTACTTGCCACTCATAAGTGCGACCCGGTTCTAAATTTGATATGGAAACATTGGCACTGACTGGCGTTAGATTCAACCAATTGGATGATCCGGCTAGCCTGAACCTAACATAATAGCTTACAGCATTGGTTGATTGCCATGATAATTCGGCAGTTGTTGCCGTAATGTTATTGGTTCCCGGTTGTGCCGGAACGTTGCAGCTCGCCAAAGTGGAAAAAGTATCAACAGTTGAATAGTTGCTGCTGTTGCCGCTGCAAACGCCTTGCACTTGCCACTCGTAGGCAGTGCCCGCGCTCAGGCCGGATATGTTTTTTGTGTTGGCAGTAGCTGTAGTGGTGGTCCAAGGAGTGGTGCCTGTGGCACGATAGCGCACGTTGTAACTCACCGCGCCAGTGCTATTCCAATTGAGCGTAGCCCCGGTGGTGGTGATGGCTGTTGCGCTCAGGCCTGCGGGGTCGACACAAACCGCCTGTGTTGTGAAATTTGATGTGGCTGTATAGTTACTGCTGTTACCGCTGCACACGCCTTGCACTTGCCAGTCATAGGTAGTGCCCGCGCTCAGGCCGGATATGTTTTTCGTGTTGGCAGTAGCTGAGGCGGTGGTCCAAGTGGTGGTACCTGTGGCACGATAGCGTACGTTGTAACTTACCGCGCTTGTGCTGTTCCAATTGAGCGAAGCACTGGTGGTTGTAATAGCTGTTGCGCCAAGGCCAGAGGGGTCGGTACATAATGCTCCCCCAGGTGGTGTGCAACCATTTGAAACCAACAATGGAGACCGTGCACCCAATACTGCAAATAATGCAATCATCCGTTGCACCTGACCTGCGGAAAACATGGTCCTGCAAGCATCGAATGTGTAATCCATATAGTTCATATACATGTCACCATTAGCACCGTTACCAGCACATGTCGACACTTTTGGGTATGTGGGGCAGAAATAATTTGCGCCTTCTTGTTGAGGTGTGTCGGCAACATAATCGTCACCACATGTAGATGTACCCCACGGGTGCCGCAAGTTTAGCCAATGCCCCACTTCGTGTACACCTACTCTACCCTTTTCATATGGCGAGCCCACATAAGGAGCCATACCAAACACGATGTAATTGATCACAACCCCATCAGAAGATGGCGAACCCCCGGGATACTGAGCGTAACCGCCCAAACTGCTTCCCAAATTCCCTACCCATATGTTGAGATATTGATCCCTACTCCACGCATCTTTTCCTCCCTGGGCAGTATACTTTATTTTGTTGTCCGTAGTAAAGGTAGTTTCGCTGGTGAACGTTCGCGTGATGCCTATTGTGGCATTTCCAAATGGATCACGTTGGGCCAAACAAAATTCTATTTCAGCATCGCCTGCCATACTCTTAAACGGAGCCGGAATGGAAGTGGTATCTGAATTTTGTTTTCTAAAATCCCTATTGAGTGCGGCAATCTGCGAATCAATTTGTGCGTCACTTACATTTTCTGCGGCCATGTTATACAACACATGCACGACCACCGGAATGGTTATTATGGTGTTTGACAAAACCGATGTATTTCCTCCAAATTTACTTACAGAAGGGTTTGTTGGGCTCAACGAATTGGTGCCGTTTACCGATTTCGAAAACGATACATGATCATTATACTCATCGCTGGCGCAATGCATGATAACTTGCGCGCGTGAGTGTGAGTGTAATCCAATAAATAAACTAATAAAAACGAAAGTTAGAATCCGGGTCATTCTGCTGAGTTCAACTGGTACTGAAAAAAATATTGCCATAAAGTTTTTAACCATTGGCTGAATACAAAGCTATGCCTGGGTTGGGAGGCTGGATAACTTTAACCGCAATGTTGTGTGCAGTGTAAGGTTGACGGGACAATTACCATAAAACATGGGATTATTCTGGTGGTAGAATAATGGTAATATGCTTGCAAGAGCTGCAATCCAACTTTCAGTGCTTCTTAAATGAATATTCATTGTATATCAGTGAATGAAAGCAGTGTATAATTTTTATTATATTTGAATGTAAATCCCCAAAAACGCATTCATTAAAATCGGAGACAATGAAAAAAATCTTTACCCTGTTTATCACTATTGGTCTGCTCGGAACTATTTCTTTGCAAGCCCAAAATTCACTTCGCTGCGGTACCGATCAGTACCTTGAAGAACAAAAATTACTTGACCCCGCGCTGGAAGCACGCATGTCCATGCTCGATGCTCAGTTAAGAGAACAAATTGCAAACAATCCCAGTCGCACATCTGCAGTAATTACCATCCCTGTAATTGTACACGTGCTTTACAGCAACACGGCACAGAATATTTCTGATGCCAAAATTTGGGAACAAATAGCTACCCTCAATCGTGATTTTGCAAAAATGAACGCTGATACCACCGCTATTCCAGCTATATTCAAACCGATTGCGGCCAATACTCAAATTCAATTTTGCCTTGCAAAAAGAGATCCGCAAGGCAATGCAACTACTGGTATCAATCGTGTATTTACCAACAATTCTTCATTCAGCACCAACAACAATATCAAGTTTACCTCATCAGGAGGAGTTGATATTTGGGATCGCAACAAGTACCTCAATCTTTGGATAGGTAATTTGGGCAGCGGACTTTTGGGTTACGCGCAATTTCCTGGTGGTTCATCTACTACTGATGGGGTAGTAGTACTTTATGGTTCTGTAGGTGGCCCTGGGGCACCCGGCTCTTCTTCACCATATCACCTCGGCCGCACAGCTACACACGAGGTAGGCCACTGGCTGGGATTATATCACACCTTTCAGGGTGGTTGTGCTGGAACTTCTGCAGGCAATTGCGCATCAGCCGGTGATCAGGTATGCGATACTCCTCCTACATCAAGCGCCAACTATGGCTGTCCATCAACCAAAAACACTTGCACTGAAACTCCTAACGACATGCCTGACAACACACACAACTACATGGATTATGTAGACGATGCTTGTATGGTGATGTTTACAGAAGGCCAGGCACAAAGAATCAATGGTGTGATGTCAAGCTCGCGCGCGAGCCTCCAAACTTCAAATGCATGCACTCCATTAGTTAGCGTCAATTCTCCCGAGGCATTGGCTCATGCAGTTACATTGTTTCCTAATCCATCCACAGGTGCTTTCAAGTTATCGGTTGATTTCGCTGAGGCCGCCCCGCTCAATGTCAAAATATTTGACGTGGTTGGAAAACTGGTTTTTGAATTGGAACACAAACAAGTTAAAAACGAAAAGTTTGATATAAATCTTTCTGCCTCAGGCAAAGGAATGTATCATGCCATCATTTCATCAGGACAGAATTCAACCTCAAAAAAGATCACAATCACACAATAATATTATTTAAGCATCAATAAAAAGAGCTTTCCAGAAAAACGGAAAGCTCTTTTTATCTTTACACTCATGATGACTAATCTTTCCCCTCACCAAGAATCCTTCATTAATGGCATATGCCATTCGAATCCTGATATAATTCTACAAACCATCGCGCGTAAAATTATTGATCAACAACGAATAGATTTTGATGAAGCTGTATACTTGTTTGAAAATGCCGAATTGTCTTTTTGTGGCTTGTTGGCAGATTATGTGCGAAAGAATAAACACGGTGATACCGTTTATTTTAATCGCAACTTCCACATTGAGCCCACTAACAAATGTGTTTTCGCTTGCAACTTTTGCAGCTATTCACGCACCCTAAAAGACAAGGATGAAAGTTGGGAAATGACCCAAGAAGAAATGCTTGAAGTGGTGAGGTCTTACGATGGAAAACCCGTTACAGAAGTACATATTGTAGGTGGAGTACATCCCAAATTGAACCTGGATTTTTTCTGCGATTTGCTTACCAAAATCAAAGAAATTCGTCCGGCCATTCATATCAAAGGTTATACAGCGGTCGAACTTGATTACATGATCAGAAAAGCAAAGCTGACCAATACAGAAGGCTTAAAAAAGTTACAGCTAAGTGGACTTGATAGTTTGCCAGGTGGCGGTGCTGAAATTTTTCATCCCGATATAAGAAGTATTATTTGTAATGATAAAGTATCCTCAGAAGGTTGGCTAGCTATCCATGAAGCTGCTCACAGGATTGGAATGCAATCCAATGCCACCATGTTATACGGTCATGTCGAAAAATACACTCACAGAGTTGATCACATGGATCGCTTGCGTCAGTTGCAGGACAAAACGGGTGGATTCAATACATTCATTCCTTTAAAATTCAGAAATACCGGCAATGAAATGTCGCATATTAAAGAATGCAATGTAATCGATGACTTGAAGACTTATGCTATATCAAGAATTTACCTTGATAACTTTGACCACATCAAAGCCTACTGGCCAATGATTGGCCGGGCCACTGCGCAACTTTCGCTTTCATTTGGAGTCAACGATATAGATGGCACCATAGATGATACCACGAAAATTTATTCGATGGCTGGAGCTGAAGAACAACGTCCATCAATGACCACCAACGAACTTGTAAACTTGATCCAGTCGGCAGGAAAAAAGCCAATTGAAAGGGATACACTTTATAATGTAATTAATGATTTTTCTAAACCGGGAGCTTTGTCCGACACTTCAGAATTGCATTCTAATTAATAAGTTTATTACCTGCTGTATACAGCCTCCATTTTTCAATTAACTGCATCATGTCATCCGGTAATTCTGATGAAAACATAAGGGGTTGATTGCTGGTAGGCTGCATAAAGCCAAGGGTAGTGGCGTGCAGCGCTTGCCTGGGCAATATTTTAAAGCAATTGTCAACAAATTGTTTGTACTTGGTGAAAGTAGTGCCCCTTAAAATTTTATTTCCTCCGTATGTTTCATCATTGAACAGCGGGTGGCCAATGTGCTTGAAGTGAGCGCGGATTTGGTGCGTGCGGCCGGTCTCTAACTTGCATTCTATCATTGTGATGTATCCAAATCTCTCTAGCACTTTGTAGTGCGTAACGGCATGTTTGCCAAAATCACCTTCCGGAAAGACATCCATCACTTTGCGGTCTTTCAGACTTCTGCCAATGTTGCCTGTGATAGTGCCCTGTTCTTCTTTCAGATCGCCCCATACAAGGGCTGTATAAGTGCGTTTGGCTGTGCGGTCAAAAAACTCTTTAGCCAAGCGCGTCATAGCCCTTTCGTTTTTGGCAATCACCATAATTCCCGATGTATTCTTATCCAGTCTGTGTACCAACCCCGGTCGCATTTCTCCTCCTATATTTGATGGTAGGTTCTGCATATAAAAAATGAGCGCGTTCACCAAAGTCCCAGTGTAATTCCCCACTCCCGGATGCACAACCAATCCTGCAGGTTTGTTTAATAAAATCACATCATCATCTTCGTACACAATGTCCAAAGGAATATCCTCAGGTATCAACTCAAAATTCTTTGGTTCTTGGGGTAAAACCAAGCTTATCTTCTCAAGTGGCTTTACTTTGTAATTGCTTTTTACTGCTTTGCCATCCACAAGAATACAATCAGCTGCAGCAGCCATTTGTATCCTATTGCGTGAAGTTCCCTGCAACCTGTTGAATAAGAATTTATCCACGCGCAATGGCGCCTGCCCTTTATCCACCACAACACTAAAATGCTCAAATAATTCTTCAGCATCTTGTTCTTCGGCATCTTCAATATCTTCCACAGTATCTTCTTAAAAGTGATTTTTGATTGGGCATTTATCGAACTATCGATATCTTCCTGATTACATTGGTAGAATCAGCGAAACTCAAACGCAAAAAATAGACCCCGATAGATATTCTTGACAAATCAATCTCTGATAATGGCTCATCTGATTGAAAAACTACTCGCCCTGAAAGGTCGGTGATACTTATTTTATTCAACTTCATGTCTGATGAATAATTCATCTGCAGTGTACCTGACGTAGGATTTGGAAAAACAAAAACTGACTTTTCATCATCTGGATTCTGAATCGAGGAAATCACCGGAAGTGGTTTACCAAACAGCGGCCTGATCATCCACGATCCGGCAATCAGAGAATTATACCAGGTACCAGTGGCATTGTAAAACATTTTGTCGTTGCTATTTATATTTCTATCAAGACCAATATTCAACAGATCGGTGCCATCCTGAACCCATCCAACATAAATAGACCCTGATACTGCAATTGGTGGATCAACCGAATACACATAATAACCATTCAAACTATCAGTGTACTTAGGGGTTAGATTAGGTTGGCTAAAAACCATCACTTCCGGATTTAAACTTGTCCATATCGCCAACCTAAATAATTTGTTACTCACGTTTGCGCCTATTTGTGTAAAGTGCATCATCACCCCGCGTAAGGTATCAGGAATTGTCAATTCATATTTGTATGCAATCTTTCCGTTAATCACATTCAGTCCATAGCCATTTTCTGCGGTGCCATCGTCATATGCGTAATAATTGTAGAAATTTTGAACACGTCTCAATGTATCATTTCGTCTGTTGATGTCAGGAGTTGTAGTTGAGATAAATTCCAATTGAAATGTAGCGCTGTCATTGCCGCTAGTCGGAAAAATGCTTGAAGGCAGATTTACCACCTGATTAAATATAGAACCGGGATTTAGATTTTGGTTACCGAGATTCGAACTGAAAGTGGATGCGCCAACCATGTCAAACGCTCTTGCCTGGAAATTCACGTTTTTTGTTACTCCGCTTATATTTTGAACCAACACCTGCATAGTGTCTTTCAAATTAGAAGGTATGTTATTTAAATAATGATTCCATGGCATGGATTCAAAAGTCCGCAATGGGCTTTTAGCTCCTTCGATAAAAGTTACATCTTCATATATAGTATCGGTATAAGTACGTAATCTGTTCAGATACACGTAATCGATATGCCAATGATCTACATTGCCAGAATATGTAGCATAATTCTTAAAGCGAAATTGAAAACCAGCATGTAAAAAGTTCGAACCATTTACATTCAACAACACCTGCTTGAATGGATGCACCGCCTCCCCTTTTGAAGCCCACACCCGGTGCCATAAAGTATCTAAACCATAGAACTCTAATACCAATGAATCTGCTGGCTCAGGTGCGTTAGCAAATCCCTGTGGCTGGTAATAGAAACTTAAATACACAGAAGTGTCTCCAGGTAAATTTAAATTAACAGGCTTCGAAGTCATGTAATCAGCAATGCCATAAGCATTGGGATTTACTTTATCATAAGGATTCCCAAACTTGTTGGCACCATCAAATGTAGCCACCCCATTGGTAGGTGGCAATTTCGCCATTGCATTGTTTACAAATGCTGAGCTATCAATCCAATTACTAGCTGATGGAAAAACTCCAGGAAAAGAAAAGTCATCGATGAAAGGTAAAGCAAGAGTATCCACTGCAGTGAATTTTAAATTTGCTGCTTCCGTTCGTTGGTGGGTTGTCCAAAATATTTGAAGAGTCTTGTTAAATACGAGATCGGTGACAACTTCGTGCTGCGCTGACAACATCAGCGGAAACAAAAATGCAACTATAAATGAAACTTTAATTCTGTTCAGCATATCGTTTTATCTTTTCTTCAGATTGAGTAAAATACAAATCTATGGCTTCGCCTTGGCTCACTTCCTCGCCTACTCCAAACAAAGGAAACTGTTTGTAAACTTTTGCTTCAGAGCTGTCTTTTACTGACTCATCAAAATATTTTGACCCAATGTTGAGGGATGAAGCTTTCAATACAAACAATGCCTCACCCATAGTAAGATTAAATAGATTGGGGATCGTCACTTTAGTGTTTCCGAATCCATCCCCTAAGATCAAATCGAGCTTGGATCCTTTGGGCACCAAGTCGCCAGGCTTTAACTCTTTGCCTTTATACTGAATTCCCAACACGGCATTCTTTGCCAGATCGGGCTTATACACTAGTTCCCCAACGCGCAAGCCATACGTTTGAAAGATTGCCTCTGCTTGCCTGAAACTCACATCAATCAAATCGGGCATTGGAATTTGGGGAGGTGTAGTGCGTGTAATGGTGAGATAAATTTTACGAAACTCCTTCACTTTGGAACCAGGACGAGGTTCATGATCTATGACTGAACCCTTGGGCTTACTCATGTCGAAAACTGAAGAGTCTACTATTTCAAAAGTCAGATTTTTGTCTTCTAAAAAATCCTTCACCTGATCGGGCGTGAAACCACGTAAATCAGGTACAGTGATAGTTTCATCATGACGAGTATAACTATCTAACCACTTGTAAGTAAAACCAAGCACACTAAAAACCAACACTAAAGCAATTACAAAATGAATAATAAATTGCTTTGTTTTAATAAATGTCAATAACTCCTTTATCATGCTTTTAGCTTTGCTTGTTTAAATTGCTCCCACAGCCATTTTTTGTTTCTTCATCCCGAAATCTAAGATAGAATCAATAAAATCATAAGGTTTGTACCCATTGATGGCGGTCTGATGAAAAATGCATGTGGCAGGCGTCATACCTGGAAGCGAATTTACTTCTATAAAAATAACTTCTGCTGGTTTAGATTTATATATACGAACAAACGCATCAATTCTGGCATATCCTTCTATTCCCAATACCACTGCAGCTTGCTCCAATTCTTTACGCACCTCATCAGAAACTTTCTTATCCAAACTTTTATCTTTTGAATATCTGGCAGGAGTTATGTTCTGACCCTGTCCAGCAAGAAATTTTTCCTCAAGCGACAATACATCCCCTTCTGATAGTGCTTCTGAAGGTTGAAAAACCTCCCATTGCATTTTTCCGTCATCATCAACATGAGACAACATGCCTCCCGTAATTTCAATAAAATTGTCAGCGTCTTTTCTGGCTATCAGTTCTTCAACAAGATATGCTTGCTTGACAGGAAATTCTTCTTTCAGCTTTATCTTCAGAAATGCAGCTTCTTGTTGTGGCAACTCTTCTGTGTCTCGAAACATGAGACCAGTAAATGCGATTAACTCTTGTTCACTATGTATTTTCTTAACAGCCGAACTACATCCATCATCTATAGGCTTCGCTATAAAGGGAAACTCAAACTGCTGCGTAATATTTTGCAGAAACGCTTTCGGGTCCTTCAGCCAATCACCCTTTGATGCAATCGCATGCTTTGCTACTTGAAAACCATGTTGCTTTAACACTTCATTCGTTTGAAATTTATCAATTGTGAGCTGAGAGCTGACGATGCCTGATCCATTATACGGAATACCAACAGCTTCTAGTTGTTGTTGGATTTTACCATCCTCACCTGGGCGCCCATGAAGCGCTATAAACGCAGCATCCACGTTATCAGCCAACTCATTAAAATTAATTTTATGGGGTACAACCAATTGATTTTGCCCGGCATATTTTAACATGAGCGGAGCGCATGTGCGTCTTATCTCATTTACAACCGGATGTTCGCTATGATGCAACGTCTTTTCCTTAATGTCATCAGCATTGTCTTTCAATAAGATATTTATTGGTATTTGATAAATATCAAAATGCTGATCGTTTCCAGTTAAAAAAATCGGAATGGGTTCATATTTTTCAGAAGAAGCCAATTTCTCAAAAATATTCCTACCACTCTCAATAGATATGTGCCGCTCAGATGAGTAACCTCCCATGATTACCGCTATCTTGATTTTTATTGAATTGGCAGAATTCAATTTTACAATTGTGCTATCCAATTGTGTCATCAATTCTTCTGCAACTCTAGAATTCATCATATCAACCATCCTGGCAGATAAAGAAGAGCGAATTATGAAAGTGATAAACTGGGAAGGGTTTAATCCGATTTCAACTGCCTGGTGAAAAAAGAAACTGGATGGCATCATGCCAGATGTTGTGTTAGGATCGTTTAAAAAAACCTCTCCCTTATCATTAATAAAACCATCAATTCTAGCGTATACATTAAACTTTAATTCAACAAACAATCTCTCGCACTCAACTCTGATTTTATTGAGTTGTTCAGCCGGCAAGTCAATTGGGGTAATTTTCCTGGATAAACCTGGCAAATATTTGGACCGGTAGTCAAAAAGTTCTTTCCCTTTCCTTATTTCAGTGGGGGGCAGTGCGATGGGATTACCCTTTTCATCTTCAATCACGATACAAGAAAACTCTTTTCCGTGGATAAAATCCTCAATTATGACCAATTGTTCCGAGTCTTTGGCTTTCAAAACAACATGGGTGCTTTTGGCAGCAAGGCAACTATTCAGTTGCTCAAGAATTTGCTCCGGATGATGCAACAATATCTGCTTTTCAGCATGTTCCAAATACAGAGGTGCTCCTAACCCTTCTCGAATATCACATAAAGATTTCACATAGCTAACTTTTGCCTTGTCATCCAACGAACTCCATTCCACATTGTCAATATGTCGGATAAAAAACGCTTTGTCTATGGCTCTTACTAATGATGCTTTTTCAGATGGCTTTTCAATAGACACTCCTATTGAAGAGCCTTGATTTGCAGGCTTCACCACACACAAATCATCAAAACCGTTGCTTATTTCTTTTAAAATTATTTCCCTAGTTTTTGTCTGTACCCAGTCATTACGCTTGATGCGAATATATTTAGGACTTGAAAAATTGGCATTCACCATCATGTCTTTCTGAATGGCTTTGTTCATGCCTAATGAAGATGATAATATTCCCGAGCCAGAGTAAGGGATATCCAGCCATTCTAACATGCCCTGCAACCTTCCATCTTCACCATTACTGCCATGCAAGCATAGGAATGCAAAATCAATAACCTTATGGAGATCGGTTGATAATATTTGCTTCCCTACTGACGCGCACATGCTGCTTACCTGTTCATTATTCATCGCTCCAAGCGATTCGGCATATACTTGATACATGTTGGGTGAATCCTGTATAAATTCGACAGGAGGGTAAAAATCCCTGATGCTTCCTTTGTAAACGAAATGCCAATCGAGTAATACGAAATTATTGAAACTGTCAACAAAAATGGGAATCGGCTCAAATATTGCTTTGTTAAGATTATCGTAAACAGTTCGCCCTCCGGCAAATGAAATTTCACGCTCGCGAGAACTGCCGCCAAAAATTATCCCAATCCGTATTTTCATGGCCATAAAAGTAACTAATTTTTACCGAGCTGTTTTTCCAAAAAGCTATTAAATGCTAACAGGGCCTTTGCTCTGTGACTCATTGTATGCTTGATTTTCTGATCCATTTCAGCAAAGGTCATTTGATAACCTGAAGGAATAAAAAGCGGATCGTAACCAAATCCTTTGCTACCCTTTAATACTGATGCTATGCTGCCTCCAACTTCTCCATAAAAAAGCTGCTCGACCCCACTATTGATATAAGCAATCACACAACGGAAGTATGCCGAACGCTCCGCCAACCCTTCCATGTTTTTCATCAGCAATCTGCAATTGTCCTCATCATTGCAGTCCTTGCCAGCATACCTCGCAGAAAAAACACCAGGGGCACCATCCAGCGCAGGTACCACCAGGCCTGAATCGTCTGCAAAAACTGCTTTGCCCATCCGGATGTAAACCCACCGCGCTTTATTCAAGGCATTCTCCTCTAAAGTAGAACCCGTTTCAGGTATAGGCTCATCCATCCCAATTTCTGTCAACCCCGTAATTAATTGATTGCCACCAAGAATGGCCCTCACCTCAATTAGCTTATGCTTATTGTGTGTTGCAAATATTAACGTACTGTTGCTCATAAGTGACTTACCTTAACAGATTCAAAGCTATATTTTTAATTAAATTTGAATCGATGCCAAATTCTACACTTGTAGATATAATGAAGGTTATTTTAATTAACATGAACTGCCTGTGATAAAACGATGCTTATTTTTTTCGATTGCTTTCGTAGCATATTTTCTTTTCGCAAATCCCTTTCAATTACTAGCGCAATGCCCTGTGCCGGCTTTCACCGCTCCTGATACTGTGTGTGCAAATCAGCCATTCAATATCACAAATACAACTATTGGCGCCACCCAATATACTTGGGACATGTGCGCAGGAGATTTAAATAAAACGCCTACGGCCGTCAATTTGGGATCCTTGGGAATATCCACAAACGGTATCAACAGATTGGCAATGGTTAAGGAGAGTGGTGCATATTTTATGTTTTTGACAGATTTCGCCAACAGCCAAGTATACAGGCTAGAATTTGGAAATAATTTAGACAATATCCCAACGGCAGTTTTAATAAACACATCCGGAATCGGGGCTCCTGGTGGAATTGACTTCATCAAAGAGTCCGGACTTTGGTATGCGCTTGTAACAGATGTTGCTACAAACTCGCTATTTAAACTGCAATTTATCACGGGCATTTCAGATGCCTCCCCTACAGTAACTAATATTGGAAACGCAAGTGGATTAGATATTCCATTATCAGTAAGGATTACAAAGGATGGCAATTCGATTCATGCCTTTTCCGCAAACTTGAACACAAATTCGATTTCAAGAACAGATTTTGGAAATTCCATAAACAATACCCCCACGGGACAAAATCTCGGTGCAGTGCCAGGCGTTTCATCAGCTTACGATTTTCAAGTAGCAAAATTTTGCAATCAATGGGTTGGATTTCTCCCTGGTTTGTTTACTGGAAAAATTATTCGGGTTGATTTTGGAGCTAACATCACTAATTCACCCGTATATGTGGATCTTGGAAATTTTGGACTGACTGCGGCATCTGGAATTTCATTAGCTCAGGATGCTGAAGAAACACATTTATTTTACGGTGAATACAATTTCAATACATTCCACAGATTGTCATTCGGTCCCACTATTAGTACTCCACCCACACTTACAAATTTCGGAAATATCGGGGCTATTAATCAGCCCCGGGGTGTATTGCATTACTCGGACTCTTCAAAACACAGAGTTTTTATTACGAATTATAACGACAAAACAATCACTCGAATTTCATTTCCAGATAGTTGTTCTTCCAATCAACCGATAACAAATATCACTTCGCCAGCTGGGCTTATTTATTCAAATCCCGGCAACAAAGTAATAAGCCTTACTTCATTGGATGCCACTGGAAACTATGCAGGTGCGCGCAAAAATATATTTGTAAAACCCAGCAAACCAATCACTTCATTTACCCAATCATCACTCAATGTATGTTTTTACGATACTGTATTTTTCAATGACCAATCTGTGTCAACGTGTTTTCCAATTGTTGATTGGCTGTGGAGTTTTGGCGACAATACTTTTTCCAATGCTCAAAATGCCAACCATAACTACTTGCCTGGTATTTACACCGCTAAACTCATCACAACGAATTCTATTGGAGAGAAAGATTCTTTGTCGAAAGTTATCAATGTGCGAGGCGCCAAGGCATCGTTCAGCGTGATCGATGGGTGTGTCAGTGACTCTCTCAATTTTCTTAATACATCAATATTTCAAATTACGAGTTCGGTCAACTGGACTTGGCAGTTTGGTGATGGACAATCTTCGATTCTTAAAAACCCAAAGCATTTTTATAATGCCGATGGAAATTATTCTGTTTCACTCAAAGCTGTATCTGATGGATGCACAGATAGCACTTCACAAGCGGTACAATTTTTCTTGTCGCCAAATGCAGCTTTCAGTGTAACTAAAACTTGTTCGGGCGATACAACTAATTTCATCAACATTACAAGCCCGGCACCTCCCGGCATCGGATATATGTGGGATTTTGGTGATGCATCTTCATCCAGTGTGCCCAATCCCAGTCATGCTTATGCAGCAGGGTCTGCTTCATACCCTGTTACATTAATTGCAACTTCAATCAACGGTTGCAATGATACAATCACTCAAAATGTTTCTATCACCAATCCTGCGAGCCCCTCATTTACATTTACCCCACCCCAGCCTTGCCAGGGCTCAGCATTATCATTTACTGATTTATCCACGCTTAATGGCGACAGTATTACTTCGTGGCATTGGCTGTTTAGTGCAACTGACTCATCTAATGTTCAATCCCCTTCATATACCTTCACTCAGGCTGGCACATTTGCAGTAACCCTAACGGTGACTACAGGCTCACAATGCAAGACTACAGTGACACAAAACATCTCAACAGCTCCCCGCCCTATTGCCAATTTTAATGCTACCAATGTTTGTTTTGGAAACAGTACTGATTTTACTGATTTATCTACGCCTCCCATTTCTCCCCCTGGTACTTTGGTAAATAGTTGGCTCTGGAATTTTGGCGATAGCACTACAGATACTGTTCAAAATCCTTCACATTTTTTTGCTGCTCCCGGTGTTTATATTGTAACACTCACCATTGGAACCAACAACACCGGTTGTACTCATGTTTTCACCAAACAGGTCACAGTTAATAGTTTCCCATCAGCTGGATTCACTCGCGCTAATGCATGTAATGGACAATTCACACAGTTTAACGACACGACTACTGTACTCAATTCAGCCATTAGTGCATGGAGTTGGAATTTTGGCGATCCAGGAACTGGTGCTGCCAATATATCAATGCTCAAAAACCCCACACACCTTTATGCTCAATCCGGTACCTATATTGTTAAATTAGTAACCACCAGCGCTGCAGGATGTATGGATAGTACTACTGTGCCTATATCCGTAAAACGTACTCCAGCTTCAATTTTTAGTGCAACATCTGCATGCGATGGCGAATTCGTCAGCTTCACTTCTGTGGATACGATATTTCCGTCAAATGCATCGCAATGGTTTTGGAACTTCGGAAATGGTGGCACTTCAATATTACAAAACCCTGCCACATTGTATCTCAATTATGGCACTTTTAATGTTACTCTTACCGTAACAGATACCATTTCTGGATGTGCCGGAATTCTAACTCAACCGGTAACTGTAAATCCAAATCCAACGGCCGCTATCAATCTCTTTACGCCATGTGCAGGCATTCCATTTGCTTTGCAACAAAACAGCGCGGTACCAGTCGGATTTATACAATCATGGCAATGGATTATTAATAACACAGACACCCTCACAGGGGCTAGCCCTTTTTATACCTTTCCAGATACCGGGAGTGCAAATATTCGACTCATGGTTACCAGTGACAAAGGCTGCAAAGCAAATACAAGTCGAACAATTCAAATATCTGGTTCCCCGCAGGCTTCATTCAGCTTCACACCATTGTTTGGCGATGCCCCCTTGCAAGTAACTTTTATCAATAGTTCATTACTGGCAGCAACGTACACGTGGCAATTTGGAGATGGAGCCACCTCTGTAATTAAGAATCCCGTCCACATATATGGTGATACAGGCGTCTTCAATATTTCGTTAATAGCATACAATGCCAGCGGTTGTCCTGACACAGCTTCTGGAAGCATTTACATTATTCCCCCAATAATCGATTTGGCTGTGACAAAATTGTATAGCACCAATACTGGTAACTATCTTTCACTCTCTGCTGACTTAACAAATTTCGGCACCCGAGATATTCATAGTTTTGAAATTATCGCCCAAGCAGAAAACAAGACTTTGATAAAAGAGAGCTGGTTCGGGTTATTAAAATCGGGTCAGTCAATCAATTACTTATTTAATGCAGCAATTGAAAGCCCACCCAACAATTTCAAATTCTATTGCATCAAGACTTTCTTTCCAAACGGGGAACTGGATAGCAGACCAGTCAATGACCAGTTATGTGCCAGTTTATTGGGTGATTTTCAAATCATCTCCGTTTTCCCGAATCCATTCTCATCAGAATTCAGCGTTGAATTTAGTCTACCCTTAGCAGGCTGGGTCACTTATCAAATTATCAATGTTAATGGTAGTCAAGTAATTGATGCTACTTTTGAAGGAAATAAAGGTTATAACAAACTCATGATTGACACAGAAAAAGCATCAATGTCAAATGGGAGCTATATTTTGAAAATATCGTTTGGAGATACTACTGTGTTCCACAAATTAGCAAAATATTAGTTTGAAGTTTGGAGGTTAATCATCTATGTTGAGCATGCCATGAGTAAATCCATTATTATCACACAATCAAACTACATTCCGTGGAAAGGATACTTTGATCAAATCGCTAAGACTGATGAATTTGTGATTTATGATGACATGCAATATACACGCAGAGATTGGAGAAACAGAAACCTGATAAAAACTCCTTCAGGATTAAAATGGTTGACCATACCGGTATCAATAAAGGGGAAATATTTGCAAAAAATAAATGAAACTGAAATTTCAGATGCTGCATGGCCGCAACAGCATCTCAATTTACTCAAGCAAAATTACAAAACAGCGACAGGGTATAAAGAAATTATTAGTGTCATTGAAGACTTGTATCAAGGATGTACTTTCAAATTACTTACTGAGATAAATGAATATTTCATCAAATCAATTAGTTCTATACTGGGAATTAATGTCAACAACCACCGATCTGAAAAATTCATATTGGCTGAAGATCGCACCGAAAGACTTGTAAACATTTGTCTTGACTTAAAAGCAACTGATTATTACAGCGGCCCAGCGGCCCAAGCTTATATGGATGAATCTAAATTCAAAGAGAATTCAGTCAATGTCCATTATTTTGATTATTCAGGATATATTGAATATCCACAATTGTTTGGGAAGTTTGAACATCATGTAAGCATCATTGACTTATTATTCAACGTTGGGTGGGGTGCAAAAAAATATTTAAAATATACAAATGAAGCTATCAATAATCAGCCCGGTTTATCAAATTGAATCCACAGTTGATGAATTGGTTAAACGAGTCCGGGAAGAAATAGATGGGTTGGTGACCGAGTTCGAAATAATTTTGATAGAGGATGGTAGCACCGATAAAAGCTGGATCAAAATCCAAGAAAATTGTGCTAAAGACCCAAGAGTAAAAGGAATTAAATTAAGCAGGAATTTTGGTCAGCACTTTGCCATTACGGCTGGTCTAAAATCAGCATCAGGAGACTTTGTGGTTGTAATGGATTGTGACTTACAAGATAATCCAAAATACATCCCAATATTGCTGTCAAAGGCTCAAGAAGGCTTTGATATAGTTTATACCAGAAAGTTACAACGCAAACACAGTCTGTTCAAGAACATCACTTCACAATTATTCTTCGATGTTTTTAATTTCTTAATAGAAAACAAGGAGTTTGCGGGTACTAATAAAGTTGGGACATTTTCAATTCTCAGTAAAAAAGTTGTATTGTCGTTTCTCGAGTTTAAAGATTATAGAAGACATTATTTGATGGCCCTACGATGGCTTGGCTTTGGTTACACTGTGATAGAAGTACAACACGAAAAAAGATTTTCCGGAAAGAGCACCTATAGCACCATGAAATTGATTCACCACGCAATTGATGGTATTACTTCCCATTCTGACAAGTTGTTGAGATATACGGCCACGTTCGGGTTCTTATTGTCTTGCCTGTCGTTTATCACAGCACTTACTATTGTGGTTAGCTATTTTATCGAACCTTTTCAGGCTGGATGGGCAAGTGTGATGGTCCTTATTCTATTCGTAAGTGGATTAATCATTTTAAGTGTTGGAATTAGCGGTATTTATATTGGTAAAATATTCGAACAAACAAAAAACCGCCCATTATATATCATCGACAAGAAAGAAAATTTGTGAGACCCTTACCCCCAGGCACCATTTTGCAAAACCTTTACCTAAAGAGAAGAATTAGGAATCGGCACTTTAAAAATTTCCTTGAAATAGGTTCAGGCAATGGTTATTTAAGCAACCTCCTACTTGACATGGGATTAGAAGGAATTGGGTGCGATCTGAATCCATCTGCGTGCAACAACAATTTAGTTTTGAACGCAAAAGCTATTCAAAACGATCGTTACAAAGTGATTAATGACGATCTTAAAAATTTAAAATTCAAACAAGGAATTGACTTGATAATATCTTCTATGGTTATTGAGCATTTATCAATCCTAGAATTAAATGAATTCATAACCACTTGCAAAGGTTTTTTAAATCCTGAAGGAACAATTATCTTTCTTGTTCCTTCATCCATGAAACATTGGGGTATTGAAGACGATGTAGCAGGACACATAAGAAGATTTGAATTTTCTGATTTTAATGAATTTAATAATTTGTATGGATTGGAATTGCACCATATGGCTGGACTTACTTACCCAATTAGTAATTGGATGCTAAGCATATCTAACAACTTGATTAAAAAACACGAATCTGAAATATTAAACAAATCGCAGTTGGAACGAACAATTTATACTGGCAATCGCAATGTGCCTTACAAAACAACTTTCCCCTCATATTTTAAGTTATTATTGAATGAGTGTGTCATGTTTCCACTCCATCTTTTACAACTTGTTTTTACAAGAAATCCTAATTGTTTGGTTATTTATTGCGAACTAAAAATTAAAAAATGAAAAGTTACGGTATCACTCAACATACGTCAATAAAAGACCAAACTGACGCACACATTGAAAATATAAGCTTGCGCGGTTATTCAATTGAACATAATATTTTAGATAAAAACGAATGTGACCATTACTGCCAATTACTTGACAAAGTTTGTGCTGAACAAGAATTGGCATTTGGCACAGAAAAACTAAAGTCTATAAATGAATCAGATATTGCAAGAATGCCATTTGTTACAGAGCCTATGTTTTTAAAACTTTTGACTAATCCAACCATTCTTGAATTAACAGCAAAAATATTGGGCCCGAAGTTTCACCTACATCTGCAAAATGGTATCTTAAATAAACCGGGGACAGAGCATCATCAGTCATCTTGGCACAGAGACCTTCCATATCAAGACTGGATAATTAGCAAACCTCTTGGATTTAATGCGTTTTACTGCTTAACCGACTTCACAATCGAAAACGGAGCCACAGCATTTCTGCCGTATTCCCATAAATTTGACCGATTCCCAAGCACAGAATTTGTTGCGTCTAACCAACTGCAATTGACGGCCCCAGCAGGTTCAGTACTATTTTTTGACAGCATGATTTACCATTGTGCCACACAAAATCATTCAGACCAAATCCGGTATGGACTTAACAATATGTTCGTGGTACCCATCATAAAACAACAAGTGGATGTTACTTCTTGCATAGAGTCATCAACACTAACTCAAACCGAAAAGGCAATACTTGGTTTTGATTTCGAAACACCCAAGAGCGTCCTTGAATTTAGAGAAAAACGACTTCA
The DNA here is from genome assembly GCA_037968415.1 of Bacteroidia bacterium. Taxonomy (GTDB): domain Bacteria; phylum Bacteroidota; class Bacteroidia; order AKYH767-A; family JBBKVM01; genus JBBKVM01. The sequence continues at coordinate 33,501 of JBBKVM010000087.1, read as the reverse complement.
GAAATTAAAAAAATGAATGACAAACTAATAATTGTTGGCTTATCAAATAACGCCAAACTTGCAGCCTATTATTTTACACGCGACACGAGTTTCTCAGTAATTGGTTTTGCAGTCAACGCGGAATTTAAAACTCAAGATAAATTTTGTGATCTTCCTGTATTTGAAATAGAAACTCTTAAAAGCCAGTTTCCCCCATCAGAGATATCAATATTTGTAGCAGTGGGCTATAATGATATGAATAGCATAAGAGAATCTTTATACAATCAAATTAAACAATTGGGATATAATATGCCAAATTATGTAAGCCCTAGATGTAGTTTTCTCACTGAAGAAAAAATTGGAGACAATAACTTTATACTTGAAGATAATACCATTCAACCATTTGTCAAAATAGGCAATAACAATGTACTTTGGTCTGGAAACCATATTGGTCACGATGTATCCATTGGAAATAACAACTTTATCACTTCTCATGTTGTTGTATCCGGGTTTACTGTCATTGCAAACAATTGTTTCATTGGTGTAAATGCTACAATTCGAGATAATATAAAACTCGCAGATAAAACTTTAATAGCGGCTGGAGCAATATTAATGAAGGACTCCAAAGAAGAGGAAGTTTATCTTCCTGCCAAATCAATGCTTTATGACAAAAAAAGCACCGAATTATCAATTTCATAATATGGTTTGGAAAAAATTGGGTCAGATTTATAAAATGAAATCTTTGCATCCTTTGCTTCGAACTCACTCATCTAATCCACTGCCCATATTTTTGAAAGATGACGTGTTTCGTATATTTTTTAGTGGACGGGATCACATAAATCGATCGTCAGTTGGCTTTGTTGATATTGACATCATATCACACAAAGTCATACAAGAATGCACACAACCACTTATTAAGTTCGGGCAGGACGATTCTTTTTATTCCCATGGCATCAGTATTGGAAATGCTTACCAAAATGAAGAGAAAACTTACATTTTATTCATGGGATGGAACATTCCAAAAGGCGAACATTGGAGAGGTGATATTGGGCGACTGCATCTCGCAAGCAAAAACCAACTGACATTAGACCCTGAAGGAATATTTATGGGAATTGATAATGAAGACTTAATAAGCCTTTCTTATCCATTCGTGTTGAAAGAAGAAGGTATTTATAAAATGTGGTACGGCTCCACGCTAACTTGGAAAACAGAAAACGGAGAAATGTTGCACGTAATCAAATATGCAACATCCGCTGATGGTAACAATTGGACTAAGCATGGAGTTGCGATTCCTTCTGCCTTAGGAATCGCCCAAGCATTTTCAAGACCTACTGTTATTGTTCAAACCAATCAATACCATATGTGGTATTCTTATAGAAGTGGATCTGGAACACCATATCGTATAGGTTACGCAAAAAGCATAGATGGAATTCAATGGGAAACAAAACATGACGACAACGTCCTAGATGTTTCTGCAGAGGGCTGGGACAGCGAGATGATCTGCTACCCGTTTGTCTTCACACATAAAGATAAAATTTATATGCTTTACAATGGAAATAATTTTGGTAGAGATGGTTTTGGATTGGCAGTTTTACAATAATGTTTTTCAAAAACCAAGATTCATATTGCCACACATTCACGATTTCAGAAAACCAAATGCAATTATTATTTTCCGGGCCTAACTTTATTTTTCAATAATTTCTTTAATACTATTGTATCCTAATCTCAACCCAATTAGTCTCTATGTCTTTGAATTGAGTCAATCATTAATAATTTTAATTCGGATCCAACAAATTTTAATACAATAAATGATTTCAAAACTTGTACTTGACAAAGAAGGAATTTGGGTTGATGGATCTGATAATATGGTTGATTATCCATCATTGGGAAATGAACAATCATTTATGTTTGAAAATGATAGTTTTTGGTTCAAACACCGAAACAATGTCATATCTAAAATCATAAACCGTTTCCCTTTTCAGTTCAATTTTGCAGATGTGGGAGGTGGAAATGGGTTTCAAGCGGATAGAATTTCAAATGAATTTACCGAAAAAACGATTTATCTCATAGAGCCCGGCTATGATGGTTGCAGGAATGCAAAAAAAAGAGGCCTTGAAAATGTATATAATATGCCTTTTGAACATTTTGACTTTACTAGTAAAATGATTGGAGGTGTTGGTTTGTTTGATGTTATCGAACATATAAATGACCATACAGACTTTGTTCGAAAATTAAGCGAAAAACTGACCATTGAATCAAATTTATATATCACTGTTCCGGCACATCAATACTTATGGTCTGACGTGGATGATTTTTCACAACACTACAGAAGGTACGATCATAAAATGTTTATTGAACTGGCAAAAAGCACAAATCTAAAACTTACATTTTTCAGCTATTTTTTCAGTTATTTACCCTTACTTACGTTTTTATTACGCAGTTTGCCTTATAAAATCAGAGGGCCACGAACGAATATTGAAGTCATAAAACAAGAAACAAATCAACATAATCCTTCTCGAATTGTCAGTGCCGTCTTCAAAAAGATTGAATCTTGGGAACTCAACAAACTCAACAATTCCCTTATGAAAAGGGGAGCCAGTTGCATTGCGGTATTATCAAAATAAACACTCATTGAATATATGATAAGCAAACACATAGCTTTCAATAAGCCCTATTTCTCAGGAAATGAACTGGAGAATATTAAAATTGCTTTAGACTCAAAAAAAATATCTGGCGATGGCATGTTTACCAAAAAATGTCAGCAATTATTAGTAGACCGTTACGGATTCAAAAAAGTGCTTTTAACATCTTCCTGCACAGATGCCTTGGAAATGGCCTCTTTATTGACCGAAATCAAACAAGGCGATGAAGTAATAGCACCAGCTTATGGATTTGTTTCCACAGTGAATCCTTTTGTTTTAAGAGGGGCGAAAATTGTTTTCGCTGATTCATATGCAGAATCACCAGGGATAGACGCTGAAGCAATTGAGAAATTGATTACAAAAGCTACAAAGGCAATAGTTGTAATTCATTATGCAGGTATTGCCTGCGACATGGAGAAGATTATGTCCATTGCATCAAAATATAATTTATTGGTCATCGAAGATGCTGCACAAGCCATTGACAGTTACTACAAAGGTCGTGCATTAGGAAGCATCGGACATGTGGGCTGTTTTTCATTTCATGAAACTAAAAACATCCAATGTGGAGAAGGTGGTTGTATTGTTTTGAATGAAAACAATTATTTAAAACGCAGCGAAATTCTTTGGGAAAAAGGAACAAATAGATCCGCTTTCTTTAGAGGTGAAATAGATAAATATGGATGGGTCGACATTGGGTCGTCATTCTTACCATCAGATATCACAGCGGCATTTTTATTTGCTCAGCTTGAATCAATTGACCTAATTCAAGCAAAAAGAATTGCATTGTGGAATAAGTATAAAGATTCTTTACTCCAACTAGAACAAGATGGCAGGATTAAACTGCCTAGAATTCCAAGTTATAGCACTAACAACGGACATATTTTTTACATTGTTACCAATACAGGATCTGAAAGAACGCAACTAATTCAATACCTCAAAGAACATGGTATTAACGCTGTTTTCCATTATCTATCATTAAACAAAAGTCCTTTTCAGAAAGATCAGTTAAACTTGAATCCCACACCGAATAGCGACAATTATACTGAGTGCCTTTTGCGATTGCCCTTGTACCATGATTTATCGGAACAAGATCAAGATCATATTATTCACTCAATTCAGGCATTCTTCAAACGATCAAACACAAATTAAGACCTCCTGATTCTAATTTTAAAAAAGTGAATAAGCGGATCAAGTTGTTTTTAATTATTCTAGGTATCAAATTGGTACCTCTTGTTTTGTTATCCTCGTTACACAAATGTGCTGCTCCTTCTGAGTTTTTGGGAAATTACTCGTTGCTGGTAGGCGATGCTGCTTCCTATATTGATCCAATTGAAAATTGGCTATCAAGAGATTCATATTTCTACTTTAATGGCAATGAAAATATCTATGCAGGGCGAATGCCTTACTATGGCATATTGTACTTGATTCCCAGAATTTTCTTATCTGCCCCAATTGCCGGAGATTTAATCACGCTTCTGCAATTATTACTAGATGTACTAGCTTGTCAATTGGCAATCTTACTTGTATATCGAATAACAGGAAATTCGCTAGCTGCTTTTTTGACTTTTATTGTAATTAGTACAAGTCAATTTGTTTCATATTGGAACTATTATTTGTTACCGGAAAGCCTAGGAATTAATTTGCTTGTAATTTCAGTTTACCTATTAATTACTCAATTGAAAGCAGAGAAATTAATCGTCAGATACAGTGGTTATGCTTTCCTAAGTTTTGCGGTTCTCTTGAAACCATATTTTATTGCTTTTATACCAATAGGTGCTTGTATGAACTGGCTGGCTCTTAAAAACCAAACATCTGGTAAACGGATACTGAGTTCATCCTTGGCATTTATTATTCCGGTTTTAGTCACAGCTATTTTACTATCCCCATGGACTATTAGAAACTACACCATTAGCGGCAAATTTATACCCATGCAGCAAAACTTAAGTGCGGGATATAATTTTTCGAAAGCGGATGTTGCTTATATGAATTTTTTAAAATCATGGGGCGGAAGTATCACACATTGGGATAAAAGAAGTGCAGGTTGTTTCTTCCACCAGGAAGACTTAAGCCAGTGTGACTATAAATTTCCAGCTTACCTGTTTGGCAAGGGTATTGAACAAAAAGACCTTGATGAGGCAAGAATAAAATTTCAAAATGTTAAAAAACACCCTTCGGATTCTCTTGAAGCAATCGTTGGCCAGGATTTTGATTCCCTCACCCGAATTATCCAAACCAATTATAAGTTTGAGAATTTGATAGTTGGACCGTTTATGATTGCAAAGCAATTTTTATTTCATTCAGGTTCATATTATCTACCTATATCTAAATCAAATCCTTGCTTTCAATCACCACAATTGGTTTATAAAATGCTGCAATCACTTTTATATTATATTACATTACTTGGCGGTACTATTGGATTATTTATCATATTGCTACAAAATAGGGCAGCATATTGGATAGCCGTGATCCCTGTATTCATTATATTTCTTTTTTCATTTGTACTAAGGGCTACAGAATTCAGATATTTTTTACCTGCATATCCTTTCCTAGTGATTTCTTTTGGTATTTCATTCCATGCATTGGGACTGAGTAGGTTAAACAATGTTTATATAGTGTCAATTCTTAATCACTACTTTCGCAAGTTGCTATGATAAAATTTGAAATATCATCGGATCAGAAATTCAATTTTGGCTTTAGGGAATTACTGGAGTTCAAAGAACTGTTTTATTTTTTCACTTGGCGTGATATTAAGGTAAAATATAAACAAACCTTATTGGGTTTCTTGTGGGCCATTCTGCAACCTCTGCTTATGATGCTCATCTTCACTATATTTTTTGGTCGTGTGCTTTCTGTCCCCTCAGATGGAATACCCTATCCTATTTTTGTGTTTTCAGGATTGATGTTTTGGAACATTTTTTCACAGGGTTTGAGTGGCGCAGGCAACAGTATGGTTTCAAATGCTAACATCATCAAGAAAATTTATTTCCCGAGATTAATTATTCCAATTTCCGCAGTGCTGGTCGCGTTGTTTGATTTCTTAATGACATTTGTAGTGTTCATAGGTTTATTAATTTTCTTTCAGTTCAAAGTAGATCCGATTGCCATGGTGGGATTGACATTGATAGCCCTACTCCTCACTGTGATTGCCACATTGGGTCCAGGTTTGTTATTGGCTGCATTAAATATCCAATACCGCGATTTCAGGTATATCATTCCGTTTCTCGTCCAAGTGTTGTTGTTCGTAACACCGGTGATTTACCCTACTTCTATGGTTCAGAACCCAAATATTAAATTATTGTTATCGCTTAACCCTATGGCAGGCGCAATAAATATTGGCAGGTATGCTTTGGGTGCCACTCAACTTGATCTAACCTTAATAGCTTATAGTATAATTTCAGGATTGGTCCTTTTGATTCTAGGTTTTTTTGTATTTAAAAACACAGAGAAATACTTCGCAGATATTGCTTGATTATGAAACCAATCTTAGAATTAAAAGGGATTTCAAAAAAGTATCGTATTGGTGCTGATGCAACTCCCTATAAGACATTCAGAGAGTCTTTTGGGTCTTTATTGAGCAAATCCAAACCAAACAAAAGTGAATTTTGGGCATTGGATGATATTAGTTTCAATGTGATGCCCGGTGAATCATTGGGTGTGGTGGGAAAGAACGGAGCCGGCAAATCAACATTATTAAAAATTCTTTCGCGAATCACACCACCCACAAAAGGAAACATTGTGTGCAGAGGTCGAATCGCCAGCTTGCTTGAGGTGGGCACCGGGTTTCATCCAGAGCTGACCGGCAGTGAAAACATATTTTTGAATGGGTCGATATTGGGCCTGAGCCGAAAAGAAATTCAAGCAAAATATGATGAGATTGTAGACTTTTCAGGAGTGGAAAAATTCCTGACCACACCATTAAAACATTTTTCAAGCGGTATGCAATTGCGCTTGGCATTTGCGGTTGCGGCACATCTTGAACCTGAAATACTAGTGATTGATGAAGTATTGGCTGTGGGTGACAGTGAATTTCAGAAGAAGTGCATTGGCAAGATGGACGAAGTAAATAATAGCGGAAAGACAATTTTGTTTGTGAGCCACAACCTCAATTTATTACACACATTGTGCCCCAGGTCAATACTTTTGAAAAACGGAAAATTGGTAAGAGAAGGTGATACAGAGCATGTAATTGAATATTACAATGAAACGATTACCTCTGATCCGGGTGGTGATATCAGAGTCACCAGTTCTTTGGATGATGGTAAGCCTTGGGAGTCAGGTACTGAAATTGCCATTCACATTTCGTGGGACAGAAACAAATTTGAACCTGGATGGGAGTGCGATTTGGCATGCTACACCTATGAAGGGGTGAAAGTGTTTGCTGTTCAAAGTAATAGAATTGAGGGATTTGACAGTGAAGATCCAAATCTCAATTCAATAACCTTTTATATAGATAATCCTGATCTTACTGATAAGCCACTCAGATTGGATGTTGGTATGAGGAAAAAGTTAGGACATCAATATGAAGCCGTGGTTCCTAATTGCCTTACCCTTAATCCTGCGGGCCATAAGCTGCCTGCCTACAAAAGACATGATGTAATTGTGGTTCCCAAAGTACGACTAGAAAAGAACAAGAATGAGTAATTCAAGCATTGTCGATCAGGCGTATTGGAATGACGTATATCACAAAGGAACATTTGCTGAACCTGCCGATGACAACATTATCAAAAAATGGATTAAAAAGTATGTTCCAAATAGTGTTGGCGATGCTATAGAAATAGGTGTGTATCCCGGCACATTTCTGTCCATCTTTGGAAAAATGGGATATCGTGTCAACGGGATAGATTTGGCCCCGGGCACAGCCGCTAAACTACCAGGTTGGTTTAAATCTCTCAATGTGCCAACTGGTGATTTTGTGGAAGCTAATTTCACTGAACATAATTTTCAAAAAAGACAATTTGATGTGGTATGTTCTTTTGGTTTCATTGAACACTTCAAAAATTGGCAAGAAATCATACTCCTTCATGCACAACTCACTAAGCCCGGAGGTTATCTCATTATCGAAACTCCAAACTTCAGAGGTGCAATCCAACGGATACTTCATGAAACGTTAGATAAACCAAATTTAAAGCGTCATGTACTTGACTCCATGAGGCCAAAGAAGTGGCAAGAGTTATTAACAGATGAATTTGAAATAATGTATTGTGGTTATTTTGGAGGCTTTAAATTTTGGGTGGATGTTCAAAAAAGAAGCTGGATTCAGGAGTTTGTTTTAAAAATTATATATAAATTGCTTCCATATCTAGGACGGATTACCTCAAATCATTCATGCTACTCTCCCTACTGTGGCTTGATTGCACGGAAAAAATTTAGTGTTTAACTTTTATTAAGCTTACAATTTTGGCATCAATTGAACTGAACAAAAACAATTGGGACCAGGAGTATACCTGGGACGAAAATGGAGATGAATGGTCGGTAGCATGGGGAACAGCTGAGTTACAATGGCACACCAGCATTTATCCAAAAATTCACCAATTCCTTCCCGCAAACACAATATTAGAAATAGCACCCGGTAGAGGCCGATGGACTCAATTTCTGTTGGAACATTGTTCCAATCTCAAAATTCTTGACCTTTCAAGTAATTGTATTGAATTTTGCAAGCAACGTTTTCAAAAAGAAAACAAAATTGAATATCACGTGAATGACGGAAAGTCGCTATCCATGATTGCTGACAATTCTGTGGATTTTCTCTTTTCTTATGATTCCTTGGTTCATGTCGATAAAGAAACATTGGCGAGTTATATTCAACAATTTAAAAGAATTTTGAAGCCAGAAGGTGTTGCATTTATACACCACTCCAATTTAAAAAACCATATAAATAAAATTGATCGTCCAGGTGTGGGAACGCGAATAAAGAGACTGATCGGAGTGGAAAACGCTGTCAACAAAGGCTGGCGCGCACCCGATGTTGGTTATCAAGATGTGTTGGAAATTTGCAATGATTCAGGTCTAAAATGCCTTAGGCAAGAATTGACTTCTTGGGAAAAAACCAACAATGTGATGATTGATTGTAATTCGGTAATTTGTCATGAAGATCATTTCCCTGAAGAGGAGTACCGATTGTTTGAAAATCCGGACTTGATAAAAAATGCTAACTACATTAAAAGAATCAATACATACTACGAATTGACTTCTAAGGTCAATGTGTGATACAATTGATTGTAATTGGTTACCATTTTAGTTTTGTCAAAGCTTTGAAACACTTTTATAGCAGCTCTTCTTCCCATTTCACGCGATTGCGCTAGGCTGTTCACACGTTGCTCCAGTTTGATTTTCGCATCGCTTGAGTCAGTACTTTTATATAGCGCACCTATTTCCTTTTTGAGCGCCTCACCCACCCCACCCACATCTGCGCTTACCACACACACCCCACTGGCCATTGCTTCCAGAACCTGTAATGGAAAACTTTCCGCTTTCGAAGGAAACAACAAAATGTCCACTTTGTTGAGTAGCGCATTCATTTCATCTGGTGTGGATATTCTCGAGTGATTGATGATTTCACTCAATAAGCTGGTAGAATTGCCAACACTCACTATATCTATCCGATCACCTAATGTCTGTAATATCTCTACTGCCTCCGCACTGCCTTTGTACGGATTGTCCGAATTAAACAATAATACTCGTGGTTTCAACCAGTGCCTCCTATCCTCGTTGCTAAAGATGTTTGTATCTACTCCATTATAAATCACTTGCAAATTACCTTCCACAGGCCAGACATACGATTGCTGAAGTCCATCTGCCAACCAATCGCAAACTGGTATAAAATAGATTTGATCTTTGATGGATTTATAAAGCATCCGCTTAAAGAGCATCCATCTTTTGCGGTTGTCTCTCAGGGACTTGCCAATTGGGTAGATATCAGATTGGGGCATAGGCACCTCCCCTTTTTCGAAACTACAATCTCCAAAAGTATGTGCTTCCCCGCCAGTAAAGGCCCACATATCGTGAAGCGTCCAAACAATCTTTTTGTGCCTTGCAATCCACTCCAAGGCAGCTAAGTCAAAATATCCGCCATGGATGTTGTGCAGGTGAACTATGTCTGCCTTTTGGTAAGCTTCAATTTGAGATAGTTTTGTAATGGTTTGATTATGCTTTTCCGTGAGACCCAACCATTGCTTGATACCAATCTGCAACCCCAGACGCTGCATTATTGCATTGGTTTTATTAGCAATAAAATCAATCCATGATTGCCCCAATGCAAACACGTTGTCCGAATCTGATTTCTTTACTTGAACAACCATCGATCCTTCTGCTTCGCATTCATTCATTAACATCCAGGCTATGTTCTCAGCACCTCCGCCTCTATCTGATATATTTATATGTACGACCCGTGGATTCACTATACTGAACACTTTTAAAAAACTGAATTTGTAATGATAATTGGCTTTTCTATACTTTAGCCGATTGTGGCAATATTACAAGGCATGCAATATCCAAATTTTTCAATCATAACTCCAAGCTATAATCAGGCTGCTTATTTCGATCAAACATTGCAAGCAATGAAAGATCAACAATATCCGAACCTCCAATACCTGGTAATGGATGGTGGAAGTACTGATAATACACTGTCACTCATTCAAAATCATTTGGATATAATCACTGAATGGGTAAGCGAAAAAGATCACGGACCTGCTCATGCTATCAACAAAGGATTAGAGAGAGCAAATGGAGATATAATTTCCTGGATAAATAGTGATGATTATTATGAACCCGGCACTTTAACGCACGTAGCTGAAATATTTAACCAACACCCTGAAGCTAATTGTTATATCGGCAAAATCAGATTTATTCAAGAGGGCACAATCCCGTTCTATTCGCATGATATTATATTTCCATCTGTTGCTAAAACAATTGGTTTTGGAAGGATCGTTCAGCCGGCAATGTTTTTCAGAAAATCGGCAATCGCAAAAATGGGACTACTCAATGAAACCCTGCATTATTGCTTTGATCTGGAATGGTGGTTGAAATATCTGCTCGTGTTTGGTATTGATTCAATTGTTACAGATGAACAACTTTTAGTCAATTTCAGATTTCACCCTACATCTAAAAGCAGTTCTGAAACTCAACATTTTCCTGTCGAAAAGGACAATATTTATTATTCTTTAGCAATGCAAACGGGGAATGCTGGAATTGCAAACATCATCAGCAAACACTCGAACATCAACGAAAATTATTCCTTCAATATCCCAATGGAATCAGACAAAAATATTATCTCAACTGCATTAAATTATTTCTTGCTTCTCAGGGGTAATGAACACTACATCAACTTCAATGTAAATGCTGCTAAGGACTATTTTGGCGCTATTGACAAGTCACTTCTTAATCAAGAAGATACTAGGTTGTTAAGAAGACTTTCTTTTCGAAACAAATTCATCCCCAATTTCTTAATTCGTCTATTCCGTAAGTAGCTTGAAAGCAATCAATAAAAATATTACTTACGTGGTAAGTGACACGGGCTCCAGAGATCGAATTATCTCATACGAATGGATAGCGACAGGAATGAAAGCACGTGGGTTCAATGTTGCATTTGTTATTCTTAATGGAAATCGGTCACTTCAATCATTTCTAATGAAAGAAAACATCCCATTTAAAAATCTTGGGTATGTAGGTGACAACCGATGGCAATTAGCTAAGGCAGTTTTCAAAACTTGGTGGATTTTATTGAATTGGAAAACAAAAATTGTTCACACACATTACTACGATGCAAATATTATTGGAATGATTGCCGGAAAATTAGCAGGTATAAAAACCCGAATATTTACTCGACATCACGGAGCGGGCTATCATATGTTCGAACCACAAAATGTAAAAAATGATACTAGATTAAACCGCTTGGCCACCGATATAATTGCAGTCAGCAAAATGGTGCAATACATGTTAATTGAAAAAGAATTTGTAACCCCAGAGAAAATTCATCTCATTCATCATGGTTTTGATTTTAATCTTATAGATGGCATCACTCAAGAGGATGTGGAACGCATTAAAAAAAAATATGGTGTTAATGGGGCTCCAATAGTAGGTGCGATCTCCTCTTATCACAAAATAAAAGGTGTCGAATTTATAATTCGAGCATTTAAATTATTATTGTCTGATTACCCAAATGCAATACTGGTATTGGCTAATGCTGACGGAGACTATGCCCAAGCTATCAAGAAAGAGTTGAAAGAAATTCCCACACACAATATTGTTGAAATAACCTACGAAAACGATGTTTTTGCATTATTGAAATCTTTTGATGTGTTTGTCCATGTACCTATTCATTCTGAACTTGAAGCATTTGGGCAGGTTTACGTGGAGGCTATGGCATCTTATGTGCCTGGTGTGTACACGCTTGCAGGAATAGCATCAGAGTATATTGTAGATCAAAAAAATGGAATAGTGGTGCAACCTAGTGATGAATTCCAAATTGTTAATGGTATCAAATTCTATCTTCAAAATGAGACAATTAAAAAACAAATCACGCAACAGGCTCGAACAGATGTGGTTCAATTATTTAAGCTAGAAACCATGCTCAATTCAATGGCAGCACTTTACAATTCTAAAAACAGCCATGGATAAAAAAACCAAGGTGATTTATGTATTGAGTAACCTTGAAAAAGCCATCGCATTTGAGTGGATAGCTGACTATTTCGATTTTTCGAAGATCGAATTGAAATTTGTGTTATTAAATCCCGGAACTAGCGCCTTGGAATCGGAACTTATCAAGAGAAACCTTGAGGTTCTACAAATCAATTATCACGGGAAAAAACACATTCCGATTGCACTGGCACAACTCATCTTTTACTTCTTGAAAGAAAAGCCCGATGTAGTTCACACGCATTTGTTTGATGCAAATATAATTGGCCTCACTGCAGCCAAAATATGCGGGATTACTAAAATTATTTATTCGAGACATCACTCTACTTATCATCATGAATATTACCCAAAGGCAGTTAAATATGACAAATACTGCAATGCATTGGCTACTCACATTATAGCTATAAGTGAAAATGTAAAACGAACACTAATAGATAAAGAGAAAGTTGACGCTAAGAAAATATCAATGATTCACCATGGGTTCAAACTTGACGAATTTTCCAATATTGAAGCCAGCCGGATAAATAAGCTAAGAGCAAAATACAATCTTACAGACCACAATCCCGTCATTGGAATCAGTTCCAGATATTTAAAACTCAAGGGGCTTCAATATGCAATTCCTGCTTTTGCAAAATTGCTTCACGACTATCCCCACGCAAAATTACTGCTTGCCAATGCATCTGGTACTGACAATGAGTTGGTGCAGGCCTGTTTGGCAGAAATTCCAACTAATACTTATTCAGAAGTAAGATTTGAACATGATTTTATTGCCTTGTATAAGTGTTTCGATTGTTTCTTACATGTACCTATTAACATTTCTTGTGAAGCCTTTGGACAAACCTATGTAGAATCTCTTGCCGCAGGAATTCCAAGCGTGTTTACAATGTCGGGTGTTGCACCAGAATTTATCCAGGATAAAATGAATGCAGCGGTCGTTGACTACGAAAACATCGAAGCCATCTACCTTGCAATGATTAGAATATTGACGGATCATGTATTTGCAAGTAAATTACAAGTAAATGGCATTAAATCAGTTGCAGAAAAATTTAATCTAAAAATAATGCTTGATAAACTTGAATCACTATATTTAAGTTGATTAATCCAACTGATTGTGTCTGACAAAAAACCATTTTTCTCCATAGTTATGCCAATTTATAACAGGGCTTCTTTTTTGGACATTTCCATCGGCTCAGTGTTGACCCAAAAGTTTGAAAATTTCGAGCTCATTTGCGTGGACGATGGCAGCACTGACAACTCATTTGAAATCCTTAATAAGTATGCGGATAAGGATTCAAGAATAATAGTGATTCATCAATCAAATAAGGGTCGTTGCCTGGCACGCAATGAAGGACTTGAGATTGCACAGGCCGATTGGATTTGTTTTCTTGATTCTGATGATCAATATTTTCCGGATCATCTTAATATACTTAAGAACCTTATACAGGAAAACCCTGAATTCGTAGGGTTTTCCACCAACCAATTGATTGGCGATCATCCTAAAAAATATTATCATCCAAAGTTTAATCGAAAACATGCTGTACTTACATTGAATGATTTGATTTATTCAAATCCAGTGCAACTCAATCAGTTTTGTTACAGCCGTATTCACTACCCATTGCTTCGGTTTCCAAATTTAGATATACCTCACTCTGAAGATTTATTGTTTATTCGTCAATTCGTTTACAAATCTTCGATACTATGGGTGAATGTAATCACAAACAGACTTACCGAGCATCCAGAAAGGTCTGTCAACATGTCCAACTCTTTTGAGTTTATCAAATGGCATAAATTCGCTGCCAACTACTTCATCAATAATTACAACCTGGATAATGGTACCAAGAATAAACTGGAGTCTTTTACCAATTTACTTTGTGCCAATGTGTTGCTAAGTGATCGCAAAAAAAAAGAAGGGTTTAGATTGCTACTGAAAGCACTTCCTTATTCAAATTCTTATACAAACATATTGTTCTACAAAGGAATTATAAAACTATTTATCTGATATGTGTGGCATCACCGGATATTATTCTGCTTCAAAGCATAAGTTCACCCAGGAAGACTTGAAGCGAATGACTGATAGCTTAAAGCACCGTGGACCTGATGCGGAAGGATTCTTCACGGATGAATATGTTGGATTGGGCCATCGCAGGCTTAGCATAATTGATTTATCAGAACGTGCCAACCAACCCATGTTTTCTCACGGGGGACGCTATGTGGTGATTTATAATGGAGAGGTTTACAACTTCAGAGAAATTGGTGCCCGACTCAAAACCACCACATCACCTCAAGGCACGATCAATTTCAAAACATCTTCGGATACCGAAGTAATTATTGAGGCCTTTGCTCACTACGGCACTTCGTTTGTGAACCACTTAAACGGAATGTTTGCTATCGCCATTTATGATAAAGAAAAGAATGAACTATTCCTCTTTAGAGACCGACTGGGAATAAAACCCCTTTATTATTTCTGGGATGGCACCACTTTCGCATTTGCATCGGAGCTAAAAGCGCTAACCAAACTTGATATTCCGCTGGTAATAAATAAAAATGCCATCCGCGATTTTCTTCATCTTGGATATATTCCAACACCCGCGAGCATATACAAACAGATTCACAAAATGCCGAGCGGTAGCATCATTAAGATTTCGGAAGATGGAATAGATATTCAAAAATATTGGAATATCAAGAACAAGATTCATAGTGAAGTAATTTCAGACAAACAACAAGCAATGGTAAAGTTGAGCGACTTAATAATAAGCTCTGTACAATACCAACTAAAAAGTGATGTCCCATTTGGTGTTTTTCTTAGTGGGGGCATTGACTCCAGTTTGATAACCGCGCAGGCAGTAGAATTATCTAGTGTGAAGGTGAATACATTTTCAATTGGGTTTGAAGAAAATATTTACAATGAATCACAGTATGCTAAAGCCGTAGCGCGGTATTTGGGAACCGACCACTATGAGTTTATTGTCTCATATAATGATGCCATTAACCTTATAGAAGATGTTTTCGAGGCTTACGATGAACCTTTTGCAGATTCATCTGCCTTTCCAACAATGCTTGTCTCAAAACTTGCCAAAAATCAAGTAACAGTTACGCTATCAGGAGAAGGTGGTGATGAATTATTTTTTGGATACGGAGCTTATAAATGGTCCCAGCGGCTTCACAATCCCGTGTTCAAATATTTCAGAAAACCGATTGCCGAATTGCTTTACATGTTACCAAGCAGATATCAAAGAGCAGGTCACATGTTTGATTTTTCTAAAGAAAGCAACCTGTACTCTCACATTTTTTCGCAAGAACAATATATGTTTTCTGATCAGGAATTAGACTCTTTGTTACAACCAGCTTACGCTGCAGCGTCAACTATCCAGGACCACATGTTCAATACACATGTGAACAGAAGTTTCAATGAGTTTGAGCGCAATGGCAGATTTGTTGGGAAGGAGCGAATCTTGAATCCCATGGAATCACAAGCCCTGTTTGATCTTCTGTATTACTTACAAGATGATTTATTGACCAAAGTGGACAGGGCTAGCATGCAGCATTCTATTGAAACCCGGGTCCCTTATCTTGATCACAGGGTAGTAGAGTTTGCGCTGAATCTTTCTCCATCGTTAAAATACAAGGACGGTGTGAGTAAATATATTCTGAAAGAAATATTGTATCAATACATACCCAAGAAATTTTTTGACCGACCCAAACAAGGTTTTGCAATCCCGTTGCTTGTGTGGCTGCAAAACCAGTTGAAGTACCTGATTGACCAATATTTGAGCAAAGAAATGATTGAAAAATACAACGTGGTGAAGTACGAGGAAGTTGCTACTTTGAAAATTCGGTTTTTTGGTGGTGTAGATTACTTGTACAATCGTATATGGCTATTGATTGTACTACACAAGTGGCTGGAACACCATGGAAAGTCTATAGAATTCCCTACAGAGTAGTCTGCTCTACGGACATTTTTGGCATTCGGATATTCAGCTTTAACTCTTTTCCTTTTCGTTCACCCTCAATTACGGATCTTTGTGCATAATGACGAATAATAAAAAGACTGGCTACAAAAAATGGCATAACCGGGATTTTGTATCGCACCAAACTTCCAAAGTTTGATGTCGTGAGGCCTACAGCAAAAGCAAAGAACATACTGAATGTCAATGAAAACACAAGCAGGTTGTGATTGAACATAACTTTAAATACGCGAATAATACTCACTTTGAGAAACAAGTAAATAGTTAGCAAAAGCATCAAGGTATTTTCAATAGCGGAAAGCAACATTACAACATTGTTTGCTTCAAAAATATAGGGTCGAAATAGTGTGGCAGTAATGGCCTGAGGTGTTTTACTCAACATACTTGGAATGGTTGGTTCAAAATCCCCGATGTCAAACGAATTCCCGGCATAATAGTCCTTTTTCAAATCCTGCTGCGTAATCACAGCCCGTTCAAGCACTTGATCAAGTGCGTAAACACCTAATTGATCGCTAAGAGAATACAAAGTAAAGTATGCCGATAATATGGCAATTGTGAGCAAAGATGGTGTAACGAAAAACTTAATGAAATTACCTTGAAATTTATCAACCAATGAGCCAACCAACCAAATGAGAGAGCCCGGAAGGAGGGCAAAGAAAATATACGGCTTGATGGAAAGTATAATCAAAGCACTAAATGTAAGCGGCAATATGTGAGATAAGAACTTTTTTCTTTTGATAAGCAAATGATAAAAAGAATACGTAAAGAAACCTAAAGCGGCAAATGTGATTGTGTCTTTCAATAATCCAGAACCCCAGAAAAATACTGACGGAATAAACAATACTGCCAGGCTCAGTTCCTTGCTCAACTGCGGAAACTCGGATGTAAAAACCAAATACAACCTCCACACTCCGGCATATGATATCCACGCCAACAAGATAGTTGTAACCACAAAACTTTTGAGCGAAACCAATATGAGTAAACATGTGAGTCGAACCACAATAAATGTAGTAGGATCTCGGTAGTAAATGGGCCAGCCTATTTTTCGGTCGAAGGAAAATATGTTGTGAGTATTGATTCCATTCAGCATCACATCAATAAAAACACCGGTTTTATTATACAACAAATTAAGCATGATCAATCCATCATGATAATAATTAACTGTATCTCCGCCCCGGTAATAAAGGCTATAAATCAGACACACACCAATTCCACCCATCAATTTCACGGTGAGACCTGGCATATAATATTTATACTCCGGCTGCTGATCGATATGCCGATTGCGCGTAATCCTGCCCAAATAATATATCAGCACCAATACAAATGGTGCTAATAAAAAATCTGCTAATGACAAGAAAACCATGGATAATTCGCTTCGTGTAAAATTCGTCTCTTGCAAATATATCTTATAATTGCGAGTTGAAAATGAATAAACCCCAGCACACTCGCAGTCGCACTGTTTTATACATCTCGTACGATGGCATGACCGATCCCCTGGGTCAATCGCAGGTCATCCCCTACCTGAAAGGGCTGGCCGCACTTGGCCACCGCATCGTGCTCATGTCTTTTGAAAAAAAACAACACACCCACTTACAACCCCACATCCAAGACCTCCTTAGTAAGGCTGGCATCAAATGGGAAAAGATGGTGTATCACAAAACGCCCGCCCTGCCGGCCACCCTGCTCGATTTGTGCGCAGGCAGTGTGCGCGCAATGGTGCTTGTAAGAAGGCATAAGGTGAACATCATCCACTGCCGCGGTCACTATATAGTGCCGGTAATGGCTGCTTTCGCTCGGCTATTACGCCCTGCACACTTCCTATTCGATATGCGTGGATTTTGGGCTGACGAAAGATTGGATGGCAACATTTGGAGTTTGGAAAAACCACTACACAAAGCCATGTACAAGTTTTTCAAACGCATGGAAAAATGGTATCTCACTTCTGCTGCCCAAGTAGTAGTACTCACGCACAAAGCCTCGGAGTATCTCCAACAAAATTTCACACTCAAACGAACCCCTGTGGTAGTGGCTTGCGCTGCCGACCTCGATTTTTTCACTCCTCAAAATATCCATACACGAAATACCTCGCGAACAAAATTGAACCTAGAAAACAAATTTGTGTTGTGTTATCTGGGCAGCCTCGGCACATGGTACATGGTAGATGAGATGTTGGCATACTTCAAACGACTGCTTCTTGCCAACGCCAGCGCGCACTTTCTGATCATTACCAAAGACGATCCGAATGAAGTAACTGTCATCGCAAACAATCTAAAGATTGAACCGGCAGCTTATACCATAATACCAGCCGAGCGCGGCCAGGTGCCTGCGCTGCTGGCTGCAGCGGATGCCTCCATTTTCTTTATCAAACCTGTGTTCTCCAAAATGGCGTCTTCACCCACCAAGCATGGAGAGATACTTGGCTGTGGGCTGCCATTGGTGTGCAACACAGGTGTAGGTGATGTGGAAGAAATCGTAAGTAAATCTAACACCGGAATATTGATTAGGGAATTTAATGACAGTGCCTACGATGCCTCCATCGCTCCGTTATTACAATTGGTGGCTGAAAAGCCGGCTCAAAAATGTAGAGCAGCAGCCGAAAAATACTACTCATTGCAAAAAGGAGTGGAACGATATCATGCGATTTATCAATCGCTGGATTAAATTAAAACTTCCCTTCGTGATGATACTTCTCACCTTTGATGATGGTAAACGATCTGTAGATTTGCTCTAGAATGATGAGCCGTGCCATTTGGTGTGTAAAGGTCATAGCAGAAAGCGAAATGATTTTATCTGCCCGCTTTCTGATGCTTTCATCTACGCCATAAGCCCCACCAACAATAAAAACAACCTGTCGCACGCTCCTTAGCATACTATCTTCTAACATCTTGGCCAGCATACCCGACTTCAATTCCAGCCCGCTCTCATCCAATAAGATGACAAATGAATCTCCACTTATTTTACCCAACAAACGCTCTGACTCCTTGGCTGAGATCACTTGTGGCGCTGCTGAATTCCCCAAAGGAATATCGGCTAACAAAACCTCCTCAAACCCAATATAGTTCTTCAACCTTTTGATGTAATCATCACAAGCCGAACGTAAATGTTTATTACTTGTCTTGCCTATTGACAGCAATGTGATTTTCATGCTATATTTGTTTCAATTCTCCCACTCAATAACGGGAAAATTAAGTGCGGTTTTTTGGAACAATAATTGTATGATAATAGTCAAAATAAGCATAATGAGACGTTTCGTATATATTTTCTTAGCATTCATGATGGTTGGCACTGCATATGCCAATCTCGACTTGTTCGATGATATCGCATCAGGAATCAGTTCTGGCAGTGCAAAAGAAGTTTCAAAATACATGAATTCAAATGTTGACCTGACCATACTCAATCAGGAAGACGTATACAGCAAAGCACAGGCAGAAGTGATTTTAAAAGATTTTTTCTCCAAAAATCCACCAAAATCATTCAATGTGATACACCAAGGCACATCCAAAGAAGGTGCAAAGTATGCAATCGGCAATTATATGACCACTGCAGGAAAGTCGTTTAGGGTGTACATATTTGTCAAACAATCGGCCGGTTCGTTTCTTATACACGAACTTCGATTCGAAACACAATAATCTTTCTCAACATCATATATTCAAGCCGGTCATACCGGCTTTTTTATTGACAAGACAATTTCCTTTTCTACATAAATGGTAGATTTGTTTATAAACCAACCAAAAAACTAAGTGCAAGAAGATTTAGATTTCATCCAACTTGCCCTGGCCGAAGATGTAGGCGATGGAGATCATTCTTCATTGGCATGTATCGAATCCGATAAACAAGGAAAGGCCATCATACTCGCCAAACAACAAGGAATTATTGCTGGATTAGCGCTTGCGAAAATTATTTTTGGTGTAGTGGATAAAAAATTGATTTGCTCACCCTATGCACGCGATGGCGATTCAGTTTCTTCAGGGCAGGAACTAATGCAAGTTGCCGGCAGCGCTCAGTCTTTATTGAAAGCCGAGCGGCTTGTGCTTAATTGCATGCAACGCATGAGCGGCATCGCCACTGAAACACAAAAATATGTAGCTAGGTTGAAAGGTTTGCGCACCATTGTGCTAGACACCAGGAAGACCACCCCAGGATTTAGGAAATATGAAAAACAAGCTGTGGTGCTGGGCGGAGGGCAAAATCACAGAATGGGTTTGTATGATATGATTATGCTAAAAGACAATCACATAGACCATGCTGGTGGGATAGAAAAAGCGATAGCCAAAACTAGCGCTTATGTGATTCAGAAGGGCCTGCAAAATCTTAAAATTGAAATTGAAACACGCAACCTGGACGAAGTTCAGCAAGTTATGGAATGTGGACAAGTACACCGAATTATGCTCGACAATTTCAACATTGCCGACCTTACCAAAGCAGTGAAACTGATAAATAAAATATTCGAAACCGAAGCTTCAGGTGGCATCACATTAGATACCATAAGATCTTATGCCGAAACAGGCGTTGATTACATCTCTGTGGGTGCATTAACCCACTCTTACACCAGCATGGACATCAGTATGAAAACAATTAGCCGCTAACCGTTGGACCTCGCTAGACAAATATTGCGTTTACGTTTCATCCGACAAATCATACGGTGGTCGAAGATGATTGTTTTGCCTGGATTTGATGGCACACCTTTGTTTACCGTCATGCAGTTTTTTGTAAAGGGGATTTTAAATGGCGGCATCACCACACGCGCTTCCGCCATGGCCTTCAACTTTTTTCTTGCACTGTTCCCCGGCATCATATTTTTCTTTACGCTCATCCCCTACATTCCCATAGAAAATTTCCAGGACCAACTACTTGACATCATTCGTGGACTCCTACCCCGCGATGCCTACTGGGCCACGCGCAGCACCATCGAAGACATCATCAAGATACAACGGGGCGGGTTGCTGTCCTTCGGTTTTATCACCACGCTTGCTTTTGCCGCCAACGGGCTTAATTCCATGATTGACGGATTTAACCGAACTTACCATACCATGGAAACGCGCAGTTTTACAAAGCAGTGGATTGTGTCTTTGGGATTGACTGTGCTGTTGGCTATATTTTTTATTGCCGCCATGGTGCTGCTTATATTTTCAGAAAGAGCCATTGTATACTTTTTCGAATTCAATGAATTTGAAAATCAATTTACCATTTTCCTAATACGACTTGCCAATTGGACATTACTTGCAGGCATGTTTCTGGTGGCTATTTCCACCTTATATCATTTTGGCCCCACCAAAAAGCGACACTTTAGATTTATTTCAGCCGGTTCATCTCTGGCCGCCACGCTCAACATACTCATCTCAGTAGGTTTCACGTACTTTGTAAATAATTTTGGCCAATACAACAAGTTATATGGCTCTATTGGCACACTTATAGTAATTCTAGTGTGGATCTATCTCAACGCGCTTGTGCTTATCATTGGGTTTGAACTCAATGCGAGTATCGGAAATGCCCGCACCAAAGGCAAAATTACATTGCCCTCCTGATGGTGTTCTAAATGTTCATTATTGCTATTTTAGCTGACCCAAATTTTTACCACAAATGCGTTTAATTTATCTACTCCTGTTCATCACCCTTTTTGTTCCTGCTACCGCGCAGCAGTACGATGCCACCCGCCCGCCCAACACCTATCGCAATGGAGACAATCCTTATTACTGGAAAAACAAATTACCCCACCCAGGCTACTGGCAGCAAGATGTGCACTACGATATAAAGGCGAATGTGGATGACAAAACAGACATCATCACAGCTGAAATGAAACTGACATATTGGAACAACTCTCCCGATACGCTCACTTTCGTATACTTTCACCTTTATCAAAACGCTTTCCAGCCCAATGCCTATTTCGACAAATTGAACAAGGCCAACAACTACATACCCCGTTATGGCAAATACGAAAGCACTGGGCAGGGTACCGTGATCAGCAAAATGGAATCGGGAGGTAAAGTTTTACAATTGGAATTGGATAATACAATCATGAAGGTATATCTCGACAAGCCTCTGTTGCCGGGCAGTTCCACCGAATTTGATGTAGACTTCAAAACCTTTTTTGACTCGGGCAATGTGCGCAGGCGTATGAAAAAGTTCAGCGTTCAAGGAAATAAACATTACGATGGCGTGCATTGGTATCCACGGATTACGGTTTATGACCGCAAATTCAAATGGACCACTGATCAACATTTGGGCAAGGAGTTTTATGGTGACTTTGGCTCCTTTGATGTGGAACTGAGTTTTCCCAACCAATATATAGTAGAAGCCACAGGCGTATTGCAAAACGAAAACGAAATGCTCCCACCCGCACTACGCCAGCAACTCGATATTAAAAACTTTGCCAACAAACCAGTTGGTGAAACAGCTTCGATTATCATTGCACCCGAAGGCACCAAAAAAACCTGGCGCTATCATGCAGAAAACGTACACGATTTTAGTTTTACGGCCGACCCCACCTACCGAATTGGCGAAGTAGTTTGGAATGGTGTTCGTTGCATTTCGCTGGCACAAGAATCCAACGCAGCCGGTTGGCAAAATGCTGCTGAATATACTGCCAAAGTTATTGAGGTATTGAGCAAAAGGGTAGGCATGTATAGCTGGCCCAAAGTGATTGTAGCCGATGCACGCGATGGCATGGAGTACAATATGATCACGCTGGATGGGGGCAGCGACCCCGACTATCGCAGTTTGCTAGCGCACGAAGTGGCTCACCAGTGGTTTTATGGAATGGTGGGCAATAACGAAACTTATCGCGCCTCACTTGACGAAGGATTTGCACAGTTCATTGACGCATATGCTTTACAAGAAATTGACGGAAAGTATATGATTACTTCACAATCAAAATCGAAATACGTGCGTAACAACACCGAACCGGTAGATGCCAGCTATGACGAAGTGTACTATGGATACTTGCGTGCAGCCATGCAGCAAGACGAAATGCAACTCAACACGCACTCTGATGATTTCAACGGTGCGCTCCGCCATGGAGGAGGTTATGGCATGGTGTACTACAAAACCGGCACTATGTTGTACAACCTGCAATATGTTTTGGGCGATGAACTATTCTGGGCGGCATTTCAAAATTATTTCCATCAGTGGAAATTTGCCCATCCATACTTTGAAGATTTCAGAAGCTCTATTATCGATTACACCAAAACTGACCTTAATTGGTTTTTTGACCAATGGCTGGAAACTACCAAAACGATTGATTATAGCATTGGCGAAATAAAAAAGGTGAAAGGCGCGCCAGATATGTTTGAAATAGAAATTGAACGTAAAGGGAGCATGCAAATGCCTATTGATTTTACAGTATATGCCAAAGACGGCACACTTCACTCCTATCACATTCCAAATACTTGGTTTGAGAAAAAAACAGAAGCTACTATTTTACCACGTTGGATCGGCTGGGGTAAATTGAACCCCGAATATATTGCTACCGTCACCATTCCTTCGGGCATTCAGAAAGTAAGCATTGATACTACGTACCGGCTTGCAGACATCAACATGCGAAACAACACCACGAGGCCAGCGCTCGAGTTAAAATTTGATTCGCAAATAAGTAATTGGCCCGACTGGAAAACTTACGAAATGCGCGGCCGGACCGACTTGTGGTGGAATGGTTATGATGGACTCAAGGCGGGATTTCATTTTAATGGTGATTATATGCGCTACCGCGATGTGCTGAAGGTGAGCGCGTGGGTAAACACTGGTTTGGGGCAAATGAAATTTGAAGAGCCTGTGAATGTAAATGAATTTGACCCGTTTTCAATTGTGGTTTCCTACCGCGATGGACTCGACCGATATGTAAAAGATTTGTCGTTCCACATGAGTGGACGAATGCTGGATGGATTGGCAGGAAGCACCATTGGTTTTGAAAAAAGAATTGTGCCGCTTGCTACCGAAAACAAAAGCGAGTATAAAGTGTGGGCCAATTTTAAAACGATGTTCCGCCAAAACGCTGATGATCTTTTTTATCTGCTTTATCCGCAGGAGTGGATTGCAAACCAATACAACAATACACTTAACATTGGTATTGAGCGCACTTACAGTTTCAAAGGTGGTAATGGCAAGTTGAATACAGAATTAAAAACCAGCGCGCTGAGTGCAGACTACAATTACACGTATGCATCCATATCAGGATTGCATAATGTGCGGTTGGGAAAATTCGACCTGAAGACCCGTACTTTTGCCCAGGCCGCATATGGCAGTAGTTTTGCGCCCGAATCGGAATTGTACATTGCAGGAGCCAACCCAGAGGCCATGATGGACAATAAATTTGTCCGTTCGCGGGGCATGGTGCCTGATGAGTGGGTCCTTGGCTATGGTCCGGAGACCAATCACTTCCAACATGGTGGCGGCCTCAACTTGCGTGGGTATGCAGGCTATTTGGCGGCCGAGCAAAAGGATGACGAGATCGTTTTTGCTTACAAAGGGCAATCAGGTGCATCCATTAATATAGAGCTTGAGTTCGATAAGTTTATCAAATTCAAACCTGCTGCCATCAGAAATTATATCAAACTGGATACCTATGTATTTGCGGATGCAGGACTCATCAACATCAACCTACCAGAGAAAGACCCTGAATTTACCGACATACGTATAGATGCCGGCATAGGTGCCGCGCTTACTATCAAACGATGGGGTGTGCTACAACAAGTCAAGCCCCTCACCCTCCGCTTTGATATGCCGTTCTTCCTAAACAGGCCACCCGCAGAAGAAAACGACTATCTAAAATTCCGTTGGGTAGTGGGTGTGAACAGGGCTTTCTAATCGCCTTTGCGCTCAAAATATTTACCCACTATTGGAATCTGCACCAACAACTCAGGTGCCAGGTGGAACATGGCCACCGCACCGGCATACAACCCGGTGATGAGTACCGAACGCCACGCCAGATCGGCCCACACATAACCGCTGGCCGGCACATATCGGAAAACAATAAACAGCACGGCCACCAGCGCGGCCACCTTCAGGCTGCGCATTCTGAATGGCTGCAGATCAAACAACTTGTACACAAACAAATAATTAGCAACGTTGTATAATACACCCGATATTGCCGTAGCCCACGCGGCTCCCGCCAGGCCAAAGCGCGGTATCAGCATCACCTGCAGGCCGAGCGAAACAAACACCAGCAATATGAGTGTGATGGCACCGTACCTATATTTCTCAGAGTAGAAAATAATAGAAGCGTTGAGCCCCGTAGCCATATTAATCAATGCCGATACACTAATGACAAGGACGATGGGCTCCACATCGCGGTAGGCAGGCGGCAGAAAATGAAGTAGTTCGGTGATATTGAGATTCACACCCAGAAAAAGCAACCCACCCACCAACAACATATAATGTGTGCTCTTTTCGTAAATCTCCAACAGTTCTTTGCGGTTGTTATCGTTCCACGCAAACGAAATTTTGGGCGTAGCAATTTTTTCAAGCGCAAAGAGCGGGGCCTCTATGAGTGTGGAGATAAAGGCGGCAATGGTGTAAATGGCCACAAACTCCAGCTGCATATATTTACCCAGCACAATAACGCCCAGTTCCTTGAGGCCGAGCGAAGCCAACGCAGCAAACCACAGTATGATGCCGTAGGTGAACAACTGCCTGAATCCTTTCAATCGGAAAAACTGCCAGTCGATGCGAAAGCCGGGCGGCTCTTCCCACCAAATATACAAGCTGAGAATAATTAACTGCAGCGCGTAAATGCCCACAAACAAACCGATAAATACATCAAGACTTATCCAACGCAAATAATACACAGTAACCAACACCATCACCATGACACGGGTAAACACATCATTAATAAATGAAGGCACGGTCGTTTTCAGAAGCACGTAGGCATAAATGTTGAAACAACTTAACAGCGCCAGAATGAGAATGAACGGAAAGACGAAAACGAAAAACTCTGCAAACAGCGGAGAGTTCTCGGCATACTGCCCGATGAAGAAACCTTTGAGTAACCACAGTAACACAAAAGTGATGGCATAACCTACCAGAGGGAACAACAGCATAAACCCAAAGTAACCGTGGTGGCGAGTGGCGCTGTCCTTAAACAGGCTGAAGAATCGTGTGGTTGCATTGCCGATACCCATTGGCACAAACATGGCCAGCAGCATACTGAATGAAAACAAGATGCGCGTAAGGCCGAGTTCTTCGGGTGTGAGGAAGCGGGGTTGCAGTATCATCAGGTTGATAAAGCCCACCGCAAAACCACTGTATGTGGTGATGAGATTCTTTATACCCTGGCGTTGAATGATACCCATTAAAAAATAATTTGAACGCAAAGAAAGTGAAAAGCGTGCGATGGTGGCGTTAGATATTGTCAAACCAACAACACCGACCGAAAGATAATCCTTTAAATAATGTAGGAAAACACTGCCATATGTGGCGAACAAATATGCTGAGCCTCTGAAAATAAAGTTTCCGATGAATGAGAAAATAGATTAATTTGGCTTTAGAAATTCATTCATAGAATAACAGTTATGCTTTTCAAAAATGCATTAATATTAGTGGTGCTCTTTTTGTGTATTCCGTTTACTGGGAATACTCAAAGCTATTCTTGGAAAGCTAAAACGAATTATGCCGGCACACCAAGATGGGGAGCAACAGGTTTTTCAATTGGAAATCAAGGTTTCATATGTGGAGGCTTTGATGGTATCAACAATAGCGAAGTGTGGGCATTCGACCCAACAAACAGCGCGTGGAGTCAAAAATCTAATTTACCAATGGCGGTTCGTACTGCTAGTAGTTTTGTGATAAATGGCAAAGCTTATATAGTGGGTGGCATTAATAACGCGGGGCTATCGAACTCATTACACGAGTACGACCCAATCACCAATACCTGGGTCCTAAAGGCGCCATTTCCAGGTGCAGCAAGATACGGGGGAGCTGGATTTTCAATTGCTGGTTTAGGATATTTCGGCATGGGAAACAGTGGCACAGCTACCGGCCCTTACGATGCTGATTTTTACGAATATGATCCTGCTTCAAATGCTTGGACCCAAAAAGCAAGTTTCCCAGGTGTGCCTCGATATGGATTACTGGGAATTGGGGCCGGGAACAAAGGTTATGCTGGTTTTGGATCCGCAGAATACGCTAATGGAACAGCAATTTGGTTTAACGATTGGTGGGAATATGACCCACAAAGCAACACATGGAGTGCCAAAGCAAGCTTGCCAGCTGCTGGTCGCAGCTATCCTTCGGGATTTGAAATCAACAACAAGATATATGTCGGAACTGGAAGTACAAGCTACACAACAGCAACAGATAACTTTTTTGAATTTGACCCAA
This sequence comes from Bacteroidia bacterium, assembly GCA_037968415.1. Taxonomy (GTDB): domain Bacteria; phylum Bacteroidota; class Bacteroidia; order AKYH767-A; family JBBKVM01; genus JBBKVM01. The sequence continues at coordinate 5,972 of JBBKVM010000087.1, read as the reverse complement.
TTCTAAATGCATGGTTTCTCAAAGCACCCTATATGGGGGGACCAACATGGCTTGCGGCTTATTTCTCAATTAACGGTAAGGGATATTTTGGAACTGGTAATAGTCCTAGTAATCCCTCTTCAGGTTTTTACGAATATTCATTTGATTCAATTCCTGGTATAAATTGCCTCATTCAAAAACCAGCTACCAAAGCAGGAAAAGATGCTATAGTTTTAAGTGGTATGCCCAATACAAATACACAACCAAATGCAGAATTTATTGCAATTGCTTGGACTTGTAGTTCATTGCCATGCACCGACAGGTCTTTTATACAATTTGACTTAGGCCAAATTCCCCCTGGTGCTCAAATCGTAAGCGCACAATTAAACCTATATGCACATCCAAATCCCGCAACAGCGTCTCCGCCTATGCAAGGCACAGCCAATGAATGCTTGATTCAAAGGGTTTTGTCATCTTGGGATGAAAACACCATAACCTGGAACAACCAACCTGCAACAACGCCTGTTAATCAAGTGTCACTGGCGCAAAGTTTGAGTGCTTATCAAAATCATACCAACATTGATGTCAAATGGATGGTGATTGACATGATGGCCAATGGCAATTATGGATTCATGCTCAGACTTGCCAATGAAACTCCTTACAATGGAAAAATATTTGCCTCAAGTGATCACCCCGACCCAAATTATCATCCAAGTTTAGAAGTGTGTTATTTCCTGACCACAAACGAAAATATAATTCCTCAGCAACGGGACTTAGCTGTTTACCCTAACCCATCGGCAGGAACTCTGGTATTAGAATTTGATGCACAAAAACAAGAATCCATATATATTCAGTTTTTTGATTTATACGGCAGGAGTGTGTTTACACGATATGGCGAAGCACAAGTTGGCTCAAACAGATTGAAATTAACAATACCAGAACAAGCAAACGGGATTTATTTCCTACACACAATTATCAACGGTGTTACTTTTAAGAAAGCCGTTTCAATTGTCAAATAAGGGTTTAGCGTTTATGTTTGCTACTTTTGTCAACAGTATTGCATCATTCTTTAGAATTATTCCCCTGTACCACGCATTCTCAAATTCAAAATAGTTTCATCGTATTTTATGATTGTGAAATACCTGTTCAGGCAAGTCTTCTTTCCTTTATTTATTCATCTGAGGTTAGATAGATTGCTTCTGTCGTGCATATCAAAAAAGAACCTCGTCATCATGTATCATGGCGTAGTGCCTAAGCCGGATATTAACGTTTCGCAAAACCATCTTTCTCTTGCTGAATTTGAAAAACATATCATCTATTTGAAGAATAACTACCAAATCGTGCCTCTGAAGGAATTGTTTGATTCGAATTTCAACTATGCAGCTCAGTCAGCTAAGAGAATTGCAATCACATTTGACGATGGGTATGAAAACAATTTCCTCTATGCATACCCAATCCTCAAAAAATATTCAATTCCGGCCACAATATTTGTGGTTTCCAAAACCATTGAATCCAATGAATACTTGTTATGGTATGATTATTTGGACATCAACAAAAGCTTAATTAACATACAGCAAATGAAAGTTCAGGATTTTGGCCTTTCAAAATCCAAATCAGATGCGCTGGAGGAGATTGCCACATTTGAACAACTCAAATCGTTCTTTAAAAAATTAACAACAAACGAAAAAAACAGATTGCTTGAATACTTGTCTAATCACTTATCTTCAAAATCAGTTGAAGTGGATAACGCGCTTTATAAATTGCTGAGCCGTGAGCAACTTAGAGAAATGTCAGCTTCAGGGATTATTGAAATTGGCTCACATTCTCACACGCATCCTAACTTAGCTGAAATTTCAGAGAGCGAAGTAAAAGAAGAACTTCATACTTCTAAGCACTTGCTTGAACAAGCAACAAACACAACAGTAGATACAATTGCATTTCCTGATGGAAGTTATAATGAGAAAGTTCTAATGCAAGCAAAAGATTTGGGATACAAGCGATTATTGGCAGTGGATTACAAACTAAAAAGCGACCCAGCTGATAACGCGATTTTACCACGCTATTGCATCAGCAACACAACTACCTCCGAGTCAAATTTTATTCAGATTTGCTTCAGCTTTTTTTCCAAAGGCTTTTAGAAGGTATCTAAATCAGCCAAAGAGTAGTTCAATTCGCCTGCATCAATTTCATTGCTGAAATTTCTATATCCATAAGCAGCACCTGATTCGGGTTCTATGAACTTTGACAAAAGTTTATAGCCTTGTGAACCCTTGCTATAGCCAAATTGTATTTGATCAGAACCGATTAATCGAGCAAATCCTTTAAGACCCCGTAAAACAACCATAAATTCTACCTCACTGCATTCTTCAACATCACCCACATACAACAAACCATCCGCTTTACACCAAAGCAACTTTCCCCCTATTTTTATCATGAAACTTCCACCAAAATTCTTGTATTCTATAAATTCTGTTGAGTGTCGAATGTGTAATTTGTTCTTCGTTTCATTTGATTGAAATGAACAAGTCTTATTTCCATTATACAAACCAACAATAAATTTCACCCAAATTGCTTTTAGGCCAGATAGAAATTCAAGTTTTTTAAAGACTTTCAGTAATGGGATGGTCAATACTGTTATTTTGAAAAGCTGGATAAATCCTTCATGCGTCCATCCCAATTTCTTGACAAATCCATGGTAGGAATTCTCATTTGGAAAGCCGAATACAAAATCAATTTTCTCTTGCTGCGCCAATTCATATGTCATGTTTGCCAAAGAGGTAAATAGACCCTTTCCCATGTGTTTCTTATGGGTCATAGTATCTCCTGATTGGACACCTGTGTATTTCGTCCCATTGCACTCAACAGGATAAGCATAAACGCCATAAAATGCAGCCGGTTCATTTGTGTGGTTATGATAGGCTATATAACCAAGGTGAGAGGCTCCAAAACATTTAGTTCTGTTCTTAAAACTAAAATAACTCACACCCGGATCTATCCCAAAAGCACTTGATGAGATAAAGCACAAATCATCATAGCTACTTTCATTAATTCTTTGGTATCTGTAATCACCCAATCTCATTCAACATACAATTAACAAGAAACAACGAAACATAAACATAAATTAACCTAAACATCATACAATATTTTTATCATTTATAATCCAGTTGCCATGCTAATCCGTTCTTCTTAGCCAGTGTCTCATGACTAAAGCACGAATCCTAAGTATCTCATTAATATACAACTTGTCCCACGAAGAAAAAATGGAAAATCGCTTCTTGAATTGGCCATAAGAATATGGTTTCATCCTCACATTAAATGGTGGATTAGGTTGATACGATGGGCTGACTTCTAAAAACAAAGGCTGAGTGGATAAGTCATCATCTTGCCATGCAATGTCAAATGCGCCAGTTATCATTTTCAACTTACTGAATTCCTTAACAATATGATCGCGCCATTGCTCGGGAAAGGAAACAAAATCAACATCACTACCATGACTTGTACTTGTTGGCTTCCATTCTGAAGACAAATTGATACGCCAATAATGCGAAACAATATGGTTAGCTACCAGCACGACTCTCAAATCTTTTCTGATATTTATTAAATCCTGAACAATAAGGATTCTATTTCTATCCAATAAATCTTGAGCATCTAATAGCGTAATCAAATCTCCTTTGGACTTTAACAAATGCACCCCTAGTGATGCATGTGAATGTACTTCTTTTAACAAGCAAGGAAAAACCAAATCAGTGTTTAAAATTTCCTGTCGACTGTGATAAAAAGTAGTTTTAGGATGATTAATACCCAAGTCCATAAACCTTTGATACATGTATACTTTATTTTCCCAATACATCACATCATACGAATTTGGATAAACTACATTGCCATTCTTCTCCAATTCATTAATAACTCTATACATCCCATGAACACTCCCCATATCATGGATAGTATTGAATGAATCCGTAGTATTCAGAACAATGTATCGGTTAGAAAAACCGTGGATTGACTTACCAAATGACAATTTGTACTTCTGGTTAAGATTTAATAAAGCAATCAAATTTGCAATGTCCAACTCCAAAGAATTAATAAAATAATTGCGAAAAATGCCCGGAATCAACACCACGATTCCTTCTTCTCTTGAATACAATTTGAAGGCTTTGAGCCAAGGAATGTGACTGAGTATATATACCAGTCTATAAAATCTCTTTATATTTCTTAAGATAAAACGGGTCATGTTAATTGCCGTCAACTACTTTATGAATAAAATGGTGGTCAAGGTATTTCAGTTTTAACTGTTTAAGTATGTAAATCTGTCGATCGTAAAATTTCACTGTACCCAGTTCATGATTGTACGACATATCGTCAATAACAATTGTACGATGAGCAACATAAGTACTAGCTATTAGATCAACCTTATGCTTGGCGTCCTTAACCAGTATCACATTCCCATGATTGTTAGGCAGTCCATTTATTCTTAGCCATTTTCTCGTTACTTCATAGTTAAAATAGCTCCTGGCAGTTATAAAAATAAACACCCGATTGTGGCTCTGGTTTCTAATTATTAAATCCACCATTGGCATGATGCATTCCAATGATAACAATCGCTCTTTATCGGATAAATCACTATCAAGTAAAGTAGGATGTGTGTTAGCAATTGTGTTATCAATGTCAACAAAATAGATGTATTTGCGTCTTGACAAGCAAATAGTATATCTCAAAAGTGCAGTAAACCACAAATCGTAAAACCACCAAATGAATCCCTTCATCAATATTCTCATCAATTTTCAATAAAGAATGCGCGAAAACATTGAAGCATATAATCATTTTCTTTCTGAGAGCGTGATGCGACTCTAATAAACTCTCCTTCTAGTCCGATTTTGTCGCTACATGTTCTTAAATAAATTCCATACTTGATTAAAAAATAAGTGACAAATTCGGTAGCGTCAATATTTGGCGGTAAACCGATTAGTACAAAGTTTGCTTTGCTTGGAAAAACATTAATTCCCGAAATAGCCTTTAGTTGATCAATAAAAGTAATTGTCTCTTCGATATACTTAATCCTGATTTTATTGTAATCATTAGCAAAATCTGATCGAGCGTACAGCCTAAAGAAATATTCGCTCAATCCATTGCTGTTCCATAAAAACCCATTCACCAACAATTGGTTTACTCTTTCTTTGGGCATGACAGCATAGCCGGCTCTTATACCCGCAATCCCAAAGTCTTTGGACATACTCTTTATGATAGTGAGGTTGGGGTATTCATCAATTATTCTTGCTGTGTTGATAGGATTGTACTCTGAATCCTCGTATGCAAAATGTATAAAGCTTTCATCCAAAATGACTGTCTTAACATTCTTAGTATTATTCAAAATCCTAAGCAGTCCTTCTCTTTTAATATACCCACCATTTGGGTTATTGGGATTAATCAGGACAATGGTATCAGGATTAGTATCATTAACTCTGTTCAAGTAATTATCAATATCGAGAACAAAATCATCAGCCTCTGATAATTTGAAATACTCAATTTCTACAGGGTGCTTCACATATTCGTAATAAGAAGAAAAAGTGGGGATTACAATCAAAATCTTCTTCTCTACAAATTGGTGAATTACTGCTTGAATAATTTCAATTGCACCATTTCCAACAAACACATTTGCCGGATTCACTTGGAGAAACTCACCAAGAACTTCTGCAATGACTTGGTTTTGCGATGGATAAAACTCCAAAAGCTCTCGAATTTTTCCTGAATCCATTATTTCTCTTTTGAAATAATCTATGAACAAATCAGTAGCATACGGATTTGACAGAAAACAAGCGTCAACTTTTATTTCCAATCCAGGCATTTTCTGTTTGAAGGTGAATATACTAGGCGAATGGGAGCCAGATTCATCTTTCAGATTCCTGAACTGCTTCACTAGTCCAAATTCTTTATCATTAAGCTCTTCAAACATAATTTAGACGAAAATTGTAAAAGTTGAATAATAACATCTGTAC
>JBBKVM010000086.1:0-2620 GCA_037968415.1 Bacteroidia bacterium | reverse complement strand
TGAGTACTCCGTTGATGGTGCACAGCACGCGTATGGGCAGCTTGCCGCCTAATGTTTTTACCATGGCTGCCGACACTTCCACGTAGTGCATGTTGATCATGTGTTTGAGTAACCCTACGCGCGTGGTGTAAGCAAGTATTTTGGATTTGGCCATTGGCAGGTTATTCGGGCAGCGGGCCTGTCCACTGCAGGCAGGGGTTGAAGGTTTCAAGATAGCAGCGCTGGTGAAACTGCATAAGCACACCACTCACATCAGCATTGGTGAGAGTGACAGTGGTCAGACACTCGGCCCACCAGGCGCGCAGGCAATCGTCACCGGCTACTTCAATGAATTTAGTAGAGACATATTTGCTTACATCGAGCGGCTCTACCTGTTCGCCATCGATAATGCAGTAGGTACCGGGCGGCACGGCAAACGAAAAGCGGCCTTCGCTGTCGGTGGTGAATTCGCGGATGACGCTGTAGCCATCGCGGTTGCGCGTGCCCTGGCGCACGTATAAAGTTTTATCACGATACACCTGCGGCATGCTGTTGATGGCCATATCTTGTTGCGAGGGCGCTGCGCCACCGCAGTATTCTTTCGACAACATGACCATGCCCGACACGTTATAGGTGCGTACGCTAAAGCCATCATCGACCGGAGGTGGTGTGGCCACTACGGGTGGAGCCGGGGGAGCCTCGGGCGCAGGCTGGTGCGAGCGGCAGGCGGAAACAAAAAAGAGTAGCATAATCAATCCAAAAAAGTGTGACAATCGTAGATACATGAGGTTGTTATTTTTAATGAATTGAGTAATTTTAAGGAAATAGTAATCAACACAAGATAAAACATGTTGGAAAAAGTAAATGACAATCAATCGCAAAGTGCGCTGGCCACATTCGGAAACGGATGTTTTTGGTGCACGGAAGCCATTTTCGAACAACTGGATGGCGTAAGCAAAGTAGAATCGGGCTATGCAGGTGGCCATGTAAAGAACCCCGCCTACCGCGAGGTGTGCGAAGGCCGCACAGGCCATGCCGAGGTAATACAAATTACATTTGACCCACAGATGATAAGTTATCTGCAGCTGCTGCAAGTATTTTTTAAGACACACGATCCCACCACACTCAATCGCCAGGGCAATGACATAGGTACACAGTACAGGTCAGCCATATTTTATCATGACGAGCAACAAAATATGCTGGCGCACGAGGTAAAAGACAAACTAAGCCAGAGTGGGGTGTATGAAACGACAATTGTAACGGAGATATCTCCGTTCACTGTATTCTACAAAGCGGAAGATTATCATCAGCATTATTTCCAGCGCCATGGCAGTGAGTCGTATTGCCAGCATGTAATACTACCCAAGCTCGAAAAATTCAAAGAGGTGTTTGCCGACACCCTCAAAGATTAAATATCATGCGCCTAATGTTAAACATCATCTTCCTCAGTGCGGCTCTTTTTGTAAGCAGCGCCTGCAGCAGCAACCAAACTTCTCAAGCCAATGCACAAGGTGCCGGAGACACTACCGACATTTCGAAATATTCGGTGGCCACGTTTGCGTCCGGATGTTTCTGGTGTGTGGAAGCGGTGTACGAGAGTGTGGAAGGCGTGGCCGAAGCGGTGTCGGGCTATGCGGGTGGCAACGAAAAGAATCCTACTTACGAAGAGGTGAGCGCGGGGCGCACTGGCCATGCCGAAGCCGTGCAGGTATATTATGACCCGAAGGTGATTTCGTTTCGCGACCTGGTGGTGATCTATTTTGGTTCACAAAATCCTACACAAGTAAACGGGCAGGGGCCTGATAACGGCAGGCAATACCGTTCGATTATTTTTTACAATAATGAAAACGAAAAGATAGTAGCGGAAGGCGTGAAGCGCGAGATAGAGAATTCGGGCAAATACAACCAACCGCTGGCGGCAGAGATAGTGCCGTTTGAGAAGTTTTATGAAGCGGAAGCGTACCACCAGAATTATGAAAGGCTGAATCCTAATCAGCCATATGTGCGCGCAGTGTCGATACCGCGTCTGCGTAAGTTTCAGGAAGCGTATCCCCAATACCTCAAAAAACAAAATGCGCATTGATCACTTACGCACGTGATTACAGTTTATGTTTAGTACTTTTGAGGCTTATCAAACCAAATAATAGAAAAATATCATGAAGAAAATCATTTTCATCTTAGCGCTGTTTGTGTCTGCGTCAGCATTCCTTACATCTTGCGCTGATTCAAAAAACAACACCGATGATGCTAACGCGCAAATGGCCGAAGTATATCAGTGCCCTATGGACTGTGAAAGCGGTAAGACCTACGATGCAGCGGGCAAGTGCCCTGTGTGTGGTATGGACCTTGCAAAAGTGGAACACACCGATGGCGATGGTCACGATCACGATGCGGATGGACACCACCACGATGGCGAAGGTGACCACACGCACAGCTCGGACTCAATGGCTGCACCAGCAAACTAATTGAATCCGGATATCATTTAAGACCCGTCACCTGCGAAGGTGGCGGGTTTATTTTTTGGGGATGATGATGCGCAGGGTGTGCGGATGCAAACTGAGCGCGAAAGGGCCGTGGCCCATTAACTCACCATCGGCTTCCAGCCAGGTGGATTCATTTTGATCACCTGCATCGAGCGTGG
>JBBKVM010000085.1:0-4500 GCA_037968415.1 Bacteroidia bacterium | reverse complement strand
TTTCAAATAGATACCGATAGTTTAACGGTTACATCTGTCGCCACTTATGATGGATTTATCTCACCGGGTCCCAATTGTTGCGGAACCAGTTTCTGGAACATGTACCTGGCAGCCAATGGCAAGATATATGTTACTTCAGGCAGCAGTGTACAGCACATCCATGAAATAAACTATCCGGATAGTGCGGGTGCGGCATATGGTGTGGTCCAACATGCCATTGATCTGCAAAATTATTTGCATTTGAGAGCAGTGCCTAACCATCCCAATTATTATCTCGGTTGCGATACCACGCTGGGGTGTCCGTGCCTTGTTCCTCCTGTGGGAGTTAATGAGTTGCAAAATGAATTTGATCTAACCCTTTATCCTAATCCAACAATAAATAAACAATTTAATATCAGTTATCTCTTACCGCCTGCTTCGACAGGATCCGCATCAAAAGGCGGCATAGTTGAGATTTATGATATAAATGGTAAATTAGTCTATACAAAAAATTTACCACCCTGGTCAACTTTACAACAAATAAGTTTGCATCATTTATCAGAAGGTATTTATGCAGTGAGAATAAGCAGTGCCGGAAGCAGCATGGCAAAGAAAATAATATTGAGAGAATGAAAAATAAAGTCCTTTTTACAACAGCCAGACTGGTGGTACTAAGATGAGAAAATTAATGATGATATGGTTATTCCTTTCCGGTGGCATTGCCCATGGGCAGGGATATCTAAGTAAAATATACCGGTTTCTCATCCACCCGAATATTATAATTCAAAACAGATAGTCGTGAAGCATTATTTAAAACGGTTAGGAATTATGTTGATGGGCATGATGTTTTTGGTATCATCAATTAATACAGTGCATGCCCAATCCAATCTGCCATTTGCACCTGTCGGGGCTAAATGGTGGTACACACTCCCAAACTACATGACCTTTCCGCAACTGCCCGTTTCCTACACCATAATAGAAAGCATTGGTGACACCATCATTCAGGGAATTAATGCCTCCCAGTTAATTTTCACCTATGATCCACCGGATTATCAATATTGTTATGGGCTGAATTCTACTTTTTATATGTATGCCGACAGCAATAAAGTGTATTTATACAATACACATTCAGAAGTATTTAATTTGCTTTACGATTTCAATGCAAATGCTGGCGACAGTTGGTATTTAAAATTATCCTGCGACAGCGCTTTCTTCCCGTGGTCGCAGTCGGACAGCATGTTAGTGACGGTTGACAGTGTAAGTTTTAAAACTGTGAATGGTCAGCAATTAAAAATACTACATACTAATTCTTTGGGATCTGTTATTGAACAAATTGGGATGGTGGAGGGACCATTTCCACTTGTGTTTTATTGTACCGGTTTGATATCTGAAGATTGTGCCTCAACGCTCAGATGCTATGAAGATACAATCATAGGATTTTATCAAAGTCCTGATAGTATAGCATGCGACAGCATTTATACTGTCGGAATAAATGAATTGTCCCATGATTTCAAATTTTCAATTTCACCCAATCCATCATCCGGTAGTTTCAATCTGATTTATTTTTTACCAAAAAATCAAGATGGCCTGTTGCAAATAGTTGATATAACAGGTAAAATGATTTTTGAAATGCGTTTACCTCAGTGGAGCACCCTGCAAAATATTTATTTGCCCAATCTTGCACAAGGTATTTATGCTTTAAAAATAACAAGTGGAGGAAGCAGTGTGGTGAAGAAAATAGTTTTGAGAGAATAAAAAATGCCATGCAGGCCAATGATGCAGTTGTAGCTATTAATTTGCCTCATGCAAACGTGTGGTAACAATAGCAGTTCATTAAGAGGTCATTGAGGCTCGAATTTGTTCACGTTTTTCAAGTGTAAGTCTTACTTTTATTTAATGAACAAGGGCAAAAAGACATAAATATTACCCTCGTTTTACTTATAAAGGCAAAAATTACCCTTGTTTGTAGTGTAAGTTGCCCCGTTTCTGAACCGGCTTAAATTAGATTTTCAACAAGGATGTTGCAATCCTAAATATTTCAATGGGCAAAAATTATTCTGCGATTGGTGTTGGGTCGATAGCTTAATTTCCGAAAGTTTTAAAGCACCACAAACTTCTTTTTTAGATCACCGCTTTTTGTCCGAATGTGAAGGATATAAATGCCGTTGGAAAAATTGTGCAAATCAATTATTTGATTTACATCTTCCACATTCCTGGCTATCATCAACTTGCCCAAGACGTCATAGCAACTAAATGAATAAGCTTCGCCTGCCGGCATTCCGCCTAGTTGGAAATGAATAACCCCAATGGCCGGATTCGGAGACAGTTCTAATGATAATGAACCCACTTCAACCGGTCGTTTTACTTCTTTGCATAAAAGTGAATCTGTAAGCACATCAGTAACAGTATTGACCGGACTCCTATAATATGAGCTGGAACCCGTCCCGTTTGTGTCAACTGTAAAACTTTGCTTTGTAACCGCAAGATTACTCAATGACATTGAAATGGAATGTGTATTGCATCCGGGCTTGCCATTGACCGTTGAATCCAATATTGAGAAATAAATATGTGAATAAACGGGTGAAACTTTTTGAAATGATGAAAAGGCAAAACTTGCATTATTTATTGCAGAAACTGAACTGTAACTATGGTATTGGATGGAGTCGGAGCCAATTATATAATGTGAAAGTAGTTCACCACTGCTGCTAATTCTGCATATCACGGATCCTTTTATTGCATTGCCAAAAGATGTTGGGCCGGTGATCATTACATCGCCATCAGGAAAATGGGTGATTCCCGTGATTTCCGACAATCCACTACAATTAATTTTCCTGGCCCATAAAATCGACCTATTGCTGTCGAGTTTACATATAACCCACCCATTGGCGTATCCGGTGAGGAAAACACTTCCGCCATCACCCCTATGGATATTTAACTTATCAATGCCCAGCGGCAGCGTATCGTTGACAATCAATTTCTCTGCCCCAATCACTTGGCCTGTGGTATCTATCATTACGATACTCCCGTTGTTGGGTGGATCAGAGGCTATCAGCATTTTGTCATTGTCAATCTGGATCACTTGCTTAAAGACAACTTGAAACCCTGCTGAAGCTGAGTATTTCTTTTCCCATAAAAGGTTCCCTATATGATCAGTTTTTATTAAGGTAGAACTGTTGGTATAGGTGGCTAAAAACACAACAGAATCCGGAAACGAACAAATTCCAACATCATAATAACTCCCCGGCATTCCTCCCCTGCTAATTCCCAACCCATTTTCATCCACAATATATATTACGTATTCGTTTGGAGACCAAGTTGAAATAATTATTTGATTCCATTGGGTTTGATACACATACGGTTTTCGATGATAATCTGTGTATTGATATTTATTAACCCAGATCACATTACCATGAAAGTCTAATTTTACCAATACCTGGTAAAAATAACCACTAACATGAAATCCGGTCAGCAAGATGGCGCTATCTGCAGTGACAAACGTTTTCTCACACAAAAAAGTGGAATTTTGCAACGCCAGTTTTTTATGAAAACTCTCCTGCCCTGATAAAGTTACAGGTTGAACACAAAGTACGAGTAAACAGAAGGTCGCAAAGAAATTTTTCATTATTGACCTATTAAATAATTATACTCTTAACACTTGTTCCACTTAATCAGAAGCGGATAAACGAGTCGAGTCAAAACCTAGTAAATCTACGAATTAAGGAATCTTGAAATTTTCTCGAAATAAATATTTTTATCCGATGAAAAATTTTCTCTGTTGTTGGCGCTTCCTTTTACGATATAGGTTTCTGTAATTCCTTTCAAAACCTTGGTGTCAGTTGGATTTATTATCTCATCCTGTGTAGACACTATGATCATTACCCCTTTGAGATGAGGAGGCGCTTTTGAAAATGCAAATAATGGCTCATAATTTTTATCGTATCCAAATGGCATATTCACATCCAAGCCCTTCTTTTCTTTCAATTTCTTTTTCATGGTTTCGAGGCTCAGCCATGGACCATCGGCAATTATTTTCTTTGTCTCCACCCTACTGGCGCCCACACCCAGCGATAGCCCCGCACCTATGTCAATGCCATACAAGTCGAACTTTGTAATGGCCCTCGATTTGCGCAGGTGGTCCAAAATCGCGTTGAGATCCGTGATAAATTGAGGATAGATATACAAGTCGGGATCTATTTCAAACTCGCTGCTTGTGCCATAGCCACGATAGTCGTATGCTGCTACGTTGAATCCGGCCGAAAGAAATGAGTTGATGATTTCTAAATGATCGGCCATATTGCCATCGCCACTACCGCTTATCACCATCCAATTGGTGGTTTTTTTGCTGGTTTCAAAAAACCAGGCGTTAAGGATGGCACCATCAGATGTTTTGACTTTCTCCTCTTTGTAGGTCATTCCAAACTTGTCAGGCGTGGCCTTATATTCGCGTGATGGCTTGAGTGCAAACGAACCGAAAGTGGCTGTCATTAAGAGAAACAGCACGATATTGCGTAGATATTTCAT
>JBBKVM010000084.1:0-46279 GCA_037968415.1 Bacteroidia bacterium | reverse complement strand
AAGTTACTTACATCGCACCGCTCAACCGTTTATCCTTGCTTCCATAGCTCCTTTGGGTGCTTTAATCGCAGTTGTGAGCACATTGGAAATATTTAGGATAAGCAAATATTATATAATTTGGTCCATATGAATAGGAACTATATTGTTAATATAGTGTTAAGCCTTGCGTTGTCAGCGGTCACTTTTGGCATCACTAATCTGCTGACTTCTAATGCTATCTTTATTCATAAAAGTGGACTTTTAAGCTGCATGATTGTGACAACTATTTTAACTCTCACTACTAAGAATAAGTCCAGAACAACTCTATTCACGATTGCAATTTTGAGCGGCATACTTTTTTCGTTGACCTACACATATTTCATCCCTTTATATTGAAATAGAATTTAATTTCATGACAGTACCATCATTAAATTGAAATTCTTTTGCTATTTCGCTGGAAAATTTGATTTAATCATTCATAGAAACTGCCTGATACAAGGTGTTTCGCGATCAGCCTTTGGTGAAAATTTGGCAAAAAAAGAAGGGTAAGTTACTTACATCGCACCGCTCAACCGTTTATCCTTGCTTCCTTCCGGACCTGGGGAGTTTCAACGGGAGCTGGTCGTATAAGACTTACCCCGGCACAAAGGTAGAAAAAAATTGCAGCCACAAAATCTAGAATCATCATATCAGTCAGAAATAATACATTTGCAGGATACGGAAACCAAACAAACTAGCTATGGAAAACAAACAACCTTCGAAACTAAAGTTTGCTCTAAATTACGGTGCCATGCTTGGGCTGGTGCTCATTATTATGCACGTGGTGAGTTATTTGCTGGGTGTGAATTCAATGGAGTCAAAGCCCTACCAATACCTTGGCTATGCAGTACTTATTGCTGCCTTAGTGTATGCAATTAAGGTGTATCGCGACCGCGAACTGGGTGGAGCCATCACTTACGGACAGGCAGTAGGCACCGGTTTTTTGGTGGGTCTTTTTGGAGGGATTATCGCTGCAGTATATATGTATTCCTTTATTTCGTTTGTAGATAACTCCATGCTGGAGCAGATTGTAGCACAAACTGAGCAACAGATGATTGACCAGGGATTGAGTGACGAGCAGATGGAAGCAAGTCTGGAGATGACCAAAAAATTTGTAGCCAATCCGGTGATGATTTTTATTATAGGCGTGCTTACCTATGCGGTGATGAGCATTGTGTTTTCTTTGATCATCGCCATCTTTATGAAGAAAGAAGGCAACACATTTTTTACCGATACAGAAGACACTCAACAGCCACAATCATAATAGCTACCGCGCGTGCCGATGGATATTTCAGTAGTAGTACCATTATACAATGAAGAAGAATCGCTGCGCGAGTTGGCAGGGTGGATTGATGGCGTAATGAAGGCGAACAACTTCACTTACGAAGTGTGGTTTGTGGATGACGGCAGCAAAGACAATTCGTGGGCAGTGATAGAAGAACTTTCGGCTGCCAACGCGGCTTTCAAAGGCATTCGCTTCAGACGTAATTATGGTAAATCCGCAGCACTGAATACAGGTTTTGAACGCACGTCAGGCAAAGTTGTAATCACCATGGATGCAGACTTGCAAGACAGTCCGGATGAAATACCCGGCTTGTACAAAATGATAGTGGAAGAGCGCTACGACCTGGTGTCGGGATGGAAGAAAAAAAGACACGACCCGATTTCAAAAACCATTCCCAGCAAATTTTTTAACTGGACCACGCGAAAAGTTTCAGGTATCAACAACCTCCACGATTTCAATTGCGGATTGAAAGCCTACCGTGAATCGGTGGTCAAAAGCATTGAGGTATATGGTGAGATGCACCGCTACATTCCGTTGCTTTCGCACTGGGCGGGCTTTACGCGCATAGGCGAAAAAGAAGTGGAACACCGTGAGCGTAAATATGGGGTCACCAAGTTTGGCTGGGAGCGGTTCATCAATGGCTTTCTCGATTTGATGTCCATCACATTTGTAACCAGGTTCGGAAAAAAACCAATGCATCTTTTTGGTCTGTTGGGTTCGTTGTGTTTCGCTGCTGGTTTCATTATCGCCACGTGGCTCGCGGTAAGCAAATATGCTTTTAATGTGTACAACATGACCGACCGACCGCTGTTTTATTTTGGCTTGCTGGCAATGGTTATAGGCGTTCAACTTTTTGTAGCCGGATTTCTGGGAGAGTTGATATCTCGCCAGGCGCACGACCGCAACCACTACGTGATCGACAAAGTAGTTGGGCACAGCCCGCAAATACAAAGCGTTTGAAAATCATCATCATCGGGCCGGCATTTCCGCTACGTGGCGGCATCGCTGATTTCAATGAAGCGCTTTGCCGCAGCTTTCGTGCGCAGGGCCATGATGCCTCTATCATTTCTTTTACCCTTCAGTACCCGGGTTTTTTATTTCCCGGTACCACACAGCAGCACGAGGCCGGCACTTCGGCACCCGATATACCAATAACTGCAATGATCAACTCGGTGAATCCGCTCACATGGTATGCCACCGCACGGCACATCGCAGCGCAGAAACCCGACCTCGTTATCATCCGGTACTGGCTTCCTTTTATGGCTCCCGCGCTGGGCACCATCGCACGGGGTGTGCGCAGGCGCAGTAAGGCACGTGTGGTAGCCATCTGCGACAATGTGGTTCCACACGAATCGCGGCCTGGTGACAAAGCACTCACCAAATATTTCGTGAACTCGTGTCAGGGTTTTGTGGTGATGGCCGAGGCAGTAGCCCGCGACCTCAATATATTCGATACCAATAAACCACGCATCGTGTCACCGCATCCACTCTACGATATTTTTGGAGCACACGAGAGCAGGGAAGAGGCCTTGCGCGCGCTGTCGCTGGATCCTACAGTGCGTTATCTGCTATTCTTCGGTTTCATCCGCAAGTACAAAGGACTTGACTTGTTGTTGCAGGCCCTGGCCGACCCGCGGCTGCAGGAGCATAACTATAAACTGATTGTGGCAGGAGAATTTTATGATGAACCTGAATCTTATCACACACTTATCAAAGAGTTAGGCATCGCAGACCGTGTATTGTTGCACACGCAGTTTATCAGCCGCGACAATGTGAGGCATTATTTTTGCGCTGCCGACCTGGTCGTGCAGCCCTACCGCAGTGCCACACAAAGCGGAGTGACACAAATTGCATACAACTTTGACATACCCATGCTGGTAACGAACGTAGGCGGGCTGGCCGATATGGTGCCGCACAACCTTGCTGGATATGTAACACAACCAGAACCAACCGCTATAGCCGATGCGCTCGAAGACTTTATGTTGCACCACAGGTTAGATGATATGAAAGAAGCGGTAGCCAAAGAGAAACATCGATTCTCGTGGGAAAGAATGACTGCCAATCTCATCGACTTGGGTGAAGTGATCAGTAAAAATTAATCGGACCTAAACGCGTTATGCTAACAACAACATTTACTATGAGTAAATATATTTTTATCACTGTTTTCTGTCTCTTCGGTTTGCTGGCTGGCCCCGTGTTTGCACAGCCCACCTACAAAGTGTTTAAAGGCGACACCATCAACCGTACTGATGCCAAAGGAATGAAGCAGGGCGTGTGGAAGAAATTTTATCCGAGCGACAACTTATACTCTATTACTTTTTTCAAAAACGGCATTCCGCAGGATACACTCAAAACATTTTATGAATCGGGCGAATTGCACAGCAAGGCATTGTACAGTGCGGCAGGCAAAAATTGCACACTCAGTTCATATTACGAAAGCGGACAGCTGATGGCGCAAGGCTTGTATGTGAACAAGCAGAAGGAAGGCACATGGAAGTATTTCACCAAAGAAGGAAAATTATCGGCAGAAGAAAAGTACGTGAAAGGGCAGAAGACCGGCACCTGGAAAACATACTATGATGATGGTGCGGTGGCCGATGTTACTATTTATTTGAACGGCAAACCTGAAGGCAAGTATGTTCAATACTTTGCTGACGGTAAGTTGAAGTTTGAAGCCATCAACAAAAATGGAAAGTACAACGGCCCCATGACCTACTATCATCCCAATGGCAAGGTTTGGATAAAGGGAGAATATGTGCAAGGACTCAAGGAAGGTACATGGATCTATTACACCGAAAGTGGAAGTGTTGAAAAACAGGAAGTTTACAAAGGCAGCGTGCTGCAGGAGGATGAAAAAACGGGTAAATAGCGTATCTTTGCGGCATAATTCACACAAATTTTGAGCAAAAAAGGGAGAGTACTGGTAGCAATGAGTGGCGGAATAGACAGTTCTGTAGCTGCTATATTGCTGCACAACGAAGGCTACGAAGTGATTGGCATCACGATGAAAACGTGGGACTATGCCAGTGTGAAAGCCAACGGCAAAGAGACCGGATGCTGTAGCCTCGACTCTATCAACGATGCACGTACGATCGCAGTGCAGATGGGTTTCCCTCATTACATTTTAGATATACGTGGCGAATTTGGCGATTCGGTAATCGACAATTTCGTTTCAGAATACATGGCCGGCCGCACGCCCAACCCTTGTGTGATGTGCAACACACACATAAAGTGGGAAGCGTTGCTGAAACGCGCCAACATGCTCGACTGCGAATACATCGCTACAGGCCATTACGCCAAAGTGCGTCAAGAGGGTCACCGATTTGTGATCTCGAAAGGGCTGGATGATAAAAAAGATCAGTCTTATGTGTTGTGGGGCGTGACACAAGAATGCCTCTCGCGCACGATGTTTCCGATTGGAGGATTTGAAAAACCAGCCATCAGGCAAATGGCTGCCGACATGGGTTTTGCCGAGTTGGCCAAGAAACCTGAGAGCTACGAAATATGTTTTATCCCCGATAACGACTACCGCTCTTTTTTAAAGAAGCGCATCAATGGGCTTGACCAAAGGCTGGAGGGCGGCAAATTTGTGACCACTGCCGGTGATGTAATTGGTGAGCATCGTGGATATCCGTTTTACACTATTGGCCAGCGCAAAGGCCTGGAAGTGGCTGTGGGTAAGCCTTTGTATGTAACCGACATAGATCCTGACAGTAACACAGTAGTGCTGGGCGAATTTGACGACCTCAAAAAAACAGAAATGTGGGTGCGCGATGTGAACCTTGTGAAATACGATTACGTACTACCAGGCACCGAAGCCTTGACACGCATTCGTTACAAAGACCCAGGATCGTACAGCACATTAGAACAAACTGGCGACCGCATGAAGGTGATCTTTCATAAGCCGGTGAATGCTATTGCCCCCGGGCAGTCGGCTGTGTTTTACGAAGGTGATGATGTAATAGGCGGTGGATTTATAGAAAAAAAATAATGAAAAAACTCATATTGGCCACCGCTGCTTTCTGCCTGCTGCTTGCTTCCTGCAAAAAAGATGATCCTGTGACTATTGATGCCGGGTACGATTATTTTCCGGTGAATATTGGCCATACGCTCATTTACGATGTGGACTCAATCGTGTATGACGACTTCTTTGTGCCCACCAAAATAGACACCTTTCGCTTTCAAATTAAGGAGGTGGTAGAATCACAGTTTACCGACAATACCGGCAAACCAGCCTACCGCATAGAAAGATTTAGACGCACCAGCGATACACTTAGCTGGTCTATTGTGAATGTGTGGGTGGCCGCGCGCACTTCAACCACAGCAGAAAGAGTTGAAAATAACACACGTTACCTCAAACTGGTATTTGCAGCGCGCGAAGGCCGCGAATGGAACGGTAACACTTTCAACAACATGGACGAGCAGTTATATGAGTACACTGCTGTGGATGCGCCCTACGCCATAGCCGGTTTCAGTTTTGACTCTACGCTTACAGTGTTGCAAAACGAAGAGCTAAATATCGTGCAGGATGAGTTTGAACAAGAAGTGTATGCCAAGCACATCGGATTGGTGCGCAAAGATTTTCGCAACCTGGAAAAACAACCGGGCATTGGCATCAAAAGCGGCCTCATCTACAACTGGACCCTGCGCGCTTACACCAATTAATCGTAACTTTAGGTAACTTATTGCTGCAGCAGACTTTCGTAACATTGTCTGCCGAAACTAATAATTTACCTATGCCCAAGTTTTCAAAATTCGCCTGCGCGATGTTTTTTGTATGCCTTTGTGCACCTGCCTTTGCGCAGCTTGATATGCACGTGGTTTTTTTTACTGACAGAAACAATTCACCGTTCTCTATTTTCAATCCGCAGGCTTTTCTTTCGGCCAAGGCCATTGCGCGCAGAGCCAATCAAAACATACCAGTGCAATCTTCTGACCTGCCTGTAAACCCTGCATATATTGACAGTGTGATGGCCAAAGGCGCGCTGTTGGTGCAACCTGTAAAGTGGTTTAACGCGGTGATAGTACAAACGCAGGATTCAGCAGTGCTGGCGCAAATCAGCGCGCTTACGTTTGTAGACCATACCAGTGTAGTTGGACGCGTGGCCCGCAGCATGGGCAATCCGGAAGCCAAGCTGAAACCTTTGCCACATGCCGAAAACGAACCGCATGGCAGCACGCGCCTCACACACTTCGACTATGGCGCTTCGTTCAATCAAATACACATTCACAATGGCGACCTGTTGCACGCGCATGGCTATACCGGCAAAGGCATGGTGGTGGCGGTTATCGATGCCGGTTTCTACAAGGCTGATTCGCTTCCGGCTTTCAGCGACCTGTGGTCGCAGGGGAGAATATTGGGCACGCGCGATTTTGTAGATGGCGCTGGTGTAAATGTGTTTGACGAACATCCGCACGGTATGATGGTACTGTCAACTATGGCCGGCCACCTCGATGGCCAACTGCTGGGTACCGCGCCAGCCGCATCTTATTGGCTGCTACGCAGCGAGCGTGCTGCTACCGAGTACATTATTGAAGAATACAATTGGGCCGCTGCGGCTGCCTTTGCCGACAGCGCAGGCGCAGATATACTCACCACTTCGCTTGGCTACACATTATTTGAAGAAAGCTCGCAAGACCACAGCTATGCAACGATGGATGGCAATTCAAATCCCATCACCATCGCGGCTGATATGGCTGCAAGCAAAGGCATCCTGGTGGTGAATAGCGCAGGCAATGAGGGCAATAGCCCATGGAATTATATTTCGGCCGCTGCCGATGGCGATAGTGTGCTGGCAGTGGGAGCGGTAAATGCAGCAGGTGCGTTTGCCACTTTCAGTGGTAAAGGCCCCACATTTGATGGGCGCATAAAACCCAATGTAGCAGCACAAGGTATGGCTGCGGTGTTAGCATCTCCTTCGGGTGGTACATTCACAGGCAATGGAACTTCTTTCTCAGGACCCAT
Organism: Bacteroidia bacterium; assembly: GCA_037968415.1. GTDB lineage: Bacteria > Bacteroidota > Bacteroidia > AKYH767-A > JBBKVM01 > JBBKVM01. Next base: position 39,011 of record JBBKVM010000084.1, on the reverse strand, counting down.
CATAGCAGGACTAGCGGCCTGCCTTTGGCAAGCGCACCCCACCCGCACGGCCATGGAAATTTTCAAAGCCATTGAGCGCAGCAGCTCTCACCGCGATGCCCCTGATAATTTTACTGGTCACGGCATTCCCGACTTTGCCTATGCGCACATTCTGCTTTCGGGTAAGTCAATTGTTAATCCTGATCTCGATGAATGGGTAACCGTATATCCCAATCCCGCAGTCGACAATTTCAGTATTGATTTTTACTCAGCTACCGAACAAGAGGTCACCATAGAAGTGTTCAATTTGTTGGGTGAGCGGGTGTTTTTGCAGCAGTATGAACTGCCATCTGTTAGCTATAATTCACTTAAGGTAGGAGATGCAACGCGCTGGCGAAACGGTGGTTATGTAATCAGATTGCAATCCGAAAAGGAAACTTCTTACCGCAGAGTTATAAAATTGTAGGGCCGGTTATTGCACCTTCACCATCTTCCGAACCAACTGCGAATCTTCCGATTGCATCACTACATAATAGGTGCCAGCGCGAAGGCTCGAAGTGTTCAGCAAGATTTCTTTCGATACACCTATCACACCAGTTTCTTTGCTTTCCATTACCAGCTTTCCGCTCATGTCCATCACCCTAAGAGTAACAGGACCTGTGGCGGCCGCTCGGTAGCGAAGAGACAATTGGCTGACTACAGGATTGGGCGATAAATGTAGATAGCCTGTGGCTAATGCCGTGGTTTGGGTCGAAGTAATGGTTGGGTCGATGAGTGGACGTTCCCAAATGCCCTTGCCATGGGTGGCAATGCGCAGTTTGCGGTTGGCGTGCGATATGCTCATGTGCATCACCAACGTGGCATCGGTAAGGCCATCATTAAAAGTATTCCAGCTATTGCCGCCATCGGGCGAATAGTATACGCCAAAGTCATTTCCCACATACACGTAATCCGGATACAGCGGATCAATCACTACTGTGTTGGTGGGCACATCAGGCAGGCCGGTGAGAGCAGTCCACGTAGCAGCGCCATTGGTGCTTTTGTAAATGTGAGGCGTTCCGAATCCGGAATACACCGCATACAGAATGTCGTTGTTGACCGGGTGTATGGCGATGTCCATAGGAAAGCGGTCGGGGAGAATGCCTGTGACATTGGTCCACGAGTTGCCTCCATTGGTTGATTTAAAAATTTTGGCGGGCGGGTTGATACGTGGAGTCGTGCCTACATAAATTCGTTCGCAGTCGTTTGGATCTATGGCGATGGTGTTGATGGGGTTGCCATCAAGTGGTGCCATGGTAATCCAACTGGCACCATAATCTACCGACTGATACACTAAATCGCGTGCGGCATACACATAGTTTGGGCTAAACTCACACACTTCATAGATGCCATTGAAGTTGGTGTTGGCCGCGTTGCCGGTGGGCAAATTGCTTAGGTAGTTAAATGATTGTGCTTTGTCGTCACTTCGATATACGTTCAGGTACTGATAAGAAGCATATACTTTGTTGTCGTTGGTTTGGTCAATGGCGGTAGACATGCCATCGCCACCAATCACCCTACGCCAGCCCGCGTTGCCTTCGTAAATGGCCGTGGCGTTGTCTTGCATGCCTCCAATGGCAAAGAGAGAATCGGTCGCTGAATTGGAGAAATTGGCATAAAACTGTTGCGTTTGATAGCTGCCATTGCAGCCTTCGAATGTAAGCGCCCTGTTGAGTGTTCGAAACACACCCCCATCGGTAGCGAAGTAAATGATGCTGTCGCCACCCGGCTTGAAAAGGATATGATGGATGTCGCCATGCATATAGTCATTCGGTCCTTCTGACCCGCCCACTGTGGTAGCATTCAAATCCCACTTATACCAATACGAGCGTTGGTTTAAGTTGGTGCCGCTGTTGGTGGACCGATACGAATCTACGCCCACGCACATCAGAAAGTTGGGATCTACAGGACTTACTGCCACATCATGAGAATACCAGCCCTGATACAATGGATAGTCAAGACTGTTGACCAGTGCCCACGTGTTACCGGAATTGTTGCTTCTGTAAAGTCCTTTTCCATTGAGTGAATCACCTATGCTTGCATAAATGGTGGTAGGAGTGGAGGGGCTGAACGACAACATTGTTTTGCCAGAGTAGGAGGCAGGCAGACCCGAAGTAAGTTGGGTAAAAGTGTTACCCCCATTCTGTGTGCGGTAGATGCCATTGCCAGCAGAGCCCAGGTTTCCACTTGCAATAAAAATTAATGAAGTATCGGTGGGATGCATTTCAATGTCTGTAGCCATCAGCACGTTGTGTTTCAATATCCATGTAGCGCCTGCGTCATAGGAAACATACGTACCTTCTGAAGTGGCTGCCCACACTGTGTTTGGGTGTAGCGGGTTCACTACAATATCCTGCACCCCGCGCATATCATCATACGCCCAGTCGAGGCTCTTCACCCATGTGGCGCCATAGTCGGTGCTTTTGAGTATGCCTATGCCATAAGTGCCGCGCGTCAGCCTTACGCTAAAACCCGTACCCACATTCTGGTAGTTATACACTTCACCGGTGCCAATGTAAATCACATTGGTATCGTTTGGTGCCAGCGCAATAGCCGCCACTCCTACCACCGGAAATCCGACAGGCACGTGCTGCCAGGCGTTGGCTCCCACACCAGTAGAATACGATCGCCACAAACCGCCACCCGCAGCGCCCGCAAATAAGGTAGAGGCATTCTGCGGATTGAATGCGAGGAACAGTGTGCGGCCACCAAAATTCTTCGGGCCGAGGGCTTCCCACTGGTGATTGGAAGAAGTTTTCTGTGTCGCCATCTGCGTGCGCATTTGCTCATAGGCGTTGGCGTAGCGCTCCATGTCGATTGTGAGGGCAGGGTAGGCGCGTTGTTCAAACCACTCTTCCATCGACTCCGCTATGCCTCCTGCTTCTTTTTCCTCGTGCTCGTGCTGTGCACTGGGCCGATTGATAAATGTATAGACAGCGAAAGTCCCCAGGGCTGCCAATAAAAAGAGGATAACAGGCAGTCCTGGACGATGGTTTTTTAAGAGATTCATGGTGTGGTTACTTTTTGAGTTCGGAGCTTTTCAAGCTCTGTTTCAAGAATAGCGATGTACTTTTTGCACGATTCAAAATACTGTTGGCACAAGCCCGGCACGGCATCAAGGTTTTCGCGTGCGAGGGTATTGTCATGGATGCGCTCTACAGGAAATCGTAATTCTTCTATGCCAATAATGTTCAATGACGATTTTATTTTGTGAGAAGCATCGTGCATCATAGGCCAGTCTTGATTATCCAACGCTGTTTGCATGCGTGCGTTTGTTTCGGGCACCTGTTCCAGAAATAGTTCCAGCAAGTTGATCATATCGTCAATGTTGCCGTTTACTAACGCATGCAGATGCTTTAGTAAATCGAAATGCATCGGTGCGTTGGCATTTATATTTTGTCCGTTGTGTAATTTTATACCAATCATATTCTTGCGGACTATGGCATACAACTCTTTCGGGCTGTAGTGTTTGGTCAGGTTATCGTTCATGCCTGCTGCCAGGGCTTTGTCTTTTTCATTACTGGAAGCATAGGCGGTGAGCGCGATAATGGGCACATTGCGGATGTGCGCGGGCAATTTTTTTCGGATGTGTGAGGTGAGCTCATAGCCGGTCATGCCGGGCATTTGCACATCCATCAAAATAAGGTCGTATTGATTCTCGCGAAGTTTCTGTAAAGCAGATTCAGCATCCTGGGCCACATCCGTTTTAAAACCCATTTTAAGCAATACACGCTTGGCCAAAAACTGATTCACCTTGTTGTCTTCTACTAACAAAATGTACAGCTCGCCTAACTCATTCTCAGCCATTGGCTTTTGTTTGGCGACTTCTGGTTGATCCGTGGTATCGATTGCTTCGTCTTCTATTACCGGAAGCATAAATGGTAACTCTACTTTGAACGTGCTGCCGCTGTTGATTTGGCTGCTCACGCTTATCTTTCCATTCATCACCTCCACCAAATTTTTCACAATGGTCAGACCAAGGCCTGCACCTTCGTACTTTCGTTCCCTTGTATTGGAAGCTTGCGTGAAGCTTTCAAATATTTTCGATAATGTATCCTCCGCTATTCCAATGCCTGTATCCACCACATTAAACATCAACTTTACGGAATGCGATAGCCGCTCAATTAAAATGACTTCAATCACAATGCTACCGTTATCAGTAAACTTCACTGCATTGTTTACAAGATTCAACAACACCTGATTCAATCGCACAGGATCGCCCAACAGTTTAGCAGGTACATCATCCGCTACTACCATTTTGATTTTCAATTTACTCTCATCTGCTTTTATCTGCATGATGGTAATCATCCTGCGCAAAACATCCTGCAAATCAAATTCTTCTTCACTGATTACAAGCTTACCAGCATTGATTCTCGATATATCGAGTATATCGTTGATGACCGCTATCAGATTGTGGGCTGACATTTTGATCGCGCTCACATATTCCAGTTGTTCAGAGTTTAATGGAGTCTCTTCCATCAGGTTGATCATACCCAAAACACCATTCATGGGGGTACGTATTTCATGACTTACATTGGCCAGAAACTGGTCTTTCATCTCCACAGATCGTTCTACAAGCTCTTTCTGGGCCTTGATTTCCTCAATATCTATTTTCAACTGAAGGCCACGCGTTTTAATATTTATTTCTTCTTTGTTCACTTCCTCCATCAGCTCCGAATATTGCTTATAATGGTGCAGTGATTTTTTAAAATCCTCTTTTTTCTCATACGCTATGGACATAAACTGGTGCACCAGATTGGAAGGCATTTTGAGACCTGCGCTAGTGGCAATAGTAAGTGCTTCGTTGAGGTGGATGATTGCCTGATCGTAGTCTTCTTTTTCTATGTATAGATTTCCCAGGCTCTTCAGTAAGTCTGCTTTGAGTTTGATCTCCCCACTTTGCGAAGCAAACTTGAGTGCTTTCATAAAATGGTCTAGCGCTTTGTCAAATCTTCGGAGTTTGGTGTAGAGTATGGCTAGACTGCCCATGGTGCGGGCTATCAAGCCGATATCTTCCGATTTTTCTGCTTCCTCTAACGCATGTTTTAAATAACTCAATGACACATCATATTCATCGGCCCAATTGTAGGTGTTACCTATCATGTAAAGTGCATTGATCACTTTATGCTGATTGCCTTGTTCCTGAAAAATCTTTAGCGCCTGCTTGTATTGGTTGATGGCGTTGGGAAAGTCACGTATATCTTTATTGATGTTGCCAATTGTAAAGTGCATTTGAGCCAAACAATTGGGGTGATGGTTTTCCTTGCAAATTTTTATGCCCTCCAAAAGGTTTTCCATTGCTTTTTCAAAATCGAAAAGCTGGTAGTACAATTGGCCCAGGTCGCGGAAGCACTGTAGCTGGCCGGTTTTGTTGCCTTGCTCAATAAACAGATTTAATGATTCGTGGAAGAGCGTAAGGGCCTCCCGGAAATCATTGCGCGAGAAATTAATTTGTGCCAGATGAAAAAGTGCTTGCGCGATGCCACGCGGGTATTGCGTTTCGCGCGCCATACCAAGGGCGTCTTTTATAAATGCTTCAGCATTTTGGGGTTCCGTCTCCAACAACTCTACGCCACGGGAAATGAGCACATCAATGTTTTCGTAATTGCTCGCCATCATTCAATAATGTAATAATCTGTTTGTAAGCAATAAATATAGGGAAATGCGAAGTCAATTGCCATTTAAATTAAAAACGGTCATGCAAACATCACTTCTTTTCATCAATCTTGATGATTTCAATCCTGCGCTCATGGCCTGCCGCTGGGTTGTATACTGAGTTGCGTTTGTCTGAAAGCACATCGCTCACACCGGGTCTGGTCTGACTTTCGCCAAGTGGTTCTTCGCGGATGCGCAATACTGCTCCTTTGTCTTCGCTGCCTTGAATAAACGGCAGCAACGCTCCATTTTCATATTGCTTAAAGAAATTCATCACACTTGAAATACGCCTGCGCGCAAGATGTGTGTTGTATTCGGTTTTGGCGAGGGGAGAAGTATATCCTTTGAATACCAATGTGTAAGACCGGCCATCGCGCAAATTGGCCAACAACAAGGGCGTAAACTTTTCGAGCTGCGTCATACCTTTCACCACGTTTCCGGTAAAAAATTCATCGGTAGCTGCTGCGGCTTGTTCCTTGTCATTGCCTGCCACATTTTTGCTAAACTCGGTGCGGTAGGTATCCCATTTGCCGATGTAATCTTTGTACGTCTGCTGATAGCTCTTTTTAGTTTCGTCACGTGTATTGCAACAATCAGGTTCGTCATTTTCAAAGTACAAGCGCATGGGTAAAAATGCGATCAGATCCGCTACAGGCACAGGTGCAACCACTACAACCGCACTGTCTTTAGCAGTGTCTGGCGGTTTTACTATGGCTACCACCGGCACAGTGTCAATCACAATGGGTGGGTGCAATCTAAAGATATCGTAGCAACATGCTTCACCTTTGAAACTGAGAGCTCCCACACGGTTTGACGCAAGAAATACATCCATGCTACCTGGCGCTCCGGGTCGGTAATACAAATCATTGTGACTGGAATTAAGCGGATACCCCACGTTTTCTATTATGTTCCAATTGCCCGGCAGCCCGCGGCTTTTGAAGATATCAAATCCGCCCATGCCCACATGCCAATCGCTGCTGAAATACAACGTGCTGTCGGACGCATCAAAGAATGGTGTTACCTCATCACCTTTTGTATTCACCGCGGAGCCCGCATTGAGAGGGTTTGACATCTTTCCCTTGCTGTCCATTGTTACATACCAAATGTCCATACCACCTCGGCCACCTGCCCGGTCGGAGGAGAAAAATAAAACTCGTGTGCTATCAGCAAGTATGCTGAGCGAAGGTTGTGTGGTGGTGGCTTTTTCCGCGTTGATGGAGGTGGGCAGCTCTTTCGGCTTTTGCCATTGGGACCCTCGAACTTCAGCTACAAAAATGCGGCATTTTACATCGGATGGATCACCGGTATTGCAATACGTAAAGTAAAGTGTGCTTCCATCTGCTGTGAGAAAACCATTGGATGTATGCGTTGTTAAATCATTGATGCGCGATGGCAAGGCTTTGTTTCTATTCCAATCAGTTCCTTTCGGCTTGCTCGAAAGTATTTTTGAAATAAAATATTTCTCTTTGTCGGCTCCTGAAGGTTTGGAAAAAAAGCGAAGTGAAGAAAAATATAATTCACCATCTGCCGTAACAGTAGGAGAAAAATCAGAATAAGGTGAGTTGATCTCGCTGCCAGGATGATCTGTTTCCAGGCGAAGGGAATCGGCTACCAGCGTGTGGGCCAGCGCACAACCTGCTATGTCGTTGGGAACTCGTTTCCAATATTTGGCTTCGCTGCTATCGCCCGCGGCCAGATATCGCTTGTACACGCTATCAGCTTCGGCATATCGCATTTGGCTTTTCAATATGTAAGCAATGTGATAAAGTGTGTGTGGATATTTGTTTTGTTTATCGAGGCCCAAGGTTTGTTCGTACCATGCAAGCGATTTTTTATAATCGTGAAATTGGCGTAACGACTCTGCCAGTTTATAACCATAGGTGAGTTTGTCAGCACCGGCTTCTATTGCTGCCTGATAGTATGCGCCTGAAGAAAAATAATCTGCCTTGTCATACGCCTTATCAGCTGCACGTATATACTGTGCAGCAGTTTGCGCACCCGCGCTTCCCACCACACACACCATACAACTGAGCGCTACTACACGCATAAGCTGCCAAATATATCTCATTAATAAACCGGACATGCTGCTTTGAACGGGTTAACCGGTTTCACTTTTCTGATGATATAGATGACTGACAATTCAAATCCACCTTTGTTGTTGCTCGCAGTTTCAAGCCCCGAAATATTGATGTCGTATGACAAGCCGGTGGTGAAATTTTTGTAATCAAAACCTGTGGCTATGTTGACGGCATCGCCCGCGCGCAAGAAAGCACCCAGATACAATCCATTATCCACCAATGCAGTTTCCGTCCAGCGATAGCGCACCAGACTTCCGCCATTAATCTCGGAGAAAGGCCCTTGCTTCATATACATGATGGTGGGCAGAAGTGAGGTACGTTCACTCACCGGCCAGCGCCCGTTAATTTGTGTTACAAAGCGCGTATTTAATTTTTCATCGGCACTGTAAAAGGTGCGACCGGGTTGGTTGATGTGAAACAACGCCAGTCCGCCTTGCACATAAGGCCCATCCTGATCAAAACGATGCAACCAGTTGATGCCTGCTGACAAGTCATAGTAGCTAAACTTTGATGCACCAAAAGATTCACCTGTGGGAGAACCGGGGATAAAACCATCGCCATCAAACTGGTTGTCGAAGGTGAACTGGCTGAAGTCAACGGAGTTTTGTGTGATGCCATTGCGCACACCAAGTGAAATAAAATTTACAGAATCATCGGCCAGGTTGAAGATGTAGGAAAGCGCAAGGTCAGCCTTGAGTGTACGCAGTGTGCCATCGCCCGCATCATCATTGAGCAACGACAACCCACCGCCCAGGCGACTGTTGGCTCTTGTATCGTAGGCTACTGCATACGAACGATAGGGTATAGAAACAGAATTCCACTGGTTGCGATAGATACCAATAGCGCGGTGGTCTCCATCGAAAATACCCGTGCGAGCGGGGTTCATTTCAAATGGAGTATTGTAGAATTGTGTAAAATGAAAATCCTGCGCCTGCACCATTAGTTGGAGAGACATGAACACCAATAATATGTAAATGTTCTTCGTCATCTCAGCAAGGTGATATTTCCTTTCTTAAAATATTTAAGACCTCCATAACAAGTGGCCTGCAGATAATACACATACACTCCCGGTGCTGCTTCTTTGCCTTTGTATGTGCCGTCCCACCCTTTATTTTTGTCAGTGCTTTCAAACACTTGCTGGCCCCAACGATCGTACACAGTAAAATAAATGTCGGTGAGTGAGCCACCGCGCACAAAAAGTTTATCATTCTGGTTGTCGCTGTTAGGCGAAAACGCGTTGGGTATAAACACTTCGGGGTCATCGCACAAAGTAACTTTAACCCATATGGTCACGGTGTCGATGTTGGTGCAACCAAGACTATCAGTGATGAGGATTGTGTAAGTAGTAGTTACAAGAGGCGTGGCAATGGGTTCGGCTACCGATGGGTTGCTAAGACCTGTCACCGGTGACCAGGCATAAGTGTATCCCGGCCATATGGTGGCGTGCGCGGTAGTGCTTTGTCCGGCAAAAAGTGTGTCGTCATCTACCGTGGCTATCAACTGCGGGATGGCTGTGGAGAACAGCACGTTTACGCTGTCGGAATAGGTGCATCCATTTGCATCCGTCACCACGTAGGTGTAGATGCCGGGGCAAAGGCTAGTGGCCTGGAAAGTGGTTTGCGCTGCAGGGTCATTCCACAGAATTGTGGAAGGAGCTGATCCGCCAGAAGGGAAAACAGTGGAGGAGCCAATGCATGCGCCATTGCAGTATGCTTCGGTTACTATTTGTGTGGCAGCCAATACGGGTGGCTCGGTAATAATGACTGTGCGCGAGGCGCTGCAGTTGTTGGCATCGGTTACGATCACTGTATAACTGCCAGGGCAAAGTGAATTTGCAGTGGGCGTAGTTTGTGCACCCGGGTCATTCCACAAAATATTCATAGGAGTGTCACCGCCTTGTATCAATACGGTAGCTTGGCCATCACAAAAACCTTTGCACGAAATCATGGATGGAGGTTGTGTGCTGATGGTAAGTACTGTATCCAGGGTTACCGATTTATACACAGTATCTCTGCAGCCGCCTGCCGATCTTACAATGAGCGTGATGGGGAAAGTGCCTGGCCCTGGATAGGTGTGTGGTGGATTGTGAATGGTACTTGTGCCACCATCTCCAAAGGTCCAGTTCCACTGCGCGGTGGGCCCGCTGGTGTTGTCAGTGGTGTCAGTAAACAAAACCTGATAGTTGCATGGATCGGTTGTAAAAGTAAAATCAGCATCGAGATTAGGGTAGATGCGGATGGTTTTGTAAGAGGTATCTCTGCAGTTGGGAAAGAATTGTGAAGCCGCCACAAGCGACACCACATACGTTCCGGTATCAGGAAAAGTAAATGACGGATTCACAAGGTTTGAAGTATCACTGTTTGTGTTGGCCACACCAAAGTCCCAGTGATGCGATCCAGCTCCAATACTGGTGTTGGTAAACTGAACCGTATTGGAACCACATAAAAAAGAAGGTGCAATAAACGAACTGATTAGCAAAGTGGGACATTGAATTACATTTACCTGAAAGTCGCGCCTGGTTTCACTTACATACACACCATTGCGATATTCTTTTACGCATACGCCATACACAAACTGCCCGAGGGTATTAGGTGTGGCGGTGAGTAAACCCGTCACCGAATCTATTTCCATTGGCACACCGCCCAACATGTTGTTCAGTGAATATGGCGATTGCCAACTTACAGGATTGTACGGTGGATTGAAGGGCGGCTGAGGCATAGGATTGCCTTGCGAGGCACCATCAAATGGAACACACAATTCATATACCAGTGAATCGCCATCGGGGTCGATGGCGGAATGATCAAACACAAGGGGTGCATTTACACACACAAACGGATCGGGCCATTGCTTGAACACCGGATTGCTGTTGGTGAATATGGTGGAAGGATCGGGTATGGTCGCATAATAAGTTGCTCCGGTGGCACCTGGCGAAATAATATTCAATATGGACTGATTGCGACAGCAGCGCTGGTAAGCCAACTTATAGCCACCAGGGAAAGGTGGTAAAACTATTGTGTCTATATAAGTGGTTACTTCATAGCAAATGGTGAGAGGTGGCGTGAAACAGGGTGTGTTGATAGTAGGAGGTAACGTGTCGAGACCTCGGAATGGCATGTTGATGGAAGTGAATAAAGTATTGTTGGAAGCAAAAATTCCAAGTGATGCGGGACTGTCAAACGGAGGTATGCCATTAAAACAATCACGATAGACTGTGAGCCTTATTTCGTACCGATTATTGCCCAGGTACTTATAGTTTAATTCTCCACCCACAATGTGGGTTGCCAAAGAGTTTCCGGGCATAGCTAGCATGCCTGAAAGAAAAAATAAACACCCAACGAGTAATCGTTTCACCATGAATTAACCAATGCGCTGTTCAGTCTGCTATTAAAGGTAATGAAAACTAATTAGCATGGTTGAAAAGTAACTGCCGAACCCTATTATTTGAGTAGAGTCTGCAATGTTTTTTTCTGATTTTCATCAAACATTTTTGTTTCAATCAAGGCCAGGTCGATGGCTAATTTGAATTCTGTTTGCTGCCGAAACGAATTGAGGCAGGCGCTCGCAGCATCGTTGAGTCTGTTGTTATAATTCAGCGATGCATTGAATAGATTATCGATGGCCTCTCGGTCAAGGTAGTTGAGGCGCTGAAGGGCTGACATTGCGTTTATACGCGTGCGGAACTCATATGAATTGCTGGTATAACTCACCAATTCTTTCATTGCGTTTTCTGAATTTCGCAATGCCTGCTGCTCCAATATTTTGATACGGATGGATTTGCTCATGCCTTCCTGTTTGCCCAATAATTTGATAAAACTATCGCACTCATCGGGATATTGATTGACCAACTTCGTAAAGGCAATTTCGCGCGCCCGGTAAGAAGAGTCGCTCAACATTTTGACAAAACCTGCTTTATTGCCTGCGCCCACTGTAGGTATGGAGCGTGCGGCAGCGTTGCGTACGGTGGCATGTGAGTCGGCCATTGCGCGCAACAGCATGCGAGCAGATATTTCGTTGTCATCGGCTGCAAGTTGGCTGGCCATTTCGGCTCTTATGCTGTGAAAAGACTCTTTGTCGAAACGCGATTCAAATGCCGCGCGCTTTTCGGCAGCGGGCGTTTTGCGCAACGCGCGCACAGCCTCATAGCGGTCTATCATTTCGCCAGCGCGCAAGGCCTGTGCCAGCAAAGCTTCGGTTGAACGCTCAAAAATCAATTCCTTCAACACCCGATTGCCACTGTCAAATACGACAAAGTCCACGCGCTTGCTGCCCGTGTTGGGGATTTTTATCACATGGGTTTCTTTTTCTATCATGTATTGTTGGCGGTCGCTTGTGCCGTCCGCATAGTTCACACTGATGTACATAGGCATCTTGAAAAGCTGAACCAGAGCATCTTTGGTGTGGGTTTGGGATACGCGCACTGCTGTATATTTTGAATTATCTCCTTCGGTAATTGCATCATAGCTAACGGTATACTCCGGCTCTCCGCCACGATACAACCACTGTTCAAAAAACCAATCGAGGTTCACTCCCAATTCCTCATGAAAGGCTACCAATAAATCGTTGGTCTCTACATTGTGGTAAGGAAATTTGTGTAGATAATGTTTGATTCCTCTTTTGAATTCTTCATCACCTACCACATTGCGCATCATTCCCAACACCACCGATCCCTTTTGATAAATGCGTGAAGTGCCAGCGCCTGAATTTACAACTGGCACTTTGTTTGTTTTGGATGTGGCCAATGCTGTTTGCATGTCGTTGTAATCGTCCCATTGGTGCTGATCTTTGCCAAACAAACTTTTGGTCATCACTTTAGGATAATAGGTAGCAAAGCTCTCCTGGAGCCAGTTGTGGTTGTGACTCCAGGCAGTTATATAATTGCCAAACCATTGGTGTGCGAGCTCATGCATGTTAGTACCCACATAATTGTAGTCGAGATATGCGTTTTTATCAACCATGGAGAAATCTCCAAAAATTGTGGCTGTGGTATTTTCCATTGCTCCATACAGAAAATCTTGCACCGGTATCTGCGAATATTGTTCCCAGGGATATTTGAGTCCTGTTTCATCTTCGAGTAAATCCATCATAAATGCCGAATACGCATATGTGGATTCCACCCGTTCGGCCAACTCGGGGTAATAATAGTTGTGAATCAAAACACCGCTTTTTGATTTTACGGTTGATATGTCATAGACGCCAATACCAAGCATTACCAGGTAACTTGGATGTGGATGTGTCATTCGGTATTGCCACGAAGTGGTGCCGTTTTTGTTTTTTTTCTCCATTATTTTTTTTCCGTTCGATAGTACCTTGTACTTGGAATCGAATGTCACATTAATCTCTGTAGTCAGTTTGTCGTTGGGTTCATCGTAACTAGGTATCCAGTGGCGATTGTCAATGCCCTGGCCTTGTGTCCAAATTTGTTTCTTGCTAAGATTATTCGGGTCGTCCCACCCAATAAAGTAAATGCCTTTGCGTGGAGTGGCTTCGTATGTGAGGGTAATGTTGTGTTCACCACTTCCATATTTTACCGGAGTATCGAAGTACAGCGTGATTCCAGCCGCACTGCTTTTCGTTTTAATGTTTTTACCATCCAATGTGGCTGACAAAATGCTGATTGCCGGACCATCCAAATACACTGTATCAACAGTTTGTTGCAGTGCTTTGAACTGGTAGCTCACCTTTCCTTTTGCCAGTTTTTTTTCTGGCACAAATGACACATCCAGTTTCATGCTCAGCATGTTCACGTTGTGTTCACGCATGCGTGCATTGTCTGCCATGCGGCATTCCATGTTTACTTGGGCCAGCGATGGGGTGCTGATCAGAAGCACCGAAAGGAGGGATGTTAAAACAGATTTCATTTTGCCAGGTTTTATTGTCAATTAGTTCAACAAATATTTGTGCAGAAACAGAACTGTGGATTGATTAAAGTAGTCGCGATTGGTTTTTTTACTGAATCCATGACCTTCGTCTTTGGCCAGAAAATACCAAACCTCACCTTTGTTTTCGCGCACCGTCTTTACGATTTGTTCGGCTTCGGTGTAGGGCACACGTGGATCGTTGTAGCCCTGCGCAACATACAGTGGCTTGGTGATTTTTTGGGCTTGTGTGGTGGGCGAGATGCGTTGTAAAAATTCATTCATGGCCGGATCGCGCTCATCGCCATATTCCACCCTGCGCAAGTCACGTCTGTATTCTTGAGTGTTTTTCAGAAATGTTACAAAGTTGCTGATACCAACCACATCAATACCGCAGCGCAGTCTTGTGTTGTAATGGATCATGGAAGCCAGCACCATGTAACCACCATAAGAACCGCCATACACACACACACGGCTTGCATCCAGGTCAGGTTGTGTGGCAATCCAATCGAGCAAAGCACCAATGTCTTTCACTGAATTTTCTCTTAGGTAACCATTATCGAGCATCAGGTAAGATTTGCCATAGCCGCTGGAGCCACGCACATTAGGAGTGATAACTGCAATGCCCATTTCGTTTACAAAATACTGCGTGAGGGAAGAGAAGGTAGGCCGTTCCTGCCCCTCGGGTCCGCCATGTATGTCGATGAGCACCGGATGTTTTTTAGTGCCATTCTCTGGCTTGTACACAAACGCAGGGATTGTGCGTTGGTTTTTGCCTTCCTTGTCGAATGTAGGATAGCGGACAATGGTAGGTTTGACAAAACGATCGGAATTGAGGCCACCCACTTCAGAGAAAGTCCAGCGCTCAAGCGATTCATCTGTTAAGTTCATCACATATAAATCGCCAGGAGTCTGTGGCGTATTTATTACCAATGAAATGCGGTAATCAACCGGACTGAATTCAACTCCATACACAACTCCTATTGGCAACCCTTTCACCTTGGTATAACTACCGGTAGTTTGATTGAAATTATACAACGCTGTCATGCCTTCTTCATTGGTGGTAAAAACCATTTGCTTACCATCTTTAGACAACTCAATGTCGCTGATTCCCCAATTCAAACCGGGTGTGAGCGATTTGGTTTTCTTGGAGCTCAGATCATAATACCTCAGTTGGGTATGTTCCGAATCTTCATCAGATGCATAATATATTCCTGTGCCATTGCCCGCCCACACCGCAGATCCATAGCGTATCATTTTTCTTCCTTCGTTGATCGCAACAGTTTGACCGGTTTTAAGATCGAGCACGTGCATAAAAGATTCATTGGCAGAAACATAATTACCTATCAGTAATTTGGTATCGTCAGGCGACCAAGCATATACACCCCACGCACCTTTTCCTTCAAAAACCACCTTGGCAGTTCCATTCAAAGTATTTATGTAAATATCGTTATCGCGGCCATTGCGCTGCGTGCTGGTGTACACAAACCTATCACCTTTGTGCGACCATTGGGCTCTGCTGTGCCTCGATTTACCATCTGTGAGTAGTGTAGCTTTTCCGGTGTTCATATCGAAATATAAAATTTGATAAAACTCGCTGCCACCCACGTCTTTGTTAAACAAAAACCCATGGTGTGTTTTGTCGGGGCTCATGCGTGCGCTGCTTACCGGCTCGCTATAAAATGTAAGTTGCTGACGAGCCATACCTGCACCCATAATCTTGTGCAACTGAGATGTTTCTCCCAGTCTGGTGCTGATTAGCATGCCACTTCCATCGGGCAACCAATCGTTAAACCCCACGCTGCGCACCGATTGGTATTGCATCATATGTTCACGAATAGTATCCGGAATGTCTGGTACATTTTCCAATTCGAGATTACCTACAACCCTTCGCTCTACTTGCGCATACGCAGTTGCCACCACGCTGCACCACGCAAAAAACAGCAATATTAATTTTCTCTTCATCACCTATAAATTTAGATCGGCTAAGATAAAAGGAAAGTCCATATTCCGGTTGTTGAAAACACGCATTTACTTTAATTCAAATAATAATTGGCATGATTTTTCTGTTAAACCGTTTGTCAATCCAATAGTCATATCCATATGAACAGCACCAAACTTACTGTGAGGCAAGTGCAGCATCTCTTTTGGCGCGCAGGCTTTGGCGCTTCGGCCGAAGAGAGTCGAGCGCTGGCCAATCAACCGCTTAAGGCCGCCTGGGCGTATCTGCTCGAAACCTCTTCGGATTATGAACTGCTGCAGGTAGACGATACCACAAACGAAAATACGTTTGGTGACAAGCGTAATCTTAGCCGCAAGGAGCGCGACATGCTGCGAAATATCGAACGCATCAAACTCTATACACTCAATCTTACATGGCTTGCGCGCATGGCTTCGGGCCAGCGCATGCTGCGCGAAAAAATGACTCTCTTCTGGCATGGACACTTTGCCACGCGTACCATATTTGGAACCATGATGCAACGCCAGAATAATATGTTGCGGCATCATGCTTTCGATGACCTGCACACGCTCCTCACCGAAATAGTAAAGGATCCGGCCATGTTGTTTTTTCTAAACAATCAGCAGAATCGCAAAGGCGCCATCAACGAAAATTTTGCCCGTGAGTTTCTCGAACTGTTTACCATGGGTCGCGGCAACTACACGGAAGAGGATATCAGAAATGCCGCACGTGCATTCACTGGCTGGCGTGCCAAACTCAATGGGGAGTCATATTTTGAGCCTGTGCGATATGACAGCGGAGAGAAAACGTTTCTTGGACAATCAGGTTCGTTTGATTCGAATGACATCATCCGCATTGTACTCCAAGACAAACGAACAGCCACGCACATTGCCACGCGTGCGTATCGCTTTTTTGTAAGTGATCAGGTAAATAAAGCACATGTTACACAAATGGCCGATACCTATTATCAATCTGGATACAAAACCAATGCGTTACTGGAGAGTATTTTTCTTTCCGAATGGTTTTACTCCAGTAACATGATAGGAAGTAGAATAAAATCGCCTGTAGAGTTGCTGGCAGGATTCTATCGAGCTGTTCCGCTGAAGTTTTCACCTGCCAATCCGAATGTATTGTTTCAAAAAGCGCTTGGGCAGATTGTGTTGCTGCCACCAGGCGTGGCAGGATGGGAAGGAGGCCGGGCGTGGATTGATAGCTCTACTATTGTGTTTCGTATTTCGCTTGCAGGCAGGCTGCTTTTGGACAATGCCATCGAGCTCAAAGACTCAGAAAACCCGGTGATGATTGATGAAAAAATGGTGGCAGCCGATAATCAACCGCTAAAACGATTGCAGCGATTCAGTACCATCATCGATTGGAATACCGTATACGCTCAATGGAAGCACGTGAAAGACGCGGACCTTGCGCAAGCCATCACAGCGCATCTGCTGCAAGTAGCGCCTGCCCAAGCGGTGGTATCGGATAAGTCGGTGCGTGAAGAAAAAATCAAAGAACTGTACATCACACTCATGTCGCTCCCCGAATATCAGATGTGTTAAAAAATAATTTGAAGATGAAATCAACACGTAGAGATTTTATAAAGACAGCCGCGCTGGCAAGTGGAAGCCTTATGCTGCCTCGGTTTCTCAATGCTTTTGGTGCAGAGCCATCGGCAGCAATGGAGCAGTTGGCCAACGGACGCAAGCTCGTGATTGTCCAACTATCTGGTGGCAATGATGGTCTCAATACCATAGTGCCTTATCGCAACGATATTTATTACAAACAAAGGCCTACGCTTGCTATTCTGGGCGAGCAAGTACTGAAGGTCACTGACTCCCTTGGTTTCAACAAGAGCATGTTACCGTTGGCCGATCATTTCAACAATGGTCAAATGACGGTCATCAATAATGTAGGCTATCCCAATCCAGATCGGTCGCATTTTCGGTCGATGGATATATGGCACACCGCAAGTGATGCCAACGAATTCCTCAGCACTGGCTGGCTGGGCCGCTATCTCGACAGCGATTGCTCTCAATGCAATACAGGACACAATGCGATAGAACTGAACGACAAACTCAGCCTGGCGCTCAAAGGAACCGACCGCAAAGGCCTCGCTTTTGATGGTATTCAATACTTGAATGAAGTGATGCGCCAAACTTCACGACATCCCATCGCTGCCGTGCATCCGCACGACAATGATAATCTTTCATACCTCTACAAAACTTACGCAGAAGCAGCATCTTCATCGCGATATATCTATGACAAGTCGCGTATTTACAAAGCAAAAACTTCGTTTCCAGCAACCGACTTTGGCCGCGACCTCCAACTAATTGCTGAATTGATAAACTCCGGCTGTTCCACCACTGTATACTATGTTTCGCTGGGCGGATTTGATACGCACAATGCACAGAAAGGCCGCCAGGAGAGACTTTTGAAGACGTATAGCGATGCGCTGGATGCATTCATGAAAGAACTAAAATTACAAGCCACATTGGATGATACATTGGTGATGACATTCTCCGAATTTGGGCGCAGGGTGAAACAAAACGGAAGCAATGGCACCGACCATGGAACAGCAAACAATCTAATTTTGATGGGAGGCAAACTTAAAAACGCTGGCATGCACAACAGCGGTCCCAATCTAACTGACCTTGATGATGGTGATTTAAAACATCAAATCGATTTCCGCAATGTGTATGCGACTTTGCTCAACAAGTGGTTGGGTGTGGACCACAAACAGTTGCTTGGAAAAGGATATGAGATTATGCCACTGATTTAATTAAAGTGCTTTGTCGTCAATCTTGTCGAGCCACGATTCAACTTTTGCCATAGTTTCCACCAATGTTTTTTCTTCAAATGGTGATTGTAAATTGGCGTACTGCACCAACTCAAGAAAGGGTTTGCTACCACCCGCTTTACACAATTTTAGATAGTCGCTGAAAGCGTTTTTGTTGTCGTCTATGCTACGTGCCCAAAACTGAAATGCACACACCTGCGCCAACACATAGTCGATATAGTAAAATGGGGACCGATAAATGTGTGTCTGCCTTTGCCAGAAATTTCCTGCTTCTAAATAACTGTGACCATCATAATCGCGGTGGGGAAGGTACTTCTGCTCAATTTTTCGCCATGTGAGGTTGCGCTCGGCTGGCTTCATATCAGGGTTTTCATACACTGCGTGCTGAAACTCATCTACCGCCACACCATAAGGAAGAAACAACAACGAAGCGGTGAGGTGAGCAAACTTATACTTATCGCTATCGCCATTGAAGAATAACTTCATCCATGGCCATGCGAAAAACTCCATGCTCATTGAGTGAATTTCGCATGCTTCTAGGGTAGGGAAGTGGTACTCTGGAATTTCAAATCCGCGGCTTTCAAAACACTGAAACGCATGTCCTGCCTCGTGTGTGAGTACATCCACATCGCCAGAAGTTCCGTTGAAATTCGAAAAAATAAATGGCGATCCATATTCACTGATCATGGTGCAGTAACCACCACCGGCTTTGTTTTTTCGGTTTTCCAAATCCATCAACTCATTTGATGTCATGTATTGAAAAAAGGTATCCGTTTCCGGTGACAGCTCACTATACATTTTGCGTGCATGTTCTACTATTTGCGTGGGTGTGCCTTTGGGCGTGGGGTTTCCCGATGGGTATGAAAACGATTCGTCATAGTAAAGAAACTTGTCCACGCCTATGCGCTCGGCCTGGCGATGGCGCAGGCGCGTGGCCACTGGAACCACATATTTGAACACCATCTCACGGAATTTGGCTATGTCGGTGGCGTCATATCCTGAGCGAGAAAGCCGTGCGTAGGCAAGCGCCACAAAATTATCATACCCCAGTTTTTTGGCCATACCATGGCGCAACTTTACTAATTGATCGTAAATATCATCGAGCTTTTCGGCATTTGCTTGCATAAATTCAAAATGCGCTTCGTTGGCGGCTTTACGCACCGCTCGGTCTGGCGACTCTTTGAAAGGAGTGAGGCCTGCCAGATTTCTTTCTTCACCTGCGAATTGAATTTTGGCAGACGCCAGCAATTGCACATATTCAGTGGTAAGTCTGTTTTCTTCCTGTAAGTCGGGAATAATCTCACTGCTCATGCTGGTAACCGTGCGCTCAGCCAGCGTGAATAAATGTGAACCCAATGCCCTCTGCAAAGTAGTTCGGTGTGGCGAATCGAGCAACGTCTTATAAAAACTGTGAATCAAGTCCTGGTATATGGGAGTGACTTCATCAAAGTATTTTTTCTCAGCAGCATACAATTCGTCCGTCACATTTTGCGTATACCGTACGCCAGAAATCTCCGACATGGTTTCAAAAGATGTGCGTGCTTTGTTGATTTTATTTAGCAACTGTATTTGCTCTTCTGCATTCTGAGCTGCGCGAAATTGTTCCAACAGCGTGTGAATAGTTTTTTTTACACCTTCGATATCAGGTCGGGTGTAAGGGTAGTCTTGAAATTTCATAGGTTTGATTTGTTGGTTTATTTTCCCTTTCTGACAGGAAATAGTTTTCTGAAATAATAAAAAGATTCTTCCGGTTTGCCTATTAATTCTGGAAACACTCCCTGATTGGCGGTACGGACGTCTTCCAGAGTATAAAATGCATTAGGGTTATGATTTTCTATAATTGCACCGATTTTAATAAAGTTTTTCCGCTTAATGATAGCAAATAATATTTTCACCGGACCTGTGGACCCTTCACCATTGATGATGGTGAGACCAACTTGTTCTTGCCGCAAAGCTGCTATCAGGTCAGCACAATCTCTGTGCGTGATGATACGCAATACCTGTGTGCCCAAGGCGAGTTTGTGTTCGATGTACATGCCCAGGTAAGTGCCGGCAGCAAATCCACCGGCCCACGCTAAATAACACGCTGCGTTGTTGAGGTTTTTCATCACCTGCGAAATGGCAATGAGCCATATTAACACTTCGAAAAATCCGAAGACCGGAACGATGTTGCGAAACCCACGAGCGATAAAGATGTGGCGCATGGTTCCCAACGATACATCAAACAATCGCGAGGTGAAAATGAGTAATGGCAAAATGAGCCAATTGAATAAATTACTTTGTAAAAATTCGGGATCAAACATGAGAATGGATTTTTATAAGTTCTTGCACGAGCGGTGGTACACCGGCACCTGCCGTTTGTTGTATCACTTTGAGGTGGTTGATTCCGCCTATTTCATGAGCGTGCGGATCCACTAAATAGCAGCTTGCTCCATTAGGTACCATTGTCACAAGGCTGGCTGCAGGGTACACATTGAGCGATGTACCGATGACTAAAAAATAATCTGCTTGTGCCACCATAGCTGCAGCTTCTTCCATAGCAGAAACCATTTCGCCAAACCACACAATGTGCGGCCGCAATTGCGATCCCCGTTCGCAGGTGTCGCCCCATTTTATCTGATAGTCTTTTACATCATAAACTAGCCGCGCGTCTTTTGTGCTTCTGCACTTCATAAGCTCGCCATGCAGGTGCAGCACGCGAGAAGAGCCTGCGCGCTCATGTAGGTTGTCCACATTTTGCGTGATAATTTGCACATTAAAAACTTCTTCAAGCCCGGCCAGCGCAAGGTGTGCGGCATTGGGTCCTACTGTTCCCAATTGACTTATTCTTTCGTTGTAAAACTTTAATACCAATTGCGGATTGCGCGCCCACGCCTCAGGGGTAGCCACATCATTGATGTCATATTTTTCCCAAAGGCCGCCTTCATCTCTGAAGGTACTCAGCCCGCTCTCAGCGCTGATGCCCGAGCCTGTAAATACCACAACGTTTTTCATGTTTGGGCAGGGTTTGAGAAATCAGCACAATAGCGTCCGAAGTGCGCAAGGATAGAAGCCGTTTTTGCAGGCGCTTCCATAAAACCCATGTGCGCTACTTGATCGAGTGTGTATAAGAGTCCTTCTGCGGGAAGGCTTGCCGTAAGTGCGTTGTCTGCATAGGGTAACACGCCATCTTGTTTGCCGAGTATCATTAGCACGGGCATTTCAATTTGCTTCAACACTTGCTGTTTGTCAGGCCTGTCGCGCATGCCCGCCAATGCAGCAGCAATGCCTGCCGCTGGAGTTTTCATTGCAATGTCAATTGCGAAATCAACGAGTGTGGGGTGGGCCTTGCGGAAATCGGGTGTGAATAATTTAGGTATCAGGGTGGTGACAAAACTCTTTTTATCTTTTCCGATGGCTTCAATGGCGCGAGTGCGATCGGCTTTCTTGGCTTCGCTGTCGGCCAGTGGCCCCGAATGAAACAAGCACAAGCCATTGAGAAGTTTGGGGTACTTTTCGGCAAAGGCCAGCGCCACATAGCCGCCCATTGAATGGCCCACCATCATACATTGGGTTATTTGCGCCTCAACCATTACATGCCTAACAGCATCTGCCATCAGTTCCATAGAATGCACTTTAGCCAATGGGGATGTTTCTCCATGGCCTGGTAGATCAATGGTGACAATACGAAACGAATCGTTTATGTGAGGAAGAAAAGAATCCCAAATGGAAAGCGACTCGCAAAAGCCATGCAGAAAAATCATGGCACTGCCTGGACCGGTATCAGTATACCGTAAACGCGCTCCGTTGAATTCAGTAAAGTTTGTTGACATAACTCAGCCGCAAAAGTAAAAAATAAGGGGCAACCTTTCGGTTGCCCCTTACCTGGTAATGCAGTAGACGATTACTGCTTCAGAATCTTGCAGCTTTTCAACCCTTCCGATGTGACAATGTGGAGAAGGTATGCTCCTGCAGGAAAGCGGCTCACATCAAGTGTTGTAGAACTGCTGCTCATGCTTTGAGTGGGTGTTGACATCATGGTGGTTTGCCCACGCATGTCCACGATGTAAATATTTTCAATTTTAGTTTGGGGTATTCCCACTGTGATTTGTGCATGTGCGCTAACAGGGTTGGGATGTACATCTAACTGCACGTTGGCACTTGCATCTTTAATGCTTGTCGGTGTTACTTCGGTAGTAAACTTCCAAGTATTGCTCCACGCACTTGTAGTATCGGCTATGGTGGCGCGTACTCTCCAAAAGTAATTAGTACCCGCAGCCAGGTTGCTCAACTGCAATTGAGTGTCATTATTATTTGATTGTGTGTTGATGGCCGCATGCGATCCACTCATCAACCAGGGCGATGTAAATGCCAAAGTGGAATCAACTTGATATTCATACGTGGTAGCACCTGATACTGCATTCCAATCAAGCAATGCATTCCAGGAGATGTTGCTGCTATTGTTGGCTGGCGATACCAGAGCAGGTGCAGCAGGAACAAACGCAATTTCAGTAACAAATGACCATGTATTTGACCACGTACTTGCTGAAGCACT
This sequence comes from Bacteroidia bacterium, assembly GCA_037968415.1. Taxonomy (GTDB): domain Bacteria; phylum Bacteroidota; class Bacteroidia; order AKYH767-A; family JBBKVM01; genus JBBKVM01. The sequence goes on along the minus strand of JBBKVM010000084.1, from coordinate 16,117 downwards.
GGTGGATGTTCGCACACGCCAATAAATAGTTTCGTTATAACCCAGTCCTGTCAGCAAGTGTTCAGTATCAGGATCGTTGTCGTTGCCAGCTATATTAGATTTAGTTCCGCTTACAAGCCATGCGGTATTAAATGACGGAGACAAGTCAGCTTCAAACTCATAGTTGTTAATGCCGGTCACTCCATTCCAGTTGAGTAGGATAGTGCGCGGTTGGTTAGTGGCATTGTTTGATGGACTCACCAGAATGGGAGCCGTGGGCATGATAAATGGTGTGCTGCCAGTGCTGAATCCCCATACGGGAGACCAATCAGAAGTGTCGGCTTGGCAGATGGCCTTCAGGCGCCAGTAGTAGATAGTGTTCGACTGCAATGGACCGATTGCTTGCTCGGTATCGCTGCCACCATTGCCGCTGCTGATGTAGTTCTTACTGTATATAACCAGACTTGCGCTGTTAAATTGATTGGTCACGTCTACTTCCAGTAAATATGAGTTGACTTTGTTGTGTGCATACCAGTCGAGCAATACAGAAGACACCGGAATGTTTAATGTTCCATTGGCTGGACTCAATTGCTTGGGACCTGTTTGTGTGACTGTAAATGTGCGCAAAGGTGTCCAGGCGCTGGTGTCTTTTGTGTGAAACGAGCGCACTTGCCAGTAATATGTTTTGCCATAATAAAAGTTGTTGATCTGATACTTTGTATCCGAACCACCGTTGCCAGAGGTAGCATACCAGTTGGTTCCCATACCTCCATAACCTGAGTTGAATGAAGGAACAGTATCGAAGCGGTAGTTGTATCCCACAATGTTTAAATGTGCATCCCAATCCATCACAGGAGCACCTTGTATGTCGGTGGCGCCAGCTGCAGGTGAGGCTAAGCGGACGGTAGATTCAACAATAAACGTTCGTAAGGTCCAATCGGAAACACCTGTATTGTTGCGTGATCGCACGCGCCAGTAATAAGTTTTACCGTAATATAAGTTGTCGAGTGTAGATTTGGTATCACCGTTGTTGTGGGTGTTGTCGATGTAAGTTTTGATGCCCTGCATCATTATCGGTGAATTGAAGGTGGGTGTGGTGTCCAACTGATAATCATAAGACTGTACAAAATTATGTGCGTTCCAATCAATGGTTACACTGGCTTTGATATTGCTGGCGCCATCTGCAGGGGCTGTTGCGCTAGGTCCTGATGATGATACATTGAAACTTCGTGATCCCGTCCAGTTAGAAAACCCTGTGCTGTTCTCTGAGCGAACTCGCCAGTAATGTGTTTTGCCGTAGTACAAATTACCAAGGTCAATCTCGCTGTCACTGCCATTATTCACTGTGTCGCTGTATATTACGATACCGGCAATTTTTCCGGGCGAATTAAATCCGGCAACGGTATCGCACTCAAACATATACCGGGTGATATAGTAGTGTGCATTCCAATTGAGTGTGGTACCTGCTGCAATGTTAGCGGCATTGTTTGCGGGTGCCGATTGCGCGGGGCCATTGGATGTCACATCAAAATTCCAGGTGGAACTGTATGCAGATGTGTCAACCGGAGTGACTGAACGAAGTCGCCAGTAGTATTTTGCGCCCCAATGCAGATTGTCCATTGGCACATTGGTACTGGAGGCATTGACTGTTTTTTGTCTGAACGCGGCCGAGTTGAAGGTGGCCGATGTATCAAACTCAATGATATAAGCTGATGTACCTCCAACGGGCTGCCAGCGCGCAAGCGCACCACCGGGTATGTTAATGGCACCTGAAGCAGGATACAATAACGAAGGTGCGCTTGTGGCTGATGCCAGTACACCTAAAAAGCAGACTATGGACGTGAGTCCAAATTTTAGAATTATTAATCTCATAGTGGTAGTTATGGATGTGATAGGTTAAATGAAAAAACCACCCAAAAGTTTTCGTGGGTTTCACGAATGTGTCGAAATGTAAGAGATGCAAAGGATGATTGACACCACTTGAAATTATAACTACTACAAGCGCATTGAATAAGATCGTAAGTGCCCGACCGGCAAGGTTTTTACGCGATGGCGAGATCGCATTTATGATTCAGGAGCAACTAGAATGGATGTAAGAAATCTTAAAAAAGTGAGGCAAATTGGAGTAGTTGTCTGTGCAATCTCTTATGAAATGCCATTATCTTCACAAAGTGCAGTGAAAGAAAACATGAAGCCTCTGTTTGGTTTTGGTAATTAATGGACCTATGCGGCTATTTGAAAATCACACCAGGTTCTAAAGTCAAGCCACGCAAAAGCTCTCTCACGGCCATGCGCTTGCGTCCTTCTAGCTGCATTTCAAGTATTTGAATCGCGTTTGTGCCGGTGCCTACAAACAGGTTTGATTTGTCTTCAACCGATATGTACCCAGGCTCCAAACTGTGCGTTGCTGAAGTGTTGGTAGAAAATATTTTGCACTGCATTGTTTTGCCCCCGCTCAGTGCTAAGGTGGTCCAAGCGGCAGGGTAGGGCGAAAGCCCACGCACCAGGTTGTGAATCTCAACGGCATTATTCCGCCAGTCGATGCGGCAGTTTTCTCGTGTGAGTTTAGGCGCATGCTTGTCACTGCTTTTTTGTTGTGGAATAGTTTGTATTGATCCTTTTAGTATACGGCCTGCTGTTTTCTTTACAAGCGCGGCACCCGTTTCCATCAGCCTATCGTGCAGTTGGCCCGCGCTTTCGTTAGGCGCAATGGGTACGCTTACACTTTCTATGATATCGCCAGTATCTATTTCGTGTTTTAGAAAAAAAGTAGTCACTCCGGTTTCTTTTTCTCCGTTGATGATGGCATGATTGATTGGCGCGGCCCCGCGGTAAGCAGGCAGGAGGGAGGCATGCAGATTGAAAGTGCCTAGTGGAGGCATCGTCCACACTACTTCGGGCAACATTCTGAACGCCACCACCACAAATAAATCTGCCTCAAATGCGCGCAGTGCGCTAATAAAAGATTCGTCTTTGAGGTTGGTAGGCTGCAGTACCAGGATGCCCAAGCTGAGGGCGTATGCTTTCACTGCCGACTGCCGCAGCGATTGCCCTCGGCCTGCAGGCTTGTCTGGCGCGGTGATAACAGCAGCCACAGTAAAGCCGCCTTCATGCAAAGCAGCCAGCGCAGGCACCGCAAATTCGGGCGTGCCCATAAAAACTATTTTTTTTTCAGCACTCATCTTTTCGATATGTATGTGATCTCGACCATCTGTCCCGCCATGCATATGCTCATTCCATTCTTAACGGGTACAAACGCCACCCACACTTTTAGGTTGTCAGCATGATAACTCTTATCAAGATTGACGGGCTCAAATTTTATTCCATCATTGCCGGTAAGCAGATAGCCGCAACCATCAAGAATCACTCTGTTTATTGTCATTTCAACGGCTCCCTCAGGGCGAGCGTCAGTTGTTTTTTGAGTGCGCGGAGTGCAGCATGAAGCAAGCAGGGCGACAATCATAACTGCCTGTATAGTAATCCATTTCATCTGTTACTTGAATTAAATTTTAATTTCTTATTCCACATGTAAGACCAATCCTTTTAGGTATTCTCCTTCGGGGTGATAGATGTTAATAGGATGATCAGCCGGTTGAGTGAGCTGATGCAAAATGCGCACCGTTCTTTTGGTTGTTGAAGCAGCCGAAAACACGATTTGCCTGAACAATGTTTTGTCAATGGCTTGAGAGCATGAGAACGTAAACAGCACCGAACCGCTTTTCATAGAACGTAGCGCAGCAATGTTCAAACTCTTGTAGCCAATTGCAGCCCTGCGCACTGCGCTTAGGTGTTTGGCGAATGCCGGTGGATCTACCACCACCACATCGTACTGCTGATCGCTGGTCTTGAAGTATTCAAACACATCTGCGTTGATAGACGTATGTCGGTCACTCACCCCATTTATTTCCGCATTCTGGGTAGCAAGGTCAAGCGCTGTTTGTGAACTATCAACTGAATGCACAAGCGTAGCGCCTTCTTTCAACGCATACACAGAAAATCCACCTGAGTACGAAAATGCGTTCAACACCGATTTGCCATGGGCCATTGCGCCCAGCAACTTTCTGTTTTCTCGTTGGTCGATGAAGAAGCCTGTCTTCTGACCATTACGGCAATCCACCAAAAACTTGTTGCCATACTCCATAACCTCCTGCATACCGGCTTCGCCCACCAGTGATGCATTGGTTTCTGATTCATATCCATGCTTGGCCATGCTATCAGCACTCTTGTCGTAAACACTGGCCAGTGCGCTGCCAAAAATTTCCATCAGCAATGCTGCTATTTCATTTCTGATGCGGTACATACCCACGCTGTGCGCCTGCACCACAGCCAGGTTTCCATATATGTCTATAATCATTCCCGGCATGCCATCGCCCTCGCCATGCACGAGCCTGTACACATCTGTGCCGGCATTGGGCAAGCCTACATCCGCACGTACGACCTTGGCGCGCAGCAATTTTTGTTTCCAGAATTCACGATCTATTGCTCGTGACTCAAAAGCAAACGCACGCACTGTAATGGTGCCTTTGTGGAAATGTCCCAACGCCAAAAATCCGCCTTTACTATCATGCACTTCTACCACATCGCCTGCCTGCAAATGCTCGTCCTGCCTGGCTATGGCGCCCGAAAAAACCCAGGGGTGAAAATTTCCAAGCGACTTTTCTTTGCCAGGTTTTAATGTGATTATTGGATAGCTCATTGTTGCTTTTTATTTATTTTCAGGTTAATTAACATTTTAGTTTCCATCGTGGTTGTGCACAGTGTCTGCAGTGGCAGCGCGAAGCACCTCCATTATTTTCACCATGGCATAGGTATCCAGATGGCAATAGGCAAGTAATTGATCACGCACTTCTGCTATTGTAACCAGGTCGGTTTCAGTTTGTAGAGATTCAAACGCAGTGGTAGCCAAAGCTCCATCACCTATCGCCAACGCTTCGTACCAAGGTCCGGGAACTAATGCCGGCAATACTGCTTTTATAGAATACGAACCATTCATGTTGCCATGATAGTACCAGTGTTGCCTGAATGGCACCATCAAATCGACCATGCGGCTAATTACATTTTGAATGCGTTGTTCAAATTTCGGAAAGAGCAGTGCCAACTCGCGCAGTCTTTCGCGTTCAAATACTTCGTTGTACACCACCACACTGCCTTCGGTACCGCAGTATTCAAGCAAACTTGTAACAAATTTTTCGCGCGGATCCGTACCGGCCTCCGCTAAAAATGCCTGGTGCCTAAGTGTTGCCTGTGGTGCATCCACAGTGTGCATCGACCATTGAAAAGGAATTTGTTGATACGGTCTTGAGTTATTAAACAGCGGCACAGCCGGTGCGATGGTTTCAAAATCGAGGTAGTGAAGTGGGTAAGCCAGTGTATGCAGGAATGTTTGCAGGTGCGCTGTGTCGATGATGGGTTCATTGTTCTCCATCGTTTGCTGTTGCAGCAGTTGAGTCTTGTTCAAGAGGTTTACCGGTATATCCTTCATCAGCATCAACCCCTGATCAATAAGTTTGAATCGTTTTTGCATTTGCATGCCGGCAAATTCAAACAGTGAATCTGGTGGAATATGTTTCCAGCATGTGCCACGAAAATCGCATGTGTAAGGGTCGGAGCAGTGCAGGCCTATTTTAACCTCTGGTACTGCCGAAAAAGCAATTACCTCGAAGGCCCGCGCAATGGCTTTGGCGGTGGCCTTGGCGCGCTTCAGGCATAAGGCGGTTACATTATGGCTGTTGAATAACTCATGCAAATCCAGCACACCTTGGCGCACATATTGGTTGTTGATGTTGACAATGTTGATGGACTCAAGAGGCAACCCCGCACGGGTTATCACATAATGTTGCAGTGCAGCATCTCGGTAATAGGTCTCGGAAATAGAGGTGGAGCTTTTTACTTCGTACGCGTGCCATTTGCCTTCACGCAATACCAATATGTCGATGGCCACCAATACTTTTTCAAACTGAAATGCGGCTTCATAAATCACTTCGCGGCTTGCGGCTATTGCGCTGGCAGTGTCAGCCACCGATTGCGCATAGGTGAATGGGTTGGGTGGCGACACATCTATGCCGCCCGGAAACAAATCGCGCGCCAGCTCACCCACATTGGTGCCGCGCCTGAACACGGCCTGCATCTGGGGCGAAATTTCATCGCGCAGTTTGAACTGGTGTTTGTATAAATACAACGACTTCTCACACTGCAATGAGCGTATGTAAGTGGATTTGCTGAGCACATGTTTTTCGGGAAGTGCCATGGGCGTGCAAGGTACTTAATCGCTCCGAAAATGACGGGTGGTGCAGATATCCCGTAGGCGATGAATCTGGGTGATTATTGAGGAATCACACGTTGCTTACTGTGAAACTTAATCTGCTTCAACAGCATGATCCATAATTTGTGATAGGGAATAATTTCAAGGCTTTCTAAAACTTGTTGCTCTGGTTTACCAGAAAAAGTTTGAATTCGGGCAAGAAATTTTTTGGCAATGGCCTCTGTTTTCTCCACATCAAAATCATATCGCAACAAAGTCTGAAGCATTTTACCGAAATAATAACTCCGCGGGCTCTGTTCTTTGCGTACATACTTTCGGAAATACGTATTGATGCTTTCGGTGCGGTCCATCAATCTGTCAAAGTCTCCCATATTGGCAAGTAATAATACTTCAGCGAATATGATGGAAAGATTATAGCCTCGTTTATCTCTACTATACACAGGCACATCATTGAGAAAACTAAAAAGCCGAAACTCCTTTTTGGGAAGATCTTCGGGCAACGCGAAATTCAAATAAGCCTCAAACAGTTTCCACTTTTCTTTTCGGACTTTTCCCATCTTATTGAAAAACCGGTGTTCCGCAGCCTGGTAAAACACATCCAGTGCCTGCAAGTAATTTCCAGTGTGCATGCACAAAAGAAAATAATATTCCAGAGCTACCAACCAATTTGGCAAAGTTATGTCCATGTACTTTTTACATTCATCTAAATACAAGGTGCCACATTCGTAATTTTGTAAAAACAAAGATGCAGCTAGTTTTTGAAGCACGAATTCGCCTTTCCTTTCATCGGTAACTATGTGAGGAATGGAATCAAAAAATGCAAGTGCATCGTCACAGATTTCAAGAACTGATTTGTACTTCTCTGAGTGACTGTAGTGCCGGATAGCAATCCTGAAATATGTTAATTTAATTACATAGCTATCATAGTGTTGGATTAATTCCTTCGCGTTAATAAATACTTTTTTTGTTAACAGTGTTAAATCTTCTGGGGAATGATTGGTGACAGAAGCACAGGTCAATTGATGAGATAAGCCCTCAAGTTCAAGTTCAGCATTCATTCGTTTTTGAACCATCTTCAATTGAATCTCATATTTTTCAAGATTTGCTTTATTGCCTGATAATGCGCTTCTATATCGCAATACTTTTAAACAAAGCAATTCGGTCTCCGTGAGTTGGAATCGTTGCGCTGTTTTTAGTGTGCTTTTGAAAATTTCTCTTGCTGCATTGGCCTGACCTTTCATCAATAATACCTGTCCGGCCTGCACATTGCACATTGTTTCGTAGATGGTCCTGCTGTATTTGCTTTTAAACTTACGGGCAAGATCATGACGAATTACCTGCGAGGCCATTTTTTTGCGATAACGTTCTTTCAGTTTCCGGAATGCAGCACCTTCAGGTTGTTCGTATAGGTCTTGGGCTGCTTCTTCTTCGTTGGTGTAACGCCCTTCATGAATTCCCGTAAAGAGCTTAGCCAACATGGTTTCTTCGTCTTCCATCACGAAATTATGCTCGAGACTTGTCACAAATTGGGTTATATCATGTAAAATTTTCATTGTATGTGGTGGTATAATGAACTGCTAAATAACGATTTACTCAATTTTGAATCCAAAATACAACAATTAATACAATATTTAATGGTGTCACAAAATGACGATAAAAATTTATTTTTTTCTGAGCCTGCTGGTACTTTTGTAATGAGCTACTAATCATATACTAATCACTCAAAATAAATTTTTATGGAATTGATCATCGCAATATTAATCGCAATGGGTTCTTTGTTGAGCCCCGACAGTTACACAGATGCCTATGTAGCCGAACATTCAGGTGAAATCGCTCAAGCAAAAATCATCATCGACATGGGTGCATATGAACGGACATCAGGTGGTGGCGCAATTATAGACGAGGATGTAAATCCTTAGAAACATGTAAAAATCTAATCCATGAAGCCAATCGGTAATTCAGTGACCGTAGTTTGGGAGAATATGGAGATGGAATGGTCGAAGCGGTTCAAAGACAAGTGTGTTGATTCAGAATCGAACGAGCAACGAAATTTCATCCTGAACGATCTCAAAAGACAATTTCCTCACCTCAAAGAGCTATTGCTTCAGGAAGCAATGCGCAGAGCTGCACGCGCTGAAAAACCCAAATGCAGTTTGAAAGCATACACAAATGCCTTACGCATGTTTTTGGAATAAAAACTATTTAATCTGTTCTTAAACTTTTGATGATTTGATTGGTAGTGTTCAGTGCTGTACTTAGTGATGTTCGTACAGTAACTTGATTAAAGCCGTGCCTGTTCTGGTAATGCAGGTGCGGCTTTATTTTTTTAACCGCCTATCACCATTAGTTTTTTGCCTTATCAATCTTGAACTTGCGGCCATACTTCTTTTGGGCAAGTATTATCAGAAGCGTGCCAATTACTGTGGGTGCAAGCCAATTGACCAACGGCTCGCTGCTCAACTCCTGAATGGCCGAAAATGCTGTGGTGGCTGCAATAAGCGAAATGTACATACGTATGAAGTGCTCAAAAAACCACTCCATCTTGTGGCCATGCAGTTGCCCACGATGCGCCCCCAATATATACCTGCGCATATCCTTGCTGGCAGTAAGAAAAAACAGCAATCCAAAAACCAGTGCGATAATTCCAAAATTGATATTTCCTGTTACAAGCAGCATCATGGCCCACACTGCCAACACCGCGCCCAATATGGTGCCCAGCACAATCACCACCTTAAACCAACCATCCAAAACGCCACTGCGACTGCGCGCCATGCCATAGCCGGTAAGTACCATGTAGTACCCAAACAAACCAAAAAGCAAAATGAGTGTGCTGCCAATGATGCCGCCTGTAACCACCAGCGGAAGCCAGGCCCACAGATAGATGCGCCCTGTAATGCGATGTAACTTTCCGCCTTTGCGTAGCAGTATTTGTAGCAATCCGGTAATGCCCACGGCAATGCCGCACACGATATGAATTGCCTTGATGATTTGCAAATACTCCACGCGCTTACAAATTAAGGGCCGGTAAAATGGCCCGGTGAAAAGCTAATTAATCGTGAAACTTTTTGTTCTTGCGAACTTTGTTACTCTTGGCTTTGTCGGCTGATGATTTGCTATAGCTCTTTTTCTTATCGCGGTCATAGCCTTTGCCCTCATCGCGGCTGGTGCCACTGCTGCGGCCTTTGTAGCCACCGCCAGATCCACTTGATCCGCCACGGTAACCGCCACGATCGCCACCACTATCACGGTTGTAGCCGCCACGGTCGCTGCGCTGTCTGCCGCCACCCCCGCCACTGCCACTGCCACCGCCATCTTTGGGTTGCGAAGGCTCTATCATTACCTGACTGCCATTCATGTTCACGTTGGTAAACGAGTTCATCACACGTTCGGCCCACGATGCATCCACTTCGAAAAACGAAAAATTATCCATGATTTCAATCTTACCAATAGAGATGTCTCTCGTTTTGGTTTGATCGTTTATCATGCCTATCAGACGCGCGGTGTTCAGGTTGTCTTTCTTGCCTTTGTTCATAAAGAACCTGCTGAAGTTGTTGTCGTCAGTACGTTGGCGTCTTTCGCTTTTGCGCCTGTCGCCCGAATCGCGTTGGTCGCGTTGGTCTCTAGAGCCACGTGAACTTAACTCCACATTCAGATCAGGAGCATTCTTATAGTAAGTGAGGAATCGGTTGAACTCTACAGACACAAATCGCTTGATCAAATCTTCGCGCGACAGCACCTCCAATTTCTTGTACACAGCAGGTAAAAAACTTTCAATGTGTTGCTCGTTTACTTCTACTTTCTCCATCTTATCCACCAGGTTGAAGAGTTGCTTCTCGCAAATCTCGGCACCATTGGGAACTTGTCTGCGCTCAAACTGCTTGGTGATCTTCTTCTCGAAGTCGCGGATACGACCCGATTCGCGCATGTTGATGATAGAAATAGAAGTTCCTTTCTTGCCTGCGCGGCCTGTGCGACCACTGCGGTGAACGTATACTTCTGAGTCATCAGGTAGGGTGTAATTGATCACGTGTGTAAGGTCCGACACGTCAAGCCCGCGCGCGGCCACATCCGTGGCTACCAGCAGCTGCAGGTTTTTGATTCGGAACTTGCTCATTACCGTATCACGTTGTGCTTGCGACAAGTCACCATGCAACGAGTCAGCATTGTAACCATCGTTCATCAGCTTGGCTGCCACTTCTTGTGTTTCTTTACGCGTACGGCAGAAGATGATTCCGTAAATAGAAGGATGTATGTCTGCTATGCGTTTCAGCGCGTGATATTTGTCGCTGGCGTGCACCGCATAGTAGACGTGGTGTACTGTATCGGTACTTGTATTTTTATGACCCACAGAAATTTCGTGGGCGTCTTTCATGTATTTTTTTGCGATGATCGATATCTCCTTGGGCATGGTCGCAGAAAACAAAAGTGTTTGTCTGCCGTCAGGTGTTTCGCTGAGGATAGTATCCAGGTCTTCTTTGAAACCCATGTTCAACATTTCATCGGCTTCATCAAGTACCAGCCAGCGAATGGTAGAGAGGTCGAGCGCTCTGCGTCTCATCATATCCATCACACGTCCTGGTGTACCCACTACTATGTGTGCGCCTTTGCGCAGGGCACGCATCTGCTTCTCTATGGGGTCTCCTCCATATATAGCCACTACATTCAGTTGCTGCTGATACTTTGAATACTTTTCGAAGTCGCGGGTTATCTGCAAACACAACTCACGTGTGGGGCACAGCACTATGCACTGCACACCTTTCAAATTGATGTCGGTTTGTTGTAAAATGGGGAGTCCGAAGGCGGCTGTTTTTCCGGTGCCTGTTTGCGCCAGGGCTACAATATCACCATCGTTTTCGAGCAGGTGGGGAATGGTTTGTTCCTGCACAGGTGTTGGTTTATCAAAACCAAGTTCCCCGATCGCCTTTAATATGGCAGGCGAAAGGCCAATACTTTCAAATGTTATCATGTTTGGTTGGGTTTAAAACTACCCCCAACCCTATATGACCAATGTGTGCGACAGGATGGATTGAAGACAGTGTTTCCGGTTTGTTTTTTTGTACCGGGCTGCAAAGGTAGGATTAGTTTTCCAATAAACCGCACATAATCACACACATAGTGATATTGACCATCCTTTTATCAATGCGTGGTTTTGCCTGCCTCGGTGCGCGTGAAAACGCTGTCCACAGGCTCCCAAAGCTCTATTTTGTTGCCTTCGGGATCCATGATGTGCACAAACTTGCCATAATCATAGGTCTCAATGGTATCGAGTATCGTAACCCCTTCGGCTCGCAACATGTCAACTAACACTTCTATTTGCACCACACGGTAGTTGATCATAAACTCTTTTTCTGATGGCTCAAAGTATTTGGTCTTGTCGTTGAATACACTCCATTGCAAGTATTGTATTTGGTCAGGATTGTCGGTGTCGCGGGTTTCGAAGAGACTGCCATACTCATTGGTGTTAAGGCCCAAATGTTTGGCATACCACAATTTCATCTCTGCCGGATTTTTACTCTTGAAAAATATACCACCAATTCCGGTCACACGCTTGGCTACGACCAATGTGGAATCTACTTGCTGTGCTGCTAGTTCACCTTTCTTGGGCACACGTTTGCAGGCGGCTACCAATGTGATCGCACAAATTATAAGTATCCATATTCTCATAGTGCAGTGTTTTTGTTTGTGGCACAAAGAAACCAATTAAAACATTTTACATCCACTTACTCCATGTTAGCGTTGAGTTTTACCATATGATAGTGGTCTTCCCACAGGCCGTTGATGCGCAGATATTTTGGCGATAGTCCTTCGTTTACATACCCTGCTTTTTCGGCCACGCGCAGCGATGGTTGGTTGCGAGGTATAATGTTGGCTTCGGCACGATGCAACCCGTGGTGAGAAAAAACATATTGTGTGGCGGCCAGCAGCGCCTCAGTCATAAGCCCGCGGCCTGCATGCGCCTGTGCTATGCGATAGCCCACGTGGCAACTGCAAAACGCGCCCATCACTATATTCATGAAAGTAATTTCGCCAATTAATACATCGGGAAATTCGCGGAGTGAAAAATAATATTTCAATTGCCTGCATGCTAATTTTTCGGATGCAGACTGTGCCAGCGCTGCTTGCTGAAACGGCAAGGTGTAATAGTCTGCAGCAGGTACAGGCATCCATTGCTCGAAATAAGTTTTGTTTTGTGTAATCAGGGCCAACACTGCTGCAGCCAGTTGAGGATCGGCAGTGCTATAGTTGAGCCTTTCGCTCACCGGCACAGGATGCAAATCTGTGTGCGTACTTTGTTTGTGATCCGCTGAGGCGTGGGTCATGGATTCACTATCAGTTGGCCATGTTGAATGAAGCGTGTGCCATGAATTACCTGATAAGTGTAATGACCGCCAGGCAAATCGAGCTGTAGCATGCGGTTGTGAGCGGGCGAGGCGAGAGTAGCTACATGTTTTCCCGCCAGGTCATATAATTGCACGGTAAGTGTGAATGTGGATAGATTTTCCGGAACGTTCAACAGTACAGAATTGCGCGCTGGGTTGGGCACCAACTGCACCATTTCAAACGCTTGAGTGGGATGCACGTGGGTAGGATTTACAAGGAAAGTAATTGAATCGCTGGGGCCGGCCACTATGCCCGGTGTGCATGGTGCGGGAGCACCTCCGGCATTTACCTGAAAAGTAAAAGTATAGGCGCCCGCAGGTTGCGGTGGAAAATAAAAAGTATCGGTGACATCGCAAATTACGGCCAGCGCGCCCACGCAATGCAGGGCGTTGGCGTACAATTGGTTGCCTACCTGGCCTGAGTTGGTTATGTAAGCATCACAACTGCCGGAAGTAAACTGTACATCTACCAAAAACATAAGCGAATCAGAGGGTGTGGGGTTGGCAGGGACAAGCGTGATTTTTGAAATGGATTGCGCTGAAAGATGGAGCGGTAATGCCAATAGCAATGTGAACAAGATTTTTGTTTTCATTTGGTGGTTATGATATTATCATGGTTAATAAAAATATAAAAAGTAATAGCCATAAACAATTCACTGAAATATCAGCCAGACAAGTCTATCAATCTTTTTAGTGCTGCTTTACCAAATATAAACCGGTAAGGCAACAATGCATCATCTCCTGCATAGTCGACACCGATGCGCGGGCCGGCAACTATCTCTTTTTTCGATAGCTGTATGCCTGCATCTTGTATCCATATTTGGTTGCCTACAAGGGATGTGCCGCTAAGGGTGTAATGCAGCCCCATGGCCTGTGCCAGCGTACCAGGTCCGGCTGTGAGCTTGTGTGCCGGAGTGTGAGCGCCTCTTCGCTCTGTCATGGTGCTGATGCCTTTGCGCGGATGCAACGCACGGATGAGCACCGCATGAGGAGTTCCTTCGGCACCTGTCACCAAATTGAACAACGAGTGAATACCGTAACACAAATAAATATATGCCGTGCCGCCAGGTCCAAACATTATTTCGGTGCGGGCTGTGCGCTTGTTGCCATAGGCATGCGATGCCTTGTCTACAGCCCCGCGGTAGGCCTCGGTTTCAGCGATGATGCCGGTGGTGAGTTTGCCATCGATGCGTGTACAAAGTTCCTTGCCCAACAAAGCTTGCGCGCAGGCCACCACATCATCTGTCTGATAAAATTCGGTGTCAAGCTTCATGAAAAGCCGGTGTGATAATGAGTTCGCTCGAACACAACAACTGCTTATTGTCAATGAGCCACCGCACTGCGCGCAGGGCTTTTTCGCTCTTCACCGCGCTAATTTTTTTTACCAACGTATCATACGGAATACCGCCATCGGCCAGCAGCGTATCTATTTCTTCTACAAGACGGCCGTATTCAATTTCGCTAAGCTCCAATTTGTTTCTTTCAATGCACACATCACACACACCACAACGGAAATTGTCGTGCTCGCCAAAGTAATCCAATAACATGGAAGAGCGGCATTTGTCGGTACGCGAAGCATAACTCAACAGTTTTTTCATGCGTTCCAGGTAACGTTGCTTCCGTGCGTGTAGGTTTTGCGCGCTGATGTTAAGCGATTTGGCATTGAGCCTTGGTTGTAGGAATACAAGCTGTGGCACGTCCTTCTGCGGCAGATACTTGATGATGCCCAGCTGTTCTAATTCAGCCAGCATTTGCATTACAGCTTGCGGTGTTTTTTTGCTGCGCTGGGCAAGTTCGCTCTCACTGATGCGCACAAAGTCATCGAACAAACCTTCGTATGATCGCAGCATAAGTTTGATAAAAGGATCTATGGCCGGATGATCCACCTGAAACCGGTATAAATCTTCGAGCCTTACCGTGAAGTGCACACGCGAGGGGAGAAACACTGCTTCTGTAAGTGCGATGACTCCTTCGAGTTCGAGCGTGTGCAGGCAGCTGTATGCTTTAAGACTATTGTGTTTGTACACCGAGCAAAATTCGCTCATGTCGAAATCAAATGCCGCGCCAAGGCCTGCGCCCTGGGCCAGTTTGCAATAGTTGGCTACAGATTGATATACGCTGCGAATTTCTGCCAGCGGTGGAAAATTAACTTCGTACCGATGCTCCATTTCCAGGTTATCGCTTTTGGAGTAGAGTAGTACCGAGTATGCTTTTTTCTCATCGCGCCCCGCGCGCCCAGCCTCCTGAAAATAGGATTCCAGATTGTCGGGCAGTTCGATGTGAACCACCACACGCACGTTGGGTTTGTCGATGCCCATGCCGAAAGCGTTGGTGCAACAGATTATTCGCGTGTGTCCGCTCATCCATTGTTCCTGCCGTTGTGTGCGCAGGTCGGCTGTGAGCCCTGCGTGGTAGTAGCTCGCGCTGATGCCACGCGCTTGCAGGTATTCGGCTATTTCGCGTGTCCGCCTGCGGCTGCGCACGTACACAATGCCGCTGCCTTTTACACCATTAATCACTTGGATGAGCCGCTCCATTTTGTTTTCTTCATGGAGTACCACATAGCTTAAATTTTTTCGCTCAAAGCTGCGCTTGTATAATTTATGGTTGGTGAATTCAAGTTTTTCGATAATGTCTTGTTGCACGTCTGCCGTGGCGGTGGCGGTAACTGCGAGTACCGGCACACCGGGAATAAATTTTCGCAGCGCACTTATTTGCATGTAGCTGGGTCTGAAATCATAACCCCACTGCGAGATACAATGTGCTTCATCTACCGCCAGCAGGTTTACATTCATTTTGCTGATGCGCGTTTGCACCAACTCGCTGGCCAGGCGCTCAGGTGAGAGGTAAAGCAGTTTTACTTTTCCATACACACAGTTGTCGAGCGCCACATCGATCTCGTATTTATTCATGCCGCTCATGATGGCGATGGCGTTGATGCCGCGCTGGCGCAGGTTGGCCACCTGGTCTTTCATGAGTGCGATAAGTGGCGATACCACAATGCACAATCCTTCTTGCGCAATGGCCGGTACCTGGTAGCAGATGGATTTGCCACCGCCTGTGGGTAGCAGCGCGAGGGTATCCTTGCCAGCTATCACTGAGAGAATGATGTCTTCCTGTATGGGTCGGAAAGTACTGTGTCCCCAGTGTTTGATGAGGAGTGACTTGAGATGCTGCGAAAGGTGCGGGTCGGTTGACATCAATACTAAAATAGCTAAAAATACATGGCAGTGGGCGAGAGGGTCACAATGGATGTAAAAATAACTTTACCACTGTAAGTTCGTTCAATGAACATGCGATGGTTTAATAAGTTTTTGGTGATGATCTGCTTGGTGCTGTGCGTGGGACTGAGCGGATGCGCGCGCAAATCAAATTGCCCTGCATTGCAGCCCGAAGCGCTTACGGCCAAGCAGATAAAACAAAACAAAAAGAAATCGGGGAAAGAGCGAGGGCTGTTTTCTAATACCACCAACAAATCGACACGCTACAAGAATAC
>JBBKVM010000083.1:0-89628 GCA_037968415.1 Bacteroidia bacterium | reverse complement strand
CGCCAGTTATTAATTGCTCATGTCCCCTGAGGTATCAATTATAATTATAAACTATAACACACCTGACTTCACGGTAAGTTGTGTAGAGTCAATACGAAAGCAAACACTGCAGTGTGCCTATGAAATAATATTGGTGGATAATGGTTCGCAACCTGACAACATAGCCAGATTTCGTCACGAATTAAATGGTGTCACACTGGTAGAGAGTAAAGAAAACCTTGGGTTTGCGGGCGGAAACAATCTTGGATTGAAATACGTGAATTCAGCATACGTGTTGCTTTTGAATAGCGATACAGAATTGAAAAATGACGCCATTTCATTGGCACTTGAGAAAATAAAAAACGATTCAACCATAGGAGCAATTACAGTAAAAACAATATTTCCTGATGGAAGCCCTCAGTATGTTTCGAACAATTTTAAGACTTTGGGCCGGCAATTGACACGGTTGTTTAGGTTACATAAATTATTGAGACCCGTTCGCGCACCCCACCAATTAATCAAAGAAGACAAAGAACACAACACGGAGTGGATTTGGGGTTCTTTTTTCATGTTCCCTCTTTCCATTCTTGATTCCTTTGAAGGGAAAAAATTACATGATGATTTTTTTATGTACGGAGAAGATAAATTGTGGTGCCATCATATTGGAAAGTTGGGATTTAAAATAAAGTATTATCCGGCTGGTGTTATTGTTCATCACTTATCGCGCAGTGCTGCGGCAGGACAAGACGAAATCTCAAAGTATCATACTAAGATATTACCAAACGAGTATCGGATGTTTGTGATGTTGCATGGTAAGTTATACGCCATCATGTTTTATATTACTACCGCGCTACTATATTTTACCTGGGGCAGTCGCAGTGGGTTGGAGAAAGCCTCCTTTTATTTTCGATTTGCAATTCGCAATTTGTTTACCGTTTCGACTCATTAATGGCTGCAGATAATTTTCTGGTATCTGTAGTTATTCCTGCTTACAATTCAGGGTTGTATATCCGCGAGGCTATCGATTCAGTATTGAATCAAACGTTTTCACATCTGGAGATTATTGTAATAGATGATGGAAGTACAGACGATACCTTGAGCATTGCAAAATCTTTCAAGGATGAACGTGTGCAAGTGTTGACCCAGGTGAATGCAGGTGCGTGTGCCGCGCGCAATACAGGCTTGCGATATGCAAAAGGAGATTTTATCCAGTATCTGGATGCGGATGATGTGCTTGATGAAAACAAAATATCGCGGCAATTAAAAATGTTTGATCCAGAAGTTCCCGGCATCTTGTTCTCCTCCACATGGGCTCGTTTCGACAAAAGTATTTATGAAGCACACTTCACGTTTGAAGGTGTATTTGGAGATTTCAAACCGGTGGAGTGGCTTGTTACAGCTTTTGGAATGGGCGGAATGATGGCATTGCATGCCTGGCTAGTGCCTCGGTCAGTGGCTGATGCTGCTGGTCAGTGGAATGAAACTTTATTGGTGAATCAAGATGGCGAATATATGTGTCGTGCTGTACTAGCGAGCCAGGGAGTAAAATTTTGTCCCGAAGCCAAGGTGTTTTATCGCAATAGCACAAGTGCTCGAGTCAGTTCAAATAAGTCTGAAGCAGCACAGTTGAGCAAATTTCGGGTTTGTGAATTGAATGCTACTCATTTGATGGACGTAGAGAATTCAAAGCGGACGCGTAAGGCTTGCGCTAATTTGTTTCAGCATTATTGTTACAAAAATTATCCTCAGGCTGGTGAACTTATTGAAAAAGCCGATGAGTATATAGAAGGATATGGTGGGGCCAGCGTGGTGCCGGGCGGTACCACAGCATTTATCATCCTTGAAAAAATAGTTGGATGGAAGAAGGCCCGAAAAATGGAAAGAAAATTAATGCAGTTTAAATCATCCCTCAATATTTGAGAAGATGCGAATAGCTATTACTGCTGATCCTTTTATTCCTGTGCCTCCTTTGCTCTATGGTGGTATAGAGCGAATTATTTTCATGCTTGTAGAACAATTACAATCACGTGGTCACGAAATTGTTCTGTATGCTCATAAAGAATCAGAAGTATCGTGTGAACTCAGGGCTTACCCGGGAGAATCAGACACACGATATGATAATTTCAAAAACTTTATCGCGGTGTCGCGAATCGCAACTGGCGATTTTGATGTGGTACACAGCTTTGGCCGGTTGGCTTATCTCACAGCGCTTTTACCAACCAGTTTGCCCAAGCTCATGAGTTATCAGCGTGAGCCCAGTATTGGACCGATAAAGTTGGCTGCAAAATTGGCTGCCCGAAATACACTTATGTTTACGGGTTGTAGCAATTATATCGCAAATCAGATTTCGCCCCACGCAACTGCCCATGCAGTTTTCAACGGTGTTGATACGGATAAGTTTGTCTTTGAAAGCGAAGTATTGGTAGATGCCCCGCTCGTTTTTTTAGGCCGCATTGAACACATAAAAGGCACACATCTAGCCATTGAAGTCGCCAAAGCTGCCAACAGAAAACTTGTCATTGCAGGAAATGTGCCTGACGATGAAGCATGCGAAAAATACTTCCGCGAAAAAGTAAGTCCATTCATTGATGGAACCCAAGTAATATATATGGGCCCTGTGGATGATGTACAAAAGAATAAACTACTCGGAAGAGCTTCTGCATTATTGATGCCCATTCTCTGGAACGAACCGTTTGGCATTGTCATGGCCGAAGCGTTGGCTTGCGGAACACCTGTGATTGGATTTAATAGAGGGTCAGTACCCGAAATAGTAAAAAGCGGATTCAATGGTTTTGTTTGTGAGCAAGTTGAAGAAATGACGGAAGCCGTGATGAATATTGGGACTTTGAAAAGAGCTGATTGCCGTGCTTCAGCAATTGAAAAATTCAGCGCACATGTGATTGCCGATGAGTATGAAAGACTTTATTTTCACTTCGCAGACAAGCACAGGATAACGAATTCACAATCATAGTTAGCATCGAATTTTGTCTGCCCCTAAAATAACTTTAGTAACATCTGGCCACCCAACTACCAACCCGCGATTGGTAAAAGAAGCAGATGCACTGCATGAAGCCGGTTATAATGTTACGGTAGTTTATTGTTTCAGAGAAAAATGGGCATTCGCCCTGGATGAAAAATTATTCAATACAAGGAATTGGAAGTACAAGATGGTTGGCAGCAAAGCGCTGAATAGAGGAGTTGCCTATGCTGTTGTAAAAACGAAACAGAAATTTTCAAAAATTTTGTTTCGGTTGGCTTCCGGATTGTCTCCAGCATTAAAGACTGCACTGGCACAGCGCGCGGTGTTATTTTCTTTTGATGAGATGCTAATGTTTCTAAAAACACACCCGTCCGACTTTTTTATTGCCCACAACCTGGCGGCCCTGGCTCCGGTTGCGCTGGCCGCGCGCGCGCAAGGCACGCTTTATGCTTTTGATGCTGAAGATTTTCACCGTGGCGAATCAGCCGATTCTTGTGGAATCGAATCGCAAATGGCTACTTTGATTGAAGCACACTATTTGCCCCACGCACACTATGTGTCTGCGGCTAGTCCGCTGATAGCTGCGGAGTACCGAAAAGTAATAACCGGAATTAATCCGGTGGTGATCAATAATGCTTTTCAAGTACCTGAAATGACGCGATCTAAGCCCCGTGCGCAGGGCAGCGGGTTAAAACTGGTGTGGTTTTCTCAGCATGTTGGAATGAACCGTGGATTGTCAGACGTGATAAGAGCGATGGGTATATGTGAGGACGAAAACGTCACTTTAACAATTTATGGAATAGCTTCTGCTGCTGTGAAAGCTGAATTGGGGTTGTTGGCCAGTACCCACCAAGTACCTCTTGGCAATATCAAATATAAAGGAACTGTTCAGGCCGATAATCTCATCAACGAATTGACAGCCTTTGATTGCGGACTGGCGCTGGAGCCTGGCTTTTCGCTCAATAATCAAATCGCACTGTCGAATAAAGTGTTTTCTTATTTGGCTGCCGGCATTGCAATTATTTTGTCAGAAACACCCGCGCAGCTTCAATTCATCAAATCGCATCCAAAGGTAGGTAAATCTTATCCTATTGGGAATGTCGAATCACTTGCAAATATTTTAAAAGCTTTGATAAGCAATCGACAGAGTCTGGTTGAATGTAAAGCTGAATCGTTGGCATTGGCAACCAAAGAGTTAAATTGGAATGTTGAGAAAGAAAAATTTCTGGCTCTTTTACCTGTGTGAGTTTGGTGAAGAAAGTATTAATTATTTCGCCACACTTTCCGCCTGTAAATGCTGCAGACATGCACCGTGTCCGGCAAAGTCTTTCTTATTACAACCGCCATGGATATGAACCCATGGTGCTTGCAGCAGAAGCATCTGCTGTGCCCATGACACAAGACTCCCTTCTGGTAAATTCAATTCCAAAAGATATAATTATAGAAAGAGTGAAGCCAGGATCCATGAACATATCGAAATGGTTAGGCTTTAGGAGTATTGCCTGGCGTGCGTTTGGCCAGTTTTTAAAAGGTGGCAACGCCATGATTGCTGAACACAAACCTGATTTAATTTTTTTCTCGACCACCGCATTTCCTGTTTGCCTGCTGGGGCGATACTGGAAGAAAAAATTTGGCATTCCATATGTGATTGATATGCAAGATCCATGGTTGAGTGTGCACTACCTTGACAAACCAGCATCGCAAAGGCCGAAGCGTTTTTGGCTTGGTTATTTTGTTGACAAGTGGATGGAAAAGTGGAGTATGGCTCGTGTTGATGGCCTAATGTCTGTGTCCGAGAAATACATTTCAGTATTGAAAGAGCGATATCCTCAGTTAAAAAGTATCCCTTCCGCAGTCATTACTTTTGGTGCAATGGCTCAGGATATGGAAGTGGCTGATTGTGTACGCGGGCTTGAGCAATTAGAATCAAATGCTGAAGGGACCATTAATGTGGTATATGTTGGAAGAGGCGGGCACGACATGGCACCTGCTTTTCGGCAATTATTTGGCGCGCTGGCCCTTTTGAAAAAAGAGGACGAAACAATTTACAATCGCTTGAGGTGGTATTTTGTAGGAACTGATTATGCTTCTAAAGATCTCGCAAGAAAAACTGTTGAGCCCATCACAAGGCAATTGGGTGTTTCTGATTATGTGATAGAGATCACAGACCGATTGCCTTACTTTCAGGCGCTAAAATTATTATTGAGGGCCGATGTGTTGTTTGTTCCTGGATCGGAGGATTTGGCTTACTCCGCAAGCAAAATTTATCCATATGTGTTGGCAAACAAACCGATGTTTTCCATTCTTCCAATAGGTAGTAACATGTTTAGCCTATTGGATGAACTTAACTCAGCTACTCTATTTCACTTCAGTGAAAATGAAAAGGATGAATTGAGCTTGAAAGATTATTTAAAAAGTCTGGTGCAGAAGGAACTTGCAAGGCCAGCCACAGATTGGGAAAAGTTTAAAAAGTATTCAGCCGACAAAAGGACTGAAGAGCAGTGTAGGTTATTTGATGATGTGTTAAAAGAGTGCAATCGGTGAATATTGTAAAGAGTTATTTGAGAAAGGCAAAATTGATGGCTCAGTATTACCAATACCTCCAGCCAATTGAAAAATCAAATGCAACAAGGGATAATCTCAGTTCGGGAACTAATATTGCTTTGTTTACCAGTGCGCGCGGAGGTTCTACGTGGCTAGCCCAAATAATGAACGCTATTCCTGATTCAGCAATTGTGTGGGAGCCATTGTTTTTGGGTGGCATGAAATACAAGGAGCTTAAGAATGTTAATTTTTGGTGGAACCAACACATTCCACAAGATGCGGACTGGCCGGAAGCCGAAGTGTTTTTCCAGAAATTGTTTAACCGCCAAATTCTTCACCCAAAACTTTATCAATACAATGATTTGAGTAAAGCTGCTGATTGGTCTTATTATATTTTTAAATTTTGCTTGGGAAATATGATGATGCCATGGCTTGTAGACAGATTTGAAATCAAGCCTGTATTGATGCTCAGGCACCCATGTGCGGTGGTCGCTTCACAATTTAAACATGGTGGATTTAGCCACCTTGTGAACGAAACGAGCTATGAAATACCTGCTTGTCGATATCCTGACATGTATGAGAAACATAAGGAAGCATTTGCAATGGTGCGCACACCCGAAGAGCGTTTTGCAGCGGAGTGGGCGATGACGGCTGTGTATCCAGTTCATCATCCCTATAATGATAAAAAGTGGATTACAATATCGTACGAACAATTGTATCTGAATATTGAAGAAGAAATATCAAAATTATTTGCGCGATTAGAATTGGAGTTACCTCAAGATGTTTTGAGCATAGTGCGAAAACCAAGTCATACTACCAATGCTTATGCACTCGATAAAATAAAGAAAGGTTCGCAAGTAGATAGCTGGAGAAAACACTTAACCAATGATCAAATCAAGAATATATTGAGAATAACTAATGCTTTTGGTGTTGATTTTTATGATGAATCTTCAGAACCCGATTACGCAAAAATTCAAGTTAAATAAGATGATTGCAAAAGTGAAATTTGAAAAATTTTGAATCGGATTAAACTAGCCATTATTACAACGCATCCTATTCAGTATTACGCGCCTGTTTTCAAACAATTAACTGAGAACAATCGCATTGATGTGAAAGTGTTTTATACTTTTTCGCAACATGCAAGCAATCACATTGATTCGGGCTTTGGGCATGAAGTATCATGGGACGTGCCTTTGTTGAATGGATATAGTTTTGCTATGGTTCCTAATGCTGCGACTGTACCAACGTTGGATTCCTTTAGCGGAATTTCAAATCCTTCACTGATTAATGAAGTAACTGAATGGGGCGCCAATGCGCTGCTGGTCTATGGCTGGAATTACAAAGCGCATCTGAGCGCAATGCGATACTTTAAGAACAAGGTGCCGGTTTTTTTTCGAGGTGATTCTACGTTGCTGAACGAAAAACCAGGATGGCGAAAGTTTGTGAGGAGATTGTTTTTAAACAGAATTTATAGATATGTGGACACCGCTTTTTACGTGGGTGAAAACAACAAAGAGTATTTTTTGAAACATGGATTGAACGAAGTAAAATTGGCGTGGGCTCCACACAGTATAGACCATGAGCGCTTCCAGGCAGACGAAAATTCCATATTGTTGGAAGCAAGCGAAAGACGAGTGGAATTGGGAATACCAGTTGATGATCTCGTAATTCTGTTTGCCGGAAAGTTTGAAAGCCAAAAGAATCCATTGTTATTGATGCGTGCGGCCGTTGCTTTTGAAAATATAAAAGTTCATTTTGTATTTGCCGGAGCCGGGCACTTAGAACAAGAAATGAGAGCAATGGCCAGCGACCACAAGCATATTCACCTGTTACCATTTCAAAACCAAAGCAAAATGCCCTTGCTTTATCGGTTGGGCGATGTTTTTTGTTTACCGTCTCAGAGCGAAACTTGGGGACTTGCAATAAATGAAGCGATGGTGTGTGGGTGCGCGGTATTAGTAAGCAATAAGGTAGGCTGTGCACCTGACTTGGTAGATGATGGGGTGAACGGATTTATGTTTGAAACGGAGAATGTAGACTCACTTAATAATTGTATTCGACAATTCATTGATGATCGCGGGTTAGCAAAATCAATGGGGCAAAAATCGAGAGAGAAGATTGCTGCATGGGATATACGGCACCAGGTTGAAAAGATAGAGCAGCGTGTGCAGAAAGTAGTGGATGCCGACCTCACGTTGAAAGTATCGCATGGCAAATAGTAAAGTTCTTGTCCTTCTAGGCAATGTGCCTTTGTATGGTTTAGAACGTAGCAATATTACTGTATTTGAAATATTGAAAAAGAAAGGAATAGAACCTTTGTTTGTGACAGACCAACAGTGGGGTAGCCACGCCATAAATCCATTTCTCGATCAATCAAAACTGAACTATGTGGCAGCTACTTATATGGGTTTGCTAGGGAAGCAGAGTACCTTTTCAGACTGGTTGATTAATATTGGAGCTATCGTTAAAGGCAGTTTTCGTCTGTTGAGAATTATTCGCGATTTCAAACCAGATTATATCCATGTGCCCAGCGAAAGAAATTTTATTAGTATGATGCCTGCCCTTTTAGCCAGTAAGGTTAAAGTGGTTTACAGGTGTGGGGACGAACCTCGATTGCACAACCGGGTATTTCGTTTTCTATGGCTCTATGTGATTGGTAAACGGGTTAGTCAATTTGTAGCGATTTCAAATCACATTAAGGGGCACTTGCTAAAAGCAGGTGTGCACGCGAGCAAAGTAAATGTGATATATAATTATCCACCTGTGCGTCATGCAGGTTTGATGAACAAAGATACGATTCAGATAAGAAAAGACAATTCAAAATGGATTGTATACCTGGGGCAGATAACAGCCGCAAAAGGGGTGGATGATTTGGTTGATGCAGCCATTGAAATATTGGGAAAAAGGCATGATTTGCGCTTTGTTTTTGCAGGTAGCCAATCTGATGACAAAGCGTTTTATGAATTGCTGTTGAGAAAGATTAAAGCGACTGGCCTTGGCGATTACTTTCATTTTCAAGGATTTGTTGAAAATGTGGAGCAGTTGTTTCTTAATAGCACGCTGCATGTTTGCCCATCAAAAAAAGTGGAGGCATTGTCAAATGTAACTATTGAAGCAAAAATGTTTGGGGTGCCTTCTGTTGTTTACAACACAGGGGGATTGCCAGAACTGATTTCGCATACGGAAGATGGATATGTATGTGAGAATAATAGTGTGAATGAATTGGTAACAGGAATATTGTTTTTCATCAACAATGAGGAGAAAGCAAAGAGGGCAGGAAAAAATGCCATTGATTCGCTTTCGCGACTGGGCATTACGGAAGCAAATTTTACCAATCAATGGCTGAAAATATATCATGATTAGTTCTTCGGTCATAAAATTTCCTGGGTGGCTATGGTCACTTATTGGGTTGTGCGTGCTACTTGCATTGATTACTCCTAATCCAATGTTGTCTGTTTTTTCTTTGGTGGTTTTAATTTTCATCACCAAATTATTGATGCGTAAGTGGCAACCTCCGGTACTGTTGTTTGTGGCGGTAATTCAATGGTTACAAGCTTCTGCAAAAATATTTCATGCCAATATTAATAATGCGACAGTTGCTGAATTTGGGTTTGCAGCAAAAACCGAATATGCAATATGGTTGAGTTTAGTAGGAGTGGTTGTTTTAGCTGTGGGCATGCGTGCAGCTATTGGTTCCGGGGGGACAGTGAATGTGCAGAAGCTCAATTATGAACTCAGTACTTTATCACTTACCAGATTATTTTATTTCTATGCATTTACCTTTTTGATGGAAGGAGTGCTTGTATCATTGTCGCACAGTATCATGCAGCTGTCACAAATCTTGGTAGCTGTTTCTAGCTTAAAGTGGGTGGCGTTTTTTCTATTGTTATTAGCCATTGTGGTTCAGCAAAAGAATAAAATATTTGTAGCCTTGCTTGTCGTAATCGAGGTGGCAAAAGGATTTATTGGGTATTTTGCCGGATTCAAGTTAGTGTTCTTTTACACATTAATTACATTTGGAACAATCAACTTTTCTTGGAAGTTCAAAAATATAATGCCGGTCATTCTGGCTGCGTGTATGCTTGGTTATTTTACCATATTGTGGACAGGAATTAAGGGAGACTATAGAGCTGAACTGAGTGGTGGACGGACTGCACAGGTTTCTGTATTGTCGATTACAGAAAAATTTGAGCAACTGTTCTCGCTTTCCAAAGGGATGTCGACAGATAAAATATTGTATTCGGTTGACCAGACATTGTACAGAGTAGCATATGTTGATTTTTTTGCTGAGGCGATTGCTTATGTGCCAACCAGCATTGAGCATCAGCAGGGAAGGATATGGGGTAAATCAATTTTGCACATATTATCTCCCAGGGTATTGTTTCCAGACAAGGCGGTATTAGAATCTGATTCGGAAATTACAATGAAGTATACAGGTCTGAATATTGCAAGTGGCTCAGAAGGCACATCTATTAGTATAGGATACATGGGTGAAAGCTATATCGACTTTGGTGTCCCTTTTATGTTTATCCCTATTTTTTTACTTGGTTTACTTTGGGGTAGCATTTATCGATACTTTATTAAAAGAAGCCATTACATGATATTTGGTTTTGCCTTTGCAATCGCGGTTCTTATCAATGCATATCAATTGGAGATGACTTCTTTGAAGCTGCTCGGGAACATGGTGATGAGATTTTTAGTTTTGGCTATTGTCTTAAGGTTTATTGAACAAAGGCTGTTCAATTGGTTGTCAGTGAAAATTTCGCCTTCATTGAACTAGTTATATGCGGGTACTTCACGTGTCTCCATCTTATTACCCTGCGCACATGTTTGGAGGGCCTATCCAATCTGTGCATTTACTCAATAAGTTTCTGGTAAAGGAATCAGTACAAGTAGATGTAATCACTACCAACGCAGGGCTTGAGTCACATTACGGAGGAACTGGAAAGGAATGGAGAAAAGTGGACGGTGTCCGTGTAAAGTATTTCAATTATTTTGGATACATCCACTACAACTTTTCGCTCTCATTATTATTTGCATTGTGGAAAAGCGTAAAGCAGTATGATATTGTACATATTACCGCGGTTTGGAATTTCCCGGTAGCAGCTGCCGCATTCATATGTCATTACTTTAAAGTGCCTTACATTATTTCTCCCAGGGGTACCCTATATCCTGAAACCATAGCGCTGAAGTCAACTACTTTAAAGAGAATTTACTATCGGCTTATAAGTAAATGGAATTTGACTGACGCAGCAGCCATTCACTATACGACTACCGATGAAGCAGCCAGAACATCACAGCATCTTCACTTGAATACCCAAGCATTGATAATTCCTAATGGATTGGATTTAACTGAATTCAAAAACTTGGAAGCATTACCACCATTCGGATCACATTTTAATGAAGTCAGCAATTCGCGATACATTTTATTTTTATCACGAATTGACAAGAAGAAAGGACTCGACATGCTTATTCCTGCATTTGCTCATTATGCAGCAAGTTTCCCCGATGTACTGTTGGTGATTGCCGGCCCTGATAATTCGGGATATTTGCTTGTTGTCAAGAGAATGATTGAAGACTATAATCTGGAGAGCAGTGTGATATTTACTGGTATGCTGAGTGGAGATACCAAACTCGCCAGTTTGCGTGATGCAATGTTTTATATACTACCGTCATACTCCGAAAATTTTGGAATGAGTGTGGTAGAAGCCATGCTTTGTCATACCCCGGTGATAATTTCAAAGCAAGTAGCCTTGGCCGATCAGATTGTTGCCAACGAAGCCGGCATAGTGGTTGATTTGGATGAGAAGAGTATTAGAGAAGCCATGATTACAATGACTAAAAGTGAACACTTGCGAGAGAAGTATTCTGTGGCCGGATATCAACTAGCAATAAGTGAGTATGATGCGAACATGGTTGCCGAAAAGTTTAAGCAATCATATCAAGAAATTATTGATGCACGGATATAATGGTTGATTTTACATTCATAGTTCTAGCTTTCAATGAGGAGCAGCATTTACCCAGATTGATGAAGTCATTGCAGCCATTAGGAGCTGATGTAATTGTGGTTGACTCGGGTAGCACAGATTCGACAATTGATATAGCACAAAAATCTGGGGCCCATGTGATAACAAACCCATTCGAGAACCATCCAAAGCAGTGGGATTTTGCGTTGCGAAACATTGAGATAAAAACACCTTGGGTGGTTTGTCTGGATTCAGATCATATTTTGTTGCCTGAATTGGTAAACAGACTTGCGAATTTTACAGATGCAACGGTGGACAGGTCGGTAAATGGAATTTATTTTAATCGAAAAAATTATTTTAAAGGCAAGTGGATAAAACATGGAGGGTACTTTCCAAAATATTTGTTAAAGATGTTCAGGGTTGGGTTCGGACATTCAGATTTGAATGAAAATATGGATCATAGGTTTGTGGTTTCCGGAAAAACAATAATTTGGAATGACGGATATTTGAAAGAAGAAAACTTGAAAGAAAACAAGATCAGTTTTTGGATTGAGAAACATAATCGATATAGCGACTTGGTAGCAGAGGAAGAGATAGAGAGAAGAAATACACAGAGGGTACAAGGTGTGAAGCCCATGTTTTTTGGATCACCAGACCAGCGTATAGCTTATTACAAAAGTATATGGTGGCGTATGCCTTTATTTATCAGGCCTGTATTATATTTTGTGTATCGATATTTTTTTCAACTGGGATTCTTGGATGGCAAGCAGGGGATGATTTTTCATTATTTGCAGGGTTTTTGGTTCCGATTTATTGTGGATGTTAAAATATATGAGTTAAAAAAGAAGAATGAAAAAAGTTGATCTGTCTACGTTCGGGAATGCAGCATATGCGAACACAGTTCCAAGGCTTAAATCTGCTTTTTGGCACATAGTCAATTTGTTGGTCCTGCAGAACAGACTTGTTCCATTTTCTTCTTTCAAAAAAGCAGTCCTCAGGTTGTTTGGCGCACGGATAGGGAAGGGAGTGGTTATAAAGCCGGGAGTCAATATCAAGTATCCATGGAATTTAGATATTGGCAATTACGTTTGGATAGGCGAAGGCGTGTGGATTGATAATCTTGTGCAAGTCACAATTGAAGACCATGTGTGTGTTTCGCAAGGAGCTTTTTTACTGACCGGGAATCACAATTACAAATCAACTTCCTTTGATCTCATCGTGTCGCCAATAATATTGGAAACAGGCGTGTGGGTCGGTGCCAAGGCTGTTGTATGTCCGGGTGTGCGTTGCGGCACACATGCAGTGTTGTCAGTTGGATCTGTGGCAACGAAAAATTTAGAATCATACAAAGTGTATGGCGGTAATCCGGCTGTAGCATTAAGAGAACGCGTGATTAATTGATGAAACTGAGCATCATCACAGTTGTGAGGAATGGAGAGTCAACCATTCGGGCAGCCATTGAATCGGTAATAAATCAATCCCAAAGTGATGTTGAATACATAATCATTGATGGGAATTCGAGTGATAGCACATTGTCCATTATCAATCAATACAAGGAGCACATTTCTAAAGTGGTAAGTGAGCAAGATGAAGGAATATATTTTGCCATGAACAAGGGTATAGATTTGGCAAGTGGAGACATAATAGGGATTTTAAATGCCGATGATTTCTATAATGATTCAAGCATATTATCTGAGGTTGTGAAGACATTTGAAAGATCTGGCGCAGATGGAGTTTACGGAGATCTTTTGTATGTAGATCAAAAAGAAATCGCCAAGATTAAACGCTATTGGATAGCTGGCGTGGCCAGCAAGAATAAATTTGTTTGGGGTTGGATGCCACCGCACCCATCTTTTTTTCTGAAAAAGGAAGTCTATGATTCGTTTGGAAAGTTTGACACAACATTCAAGAGTGCCGCTGACTATGAATTGATGTTGAGGGTAATGATAAAGCACAATATTCAGGTAGAATACATTCCTAGAATTATCACTCATATGCGCACAGGTGGAGTTAGCAATAGTTCGCTGTTGGGCAGGCTGCGCGCAAATGCCGAAGATCGAAAAGCGTGGGAAGTAAATGGTTTGAAGCCATACTTTTTCACTACTATATTCAAGCCATTGCGCAAGCTCAATCAATACTGGAAAAGACCTTAAACAGATTTCATTTTAATAAAAGAGCGGCTCCGGATATTCCGGGGCCGCTCTTTTTGGCAGAACTAAATCATTTACTAGAATACTGTGAACTTTTGTGTGGCTATTTCAGTTTCGGTGCTCACCTTTATCAAATATGTTCCCGTTTGAATTCTTGCATCAGCAGGGATTTTGTAGTTTGTCATTTCCTCTGCGGTTATCGACTCACTAAATATCAAATTACCTGATAGCGAGTATATTGTTATTTGAGCAGCAGTGTTTTCTGTTTTATTCGCATTAAATGCAACGTGGATATTTTCTTTTGTTCCCGGATTGGGAAATACTGAAAGCTCTGCTGCTTTCATTGCCGGCTCCAAAGGCCCTGCATAGCGAGGAGTTGCCGCGGTAGTAACTGTGCAAACAGGACCCATAGGCCCCCACACACCACCTGAGTAGGCTCTCACCTTTACATCATAAGTTGTTGATGGTTGAATACCAGCAATCCAACTAATACGGAAAGTTGAAGATGAACTGTTTCGTACGTACACTTTTAAGAAACCAGCCCCCGTATTTGAAACAGTGTATTCGTAGTTGGTAGCTCCATAAACAGGTGCTGTATACAACGTGGTGTTGTTACTTGTCAAAACTGCACCACAAGAATTTCCATTAAGTTGCGTTTGCGGAAATGGTGCAGACCTGACCTGGCAAACTTGCCCGTAGTATCCCCACACATTATTGATTTTTGCGCGCACCCGGATGTCATAGGTGGTGTTAAATTTTATTCCAGACATCATGTTGTATGCAAACATTTGAATACCGGTATGGTAAGCACTGTTTCTGATGTAAGTGTTATAGTATGAAAATATTGCATTAGAAACTTCGTATTCATATGCTGTAGCATTGGGTACATTTTGTGCCCACATTATTTCAGTAATCAGTGACACTGATCCACCGCACGTACCTGCAGACATTGATCCGGCTGGCACGGCAGTCAATTGGCAAACTGGACCATAGTCACCCCACGATGAGCCCTTTTTGGCTTTCACTTCAATATTGTAAGTAATTCCATGTTCGATACCTGGTATCCAAGCCAAACTGAAAGAGTTTGAAGAACTGTTTCTTAAATAAGTATAATCAAATGCAGTTGCAGTATCATAGATGTGATACTGATAGTTGTTTGCTCCCACCACAGCATCCACATACACCACATCTGCCGGGTCAGGCAGGGTGGTTCCGCACGATGATGAATTGAGTTGAGTCAAAGCTATGTCTGGTGTAGTAAGGGTACATACTGTACTGTAAAGACCCCATGCGCCTCCCGCTTTAGCTCTCACTTCCACATTATACGTTATGTTGTTCAGTATACCCGTCATCCAGGCCAGGCTAAATGAGTTTGAGCTGCTTCCTCGTGTATAAGTTTGGTCATATCCCAATGAAGTGTTTCTCACCCTGTATTGGTAATCAGTGGCACCACTTACCGAATTGCAATACACCACATCAGATACGTCTGATAATGTGGTATTACAAAATCCGATTGAAAGTTGAGTATTTGGAATGTTGTTTGGAGTAGTAATTTGACAAATTGTTGCAAAATTTCCCCACTTGTTTCCAGCATATGACCTTACTTGAATGTCATAAGTTGTGTTGTATAATATTCCGGTAATCCATGAAATACTGAAAGAAGTGGATGCACTATTTCTCAGATAAGTCTTGCTGAACCCAAGTGATGAATTCACAATTTTATATTCATAATTACTTGCCAATGTAACAGCATCACAATACAATGATTGAGTCATTGAACCAATGATAATGTTACACGAAGCTGTGGTCAACTTTGTATTTGGAACATTGGCAGGTGTAGAAACTTGACATATTGTTCCGAAAGTGCCCCAAACGCCTCCTGCCAATGCTCTTACTTGGATATCATAAGTAAGGTTGTAAGAGATGCCAGTAAGCCAAGTCAGCTTAAAAGAGTTCGAGCCGCTACCACGTAAGTAAGTCTTACTGAAACCTGTACCGGCATTTACCACTTTGTACTCATAATTGGTTGCACCTGAAACCACATCGCAGTAAAGTTGGCCATCAACGATTGCAAGTGTAATGCCACAGCTGTTTGTTTTTAGTTTTGTAGAGGGTGTTTGCGCCTGCACAACATTTATTGAGGCAGTAAATACAAACATCGCCAGAATTGCTAAACCAATGTAACAGGGTTTTAGATATTTGGCAATCGAGTCATGGTAGGTTTCAATTGTTTTCATTTGTTCAAGTGTTATATTTTTTGGTGGTTTTACTCCCATCGTGTTGATTTGGTTTAATCTTTTTAAAACAAATTCTTACACTTTAGAATACAACACGTGTTTATTGAAGCCAAGCCTGTCCGCACAAAAAAACTCGCCTTTCAAAAGAATGGCGAGTTAATCACTACTATATCAGTACATTACAATTAAACGACAGGGCTAGAACACAAATTAAATTCAGTCTGAAGATTGCAACAGCCAAATAATAAATCCAAGATTAATCATCTAAGCCAGCAAGGCACTTTCAATTATCTGATTTGATGGCTGTAGATCCCATAATGCTGCGGTCAATTGAAACAATGGTTTTCTTTATTTCCCTTGTTTAGTTGATTACCGAATATTTAATGAAATGAGGACTAAAACTGTTGTAATGATGAAATACAAAAAGCCCCGTTTGGGGCTTTTTGTTCATGGTTAGGCTTGGTGTTCTTTATTGTTTGACAATTTTGCTGATGCTTCTTTTGCCATTGGCATCAATAATCAGCATATAAATTCCAGATTCCCAATCACTGATATCAAACTGAATAATTGAAGCATTCGCTTTCACTTCCAATGTTTTGATGTGCCGACCATCAATTGAATGCAACTGCGCATGCATTTCTGTTTTACTGTTTATCAACACATTGGGAAGCTCCACATTAACAATATCAACAGCCGGATTTGGATAAATGCTTACTTCAAATCTTTGATCGCTATCATTTGTGCCCACCCAATTGGCCACTGTAATTTTGGCTGGGGGTATGGGTGTTGTTAAATTGCATGATGGGCCAAATGTACCCCATACACCACCCACCTGCGCACGCACCTGTACTGCGTATACCGTATTATATTGTATACCCGGTACCCAGCCCAAAGCAAATGTACTTGAAGTACTGTTACGCAAATAGTTCGCACTAAATCCTGGGCTTGTCACAAGGAACTCGTAGTTGCCCGCGCCCGATACCGGATTGATATACAAAGTTTGGTGCAAACTGGTAAGTGTGATTCCGCAAGAATTTGGTCTCAATGATGTTGATGGGATATTCGAAGGTGTAGTCACTGTACAAGCAGTGCCGAATGGGCCCCACGCCCCGTTGACAAAAGCACGAGCGGTTACAGTATAGGTGGTGTTGTACAAAATTCCGTTCATCCAAGTGAGATTGAATGAAGTAGATGAACTCTGTCGATTATAGGTCTGATTATAACCCAATCCAACATTTACCACGTTGTATTCATAATTGGTTGCATTGTATACCAAATCGCAGTATAACGTTTGGCTCAACGTGGGGAGTGTAGTATTGCAAAACGAACTTGACAATTGTGTCATGGGCGTAACAGAAGGGGTGGTTACGGTGCACGAAGAACTGAAGTTACCCCAGAAACCGTTGATATTGGCCCGCACACGTATTGTATAAGTTTTGCCGTTTTGTATGCCAGGTACCCATTGCAAACTGAAGGAATTTGAACTGCTGCCGCGGTTATACAAAGTATTAAACCCAGTCGATATTATTTCATATTGGTAGTCGCTGGCACCTGAGACAGGATCGCAGAATAGTACCACTGCAAGATTACTCACTGTCACATTACATGAGTTTGTAGTCATTGAAGTATTTGGAACATTGATTGGTGTCATTAATGCACACACAGATCCAAAAGTCCCCCATGTATCGTTGGCATACGCGCGCACTTCCACATTATAGCTGGTGTTGTACGATATGTTTGGCATCCAGGACAAACTGAAATTTGTTGCCCCACTTAGTCTTTGATACAATTCGCTGTATCCTAGGGTTGTGTTTGTCACTCTGTATTCATAATTGGTAGCATTCAACACAGCCACACAATTCACTTCAGAAGTGTAAGTGGCCATTGTGGTGTTGCAATTTACAGTTGCCAATTGTGTAGTAGGGACATTGATTGGGGTCGTCACAGTACATATAGCACCATACGGACCCCATGTACCGCTTACATTCGCGCGCACACGCACATTGTAAACAAGGTTGTATTTAATGCCAGTAACCGAGCTCATGTTGAAATTGTTCGAAGAACTGTTGGTTGCATACACGGTGCTAAATCCGGTGCGCGTTATTTCAAACTCATAGTTGGTAGCATTGGCTACTGGGTTTGCATACAATTGCGTGGTTAGGTCAGTAAGTATCGATCCGCATGAACCAGATGTAAGTTGTGTAGTGGCCACAAATACAGGTGTTGTGATGGTGCATGCAGGTCCAAACGTACCCCAGTCGCCATTAGAGAATGCGCGAACTGATACATTATAAGTGGTGTTGTATTGGACAGCTGGCGACAGCCATGACATAAAGAAAGTATTGGATCCACTATTGCGTGTGTAAATACTATTGTAACCATTGGGTCCAGTAACCTGATATTGGAAGTTGGTTACTCCATATATAGTTTGACAATACAATGTCTGGTTAATTGTGCCCAGTGTAATGTTGCACGAATTAGGGTTGAGCGAAATGATTGGAAATGGTGGAGTGGTAACCTGGCAAATCGCACTATAATTTCCCCACACACCGCTGATGAATGCGCGAACTTCCAGATTGTAGGTGGTATTGAATTTCACACCGGTAATCATATTCAATGCAAAAGATTTTGGGCAACAAGTGGTGGCAGCATCGCGGATGAATTCTTTGCTGAATCCTAAAGTGGTGTTGGACACACGATATTGATATTTCGTTGCATCAGGAACTGAGTCTGCATACACAAAATCGGTAATGGCGGTAAGAATCTTACCGCAACTGTTTGTCACCAATCCGGTGGGAGGAATGCACGATGGTACCAACGGATTTACAGTCATTGTGATAATATTCGAGGTTGCTGTAGATGGACTCGGACAATCGGCAGTGCTCGTCATCACTACAGTTACTTGATCACCGGTTACCAAGCCTTTCACCAAGTATGCCACCGAATCAGGTCCCACATTATTACCGTTCACTTTCCATTGATAAGAAGGAATTGTGCCTCCATTCACAGGTGAGGCGGTAAATACTACAGTGATGCTATCACACACCGGATTTTGACTGGCGGTGATTGATACAAATGGCGTTACCAATGGAGTTGAAGTAACACTGATGGATGAAGAAGAAGTGCAACCGTTGCCATCTGTTACAGTTACTATATAATTTCCAGAAGTTGATGCTGTAATTTGTTGAGTGGTTTCGCTCGTTGACCATTGATATTGAGTGTTGGAAGCAGCTGTCAGTATAACGGATCCACCTGCACAAAAAGTTGTAGGTCCTCCGGGGGTTATAGCCGAACTTGGTAATGCATTTACTGTGATTACTACATTATCAGTGGAAGGTAAGCAGGCACCATTTGAAATGGTCCAACTGAATGTATTCACACCTGAAGACAATCCACTTACCGTGGAGTTTGGAGAACTTGCATTTCCGAACACACCAGTGCCATTTACCACGTTCCACATTCCGGTTCCTGATGTGGGTGTATTAGCTGCCAATGTAGTATTAAATACCGCGCAAATGTTTTGTGCAGGACCTGCTATTGCGGTTGTGGGTGGTGTTGAAACTGTGATAGCACTGATTGATGAGGTGCCATTGCCACATGCGTTTGTCCCAAAGACTGAAACGTTTCCACTTACCGCACTTCCAGAATACGATACTGTGATGCTGCTGGTATTAGCACCGGCAGTAATACTTGCGCCTGATGGCAATGTCCAGTTGTAACCTGTAGCGTTGGCAATGGCAGGCACTGTATATACCACGCCAGTTTGACCTTGGCAAACACTATTGCTGCCGGAAATCACGCCCGCTGCAACCGGCAAAGGATTAACTACCAATGCGAAACTTGAAGAGGTACCTGAGCCACAGGAATTTGTTCCTGCCACAGTTACGTTTCCACTGATTGCATTGGTGGCAAAGTTCACTGTGATGCTATTGGTGTTTGCACCGGCAGCAATTGTGGCACCAGTAGGCAGTGTCCAGTTATAGCCGGTAGCATTTGTGACAGCACCTATTGAGAATGCAACTCCGCTTTGTCCCTGGCACACAGGTGTTGTACCGGATATTGCACCTGCAGCAAACGGAAGTGGACTTACTACTACAGTGGCATTGTTTGTCGACACACAACCATTCGCGGCAGTATATAATAAAGTGTAGACACCGGCATTTACGGATTGTGCATTGCCAATTGTTGGTGACTTAGTGTTTGGTGCGCTAAAGCCATTGGGGCCGGTCCAGCTGAAATTGCTTGCAGCTCCACTTGTGACTGTTCCGGTAAGGTTGATTGAAGTTCCCTGACAAACAGGACTATTTGTAATCACTGCATTGAGTGTAACTGCATTCACCGTGATGGCAAAATTGGCAGAAACTGTTCCGCTTCCACATGAATTAGTTCCGTTAACAGAAATATTTCCAGTAGCTGCGGTGGTTGAAAATTCTATTGTGACAGTGTTGGTATTTGCACCTGCAATGATGGAGTAACCGGCCGGCAAATTCCAATTGTATCCGGTGGCGTTTGCAATAGCAGGAACAGTGTACACTTGCGATTGTTGTTGGCAAGTTGTGTTGGTTCCGCTAATAGCCCCAGCTGCCGATGGGAGTGGTGTCACGGTAACCACAGTGTTGACTTGAGCTGAGGGACCGTTGCAGCCGTTGGCCTGCACACTCACAGTTGCTGATCCGCTAAATCCGGGTGCCCATGTAACTGTTCCAGACGTACCTGTTCCCGCGATGCTGTTGCCCGCTCCTGTCACGCTCCATGTATAACTGGTGGCATTAGTGGTAGAAGTTGTGTAAACATCATTGCCTGCGCCTATGCAACGCGTGGTAGTGCCCGAAGGAGCAGAAGGTGTTCCCACTGTTGGCGTAACTGAAACAATAGTATTTACAGGTGTGGAATTACCACAACCATTTACCGCATATACACTTATGGTGGCAGAGCCTGTAAAACCTGCAGCCCAAGTCACTGTGCCTGTGATACTGGTGCCACTTACAGAATTGCCCGCGCCTGTTACACTCCACACATAACTGTTGGCATTTGTTGCCGAGGTAGTGTAAGCTGTTGGGCCCGCAGCCTGGCATAAAGTGGTAGCGCCTGCGGGGGCCGAAGGTGCTCCTACAAGCGGGTTCACAGTGACGACAGTGGGTGCCGAAGCTGAACTGCAACCATTGGCATCGGTTACGGTGACCACATAGTTTCCGGAAGTTGACACGGTAATATCTTGTGTGGTTTCAGTTGTCGACCACAAATATCCTATAGATGCATTGGCTGTAAGTGTAACTGATCCACCATTGCAGAATGTGGTTGCTCCAGAAGGTGTGATGGTAGCAGTGGGCAACGGATTCACAGTAACCGAAGTGGCTGTGCTGGTAGCCTGGCAACCGTTTCCATCGGAAATGGTGACACTATACGAGCCTGTTGCCGAAACCACGATTGCCTGAGTAGTTGCACCTGTAGACCACATATATGCCGCAGCTGCGGATGAAGTCAATGTTACTGAACTACCGGCACAGAAGGTTGTTGCTCCTGAAGGCGTGATGGTGGGTGCAGAAGGTAGTGGATTAACTGTTACTCCCACTGAAGTAGATGCTGAAGCGCAACCATTTCCATCTGTTACAGTTACCGAATAGTTTCCGGTTGCTGTAACTACAATTTGTTGGGTGGTTTCACTGTTTGACCACAGGTAGGTTCCTGCCGGACTTGCAGTAAGGGTTACCGATCCACCGTCACAGAATGTAGTAGCCCCTGATGGAGTGATGGTGCTGTTTGGTAAAGGGTTTACAGTTACATTTTCCTGCAACGAACTTGCAGTACATCCATTTGCGTCAGTGATGGTTACCGTAAAGTTGCCCGATGTGGATACAAGAATATCCTGAACAGTAGCCCCGTTAGACCACAGATAAGAATTGGCAGCAGAAGCACTGAGCGTAACAGAGCCACCATCACAAAAAGTAGTAGGTCCGGATGGCGTAATTGTGGGTGTGATAGGAGTGGGATATACAGTTACCACTTCTGCGGCTGAAGCCGATACACATCCATTTGCATCGGTCACTGTCACCACATAATTTCCACTTGCAGTGACGATGATTTGTTGGGTGGTTTCACTGTTTGACCACAGGTAGGTTCCTGCCGGGCTCGCTGTGAGTGTTACAGAGCCACCATCGCAAAAGGCAGTGGCGCCAGAAGGAGTGATAGTAGTATTGGGCAAAGGATTAACCGTTACCGGTTCTGCTGCCGAAGCAGATGAACATCCATTGCCATCAGTTACTGTTACGGTGTAACTGCCTGAAGTGGATACCACTATTTGTTGGGTTGTTTCACTATTAGACCAAAGGTAAGTGCCGGCCGGGCTTGCGGTCAAAGTGACCGATCCGCCAACACAAAATGTGGTTGTACCCGATGGTGTGATTGCGGAGTTTGGTAAACTATTTACTGAAACTAATTCAGGATTTGAAGTGGCAGTACAGCCATTCACGTCAGTGATAGTTACCGAGTATAAGCCACCGCTGGTAACTATTATGGCTTGTGTGGTTTCGCTATTCGACCACAAATAAGATGTGGCCGCGGATGAGGTGAGAGTGACAGAGCCACCATCGCAAAAAGTCGTAGCGCCAGATGGCGTAATTGTAGGTGCGCTTGGCAGAGGGTTTACCGTAACATTTGTTGATGGAGAGGCAGAAACACATCCATTCCCATCGGTAACTGTTACTGAGTAATTGCCTGTAGTAGAAACAACTATTTGTTGGGTGGTCTCACTGTTTGACCAAAGGTAAGTGCTAGTTGGGCTGGCAGTGAGTGTCACTGATCCACCATCACAGAATGTTGTGACTCCTGATGGCGTGATGGTGCTATTTGGTAATGGATTGACCGTTACAATTTCTTGTAAAGAACTGGCAGTACATCCATTGGCGTCATTGATAGTGACAGTGAAGTTACCAGATGTAGATACTATGATATCTTGCCCCGTTGCCCCATTAGACCACAGAAAAGAAGTGGCTGTTGAAGCGCTGAGTGTGACAGAGCCTCCATCACAAAATGTGGTTGGTCCTGATGGGGTAATAGTGGGTGTAGTGGGTGCTGGGTTCACTGTTACTAATACACCTGCAGAAGTTGCTGTGCAACCATTTACATCAGTAATGGTAACCAGATAGTTACCTGAAATGGTGGCTGATATAGCTTGGGTAGTTTCGCCACTCGACCAATTGTATGTGGCAGCTGCATTGGCTGTGAGCAACACCGATCCGCCATCGCAAAATGTAGTTGGCCCACTCACCATTATTGAAGCAGAAGGTGCATTTACAATCACCAACGTACTGTCAGAATTCACACAGCCATTACCATCGGTCACTGTTAAAACATAATACCCTGCCCCGGCAGCACCTATGGTAAACGGAGGAACATTTTTTTGTGAAGCAGTAAATCCGTTGGGACCGGTCCAGCTATGCGAAAGCCCACCAGACCCTGAAGTAGTTGCTGATAAATTTAAATTGTCGCCTGCGCACAAGGGTCCATTATTGGCAGGAATCACAGTGGGGAGTGGGTTGACAGTAACTGTTTCAGGTGCTGAAACTGAAGTACAACCATTGGCATCGGTTATTGTCACTGAGTAATTTCCAGCAAAAATAGCATTGATTGCTTGAGTAGTTGCGCCATTAGACCAAAGATATCCTGCGGCCGCAGATGAAGTCAGCGTAACTGATCCGCCATCGCAAAAAGTAGTAGCTCCTGAGGGAGTGATGGTAGGAGTTGCGGGAAGCGTATACACTGTGATTGCGATGGAGCTGTATGTTGCTGAACAACCATTGCCATCTGTAACGGTTACGGAATAACTTCCATTAGCTGTTACTATTATTTGTTGTGTTGATTCGGTTGTAGACCATACATAAGTTCCGGTAGGGCTGGCAGTGAGGGTTACCGAACCGCCATCACAAAAACTTGTTGGTCCTGAAGGTGTGATGGTCGTATTGGGTAGTAGGTTTACTGTTACATTTTGGGCTGCGGAACTTGCAGTACATCCATTAGCATCCGAAATTGTAACTATGTAATTGCCTGTTGTTGATACAACAATATCTTGAGTGGTTGCGCCTGTCGACCACTGATATGCAGTAGCTGCAGTGGAAGTGAGTGTAACAGATCCGCCAGTGCAAAAAGTAGTCGCTCCAGACGGGGTAATGGTAGGTGTGCCTGGTAGCGGATTTACAACTACTGCTGTGGGAGAGGATGAAGCGGTGCATCCATTAGCATTTGTAATGGTTACTATGTAGTTGCCACTCGTGGTTGCGTTGATGGCTTGTGTGGTGGCACCTGTGCTCCATGCATACGATGTTCCGCTACTGGAAGTGAGCGTTACACTTCCACCGCTGCAAAAGGTAGTTGAGCCTGAAGGAGTTATTGTGGGTGCAGATGGTAAGGGATTGACAGTCACAGCAGTGGGTGCTGAGGCAGCGGTACAACCATTCGCATTGGAAACAGTTACTACATAACTGCCACTTGTGGTCACTATGATGTTTTGTGATGTTGCACCTGTGCTCCACAAGTATCCAGTGGCAGCGGAAGATGTTAGCGTGACTGATCCTCCAGCGCAAAAAGTAGTAGAGCCTGATGGGGTAATTGTGGGTGTTGCTGGATTCGTGTTAACAGTAACCCCTGTTGGGGCAGAAACTGCGGTACATCCATTTGCATTGGTGATGGTGACAGAGTAACTGCCTGTGGAAGTTACATTGATGGCTTGTGTTGTGGCTCCTGTGCTCCACAAATATGAAGTGGAAGCGCTTGAGGTAATTGTAACACTGCCTCCGCTGCAAAATGTAGTTGGACCGGAAGGCGTGATAGATGGCGTGGTGGGTAATGCATTAACTGTGAGCGAAGCTGCTGTTGATGTGGCTGGTGGCGTACAAGTTCCACTCACCACTACATCATAGTTTCCGGCATCAGCTAATGATGCAGGATTAATGGAAAGTGTATTGGAGGTTGCTCCCGAAATGTTTCCGCCATTTGCAATTGGGGTACCACCTTTTCTCCATTGGTAGGTTATAGCTGTGCCGGTTGCGGTTACAGAGAAAGAAGTAGGTGCACCTTCGCAAATAATTTTATTGGTGGGTTGCACAGTAATTGCAGGCAAAGCATTAACTGTAAGTGATGCCGCACTTGAAGTTACAGAAGGGGTGCACGTTCCAGATACCACTACATCGTACGAAGCTGCGTCACTGGCCGATGTGGGGTTGATAACCAGCGTGGCGCTGGTTGCTCCTGAAATGTTTCCTCCATTGGATAAAGGTGTACCACCCTTGCGCCATTGGTAGGTGAGGCCGGCTCCGGTTGCAGATACCGTAAAGCTTGCTGAACTACCTGCGCACGCTATTTGCGCGGTAGGTGGTGTGCTGATGGCTGGGGATTGCAATCGGGTAATTGTTACATCACTGGTAGCTGTATTGCAAGCACCAAATGAAACGGTCCATCGGTACAAGTTGGCGCCAAGTCCTATTCCAGTGACTGCACTTGTAGGACTGTTGGGGCTTGTAAATGAACCTGAACCACTAACTACGCTCCAAGTTCCTGTTCCAACGGTTGGAGTGGTGGCCGCCATTGCAGTGCTGGTTCCGCACAAACTGTTTTGATTAGGGCCTGCGCTGGCTGACAATGCTGGGCATATTTGTTCAATGAGAATGTCATCTATCCACAAATTTGTGTTATTGCCAGGGCCTCCGCTTGCTGCTACCGCTTGAAACCCTATGTATCTGTTTTCGCTGATACTGACAGAGAAAGTGGCAGTAATGATTTGAGTGTACGAAGTAGAGTTTATATTGGCAGGAGCATACAATTGATTCACACCTGTGGCCGCAGTAACCGAAGCATTATCTGCCGTTAACACTTTTGCTATTTTAAATAACGGGCCACTTGAAGTTGCATTAGATTTGACCCATGCAGTTACACGGTATGTGTATCCAGGTGTAAATGTGATAGTGGTTGGAGTTATCACTGATGCATCTATTCTTGAAGAACCTGTGCCTCCAATAAAAGCTGCAGACCAAGTGCCTGTGCGTGCATTATTATTTGCACGTCCAATAGATGATCCTGCTCCATTAAAAGTCCACGCAGGGGTGGCGCTTTCAAATCCATCAGACAATAAGGTAGTAGTTTGCGCTTGTGTTTCGCCTAAAAAAAGAGTGCAAATAAACAAGGCCAAAACCATTACGGTTTTAGCCGGAGAAATAACTTTATTCATATGTGTTGTATTGAGTGTGCTGTTTGATGGACGTAAAAATACCTTGTTGTTTGCCGATTTCAAAATCATTCATTAAATATTATAGAAAGAGAGCAATCAAGTTAAGGTCCATCAAAAGTAAATCATTTGCGAGTGTTGCACATTCAAATTTGACCAACTTATAAACAAGTTGGGCGAATTCAACAATTCTAAGGACTAAATAAGTCCAAATAAAAAAATCGGGCTGTGAAACCAATCCAGCCCGATTCTTATTTCCACTTTCCTTTATTTGGATATGAGCAGTTTGCCGGTTAATAGTAAACTGTGATTTCGTATCTGCACCATGTAGATGCCTGGTGTAGGCTTTGCGGTGGGTATGATTTGAAATCTATTCCCGTTTGTATGTGTAACATTTACTTCAATGATTCTTCCGGTTATATCTGTCATCATAATATCGGAAGCATTAACTTTTCCACTCATCGATGGAGGCACATTAACTATTATGAAT
Organism: Bacteroidia bacterium; assembly: GCA_037968415.1. Lineage (GTDB taxonomy): Bacteria > Bacteroidota > Bacteroidia > AKYH767-A > JBBKVM01 > JBBKVM01. The sequence continues at coordinate 63,066 of JBBKVM010000083.1, read as the reverse complement.
TGCCCTGTATTTGGGTTAGGAAAAACACTCAAAGTAAAGTCAGTAGCATCTTTTGTTGAAGCATCTGACAGGTAGCCGTTGCGCGCTTGTGGTGTGAGTGTTGAAAGTGTACAAGCCGCGCCCGCAGGCCCCCACACACCATTGAGCGATTTAACTGTAATGGTATAAGTTACACCCGTTTGTGTGGCTGGCACCCACCCCAAGCTGAAACTGTTTGAAGAAGAATTTCTAAAATAAGTAGTAGAAAATGCGCCCCCGTCAGTAATGGTGTACTCGTAGTTTGTAGCACCATACACTGCATCCACATGCACCACCTCATTGATGTCAGCCAGTATGGAGTTACAATCGCTCTGGCGCAATTGGGTCGTTACGAAATTTGGAGTGGTTATTTCACACACTTGTCCGTAGGCCGACCATGCACCACCCACCAATGCCCGCACACGTATGTTGTATTTGAATCCATAGCGAAGGCCACCTATCCAACCCATGCTAAATGTGGTTGATGCACTATTTCGTATGTAATTCGTGGTAAATCCAAGTGTGATGTTAGATACTTCGTACTCATAATTGGTAGCTCCGTGTATGGGAGTGGTATACAAAGTCTGGTAAATATTTCCAATGCTTATTCCGCAAGAGTTAGGATTTAGCTTGGGCGCAGGAATAGTGGCCGGTGTGGTCAATTGGCAAGTACTGCCATATTGCCCCCACACACCGTTCATGAAAACCCGCACCCTCACATCGTAAGTGGTTGCATAACTAATTCCGCTCACCCATCCTATGCTGAAGGCTGCTGATGAACTGTTGCGTGTGTATACCGCATTGAAAGCAGGAGCTGTAATTTCATACTGATAGTTTTGAGCACCTGATACCGGCACACTATATACCACTTGTGTGATGGCAGAGAGTGTGATGTTGCATGTATTGGGATTGAGTTGTGTGGTAGGTATGGCGCAAGGAGTGACAGATACATTGGTGCTGGCGGAAGCGCTGCATCCATTGGCATCGGTTGCTGTTACTGTGTAGGCTCCTGCGTTGATTGAAGTTACATTGTTAATTAATGGATTTTGGATCGCGGATGAAAAATTATCTGGCCCGCTCCAGGTGTATGAGATACCGCCTGAGGCATCAAGCAAGATAGCACCGGTTTCACACACTGGGCTGTTGGAAGTGGCGTTGGCCGAGGGAAGGGCATTTACAGAAAGGGTTGCTGGGGCAGACGTTACTGATGGGCTGCAGGTGCCGGTCACTACAATGTCATAACTTGCGGCATCGTTTGCGGCAAGCGAGGTGAGCGTAAGGGTTGGTGTGTTTACACCATTGGTGTTTGCATTGTTGTTGATGCCAGAGCCATTTTTGCGCCATTGGTAGGTGAGACCATCGCCAGAGGCGTTGATAGTAAATACTGCCATGCCTCCCATACAACCCGATACATTGGCTGGGTTTAAAGTAATAGCAGGAGGATTAATGGTTGTAATAGTTACATCGCTGGTGGCTGGTGTGCATGTGCCGTTGGTTACCGTAAAGCGATACACATTGGCACCCGGACCTACATTTGAAACAATGGTGGTTGGGCTTGCGTTGTTTGCAAAATTACCCGAGCCCGACACCACAGACCATAAACCCGAACCTGCAATGGCCGCAGCAGCAGCCATCGTGGTGGTAGTTGAACAAATAGATTGGTCTATACCGGCATTGGCCGTTGTATTACAAATCTCTTCAATCAAGATGTCGTCAATCCATGCACTTGTGTTATTCGAGTTGGATTCAAATTGAAAGCCAATGTGCATGTTTTGCGTGGATGTAACAGCAAAGGTGGTGGCGTTGGCAGATCCATAGGTGGTATTGGTTACATTGGTTTGGGCTAATAATATGTCACTTCCACTTGCAGATTTTATTGCAGCGTTGGTGGCCGTAGCGCTCTTGGCTATTTTTATTTTAGCGTTGCCATTGTTGGATTTGGCATACACCGTAATGCTGTATGTGAAGCCAGGCTTCAGGTTGAGTTGGGGCGTAATAACCGAACAATCAATTTTATTGCTACCGGTTCCTCCAATGCTGGCTGCTGAAAACGTGCCTGTACGTGCATTGTTTGCGGCTCTTGCGACTGTGGAACTATTGCCACTACTGTACACATAACCCGGTTCCACTGTTTCAAAACCATAGTTAATCAATTGAGAAGTTTGTGCAATTGCCATTTGAGACGAAAAAAAGAAACAAATTAACAATCCCGATAGAATAGGTAAGTATGTTTTCACTGAATTTTTCATGTATTACTATTTTAAATTTAGTACTTTTCTAACATAACCGCATCGTTACAGACTAGGATAGTCAGCAGGCGGATTAATTATTTATTAACAAGTTTCGTGGTGAGAAGCTACAAACATAACATCCGGTGCAAGTTGTGCGGCCATTTTTTGGCTAAGTCGCCAGTATATTTGGTGAATGCACATTAAATGATGATTAAAAATTAAAACCAATCATGCTTTTTTTAATGGTTGCCTATTTCTGTAGGAAACATGAAATGAATGGTTGTTTGACATAAATGTGGATAAAAAGAAACTTTAGAGTAGGTATTTTCACCTATATTTGGCATTCTAAAATTCTCTTTTAGTACATGCTCACCCTCGCTTTAGCTTTCATTACAGCTTTTTTGGTTACTTATTTGGCAATACCATCCATTATTACGGTGGCAGAGCTAAAAAATCTTTATGATGAGCCCAATAGCAGAGGTTCACACAAACATCGAATTCCAACCTTGGGTGGATTGGCTGTATTTGCCGGCATCATCATTTCCATTTTATTTTGGTCCGCATCCGATGAGTTTCAGAGTCTGCCTTATTTGATGACTGCCATTACCATTTTGTTTTTTCTTGGTATTAAGGACGATATCTTGGTGTTGTCACCGGTTAAAAAATTTATTGGGCAACTCATAGCAGCGAGTATTGTAGTGCTTTTTGCCGATCGCAGAATCACTTCCTTTCATGGCGTGATGGGCATTTTTGAACTCGATTTTGCAGTTAGTATTTTGCTGAGCATATTCACCATACTTGTCATTATCAATGCATATAATCTAATTGATGGCATTGATGGATTAGCCGGTGGCGTGGGGATTATAGCTTCCTTGGCATTCGGTGTTTGGTTTGTAACATTCAATAATCTAACGTTTGCGTTGTTGGCTTTTACAGTGGCAGGAGCTTTGTTGGCATTCATGCGATTCAACTACAATCCCGCCCGTATTTTTATGGGCGACACGGGCTCCCTCATTGTGGGCTTTATACTATCTGTTTTGGCAATCCAGCTTATAGAAACTCCTAATAGTATGGGAGAATACAGTTTTCTGCTGCGCGCAAAGCCCGCTATTGCCATCGCTATTTTGATCATTCCTTTATATGATACTTTGCGAGTAATCATTGTGAGGGCCCGCAAACGTATGTCACCCTTTACACCTGACCGCAACCATATTCACCACACATTGCTCAACATGGGCCTCAATCACAAACAGGTGAGCGCGGTATTGTACGGAGTCAATATTTTATTCATTGCATTGGTCTATTCCATTGCATGGTTGGGTTCCAACACAGTTCTGGTGGCACTTGCATCCGCAATGGTTGTTTTTTCTTTGGTCACTTATTTTGTAAAGAAACGCTTGATAGCCAGGGCATCGTCTGATTCTTTTCCGCGTATCAAATCAATACACCGCAGTAATCATGTGGTGAAGATTGAACCTGAAGTGGAGAAAGAAGAACTTGAAGCGGTGGGCACAGATTACTAAACTGTTCGAAGACCTCATAAATCAAGGTATTGGGTTTGTACCTTATCTAAATTATTGATAAAATTGCATCCCAATTCCAACCCCTTTACCAAACCCAAAAAGTGATCGGAGAAAAAGCATACGCATTTGAAAATCAGAGAACGCTCGTTTCAAGATTGCGCGACTATGCTCAACTTATTAAGTTCAGGCTTTCATTCAGTGTAGTGTTTTCTGCAGCTATGGGTTATTTGCTTGGAGCCGGAGCTTCATTCGATTTTGCCACATTTGCGATACTTATTACTGGTGGGTTTTTGGTCACTGGTGGTTCCAATGGGCTGAACCAGGTACTCGAAAAAGACACCGATAAATTGATGGCCCGCACTGCTGCCAGGCCCCTGCCTGATGAGCGCATGGGAGTATTGGAAGCTGCCTCATTCAGCATATTTATTGGAGCTACCGGTGTTGCGCTTTTGTGGTTTTTTATCAACCCTTTAAGCGGGTTGCTGGGGCTGATTGCCTTGTTTCTTTATACGCTTGTGTATACCCCCATGAAAAAAGTTTCGCCTTTTGCTGTATTTGTGGGCGCTTTTCCAGGCGCCATCCCACCTATGTTGGGTTTTGTCGCTGCCACTGGTCAACTTGGGTTTGTAGCTTTTTTATTATTTGCCATCCAGTTTATGTGGCAGTTTCCACATTTTTGGGCTATTGCCTGGGTGCTCGATGAAGATTATAGAAAGGCAGGATTCAAGATGCTGCCTTCAATACATGGGAGAGGAAAATTCTCAGCGTTTCAAATTTTAATCTACACCTTTGGAGTGTTGATAATCACTGCCATGCCTTGGTTTTTCGGCATTACAGGAATAGTTTCATTTATCTTCATAGCTGCATTAAGTCTTTTGTTTTTGTTGCAATCAATAATCTTGTTCAATGATTGCACCGTGGCCTCTGCGCGCAGGCTTATGTTTGGTTCATTCATATATTTGCCCTTGGTCCAAATCGCAATGGTATTAGATAAAGTATGATGAATGCAGCCTTAACTCCAATTCAATTGAGTAATAATAAACCTCTATTTCAGTCTTCACAACTCTTGTTGTGGATTTCTATTGCAAGCATAGTAATGTTGTTTGCCGGTCTCACCAGCGGATACATTGTGCGACAGGCGGAGGGTAATTGGGTCATATTTGATTTGCCACAATTGTTGTATGTCAGTACCGGGATAATTTTGGCAAGTAGTGTGACTATGTTTTTGGCAGTGCGGGCCGTGCGCAACAGTCGCGCCCAAACTGGACTTTTCATGTTAATTACCACCCTGATTTTGGGTTGTGGATTTGCCGTCACGCAGTATTTGAGTTGGCAACAACTCACCGCACAAGGCATTCATTTTGTCGGAAATCCCTCAGGATCATTCTTTTATGTCATCTCAGGTTTGCATCTTGCGCATCTGGTAGGTGGATTAATTTTTCTCATCTTTGCGGTCATCAAAGTGCATCTGAAAAAGTATAGCCCGGCTCAAATGACAGGGTTGAACAACTGTGCCAACTATTGGCATTTTTTGGATGGATTGTGGATATATTTATTTTTATTTCTTTTGCTTATTCGATAACTGAATTAATTCAAACAGTTGATACATTATGAGTAATCCTGCAGTAGCTTCTAATACACAAACAAATGAATGGGGTGGAGGTAAATCTCCCCTTGCAGTGAGTTGGGGAAAAATGTACATGTGGTTTTTCCTTGTTTCCGATGCATTTACATTCTCTTCGTTGCTTATTGCATATGGCACTATGCGCCATCGCCTGGCCGATATATGGCCCAAAGCCGATGACGTGTTTGTTCACTTTCCGTTTGTGGAAGGACACATCAAGCTGGCGTATGTTGGTTTAATGACTTTTATCCTTATTATGAGTTCGGTAACCATGGTACTTGCTGTGGATGCCGGTCACAAGATGAATCGCAAAAGCGTGGCTTGGTGGCTTGGGTTAACGATTATCGGAGGATTTATTTTCCTTGGTTCTCAAGCCTGGGAGTGGTACCACTTTATACATGGAACTGAACAGGGCGCTATATTGATGGCAGACGGAACAGTAGCTCATTTTATTGAAGGTGTGGCAAACTCGCTGAAGCTATCTAACGGAACCATAGTGGATGGGGCTCGCGCACAACAAATCATTGACACCGGCACAGTTTTTCATGGTGCCAATATGGTGCACAATGAATACGGCCATCCTTTGTTTGGAAATTTTTTCTTTTTTATCACAGGCTTCCACGGATTTCACGTGTTTAGCGGAGTGTTAATTAATATCATAATATGGATTAATGTGCTCCGCGGTGTTTACGATCGCAGAGGACACTATGAGCAAATAGAAAAGACAGGACTTTATTGGCACTTTGTAGATTTGGTGTGGGTATTTGTCTTCACATTCTTTTACCTTGTTTAACGATAAAATTTTTGAGCTATATGTCACAAGAAAATAACGATCACAGCGAAAAGCATGAAGAAGGACGTGTAACACACGACATTCATCATCAGTTTGTTGAAGAGCACCATAAAGAAACTTCCACACGCACAATCTGGATTACATTTTGGATTTTGTTAGTGGTGACTATGCTGGAGGTGGGAATTGCATTTACTTCGGTGCCCCGCGCCATTTTAATTTGGATTTTCATTGCTCTCACACTTGTAAAAGCTTATTACATCGTATTCAACTTCATGCACCTGGGGCATGAGCGTAAGCCATTAATCTATAGCATACTGTTGCCATTCGTGTTGATTATTTATCTAATCGTGATAGCCTTATACGAAGGGTCTGTGCTCGATATAGCAGGTTAGTTTTCTCTTTCATGACTCAAATTGCCACTGTAAAGAAAGTTCTTGTTCTGGCGGCAATAATTATTCTGCCTTGCGTGTTTTATCTGACCATTCGCACAGGTCAAAATCATTATACACCACCCGATTATTACGGCCCTCGCACCCTGGGAGTAGGTGATGGAAAAAAAGACACAGTCTACCACACTGTCCCTGCTTTTGAGTTTGTCAACTTTGATGGCTCCACAATTTCCTCTAACAATTTTGAACAAAAAATATACGTGGCTGATTTTTTCTTTGCCACTTGTCCCACAATATGCCCTAAAATGGCTGGGCAAATGCAGCGTTTGCAAATAGAATTTAAAGATGATCCGGAAGTGTTGTTGCTATCACACACGGTGAATCCTGAAAAAGATACAGTGGCAGCGCTGGCAGCCTATGCCCTTGCGCACAATGCACAACCCGGCAAATGGTATATCGTGACTGGTGAGAAAGAATTAATTTATAACCAGGCGCGAGAGGGGTATTTCGTTTCCGCGACTGAAGGTTCTGGCGGCCCTGATGATTTTATCCATAGTGAATTGTTTGTGCTGGTGGATAAAGAAAACCATATCCGTGGCTATTTTGACGGCACTGATATTAACGATGTAGCCAAACTTATCGATCAGATAAAAGTGCTGCAATACAACTACAAACATTCAAAATAAAAAACAAGCTTGCATTGGCTTCCGAGAAATTTATTTTACGTGGCATTTATGTTCTTAGCGCCATAGTGTTGCTGGCAGTGGTGGTGCTTTACCATTTGCCTCCGTCCAAGAATGTGCCAGATTATATATCTCTTCTCCCCAAACTCAATGCAATGATCAATGCCTCGTGCACTGCGATGTTATGTGCGTCTTATTTTTTTATCCAGCGAAAGCATGTTTCGATCCATCGCATACTGAATGTGTCCACATTCCTGTTATCGGCAGTGTTTTTAGTATCGTATGTGATATTCCATTCTTATGGCATTGAAACCCGTTTCCCTGCCGATCATTCACTTCGCCCGGTATATTTATTCATACTGCTCACTCATATTATTTTAGCCTCCATTGTATTACCTTTGGTGCTTGTAACATTTTACTTTGCCCTTACAGGAAATATATCGAGGCATCGGAAAATAGCGAAGTGGACTTTTCCTGTATGGCTATATGTAACCACCACCGGAGTGATTGTGTACCTGATGATATCACCCTATTATAAGTTCTGAGAATGAAGCACGGAATAAATTTTTTTATTGCATTATCGCTTTTACTACTGATGACTGTTTCAAGCATTACAGTGACGGCACAATGCGCAATGTGCAAAGCAGCCACAGAATCAAATATGAAAGAAAACCAGCAGAATAACATTGGCAAAGGCTTGAACTTTGGCATACTTTATTTGATGGCAATACCTTATTTGATGGGCGGAGTGGCAGGTGTGGTGTGGTATGTGCGCAAAAAGAAGTTCACTACCGAGCCCGTATCCTGAGCTCAAGCCCTTGACTAATCATCACCTGTTCAGTACCTTTGCACCCATTATTGACAATCAAGTGAAATTTCTATACAACACACTGAGCCCCGAAGCCCTTGCACAAAAACTGAGTGCTGAAACGTTTGCGCGTAAAACAGTTTCTTTTTACCGGTATGTCATTATTGAGAATCCCGACTTTTACCGCAACCACTTGTACACTAAGTTTTCAGACTTCGGCATATTGGGTCGCATATATGTGGCGCGCGAAGGCATCAATGCCCAGATAAGTGTTCCTGAGCCATCGTGGCAAAAATTTATTGATCACCTTGCTCATGACACCCATCTCGGAGGCATACCATTGAAAATTGCCGTGGATGAAAGCAAAATTTCATTCTACAAGTTGATAGTAAAGCACCGCAAAAAAATAGTGGCCGATGGGTTGAATGATGATGCGTTTGATGTGACTAATGTTGGCACGCATCTAGATGCAGCCGAATTTAATAGCGCTATGGATCAACCCGGGACCATTGTAGTAGATATGAGGAATCATTACGAAAGTGAAGTGGGTCATTTTAAAGGTGCCATATTGCCTGAATCGGACACGTTCAAAGAAGAGCTTCCTCTGGTGGCAGACACTTTGAAAGATAAAAAGCAGAACAAGATATTGTTGTACTGCACTGGAGGTATCCGATGCGAAAAGGCCAGCGCGTATTTGAAGCACCATGGTTTCAAAGACGTAAACCAATTGCATGGAGGTATCATCAGTTATGCGCATCAGATTAAAGCCGAAGGATTACCTTCAAAGTTTGTCGGAAAGAATTTTGTGTTTGATGATCGATTGGGTGAGCGGATTACCGAAGACATTATCAGCACTTGCCATCAATGCGGCACGCCTTCTGATCAGCATACCAATTGTGCCAACGCACAATGCCACCTGCTGTTTATCCAATGTGTTAATTGTGCTACCCAATATAACGGCTGCTGCACCGAGGCCTGCAAAGAAACATCATTGCTCCCCATTGCCGAGCAGCGCGCCCTTCGAAAATCATCGCAACCGCACAAAGGCCACAAAGATTTTGGCAATCGCCTGCGGCCCGACTTCAAAAAGAAAATTGTCTCCTAGCAGTTTTGCCAGACATATGTGTTTGGTTATCTTTGCAACAGTTCTTTAATTAAACTTATCCAGAAAGACTGAGGGAATGTGCCCTGTGAAGTCTTGGCAACCCTGTTCATGGATCGTTCACCCGTGTGCAGAAGGTGCCAATTCCTTTCTGCCAACAGCAGAACAGATAAGTGAGAAGTGTACGAAATTTAAAACATTTCATAATCATACAGTACGTCTCTTCTCATTTGCAGAAGAGTTTTTTTTTTGTGAGCGATGAAACAAAATATAATGAACGACCAAAAAGTAAAAAGTAAAGAGTTTACGGTAACAGCCGACACCAATAAGCCAGACATCAGAACTGCCCTCGCACAGCGCATTCTTGTCATTGATGGCGCCATGGGCACCATGATCCAACAACACAAGTTGAGTGAAGAGGATTACAGAGGCGATAGGTTTATATCACACCCCAACTCGGTCAAAGGAAACAACGACCTGCTTTCCATCACTCAACCCCAAATTATTTTAAACATACACAGAGCCTATCTTGATGCCGGGGCCGATATAATTGAAACCAATACTTTCAATGCCAACGCCATATCCATGGCCGACTATGCAATGGAAGACCTGGTGTATGAACTCAACTTTGAATCTGCGCGCATAGCCAGACAGGCAGCCGATGAGTTCACTGCAAACCACCCGCTGCAGCCACGCTATGTAGCCGGAGCCATTGGGCCTACCAACCGCACTGCCAGCATGTCGTCCGATGTAAATGATCCGGGCGCGCGGGCAACTTCATTTGATCAATTGGTGGAAGCCTACACGCTGCAGGTGCATGGACTGGTGCAAGGCGGTTCTGAATTACTTCTGGTGGAAACTATTTTTGATACGCTCAATGCCAAAGCTGCATTGTTCGCTATCAGTAAATACTATGATGATCATGGTATAGAATTACCCATAATGATATCAGGCACTATTACAGATGCCAGCGGTCGCACGCTTTCAGGTCAAACAACTGAAGCTTTTCTTACTTCAATTTCTCACCTCGATTTATTGAGCGTAGGCCTGAATTGCGCATTGGGTGCAAAAGAGATGAGACCATATCTCCAAGAATTATCGGATAAATCTCCTTTCTATGTGAGTGCCTACCCCAATGCTGGATTGCCCAACCAGTTTGGTGAGTATGATGAAACGCCCGACCACATGGGCCACGAAATGCATGAGTTTATTGAAAGCGGTTTTGTAAATATTGTGGGTGGCTGTTGTGGTACCACGCCTGATCACATACGTGAAATGGTAAAACATGTGCAAGGTGTTAAGCCTCGCGTTGTGCCCCGCGCGCAACCGCTGCTGCGACTTAGTGGTTTAGAATCATTTACGCTACGTCCCGAAAGTAATTTTATGAACGTGGGCGAACGCACCAATGTCACCGGCTCACGCAAATTTGCAAAACTTATTTTGTCAGGAGATTACGAGGCTGCACTTAATATAGCACGAGATCAAGTGGAGGGAGGAGCTCAGGTGATAGATGTAAACATGGACGAAGGGATGCTCGATGCCGAAGAAGCCATGGTGAAGTTTTTAAACCTGATGGCTGCCGAGCCTGATATTGCGCGGTTGCCGGTGATGATAGATTCATCAAAATGGAAAGTGATAGAAGCCGGTCTCAAATGCCTTCAAGGAAAATCAATTGTAAACTCTATCAGCCTAAAAGAAGGAGAAGAAGTGTTTGTGCAGCAAGCACGCACCATCCGCAATTATGGAGCGGCTGTAATAGTGATGGCATTTGACGAGAGCGGGCAGGCCGATACATTACAAAGGAGAATTGAAATTTGCCAACGTGCATATAGCATATTGGTCGACACGGTGAAATTTCTACCGCAGGATATCATTTTTGATCCCAATATTTTTCCTGTGGCCACCGGTATGGATGAGCACAGAAAAAATGCGCTAGACTATTTTGAAGCCACCAGATGGATAAAACAGAATTTGCCTTTTGCGAAAGTAAGTGGGGGCGTTAGTAATGTGTCATTTTCGTTTCGTGGCAATGATACTGTGCGCGAGGCCATGCACGCAGCCTTTTTATACCATGGCATCAAAGCGGGAATGGACATGGGAATAGTAAATCCCGGCATGCTGCAGGTGTATGATGAGATAGTTCCTGAGTTGTTGGTGCTGGTGGAAGATGTGTTGTTGGATAGGAACGAAGATGCTACCGAAAAATTAGTTGTATTTGCCGAACAGGTAAAGGGCAAGGTGAAAAAGGCTGAGCGCGACACAGCGTGGCGCGAAGGCCCGCTGGCCGAGCGTTTGGCACATGCGCTGGTCAAAGGAATTCTCGATCATATTGAAGAAGATATTGCAGAGGCACTCAAAGTGTATCCCAAGCCACTCGAAATCATTGAAGGTCCGTTGATGGATGGGATGAACATAGTTGGAGATTTGTTTGGAAGTGGAAAAATGTTTCTTCCCCAGGTGGTAAAGAGCGCCAGGGTGATGAAGAAAGCTGTAGCTTATTTGTTGCCGTACATGGATAAGGATGACAAACAAAATGCATCAGGAAAGGCGGGTAAAATTTTACTTGCCACGGTGAAGGGTGACGTGCACGATATTGGTAAAAACATTGTGAGTGTGGTAATGGCCTGCAACAATTATCATATTATAGATATGGGAGTGATGGTGCCCGCAGAAAAAATACTTGCCACAGCGGTGGCTGAGAATGTAGACGTGATAGGATTAAGTGGTCTTATCACTCCGTCACTTGATGAGATGGTACACGTGGCCGCGGAAATGGAACGTATCGGTTTGAAAATCCCATTGTTGATTGGCGGAGCGACCACCTCAAAAGTACACACCGCAGTAAAGATCGATCCGCAATACAACAACCCGGTGGTGCATGTAAATGATGCTTCACGCAGTGTATCTGTTTTGTCGGCACTGCTCTCAACCACATTGCGAAAACCATTTCTCGAAACAATAGAAAATGAATTTGAAACTTTGCGAAAACATCATGCAAATGCAAAGAGCAATGACAAGTACATAGCAATAGACCAGGCCAGGGCCAACAAATTCAAAGTGGATTGGAAATCAACTCAAGTTACCAAACCGGCTTTGCGTGGTGTGAAGAAATTTGAAAATTACCCACTCGAGGAAATAGCAAAACTAATTGACTGGACACCATTTTTTCATACCTGGGAAATGAAGGGTAGTTACCCCAAAATACTGGATGACGAAATCCGGGGTACTGAAGCGCGCAAATTGCACAAAGATGCACTCGAGTTGCTAGATCAGATAATTAATCAGAAAATGCTCACCGCAAATGCAGTGGTAGGAATTTTTCCTGCCAATTCAGAAGGCGATGATATTGTTATCTACACAGATGATAACCGAAACGAGACTTTGATGACGCTTCACGCGTTGCGACAACAAAGCCAAAAGCCATTCGGAACACCCAACCTCGCCCTTTCTGATTTTATTGCGCCAGCCAGTTCCGGAGTTGCCGACTATATTGGTGGCTTTGCTGTTACTACCGGAATGGGCATAGAAAAGTGGGTGGAAATATATGAGAAGGATCATGATGACTACAATAGCATCATGATTAAAGCCTTGGCCGACCGACTGGCAGAAGCATTCGCAGAACTGATGCACAAGCGTGTGCGAGAGGAATTATGGGGTTATTCAGCGGGTGAAAACCTTTCGCAAGAACAGTTGATAAAGGAACAGTACAGAGGCATAAGGCCAGCGCCTGGCTATCCCGCTTGTCCGGATCACACCGAAAAATGGTTGCATTGGCAATTATTGGACGTGGAACACCACACAGGCATTAAACTCACCGAAAGCCTCGCCATGTATCCCACAGCTTCAGTAAGCGGTCTTTACTTTGCCCATCCGGAAGCCTCTTACTTTGGATTGGGAAAGATTTCAAAAGATCAGGTTGAAGATTACGCAGAAAGAAAGGGTATGCCCTTGAATGAAATAGAAAAGTGGCTCAACCCTAATCTCAACTACAAGTAAGGAGATTTAAAAATGGTAATGTCAAAAAGTTTTACTTTTATGATTATCGCATAATTTATTGTGCTCCACAAATCATTGATTCACCAAATATGAAGTTTGTTTCAGTAATTAAATTTTTCGCGCTGTTGTTTCTTGTCGGCACAGTTTCAATTTCCTCATTTGCCCAGCAGCAATTGTCGCTGCAGCAATGCGTAGACAGGGCCATGGAGCAAAACATACAAATAAAGATAAGCCAACTCAATCACCAACAAACAGAGGCGCAGCGTCAACAACAATTGGCCCAGTATCTTCCTTCACTCAACGGGAACATGTCTCACAGCTATAACTTTGGTCGCAACGTGGACCCCACCACCAACCAGTTTACTACTGACCAGGTGCAGTCCAATGGATTTTCGCTGTCTTCAAGTGTTACTTTGTTTAATGCGATGTCGCAACACAACAGCTACAAGCAGAGTGGACTCAACGTGACTGCATCGCAGTATGATATAGAGAAACTAAAAAACGACATAGCCCTCAGCGTAGCAGGCGCATACTTACAGGTGCTGTTTAATGCAGAACTTATTGCCAACGCAGAGCGACAGCTCGATGTTACCAATCAGCAAAGAGACAAAACAAAAAAGATGGTGGATGCCGGAAGCCTTGCGCGCGGCTCTCTGCTTGATGTAGAATCGCAATTGGCTAATGAAGAATTGCAACTTGTAAACGCTCAAAACCAATATGACATTTCCCTGCTTAACCTTGCTCAATTAATCGACTTGGAGTCAACTGACGGGTTTAGTATTGTAACTCCTGAACTAAATATACCACAGGCCGAATTGCTGACGGCCAACGCACAATCAATTTACGCCACCGCAGTAACACGCCAGCCTGAGATATTGGCTATAGACACACGCTACGAAAGTAGCATGCGTGGGTTTGACATTGCACGTGCTGCGCGCTATCCGAGGCTTTCACTTAGCGGATCTTTATCCACAAACTATTCCAGCGCATTCAAGAGATTTGTGAATTTTCAACTCGAAGACGTTCCTTTTCAAGATCAGATAGATCAGAATTTTAGCAAATCAGTTTCATTGAATCTAAGCATACCCATCTTCAACAATTTGCAAGCCCGGACGAATGTATCACGCGCTCGCATCTCCATGGAAATAGCAAAATACAATTCGGACAACGCGCGGTTGCAATTGCGCAAAACTATTCAGCAGTCGTATGCTGACGCACTTGCGGCATTAAAACGATACAGCTCCAGCCAGAAAAGCGTGGATGCACTCAAAGAGGCATTGAGATACACCGAACAACGATTTAACGTTGGACTTGCTATTTCCATTGACTATACCAGCGCAAAAAATAATCTCAACAAAGCCGAATCAGACTTGTTGCAGAGCAAGTACGACTATATATACAAACTGAAGGTGCTCGATTTTTATCTGGGCAAGCCATTAGTTTTTTAATGAAATTTTTATGACGAAGAAAAAAAGAAATCCGTTGTTGTGGATTGGGCTTGTTGCCGTAGTCCTGATTGTGGTGGCTGTGCTGGCTAAGCAGGCCGGCCTTGTGGGAGGCGGTGAAAAATTAGAAGTAGCTGTGGAGAAGCCGATGAATCGGGATATATCGGAAACAGTAACTGCGAGCGGGAAAATTCATCCGGAAACAGAAGTGAAGATAAGTGCAGACGTATCAGGCGAGATTGTGGAGCTGCATGTAATTGAGGGGCAGAAAGTAAAAAAAGGGCAACTGCTTGCCAAGATAAATCCTGAGATTTATGTCTCATCGATGGAGCGTGCGGTGGCTTCTTCAAACAACACCAAAGCAAGTTTGGCAAATGCACGTGCGCGACTGCTGCAGGCTGAATCGCAGTTTGAAAAAACGGAATCAAATTTTAGGCGCAATGAAAAATTATATAAAGATGGAGCTATTTCAACGGCTGAGTTCGAAAATGTCAAATCAGCTTATGAAGTATCCAAAGCTGACGTAGAGGCATCGCGACAGAGCGTAATTGGAGCAGGTTTTTCTGTAAAGAGCGCGGAAGCGAGTGTGAAGGAGTCGAACGAAAATCTGATGAAGACGAGCATTATAGCACCTGTAGATGGTACCATCTCGAAATTGAATGTAGAAAAAGGCGAGCGCGTGGTGGGTACGCTGCAAATGACTGGAACCGAAATGATGCGCATTGCCAATCTTACAGAAATGGAAGTGTCGGTAGATGTAAGTGAAAGCGACATTGTAAGAGTAAAGCTTGGCGACACTTCATCAATAGATGTGGATGCATATCCTGAGCGAAAGTTTAAAGGCACCGTGACTGAAATAGCGAATACTGCAAATACCTTGGGAACCAGTGCGGATCAGGTGACAAACTTCACTGTGAAAATCAGAATAGCGCGTGAGTCATACGGTGACCTGATCGATACATTAACAAACAAGATTCCTTTTCGGCCCGGAATGTCCGCCACTGTGGACATAGAAACAAAGAAAAAAGCGGGCGTGTTGTCCATTCCTATTCAGGCGGTAACCACGCGCGATACAATTACTGCTTCATTTGATAAGAAAAAGGCTGGTGGCGATGAAGCAGAAGAGCAAGAACTGGAACCCAAAGCAACCAGTAAGTCGACAGCTTCATCAAAGGTGCAGGAATATGTTTTTGTGGTGCGCGATGGCAAAGCTCAAATGGTGAAAGTAAAAACCGGAATTCAGGACAACACATACATAGAAGTGTTGGAAGGATTGGCTGATTCTGATGAAGTGATTACAGGTCCTTACAGCGCCATTTCGCGCACACTCAAGCAAGACAAAGAGGTGACAGTGGTTCCCAAGGATAAGCTCTTTTCCAAGGAGAAAAAGTAGCCCGATTTAGCAGTGGCATTAATCTTAAATATTGAAACCGCCACCACCGTGTGTTCTGTTGCGCTTGCGCGCGATGGGGTGTTGTTAGCATATTTGGATGCCGAAGAAGAAAATATACACGGCAGTGCACTCACCGGATTTATTTCTGATGTATTGAAAAGTGCCGGTTGTCAAATTGGCGACTTGGATGCGGTGGCCGTTAGTTGCGGGCCGGGCTCTTATACTGGTTTGCGGATTGGCTTGGCAACGGCAAAGGGGATTTGTTTTGGGGCAGATATTCCGCTCATTGCGGTGGAAACATTAGAAAGTATGGCTGCAGGATTTATATTACAAAATCCTCTATTGGTAGCAAGTAATGAAATCAAAAAGAATTTGGTTGCACCCATGATTGATGCAAGAAGAGAAGAGGTATACACAGCATTGTATTCCGAAGATGGTCAGCTGATTAGTCCAGTTGCTGCTGTGATATTGGACTCAAAATTGTTTGCTGATTACCTGTGCGAGACATCTATTTTGTGCTTTGGAAATGGTGCGAATAAGGTTAGTAATGTGGTTGAATTAGATCAAAACATCAAAGTAAAAAATGGTTTTAGCTGTTCTGCAGTCCACATGATAACACTGTCACATGAGGCCCACACTCAAGAAAAATTTTGTGACCTGGCTTATTTCGAACCACATTACCTGAAGGAATTCTACCACCCCAAAGCAGCCATAAAGTAAAGCAGGTCATCGGGAAGTATTCGACCCACATTTAGATGCTTTGAATTGTGTTGTAGTCTCAAATGTAAGATTCACCCTGTTTTTTCTTCTTTAGACAACGAAAAAAAGCCTTCTCGCCAAATATGCGTTGATTTTTTCGAAAATTATGTTATTTTTGATTAAGCAGAACGGAAAAAAGAACCAAATAATCTTCCCGAATGAATCCATTACTACGAAAAATTGCCCTTGCAACAATGATTTCTTGCATCGGATTTACAAGTAGTTTTGCCCAGCTTACCACAAGCACAGCGCAAACTCCAGCACAATTGGTGCAAAATGTATTGTTGGGGTCAGGGGTTGTAGCAACAAATATTACATATACGGGAAGTGCTGCCGCGCGCGGGTCTTTTAATTGTGCAGGCTGCAATGTGGGCATGGCAAATGGAATCATTCTTTCTACCGGTAATGCTTCAGGTGCTGGTGGACCTGCAAGTGGTTTTTCTTCTACTGGTTTAGGCCAACCTGGTAACTCGCAATTGAATGCCCTCATCAACGGAACCACTTTTGATGCTACGGTTCTTGAATTTGATTTTTCAGTTGCCTCCAACACAGTGCAGTTTAAATATGTATTTGCGTCTGAAGAATATAATGAATACGTAAATACTCCATACAATGATGTGTTTGCTTTCTACATCAGTGGCCCAGGAATAGTTGGTCAACAGAATATTGCCTTAATACCTGGAACCAGCACCCCTGTTTCGATAAACAATGTGAACAATGGTTATTCAACTGGCGCAGCATCCGGGCCATGCACTAATTGCGCATACTTTGTTGACAATGTGGGTGGCTCATCGGTAAGATACGATGCTTTTACTACTGTGCTAACCGCTACTGCTCAAGTACAGCCTTGTGAAGTTTATCACATAAGGCTTGCAATTGCTGACGTGGGGGATGGTATTTATGATTCAGCTGTATTTCTGGAAGGCAACAGTTTTTCCTCTCTTGGTCAAGTGCCAATATTTGCTAACAGCAATCCCGCTCCTGTCCCCAACAATACAACCATGGCTCTGTGCCCCGGAGGCACAGTTACACTTTGTGCTGCATCTTCTTCAAACTACAATTGGTCTACAGGAGCCACTACTCAATGCATTACTGTAAATCAACCTGGATCGTATTCCTATTTTGTTACCGTAGGCTCTACTGGTTGCTTTGCTTTTTCGAATCCAGTAACAGTAATATTAGCGCCACCCACGGCCAGCATCACCGCTTCTGGATCAACTACTTTATGTCCCGGAGGCAATGTAACACTCACAGCAAATCCCGGGCTTTCATATTTGTGGTCCACTGGCGCAACCACTAATAGTATTAATGTGACCACTGCCGGAAACTACACGGTATCGGTGTCCAATGGTCCGGCTTGTTCAGCGGTTTCAGCACCTGTGGCTGTAACTGTGGGCATGGCCACCGCTACAATTACACCTCAAGCTTCCACTACTATTTGCCCCGGCACATCTGTTGTGCTCTCCGCCAATGTAGGCGCTTCATACCTATGGTCGACAGGGGCCACCACCCAAAATATTTCTGCTTCTGCGGCAGGAGCATACACTGTGGTTGTGACTCAAACGGGCGGCTGTTCTGCTACTTCTGCTCCCGTCAACGTTTCCCTAAGTTTGCCTTCGGCCACACTTACTCCTCAAGGGCCCACAACTTTTTGCCTTGGTAGCAATGTGACCTTAGCCGCCAACGCAGGCTCTTCTTATCTATGGTCCAATGGAGCCAACACACAAAATATAACTGTAAATACAGCTGGAACTTATACCGTGACTGTGACCAATGCTGCAGGTTGCAGTGCTGCTTCGGCTCCCGCCACAGTAATAGTGAATTCAACGACAGCTTCATTGACACCACTGGGCAATACTACACTTTGCGCTGGTACTACAGTGGGTCTGCAAGCCAATGCAGCCGCTTCATATTTGTGGAGCAATGGCGCCAGTACGCAAACCATAAATCCAGGTACAGCAGGTAACTACAGTGTCACCATCACTGCTGCAAATGGATGCACCGCCACAGCAGGCCCCGTAGCGGTGAGTATTTCTTCACCCACATCCACCATCGCTCCGCAAGGACCTACAACTTTTTGTGTTGGATCAAGCGTTGTGCTGGCAGCCAACAGCGGATCAGCCTACTTGTGGTCTAACGGTGCAATAACACAAAATATCACGGTTGCAACAGCAGGAAGTTATACTGTCACCGTAACCAATGCAAATGGATGTTCAACTGCATCTTTACCGGTAACCGTTGTAGTTAGTTCGATGACATCAGCCATCACACCGCAAGGTCCTACTACTTTTTGCACTGGTAGCAATGTGACCCTGGCCGCCAACGCAGGCTCTTCATACCTCTGGTCAAATGGAGCTAACACACAAAACATAACCGTGAATACGGCTGGGGCTTATACTGTAACAGTAACTAATGCAACAGGTTGCAGTGCTGTTTCAACTCCTGCAAACGTGATCGTAAATTCTGCAACAGCATCATTGACACCACTTGGAAACACCATCCTTTGTCCTGGAACTACAGTTGGCCTGCAGGCAAACGCAGCTGCTTCATACGTCTGGTCGAATGGTGCCAGCACACAAACTATCAACCCCGGAATCGCAGGTAATTATAGCGTAACCATCACAGATATTAATGGATGTACTGCCTCAGCAGGCCCGGTAGCGGTGAGTATTTCTACACCTGCTTCCACTATTTCTGCGCAAGGCCCCACTACTTTTTGTGTAGGATCAAACGTAGTGCTGGCAGCAAACACGGGATCAGCCTACATTTGGTCTAATGGTGCAACCACCCAAAATATCACAACCGCAACTGCGGGAAATTATACGGTAACAGTTACCAACTCAAACGGATGTTCGGTAGCTTCCTCGCCAGTCACAGTCAATGTAAATTCAGGTACAGCAGCAATTACCCCTCTAGGTCCCACCTCATTCTGCACTGGCAGTGGTGTGGTGCTGGCTGCAAATATTGGTTCAGGTTATTTGTGGTCTAATGGAGCTACTACTCAAAACATTTCAGTGAATGCCAATGGATCTTTTACAGTTACAGTAACCAACAACAATGGTTGCATTGCCACTTCCACACAGATAAGCACTACCCTGCTCACAGCCAACGCAAGTGCTGTTGCGCAAGGGCCTACAACTTTTTGCCAGGGCAGTTCTGTAATTATTTCTGCAAATGCAGGAAACTCCTACTTATGGTCCAACGGAGCCAGCACACAAAATATTAATGTAAACCAGGCCGGTAATTATTCTGTCACAGTGGTAAATGCAAACGGTTGTTCTGCTGTTTCAAATGTTGTTGTAACAAATGTGAGTGTGCCAACCGCAACTGCTACCATCACTGGCAGCACTACCATTTGCCCCGGAGGAAACACCTCCATCACAGCCAATGCAGGAAATTCATATCAATGGTCTTCTGGCGAAACAACACAAACTATATCTGCATTCTCTGCAGGGCCATATTCTGTAATAGTAACCAATGCACTGGGTTGTGTGGCATCTTCTAACGTGGTAAATGTATCATTGAGCGTGCCATCTGCATTTATCACTCCGCTTTCGCCAACCACCATTTGTACAGGTGAAACAACCACGCTTGAATCAAATGTAGGCACCGCTTATTTGTGGAGCAACGGAGCCGTGACGC
Source organism: Bacteroidia bacterium (assembly GCA_037968415.1). GTDB lineage: Bacteria > Bacteroidota > Bacteroidia > AKYH767-A > JBBKVM01 > JBBKVM01. Next base: position 42,660 of record JBBKVM010000083.1, on the reverse strand, counting down.
GCACCATTACGGTGAATAGTGCAGGATTATATACTGTCACCGTAACTAATAATGATGGTTGCACTGTGGCATCTGATCCTACATTAGTTACAGTGAACACAGCCTCTGCCAACATCACACCACAAAGTCCAACCACATTCTGCTTGGGCAGTGATGTAACACTTTCTGCTAATTTAGGTTCGTCATATCTATGGTCTAATGGCTCTGTTACTCCAACTATTACTACCACGGTTGCAGGCACTTACACTGTGACAGTTACGAATCTTAATGGCTGTTTAGCAGTTTCTGCACCGGTCAACACCAATGTGAGCATACCCACTTCTGTGATCACCGCTCAGTCTGCCACGACCATTTGCCCTGGTAGTTCTGTTGCATTGACTGCCAATAATGGTTCTTCTTATTTGTGGTCGACAGGCGAAATCACACAAACAATAAATGCAGCAAGCGCTGGCAATTACACGGTAACTGTAACCAATACATTGGGATGCATTGAAGTTTCGCAACCCGAGACGGTTACAATAGAAACCCCTGTAGCAATAGCTACACCACAAAGCGCTGTTACCTTTTGCGAGGGCAATCAGGTTGTAATTACGGCCAATTCAGGATCTGCTTACTTGTGGTCCAATGGAGAGGTAACTCAAAGTATTACAGTGGATGCTTCAGGAAATTATAATGTAGATGTGACAAGCAGCATCGGTTGTTTGGCCAGCTCCAATGTTGTAGTAGTAGATGTACTTTCGGCTACTGCTTCAGCAATCGCTTTGGGGCCGACCACTTTCTGTCCTGGTGATAATGTTTCTCTAACTGCTTCAAGTGGTTCTAGTTATTTGTGGTCAAATGGGGAAGTCACCCAAACAATAAACGTATCTCAACCTGGCAATTATTCAGTACAGGTGTTGAATAACAATGGTTGTCCTGCCAACTCTAATTTAATTGCCGTTAACCTTTCTTCATACCCACAAATTGCCTTGACGGCTGATAAGCTTGCTGGATGTAATCCAATGAAAGTGAATTTTATCAGTAACACGATTACCGATGCCGGATCTACTTACTTCTGGGATTTTGGCGATGGCACGACATCAACAGCATCTAACCCTTCTCATCAGTATACAACTCCCGGACAATATACCGTGTACTTGCATGTAACCAATTCGATAGGTTGCAGTTCGGAGCAGACTGTTCCTCAGATGATCATTGTAAGCGACAGCCCAGTGGCTGACTTCTCAATACCCGAAAGAGATTATTTGCAGTTTAATTCAACAGTTAGATTTGAAGACAATTCTGTAGATGCTGCAGCATGGCATTGGAATTTTGGCGATAGCAAATTTGACAACGCACAGAATCCGATTCACACATTTGACGATGCCGGCAGTTATAAAATTTCTCTTACAGTGGTGAATCAGTATGGGTGCACAAACACGCATACCGATGAATTATATGTTACTCCATTTTACATTCCTAATGCATTTACTCCAAATAATGACGGCATAAATGAAGAATTCTTCACCGTCAATTTTGAAATGGAAATAGCATCATATCAAATGCTGATTGTAAACAGATGGGGTGATATAGTGTTTGAATCAAACAATCCAAAAATAGGATGGAGAGGAATTGGTAAAAACAATCAACTACTTCCTGATGGTGTGTACGTGTATGTGATGAACATAAAAACATACAACAACAAAATGCACACATACAAAGGCAACGTAGCGCTACTCAGATAATATTCGTCCGAAATACTTGTTAGCCGGTATTACTTAATGCTTGTTTAATTTTTTGTGACTACAACAGGTGTGCTCATTACCGTGTTGCTGATATTGCCGGACCGGTCCATCACATAGATTGAAAAAACAACACTTTGTTGCATGCTGTTATCAGTGATGGCGAGGTTGTTTAGTTTTACATTCAATTTCCCTCTTATTGCAATATCATTTCCTGTTGGCGATAGCTGCGGAATTCGATATTTGTATGTGACATTTATTCTGTTGTCAACAACAAACAAATTGTGTTTGTCAGGATTGTTCTCTCCCAAATCACCATTACCGTCTAAGTACTCGATAATGAGTGTTACAGGCTCAGAATATTCTTTTACTGATGTCGCACTAGCGCTCACAAACGTGATGACCGGAGTATCACTGTATGTTTTCTCATCTTTTTTACAACTCGTGACAAACAAAAACAATAGAATAAAAAGAGGTATGGATCTAATTGGGAAATTCATCAAGGTTGAATGTAAAATGAATAAAGCGTTTTTAGATAAGTTAAAGTATTGTTGTTTGGGTACTCCATGTTAAAGGGATGACTGCCATCATTTACATGATAACGCATGTAAACATTAGCGCCAGTCGCGAAAGAACCAGTGTTCACTTGCAGACCCCATAATTGTAAAGCGCCAATCTGAACAAATGATGCATTGATAATTTGAGCTCCGGTAAAATCATTGATGCTGGTTGAAAGCCTTAGCTGATTGACAAGTAAATTAGCTGCTGAGGTACTATCGTCTGTAATGAGAAAATACAATGTTACCATTGAATTACTTGGAACAATAAATGGGTTGAAAGAAATCCCATCAACCCGGTTGGTATCAATACGGTTGTTGTTGCTGTCAAACGCTACATAGCCTACCACTACAGGAGGGTCATTGGGCAATGCAGGCAATGCGGCCACTTGATTGTTTGCATCGCGCGCACCATTCATTATCCATGCGTTTATGTTATTCATCTCTGCCTGTGAGAGGGGTGTGCTGTACAATGGCATTTGCCCCAGCACCGGATCATTTGTAATCAATCTTTCGTGTAGCCACGATCCTGAAGTGTCGTAAGGAATGACCCGATATATAAAAGAACCAGAAGGATTATTTTTTATTACCGGTTGATAAACGAGCGTGCTATAAGTGCTTTGTACAGTGCGGTAATCGGGTTCAAAGCTCCCGTCATGGCATCCGGGAGTTGCACACTTGAGTGAAAAAATGTTTTTGTGAAGACCTGTGATGCTTGTAGGGTCCGGGTTAGAAGGGTTGTTTGGATTTGGATTGTAATTGACCGAGTCATAAGGATTCTCGGGCAAAGGGTCTTTTTTACAACCATTCAAAAACATAACCGAAAGCAACACAATAAAAGCGATGCTCCAAACCGTAGATATTTTATTGAAATTGACCATCTAGATAAACGCTTGATAAAGTGGAGAGCCTGCTAGTAAACTAGGCGGTATATCAGGTTTAAATCCGAGTATATGAGCAATGGTTGGTACGATGTCAATGCTTTGGCCTGTAACGCTATTTATCTCTAACCCTTGATTGACCATACCTGGAGGGCCCACTACAAGCGAAAATATCTCGCGCGAATTTTGATCGCTTGTGTGGTCAAGCGCATATCTACCATAGGCATCTACAACTGTGTTGGGTTGCATGTTTCTGCCATGCTCGGGTGCAACAATAAGAATAGTGTCATTTGCCATACCGGGTGTAGTCTGGATAGTGTTCCATAAATGCGCCACAGCAAAATCAGCTTTTCGTAAATTATTGCAATACTGAGTAAAATTGTTGTGGCACACATCCACATCCTGCATATTTACAACCACGAGTTCAGGTTTAAATTCTTTAATAATTTCCTCCGTAAAAAAGATGTTGTACATGTCATTGTTCATGGCAGCACCCACACCCCATGGATTGTTGTATTGACCTGAGACTGCTTTGTTGAGCGCAGTGGAAATGAAACTTTGCAAAATTGTGGTGTTTGCGTCAGTATTAGTGATGCCTGCACTTCCAGGTTTGTTGTAGGGGAAGTTCTTATCCAGAAACGACCTCATGTTGTCAACTACTGCATCCTCTTGCTGGTTGAAATTTCTCATATTGCCTAGTACATCATAACCACCTGACGAAATGAGATTGGTTGGCGCAATAAAGTTGCCGCCAAACTCGGCACCATACCCCGGGTATTTACTGAAATTTAATGCGGGATAAGGTCCTAATGCATTGCTTACCCACCATGAGTTGAGGGCCGAGGTGGAGGGAGAATTATGTTTCCTATAATATTCGAATATTGTCGGGTATTCGGGATTAGCTAGTAGGTTTAAGTCGTTGGGTGTGTACTGGCCTGTGATGGCCGTTGTATGGCCATTGAAGTGGCCGGTAGGGCCTGCTGCGTAGCGAAATTGTTTGAACAAGGTTCCCTTGGTTTGCAATGACGCGCTTAGGGGTGATGGCGGAAGGGGTGACATGCCGGGTGCTATATCTGGAGAAATGGGCTCTGAGCCATTGAAGATGTTTGGCATCAGGTTACCCTCGGCTTTCATTAATGATTCGAAATTTCTGACGCCACCTGCAAACAAACAGAAAACTACGTGGTTGGCAATGCGCGTGCCGGTGGCAGCAAATAGTCTTCCAGACGGAAGGATGTACGGTGCAGCGAACACCCCAGCCGCGGCAAATCCTGCGTTTTTTAGAAAAGATCTTCTTTGCATCATACTAGCAATTAATAATAACGATACTCATTGGATGTCATCAATGCGTAATAAAATAACTCGGGAGTGATAGTGGTATCACTATTTACAATGTTGGTTATATACCAACTCTCAAATTCACTGGGTTCACGATTAAAAAATCTGTTGTAACTCTTCTTTACAAATCCTGGTACATCTGCCTGCATTTGCGATTTGTTGGGAATTATCACACCGGGTTTGTTTAGAAAATTTCTGATGATCATGTCTTCTATTAATTTCTTGTCGCCAAATGACAAATACGCAGTGTTTAATTTGTTGAGGTCGGCCTGCGAAATATTCGTGCCAAATAAATCTGAATAGCCGATGGCAATAAATTCGGCTGTTGATTTCACATTATTTTTTACACCTGTATTCTGTTGAACCTGCACGGCATTCACATCATACAAAACAGTGCTTTCTTTTTGACAGGCATTCAACACGAATGAAAATGCAAGCGTAATAATTAAATTTGGAAACTTGTTCGTTTTCATCTGGGTCACATTCAATTGATGCCTATATATTCATTGGTTGTAAGCAAATCTTTTTGCAGCTGTCCATAATTTCCACTGTTCTGATATTTTACTGCGTGATTAGTCATTTCTGTTGAAGTGGGCTCGCGAAACAAATACCTGTGATACAAGTCGCGCACCTGGCCTTCGTAATAATCTCTTGAATTGAAAAAGATATCCGCAAAATCTGCTTTACTGTTGCCCACCTGCAAAAATAAAATAGTAGATGTGCCATCCACCATGCTTATTCCGGAATTCAACTCAGCCATGGTGGGATACCTAAATAAAAAATGTTGAAAAACCGATACCACGTAATTGAGCGACCCCATGTTTATTTGATCGTAAAAATAATTGTCCGAACAAATACGATGCATCCCTTTCACATCGAGTGTGTTGGCCTGAAGATTAGCTGGTACCGCACGCAACAAAACAAGTCGATCAATTTCGTATTGTAATAAGTCCCAAAATTGCATGAATGCAGGGTTTTGCAACAACATACCAAAAAGAAAAATTTGTTGATTGATTTGCAGTGTGTCTAAATTATTGAGCAAGTCAGCGCGCGAGCGATCATATAAATTTCGCTTGTACTCATTTTTTGAAATAATTAATTCAATGAAAGTTTCCCTGTCAGAAGTTGATAGATTGTTGGTACGAAGAAGACTCCATGCTGCTGAAAATTCAATACTGTCGGGTTCTCGGCCAAGTAAACTTATGTAAGATCGGTTGATGTAATTTTGGACTGTCGAATTGGAGATCGTCATGTCCGGAGGTGCCACATTGTTGGGAACTATGATTTCATCATCTTTTTGACAAGCCCAACCAAACAAAACGGAAACCATAATTACGTAAAGTAATTTTTGCATCATCGAAAACTAATCTGATTAATAGACTAAGTTAACTATTTAAGGTTTAATCACTTCTGTTTATTGTGTAGTGATGCGTAAAAGTTGAAGAATTGAGGAATGGTTTCTATTCCTTTCAGGTAATTGAAAATGCCATAATGTTCATTAGGAGAATGTATGTCATCCGAATCGAGCGAAAATCCCATCAACACAGAATTTAGCCCAAGTTCCTTTGCAAACAATGCCACAATGGGGATGCTTCCTCCCGAACGGGTGGGGATAGGACGCTTGCCGAAAGTGGCTTCCATGGCCATTGCTGCTGCTTCATATGCAATCGAATCAGTAGGGGTAACTACAGGCTCACCTCCATGATGCGTAGTCACTTTTACTTTCACGGATTTGGGTGCTATTGATTCAAAATGTTTCTTGAACAGTGCTGAAATTGTTTCTGAATCCTGATTGGGGACAAGTCTCATCGATATCTTTGCATTGGCTTTAGATGGCAATACGGTTTTTGCGCCTTCGCCCGTGTAGCCACCCCAAATTCCATTCACATCCAATGTAGGTCTGATGGAGGTTTGCTCATTCACAGTAAATCCTTTTTCGCCATGGGTAGTATCTATTTTTAATTCCGACTTGTAGGCTGCTTCATTAAAAGGTGCTCTTGCCATGTCTGCGCGCTCATCAGCACTTACCTCCAGCACATCTGCATAAAAACCAGGAATAGTAATCTTGTTGTTTTCATCTTTGAGCGATGCTATCATTTCACACAATATGTTGACCGGATTGCCTACCGCACCTCCATACACACCAGAATGCAAATCGCGATTAGGACCAATTATTTCAACTTCCATGTATGCCAACCCCCGGAGGCCCACCGTAATCGATGGCTCATCATTGGCAATAATTGAAGTGTCAGAAATTACAATGACATCCGCTTTTAACTTGTCTTTGTTTGTTTTTACAAATGCACCTAAGTTGTCAGAACCAACTTCTTCTTCTCCTTCAATCATAAACTTAACATTGCACGGGAGCGACTTATGTTTGTTCATCAATTCTAAAGCTTTGATGTGCATATACACTTGTCCTTTGTCATCGGCCGCACCACGTGCATAAATCTTTTCGTTTTTTATAACCGGTTCAAAAGGCGGTGAATCCCATAACTCAAGCGGATCAGGCGGTTGAACATCGTAGTGCCCATAAATTAAGATAGTTGGAAGCGCAGCATCAATAATTTTTTCGGCATACACTATGGGGTGACCTTTGGTGTGGCATATCTCCGCCTTGTCTACACCGGCTAATTCTAATTTTTCCTTTACGAAATCTGCTGCTTTGGCAACATCTTGTTTGTATTTGCTATCCGCACTTACCGATGGTATTTTCAAAAAGTCCACCAGCTCTTGGATATATTGATCCTTATTATTCTCAATTTCTGTTTTCAGGTTTTCCATATTATTGTTTTTAAATAATTGCAATTCAAATTAAAACATTTCCAGTCATTTCGATCGGTATTTTCAATCCCATCAAATGGAGTACAGTGGGCGCAAGGTCAGCCAATATGCCATCTTTCATTTGTTTGAAGTCTGAATCAATAAGAATGCAGGGCACAGGATTAGTCGTATGTGCTGTGTTGGGCGTGCCATCGGAATTGATTGCGAAATCTGCATTGCCGTGGTCGGCTGTGATGATGAAAGAATAACCATTTCTCAACCCGGTTTCTACAACTGACTTCACGCACGTGTCTGTTGTTTCCACTGCCTTTACTATCGCTTCGTAGTTGCCCGTATGGCCTACCATGTCTGTATTAGCAAAATTTATACACACAAAATCGAGTTTCGCTTTTTCCAGTTCGGCACACAATCTGTCACGCACTTCGTATGCACTCATTTCAGGTTTTAGATCATATGTGGCCACTTTAGGAGAAGGAATCATTATTCGCTCTTCTCCGTCAAAAACGGCTTCGCGTCCTCCTGAAAAGAAGAATGAAACATGCGGATACTTTTCGGTTTCAGCAATTCGAAGTTGGGTTTTATCAAATCTTGCCAACGCTTCACCTAAAGTGTTTGAAAGATCTTGTTTGTCAAACATCACATTCACATCCGTGTAAGTTTTGTCGTAATTGGTCATGGTGGTGAAGTGTAATTTCAACGCCTTCATTTGAAAAGCAGGCATATCCAATTGCGTGAGCACTTGTGTAATTTCACGACATCGGTCGGTTCTGAAATTGAAACATATTACCGCATCACCGTCACTTATTTTTGCATTGGCTTTTTGCTCAGGGTCAACAAGTACTGTCGGAATCATGAACTCGTCAGTTACATTGTTATCATAAGAGTTTTGGATGGCCTCTATTGGTATGGTTGCTTTTTCGCCTATGCCATTCACTATGGCATCGTAGGTCAGTTTGATTCGTTCCCATCTCTTATCACGATCCATCGAATAATACCGCCCCGAAATGGTTGCAACTAATGCACCCGTGGATTCTGTTTCAGTAATCAATCGATTGATAAATATCTTTCCGCTATGTGGATCAGTATCGCGTCCGTCTAAAAAAGCATGTAAATAAATTTGTTGTATTCCAGTGGCCTTGGCGCAATGGCATATGGCAATCAAATGGTCAATGTGCGAGTGCACTCCGCCATCTGAAACCAAACCCATCAAATGCAATGGTTTGTTGTGTTGCTTGCAATACTCAAAAGCCTTTTGCATTGCAGCATTGTCGCAAAACGAATTTGCTTCTATTTCTTTATTTATTCTCACCAGATCCTGGTAAACAATTCTGCCAGCGCCAATGTTTAAGTGACCTACTTCTGAATTGCCCATTTGACCATCAGGCAATCCAACATTGGCGCCTGAAGTAAGCAATTTAGAATGTGGATACGCAGCATATAAACTGTCAATAAATGGTGTAGATGCTTTCGTAATGGCATCCGCTACATCGCCTTTGCCAAGTCCCCATCCGTCCATTATTACAAGCACCACTTTTTTCATCGGTAATTTTATTGTTACACAAAAATACAATGAATAATCTTGTGTGCCGATGGAACGATGTGGCTTTTCTTAAAAGCAAAACAACCGGACCATCTGGTGCCGGTTGTTTTGAAGGTATGAAAAGGGAAAAATCTTAATTATCGTCAAAAGTCAACGTGGATGGATTTACAGTTTTCAGAATGATCCATTGACCCTGGTTGTTTTGTTTTTCAATTACGTAACTATCTACTCCGGTATCCCAGCCTGAGTATGGAGTCCAGTCGAGTCTTGCGCCTTCACCAAGTCTTTTGGCCTTCAGTAGCACTGACGAACCCAGGTTACTTAGTATGGTGGATATATTGCAAAAGTTCACTACTTCTATCTGATAAAAATAATATGAGCGATCTACTTCTGTCCTTGCATCAATGAAATCATACACACCTGCAGGAACTGTTGCAAGAAATTGTAAGTTGGATGAATTGGTAGAGCGATAAATATTATAATATGCAACTCTGTCTGCTGCCACTGTGGGGGCTTTCCATTCCACCAACACATTTTTATTGTCAATCACAGTGCCGCGCACCACGTCCACTTTTTGGTGCTGAAGTATATTGTCTGGTGTGGCTTGCGAAGTATCGCTGAATGAACTTATCGGATTGCCACAAAGGTCAAGGCCTTGGATGCGATAAGAATATGTTACCGGACACAAGTCATCGTTATCAAGATAGTTGAGACTATCGGATGGGACATTGGCTACCAATACAGTATTTCCGGTTGCCACTTCAGTGCGAAAAATGTCATAAGAGCTTACCTGGCAACCACCATAAGAGTTCCAACTTACAAATATATTTGTAGACTGCGCTACCGCTTCTACATCAATGGTACTGTGTGCGTTCAAGCTATCGAGTCCGATGGTGTATCCGCAGCTGTCGACAGTTTGCAGTTTGTAAGTGTACACGTTTTTGAGTGTGTTCAGTCCATTATCAGTAAAGACTGTGTCATAGGTGAATCCCACGTTGATACTTGATGGAATGACCTGGATTGTGTCATATTGTTGAGTGACTGTGTTGAGCCGGTAGATGATGTAGTACATCAAATCGGGGGCTGGATTTCGCGCAAAACGTATGTCAACTTGAGTGTCAGTTTGAACAGACACTGCAAAAATTTCAGAAACTGGCGGAGGGATTTCATCCCACACTTTAATAAATCCGGGTCGTGTTACTGATGCAGAGCAACCATTTGAATTGGTGATGGTGAGTGTAATATCATAGTATCCCGGATCAACAAACAGAATATTTGGATTGGCATTTGTTGATGTGTTGCCATTACTAAAATTCCACAAATAAGAAGGACTTACAAGGTATGTTGAAGTATTAGCGATGAACGCGTTGAAAGGGGGACATCCTACATCTTGCCCTGTTGTAAATGAAGGAATCGGTGTAGCGTTGACCACAACAAGGGGCAACAATAGTGTATCTGTGCAACCGAAGCTATTGAATGCAACCACATAAGGGTTGTAAGTACCCGGAATGCTGTATGTGTGTGAAACATTGCCACCTACTGTAAAGTTACCATCATCAAAAACCCACATAAGGCTATCGGCTACAGAAGCGTTATCGGAAAAGTTGACTGCGTATGGATTGCAACCTGCAGTCCCGTCATGAGTTCCACTAGCAGTGGGCACCGGGTTTACAACTACTGGCTGTGGGAAATTATAATAACTCACACAGCCAAGACTGTCTTGTGTAATAAGTGCAGGTGTGTATGAGCCCACATTGGTATATGTGTGACTGGGGTTTTGTTGGGTAGAACTATTGCCATCGCCAAAATTCCACGACCATAATTGGGCATTGTAAGATGAGTCGGTAAACATGGTAGTCACCGATCCGCATCCAATTAAAGGAGCGGCAACAAATGAAGATATGGGTCCGGGAATGGCTATGTAGTCTACTTTTGTGAGTGTATCTACACACCCAAGGTTGTTGCTGATAATAAGCGTGATGGTATAATAACCCGCTACATTGTAAATGTGGGCTGGATTTTGATTATTTGAGTTTGTGCCATCACCAAAATCCCATAGCCATGTGGTGACGTCAGAGGTAGATAAGTCCTGGAAGTTGATGAGCGTTGGTGCGCAAGCTGCAAGTGTAGGCGAATTGAATTCAGCAACTGGTTGTGAACCGGTGATGAATCCAGGGTAAGTAATTGTATCGCTGCAGCCTGCGGTAGATGTGATTATCAAAGTGACATCAAACACTCCACCTACTGTATATGTGTGGGTAGGAGATGCAAGGTTGGAAGTGCTGCCATCACCAAAGTTCCAATAATATGTATTGGCAGTGGTCACTGCCGGATTGAATGTTGTTGTGAGTGGAATGCACCCTTGATATGTGCTTGCTGTGAAATTTGCGTTGAAATAAATGAGGGGTTTTGTCACAGTTTTCTGACAACCTGAAATATCGGTGATAGTCAACGTTACCGGTCCGCTTGGAGGTGTTGTATATAACGTAGAAGGATTGGCCAAAGTAGATGTCATACCGTTTCCGAAATTCCACAAATATGCTGTTGCAGAAGGGGCCTGGCTAGTAAAACTAACCGTCATAGGAAAACAGGTATTTGTTTGGGTATAAGTGAAGTTGGCAGAGGGGCTGGTAACCGTTACAATGTTTACAATTGTTTTGATGTTGCTGCAACCATTTTTAATTGCTGTAAGCGATACTGAATATGTTCCGGGAGTGGTATAAGTGTAGGTTGGGTTTGCTTGTGTGGATGTAACACCATTTCCAAAATTCCACAAATAGGCAGTGGAATTCAATGATAAGTTTTGAAACGAAACAGTAAGTGAATCACATCCATAGGTGTTGCCATTGGTTGTGAAATCTGCCTTAGGATTAAAGACTTTAATTTTTGGACTGATGGTAAAAGTTTTGGTACAGCCTGTGCTGTCTGTCAATGTGAGTGTGACGCTGTAATTCCCTGAAGCGCTGTAGGATTTTTTAGGATTTTGAAGTGTGGAAGTAGTGCCATCCTGAAAATTCCAGAAGTACGACACCATGTTTGCGAAGGAGCAAGTAAACTGTATAGTATCACCGGTGCAAACCTCGTTTTGATTTGCGAGAATTGGATTTTGAGTGCCGAGTGAAATATTTTTCGAAAGTGTTTTAAAACATATTGTATCACCTTGCCCTGTCATGGAAGCGGGGCCAGCAGATCCCACAGTCAGCGTGATGGTATACGGCCCTGAAGCAAGATATGTGTGTGTTGGGTTTTGAAGCGTGGAGCTGTCACCATCACCAAATTTCCAAAGGAAACTTGTAGCGCCCGGAGCCGTCACAGAGCAATTCACAATATGCGGTGGACACATACTGGGCACCACCGAAATGTTCATCACAGGTTCAGGACCCATTACGACAATTACCGCAAAAGGCGAGAAAGTTTGAGAGCATCCCCCAGGCATTTGAGTAACCAGATTGACGGTATAAGTGCCGGGCGTGTTAAATGTGTGAGAAGGATTTTGATTTGCACTGGTGCTGCCGTCACCAAAGTCCCAAAGCCAGTTTGAACTTCCGGTGGTTGGGTCACTAAATACAGAACTGTATGGATTACAAACATAAGAAGTCGGAGGAGGCGTGTATGAAGTAGACCCCGATACGACTTGAATAATGTTTGGTTTGACGATTGTGTCCTTACAACCTGCTGCATTTGTGATAATCAGCGATACGGTATAATCGCCTAATGCGGTGTAAGTTGCAGAAGGATTTTGAAGTGTAGAAGTTTGGCCATTGCCAAAGTTCCACAAGTAAGAAGTGAATGGCCCCCCTGTAGACGTATTGGTAAATGTGATAGTGAGAGGGGAACAGCCCACACTGTAATTATTGGTGAATTGAGCAACCGGGCTTTGCACGTTGATTATGTTGGGACGTGAGAAAGTGGCGCTGCAACCATTTGCCGAATAAGCTGTAAGGGTGACGGTAAAATTTCCTGAGGTATTGTAAGTCTTTACCGGATTTTGAGCTGTAGATGTGGTGCCATCGCCAAAATCCCACAGCCAGCTAACAGCATTGACAGATAGGTTAACGAAGTTGGCCGTTACCGGTTTGCAACCAGTGGTGTTGTTGGCGGTAAAATTAGCTATTGGGCCGGCAAGCACCGTGATGTAATTAGTTTTTGTGCTGGATGAGAGACACCCGCTGCTGTGGGTTGCGGTAAGCGTCACAGAGTAAGTTCCCGGTGTTGAATAAGTTGTGGTGGGGTTTTGTAAAGATGAAGATTGGCCATTTCCAAAATTCCAAAGCCAGGCAGTAGTGCCTGTAGTAGTATTGCCGAATGTAACATTGAGGGGTGCGCAGCCGCTAATATTAGAAGAAGCAAACGTGACAGGCGGGGCCGGTGATATTTTAATGTAGGCGGGTCGCATCAATGTGTCTTTACAACCAAACGTATTGGATACTGTGAGTGTCACATTGTAATTGCCTGTGGCGCCATATACCAACGATGGATTTTGCAGCGTGGAGGATTGACCATTTCCTAAGTTCCACAACCAGGAACTGGCTCCAGTAGAATTTGACATAAAATTAACAGCCATGCTAGAATCACAAAGTGTAGTAGGAGTGGCGGTAAAGCCGGCCGTTGGCTTCGGATTTATGGTTATGTAAGCATTCCTGATTTTGATGTTGTTGCAATTGTATGCGTTTACTGCGATAAGCTTTACCGTGTATGTGCCCGTACCGGCATAAGCATGTGTGGGGTTTTGTGCAGTTGATGAATTCCCATCGCCAAAATCCCAAATCCATGAAACTGAATTGGTGGATGTGTTAGTAAACGCAATGACCGCATTGTTAATGCAGCCTGATGTAATGGTGGAAAAGAAATCTGCGACAGGCGGATCGATTACCTGTACATAGTTCGTTTTTTGGATGGTATCGCGAGCGCCTGTTGTTGTATTTATAGCTATGAGTGTTACTGTATACGTGCCGGTGGTAGTATAAATGTTTGATGGATTGGCCAGGGTAGACGAGTTTCCGTTTCCAAAATCCCACACATAGGAGTTGGCACCAGTAGAGTTATTTACAAAACTGATATTGAGTGGTGCACAGCCAATAGAATCGTTGCTGCTGAATAATGCAGCGGTTTGAGCATGTGCATTGTTGGTACAGATAAATAACAGCACCACCAGAAGTGCTGCTAAGTGCAGCCTCATGGAGCCCATGTTAGTTTCCGTTGTTTTCATTTTTTAGGTTTTGGTTTGGTTTCCGGATTTGCACCCGGGGTTTATTCTTATGTTATGTTTCAAAAATAGTGGGAGAGCGGTGGCATATGTAGCATGATTGAACTGTAAAGTTGCATGTGTAAGAGATACGCTCAACATGTAGTAAAATCTAATGCTTTACAAGGCTGAGTAGAGGGATAACGTTCATATAATCAATGAGATAGAAACATGCTCACAAATATTCAAGAACCATGGAAGCTGTAATGAATCGCTACATAATCATTGGTTGCAGCCAAAAATGTGGTAATAAATGAATGTTAATATGTAACTGATATGGACTTTGTCGGTATAAGGGGTATTGAATTTGAATTCTAAACAACCTTATCAATGGAAGATTTAAGCAAGACAATTAAGAAGCTCGAACACAGTGAATACGACAGTTTGTTGAAGGAAATATCCGGTAACAAAAAGAACAAACCATTTATGGTGTTGGAGGCGCTGCGCAAGGAAAGTGTAGATGACAGTTCGATGATGGAAATGCTGCAAGTAAACAGAAGCACTTACTATACGTTGAAGTCGCGATTGAATGATAAAGTAGCCGCGATACTTTCAAAAAAAGTTGACAACCCGATAAGCGTGCTGATGGAAGAAGTGGCCCGCGTACCAGCCAATTTGTATGGCACCAATAAGGTGTTTGCCATTCGAGCGTTAAAAGATCTTGAGAAGCAGTTGTTAGAATATGATTTGTCGAATGAGTTAATCACTGTATATAAAACCCTCGCACGCCTCAATATGTATGGTGATGATTACGTAGAGTACGAAAGACTGTATAGCCAGCGCGTAGCATTTTCACTTGCGCTTGTTAAAGTTGAAGATTTGTTTTACAAGTTCAATCGGTTGATCAGCATTTATTCCCTCACCCGCGAGGAGAAAGATTTGGAGAAAGTGCGTGAGGTTCTGCGCGAGATGTTTAACATCACAGAGTTGTATGAGTCTCATCGAATGTTTGTGATGTACAACATTGTGAGGATTTATTTTATGACTGCCGACCAGGCCAGGCGCGAAGGTCTGCGCTCTCAGGAACTGGAAGTAGAAAAAGTGTTGAACGAGATCAATGAAATGTTCGGAAAATATACGCTTGATACTTTCTACCAAAATATCAAACCACTTACTGACTTGTTGTTTTTTGAGTACTATCAAACTTGCGATAACCAGGTGCGTGCTGATCATTACCATCAAAAAGTAATTGGCTCATTGCCCGATTTGTCGAAGAAACATATTATGGCATTTTATGTTGTACAATTCCTCAATAGCAAAATGGCAAAGTATCTTGTGGATCAGGATTTGATTAGCCTGGAGAGGATAAATGATCAGTTGGAGGACAATTTCGACATAGACAAAGGTGAGATATACAACTATGTTTCTTATGTGAAGTACCAGGCAGTATGCAAGTTTTACAAAGGAGATTATTCCGCAGCAGCAAAAACAATTTACGATATGCGCAATGAAGTGTCTACAAAAAACTTTTTGTACACCGATGTAGAATGCAAGCTATTCCAGGCATTGCAATATTGCATACTGGGAGAAGAAAGTCTGTGCACCCAAATGATGCAATCCATCAAACGGCAGATAAAAGAAACGGACAGAGAATATGATGATGTTGAATTGTTCATCAAATTGATGAAGACAGCTTTGAAGCCGGCTGATTTCAGAAAGAAAATTAAAAAGCTCAACGAAATCTGGAAGAATCTGGAAGAGATGAATAGCGGTTCAAGCAGAATGCTATGGTACGTGAAGCTTGATGAAAGCGTGCTGCGAAGAATGGCCAATCCGATTAAGTAATCGGGCGAAGCGATTAAAGATTAATCGCTTCGAGATATTTTTCGCTCAATGGCTTGTTGATGTATTTTAGCACATAAGGGTTGGTGGAAGCTCTGTCAATATCTTCAGGACTGATAGACGATGAAAGTACCACCACTTTGCAAGCATTACGCACTTTGTCATTGAGTTTAGCATACTCTTCAAGAAAGCCAAAACCATCCATCACGGGCATATTTAAGTCAAGAAAAATGACTTGTGGTATTGCCTCCTCTGAGCCATTGAGACCGGATAAAAACTCCAGCGCATTTTTGGCCGAATTTTTAACAATAACTTCAGTTGAAAAAAAACTTGAAGTGATGATGCGCTCGTTTATAAAGTTGTCAATCTCGTTGTCGTCAATTAGTAAAACTTTTTGAAATCTTGCTTCAGTTGGAGTTTTTGGTTTCATCAACGAGTCTATTTAAGCACATTAGTTGCGGTCAACTTGTGGTGATGAGTGGAATCGAACCACTGACACAAGGATTTTCAGTCCTTTGCTCTACCAACTGAGCTACATCACCATTGAATGGGCGCAAAAGTAAAAAAGTATTCTATTAAACAAAAATAAACCCACTCCCAACATCAACTATCTGCGGATACTGGTTGGCTTTTGTTAATTTCACCGACCTTTTATTTTAAACTCATTCGCTTGAATCTTGCCGTAGATATTGGAAACAGTCGAATCAAAGCTGCTGCGTTCGATCGAAAAGTAATCAATTCGATTGTAACATTCAGTAAGGGGGACGAATCGCAGTTTGTCAATTGGCTTGCCTCCCAGCCCGCATTCGAGTACTCCATAGTGAGCAGTGTGGTGGAAGATATCCAGTCCACTCTGGCGCTCATTAAGCCCATGAAGGCCAATTTCATGATGCATCATGTGCTGCCAATTCCGATTATCAACCAATATGAAACGCCTGATACCCTGGGCTTGGATCGACTGGCCAACGCAGTGGCCGCAGTTGCCATGTATTCCTCGCACCCTGTTTTAGTAATAGATGCAGGTACTTGTCTTAAGATAGACTTTATCAGCCAGGAGGGAGAATATAAAGGTGGGAGCATTTCACCTGGGCTGCTCATGCGATTGCAGTCGCTTCATACTTTTACAAGCAAATTGCCGTTAATTGAAGCAAAATTGCCTGCCTCGCTTACGGGCGCCAGCACACAGGAATCTATTCTGAATGGAGTGGTAAACGGGATGTTGTTTGAAATGGAAGGATTTATTACCACCCACAAAGCACTTAATGCAGAGCTCAAAGTGTTGCTGACAGGCGGTGACACACTTTTTTTTGAGAAACGACTCAAAAGTAGCATATTTGTGGCCCCTAATCTGGCCCTCCAAGGACTCAATGAAATACTTCTCTTCAATGCCGAATAAATTCTCAGGCTTCGCATCCTCCCTTTTATTGTCAATCATCGCGTTGTTGCTATCCCATTCAGTGCATGCGCAAATCGTCAACGCATCACCTTACAGCCGATATGGTCTTGGCGATCTGCAGGCAGACGGCTTTATAACTAACCGCATGATGGGTGGCGGAGGGTTGGGCATGGGCAGCAGCAGGGACATCAATATGTTGAACCCGGCTTCATACGCTGACATCCAGTTTGTGTCATTTGGCTCTGCCATTCGCTCTGAATTTATTAAGCTAGCAAACGCTTCGGCTTCGCAAACCGATAATCGCACCGAGTTATCTTATCTTTTTGTGGGAACTCCCATTGTGAAGTCGAAACTAGGACTGGTAGTGGGTTTGTTGCCATATAGCAATGTGGGTTATAACATCTCGACCACCGATTATGTAGATCAAGTTGGTTCTGTAAAAAGGATATTCACCGGTACAGGTGGTGTAAACCAAGCTTTTCTTGGTTTGGGCGGTTCGCCTTTGAAAGGGTTGAATATCGGCATCAACACTTCGTTTCTTTTTGGCACCATTTCAAAAACCAGAAGACTTGAATTTCCCGATTCAACCAATTTCTTTAACTCACGAATTGTTAATACCACCCGCATCAGCGATATCAACCTCAACTATGGTTTGCAATGGAAATTAATTGACAGTGAAGCAAAAAAGCTGACTTTGGGTATAACCGGGTCACTTTCAGACGATATTGCTGCCAAACGCTCGACTTTGGCTAATTCGTACACACTTTTTCAGGAATTGCTGATTACCAAAGACACCGCTTTTTATTCGCCTGATGAGAAAGGAAATATTTCACTTCCTATGGCATATGGAGCGGGTATTATGTATGAGATAAACGGTTTTGGAGGCAAGGATAAAAATCAACTTGCTTTTGCGTTGGATATAGCCACACAAGACTGGTCGACTTACAAGGCATTTGAAGAAACCGATTCGTTGCAAAGTAGTGTGAAGGTGAGTGGTGGCTTGCGCTACCGTCCGGACATTTCCGATAAAGGGAATTACTTTAAACGGTCTCAATATTATACAGGGTTCAAGTACAATAAAACCTACCTGCAGATCCACAACACGCGTCTCACAGAGTATGGCATAACATTTGGAGTTGGGTTACCTGTGAAGCCTTCAGCGCCCAACAAAGCGTTTTCATACGCCAATATGGGCATTGAACTGGGGCAACGCGGAACGACTGATAAAAACCTGATTCAGGAGCAGTACATACGCTTGAACATCGGCTTCACTCTGAATGATGACTCTTGGTTTTTTAAACGCAAATACGAATAATGATTACAAACATGAGAAACAAAATCATATACCTAATGCTGTTTTTTGCCTTCTTAGGTGAAGGTGTTGCTACCGCACAAGACAATGGATCAGTTTACGGAAACGACAGCATTGCATGTATACAGAACCTATCTCTGTACCGTGAATATTATAAGCAAGAGAATTTTGAAGAAGCTTATCGTCCTTGGTTATGGGTGATGAATAACTGCCCCAAAGTGCGCAAGGGAATGTACATAGATGGTGTGGCCATGATGGAGAACAAGATCAAGAAGGAAACTGATGCTGCTAAGAAAAATGCATTGGTGGACAGTCTCCTTTGGGTTTACGACAGACGCATAGCCAATTTTGGAGAAGAAGGTTTTGTTACCGGCCGAAAAGCACTTGACATGGTAGAATATCAACCCGAAAAAGTTGAAGAAGCTTTCGCACTTTTTTCTAAAGCAATTCAGCTCGAAGGCAACGAGTCAGAGCCTTCGGTTATCTTCAGATATTTCCAGGCAGGCACCCGCCTTTACAACCTGAAAAAGAAAACTAAAGTTGAAGTGATAGAGCTGTTTGAACAGTTGAGCTCATTGGTAGAAGCAAACATGAAGAATGGTAATAATGTGGAACGATATGATATCGCACGTCAAAATCTGGAGACATTGTTTGGGCCTTTTGCTTCCTGTGAAGATTTGGTAAATATTTATTCTTCCAAGGTGAAAGCCAATCCAACTGACACTTTGTTGATGAAGAAAGTGATCAGCTTGTTGAAAAAGAAGAACTGCACAGATTCACCTTTGTTTGACATTGCTGTAGAAAACTTGCACAAGGTTGAACCTTCAGCCATGTCGGCAGCTGGTTTAGCGGAAACTTATTTAAAGAAAGGACAGTCGGGCAAAGCGCAATCGTATTTGCAAGAAGCGATTGATCTTGAAAAGGACAACAACCAAAAAGCCGATTACCTGATGAGCCTAGCGCAAGTACAGGCCCAGGGCAAAAACTACAGCACCGCACGGGCCAACGCCCAGCGAGCCATCGCTTTGAGGCCTGGCTGGGGCAGGCCATATATGCTAATCGGTGATATGTACGCCAACTCTGCAGGCACTTGTTCTGAGTTTCTCAATGGCAAAGCTGTTTACTGGGCTGCGATCGATAAATACCAGCAAGCCAGGAGTGTGGATGGAAGCTATGCCGATGAAGCTGCAAAGAAAATAGCTGCTTATAGTGCATATATGCCTGACCAGGAGACGGTGTTCTTTAACACCCTGAATGCGGGCGACAGCTACAAAGTAGGATGCTGGATCAATGAGTCAACCACAGTGCGAATAAAATAATTGGAACCCAAAATCAAACTGCAAGAAAGTATTGTGTGCAGGCATTTCATACGGATTGCCTGCACATTTTTCATTGTCTTAATTTCTGCTTGCGAAAACGATCTTGAGAAAGTAAATTTGGTTGCTGATGAGTTGAGCTCGGCCAGTGAGTCGGCAAAGGAAGTGACTATACTTTATTCTGACTCAGCCAAAGTGAAAGTAAAAATAAGCGCTTTGCAAATGGACAGGTACATGGGTGAGACCCCCTATCTGGAAATGCCAAAGGGAGTGGAAGTGGAGTTTTTTAACAGTGAGATGCAGGTTAAGACTTCACTCACAGCGAATTATGCCAAACGATTTGAGCGGACAGGCCTAATGGAGGCAAAAAGTGATGTGGTGGTGATAAATGAAAAGGAAGAAAAGTTAAATACAGAACATTTGATATGGGATGAAGCTAACGACAAGATTTACTCTGATGAGTTTGTGAAAATCACAACTGCTGACGAAATAATTTTTGGTACAGGCTTCGAATCAAATATGTATTTTACACGCTATAAAATATTCAATATCAAAGGCACCATTAACCTGAAGAAGTAGAACATGTTGCGCATTCTTGAAATAGCCTGGTTGAGCATCGCTGTCATCAGCATGGGATTTGGCGCGTTTAAAACAATCACCGAAGGATTTAATGAGGGTATTTGGTTTTTTATATTTACGGCCGTTGCAGGAATGATGTATAGTATCAGACGTAAACAACGCATTGCATCTGAGCAATCTGAAGACTTGAGAAATTCACAAAACGATCAGGAACCAAACTAAATGGAACTGTTCCCGATTATCGTAGTCGCGCTGGTGTTTTCAGGTTTCTTTTCAGGAATTGAAATCGCTTTTATTTCAGCCAACAAATTCAGAATAGAACTCGGTAATAAACAAGGACTTTTTTCAGCACGAATCTTATCGAAATTTGCCAAGCAGCCGTCACAGTTTATAGGCACGCTGTTGGTTGGCAACAATATTGCGCTCGTGGTATATGGTATATTCATGGCGGAGTTGATGACGCCTATCATTAAGAGCATATTGCCTGCCGAGTTTGTTACAGAAACGACTCTTTTGGTTTTGCAAACAATTGTTTCAACCCTTGTGATACTGGTTACGGGAGAGTTTATTCCCAAAGCTTTGTTTCGAATCAATCCCAATAAAATGCTGCAAATTTTCACTTTTCCGATATTGATATTCTATGTGCTCTTATATCCTGTAGTTTACGTCATAAAAGTTTTCAGCGAAACCATATTGAAGAAGTTTTTTAAGGTCGATAATTTTGAAGCTGAACTTATTTTTGGAAGGCTTGATTTGGATCATTATGTGAGGGAGATAAACACCGAACAAGAAACCGAATCGGGCTTATCTTCGGAAATACAAATGTTTCAGAATGCACTAGATTTCAATTCTGTAAAAGTGCGCGAAGCCATGATACCCCGAACCGAAATTGTGGCTATCAACAAGGATAACAACATTGAAGAGCTGCGTAAAATGTTTATTGAAACCGGACTCTCAAAAATATTGGTATACCAAGACAGCATTGAGAATATAATAGGGTTTGTTCATTCGTATGAAATGTTTAAAAAGCCTGTAAGCATAAGTTCAATCATATTGCCAATTACAATTATACCAGAGACAATGCCTGCGCGCGAATTGTTGACACTGTTCACACAGCAGCACAAAAGCATATCCCTTGTAGTGGATGAATATGGTGGCACAGCGGGGATAGTGACCATGGAAGATGTTATGGAAGAGATATTCGGGGAGATAGATGATGAGCACGACATAGAAGACCTAACGGAGAAAAAACTGAACGAAAACGAGTACATACTCAGCGGAAGGTTAGAAATTGATTACCTGAACCAGGAATACGGGCTTGATTTGCCAGTTGGCGAAGAATATGAAACATTGGCCGGTTTGATTATGCATTTTCACAAAAGCATACCCTTGGCTGCTGAAGAAATTCAAATTCCGGGGTTCGGTTTCAAGATTCTTCAGGTCACGGAAACACGTATAGATCAGGTGAAAATGACCCTTAGCCAAGAGACAGAATAACTTTCAATTGTCGATTTAGGGTTGTATATTCGCACCCTTATTAAAAAATCAATAATAATCCTACTGTAATCATGGCTGTAATTGGCAAAATACGTGAGCGTGCCGGACTGCTGATCGGACTCATAGGCGTGAGTTTGGCGGCATTTATTCTGGGCGATTTCCTCACCACAAACCGCACTTCATTATTCGGACCCGAGAACAAACTGGCAATCATTGGTGATGAAACTATCACTATCAATGAGTTTCAAAGCCAGATTGATCAAATGTCCGAAAACTATAAAATAAATAACAACGTAGAGTCTGTAGATCAGGCCACTATGGATCAGTTACAGGAGCAGGCATGGACACAGCTTGTGAGTGATATGGTGTATGGTAAGCAATTTGAAGAAGCAGGAGTAAGTGTGAGTCAGGATGAGTTGTTTGATATGGTGCAGGGTAAAAATCCTCATCCACAAATCAAACAGGCTTTTACCAACCCGCAAACGGGTGAATTTAACACATCTACTGTGATACAATTTTTGAAGAACCTTGATCAGGATGCGACAGGTAAAACAAAAATGCAATGGATCGCATTTGAAAAATTCATTAAGGAAGAAAGACTCAAGCAGAAGTATAATAACCTGTTGAAGAAAGGAATATACATGCCTGCAGCGCTTGTAAAACAAGATTATGAGGCAAAAAACAAAATGGCTTCTATCAATTTTTTGCTTGTAAACTATACCACCATCACCGACAGCCAGGCTGTGGTTACCGAAGGAGATTTGAAGAAATATTACGAGGCCAACAAGAATCGGTACAAGCAAGAGACTTCACGTAAAGTTGAATTTGTGATTTTTGATGTGTTGCCATCGGCCGATGATCGTGGCGAAGCGCAGGCTTTTATCAACGATCAGATAGAAGCATTTAGGGTTACTGAAAACGACTCGGCATTTTTATCGAGATACAGCGACACCGGCATGGATTTTCAAACCTACACCCGCGCAACTGCCCCTTTGCAGATTGACAGCAACTTATTCAACCTTGAAACGGGAACTGTTGTAGGACCATATTTCGAAAACAATCAGTTTAAGTTGGCAAAAGTGATAGGTTATACACAGCGACCCGATTCCGTAGAAGCGCGGCACATTCTTTTCAGTTTGCCTTCGCCTGACAAGGCTGACAGTGTAAAAGCCGTAGCCGAAAGCACACGTCAGGAAATAAAAAAAGGCAAGAGCTTTGCTGAATTGGCTAAAACATTGTCACAAGACCCTGGATCGGGCCAAAAAGGTGGCGACTTGGGGTATTTCGCAGAAGGTACCATGGTAAAGCCATTCAACGATGCCGCATTTGAAGGTAAAAAGGGTGATATGGTAATCGTGGAGACACAGTTTGGTATTCACCTCATAGAAATAATGAACCAGACAAAGCCTGAGAGGCGCATCCAACTTGGTATACTTGCTAAGAACCTGACTCCCGGCAATCAGACATACCAGGCGATGTTTGCGGAGGCAAATGAGTTTGCTGGCACCAACAGCACGCCTGTGTTATTTGACAAAGCCATTGCTGAAAAAGGATTGAATAAGCGAGTGGCAGACAACATTCGCCCCACGGACCGAACCATAGCCGGTATTGATGCCGCGCGCGAGGTTGTGAGATGGGTGTACACTGCAAAAGTTGGCGAAGTTTCAAAGGCATTTGAATTGACAGATAAATATGTAGTAGCTCATTTGGTTGAAGTAAAAGAAAAAGGGATAGCTCCTCTTGAAATAGTGAAGGAAGCTGTAGAGGTTGAAGTGCGTAAGCAAGTGAAGGCAAATATGATTATGGATCGCATAGCAAAAACAGGTAAAGCATCTGATTTGAACCAACTGTCAGTGGCAATGAACACACCTGTGCAGGAAGCGCAGAATGTGGTGCTTAGTTCGAGTACCATTGCAGGCGCAGGACGCGAGCCCTTCGTAGTTGGTTATGCATTTGGCATTAAGAGCGGTCAAACATCACCTGCATTGAAAGGCGAAAACGGTGTGTACGTGGTGAAAGTGAACATGTTTACAGAGCCTCCTCCCAAAACAGAATTTGCAGCAGATCGTCAGCAATTGATGCAAAGCAAAAGCTCAAGAGCTGAGTTTGATTCTTTCAATGTGTTGAAAGAGCACGCCAATATAAAAGATAACAGAGGTAAATTCTATTAATAGCAAATACCAAAACAAAAAAGAAAAGCACCGGTTAATTTAATCGGTGCTTTTCTTTTATCTCAATATTTCCATACGGTAGGCATCGAGTTTGATAAACACAAAAAGCAAGATGGTGAATGACCACAAGGAGGATCCGCCATAGCTAAAGAAAGGGAAGGGGATACCTATTACTGGAGCTAGCCCGATGGTCATGCCAACGTTGATGAGGAAGTGAAAGAATAAAATGGATGCTACACCATATCCATAAATGCGTGAATAGGGCGAGCGTTGCCGTTCGGCAATAAAAAGGATGCGCAGCAGCAATGTCATGAACAAAATGATGACAGTCGAAGTGCCCAACAATCCCCACTCCTCGCCCACAGTGCAAAAAATAAAGTCAGTGCTTTGCTCCGGCACGAAATCGTATTTTGTTTGTGTGCCTTTCAAAAAGCCTTTACCCGCAAATCCGCCTGATCCAATGGCAATAAGAGATTGATTCACATTGTAGCCAGCACCTTTCAAATCGGTTTCTTTGCCCAACAATACATTTATACGCGTTTTTTGGTGAGGTTCCAACACATTTTCAAACACATAATCCACGCTATACACCATGCCAATGGCCATTGATGCAATCACCCCAATCAGAGCCAAATGTTTTTTCGACTTGCGATAAAAATACATCACCACAAGCGCGCTGGATCCGAGAATGGCAAACAAATAAATCTGATCTACCAGCATGGCCAACACAAACAAAACAATGGTGAAGAATCCTATGAGTAAAAAATTTCCTGAAAGCCCCTCGCGAAACAAAACAAATATAAATGAAGTAAAAACCAATGCCGAGCCGGTATCATTTTGCATTAAGATTAGCAACATGGGTACAACAAGAATGAGACCCGAAATAATTTTAGTTTTCAGGTCTTTTACGTTGATGTTGAGCGTGCTTAGGAATTTGGCAAGCGCCATGTTGGTGGCGAATTTTGCAAACTCCGAAGGTTGAAGTTTGAAATTCCCTATTTCAATCCATGATTTGGCGCCTTTTACTTCGGGTGCAAATAGATAAACAAGAATGAGGGCAAAAATGAGGAGTACATAAATAGGATACGAAAAAGCTGCGTAGAATTTCCCATCAATCACCAATAAACCCATCGCAATCACTATGGCAGTGCAAATCCAAATGAGCTGTTTGCCATACTTCTGGGTTATGTCCAGAATGCTCTTATGTTCCTCGTTGTAAACGGCAGCATAAATGTTGACCCATCCCACCAGTACAAGTACCAGATACAATGTAACCATGACCCAGTCTATGTTCTTGAAAATTCCGTGTTGGTTTCTCATCTATTAGTTGGGCGCTACTTCTTTAACAACAGGTAATAAGTTGGCGGACACAATCCTCTTTTCTATTTCAGGTCGTGAGATAGAGTCGGTGAGATATTTTTCAATCATCAGACTGGCTATGGGGGCTGCCCACGTGCCGCCAAATCCGGAATTTTCTACCATCACAGCGATGGCGATTTTGGGATTTACTTTTGGCGCGAAACCAACAAATAACGAGTGGTCCTTACCGTGTGGGTTTTGGGCTGTTCCGGTTTTCCCACATATGGTGATGTCTTTGATCCTGGATGCGCGGGCAGTTCCGGCTTCTACCACGCGCTCCATTCCATCAATAATTGGAATGAAATGTTTCTCATCCACTTTGGTATAGTTCTTTGCGTAAAATCGTTCGTCCAACTTGCCTTTTTCGCCTATGCGTTTTACAATGTGGGGAGTGTAGAAATAACCGTGGTTGGCTATTGCGCACATGATGTTGGCCATTTGCAGAGGAGTTACCCCCAACTCACCCTGACCGATGGCCAATGAGATGATGGTAGACGCTCTCCACTTGCCTTTGCCAAAATATTTATCGTAGTATTCTACTGTGGGCACTAGCCCCTTTAATTCATGTGGCAGGTCCACATCCAGTTTGCGGCCCACTCCAAAAGCCAAAACATGATTGCGCCACACCTCATAGCCTACTTGGGTGTTTTCAAATTTCTTGGCCTCTAGTAAGTTTTTATAGACCTGGGCAAAATATGGGTTGCATGAATATTGTACTGCCCCAAGTAAATCTATTCCACCGGGATGAGGGTGGCACTTCATAGGACGCGATCCGATATAATAGCTGCACGGATAATGTGTGTTTTGGGTGATAACTCCTTCCTGTTGAGCGATGAGTGCATTCACCAACTTGTATGTCGAACCGGGTGGATAATAGGCCATTTGGGCGCGGTTAAACAATGGCTTCAAAGGGTCTTTCAGCAGCAAAGCATAATTCTTGGTACGTGCCCTTCCTACCAATAGATTAGGATCATAATTGGGACTGGTAATCATGGCCAGTATTTCGCCTGTGCTGGGTTCAATGGCCACAATGCCACCCACTTTATTTACCATCAGCTCTTCGCCATACTTTTGCAACACGGCATCCAGTGATGTGGTAAGGCTTTCGCCCGCCACTGCTAGTGTATCAAACTTGCCATTTTCGTAGCTGCCCTTAACCACGTTGTATACGTCCACCATCACAATCCTTTTGCCCCGTTGACCGCGCAGCACAGCTTCATACGATTGTTCTATTCCGCTAATGCCGATATAGTCACCTTGCTTGTAATAAGGATTTTTTTCAATGAGGGCATCGTTTACTTCGCCAATGTAACCCAACAAGTGCGCACCGGCCCGGTCGGGGTAGAAGCGCAGCGTGCGTGGCTGTACATAAAATCCGTGAAACTTGTAGAGTTTTTCCTGAAATACGGCATATGTTTCTGCCGAGAGTTGTTTCTCGAACAGTGTCGGTTTGATAGGCGAATATTTTTTAGCTTTTTGAGTTTTGGCGATGAAATCTTCTACTGTGATACTAAGTAAACTGCAAAACTCAATTGTGTCAGCAATGTTTATTTGCTTAGGTATCACCATCAAGTCGTACACCGCATCGTTGTATACCATTAGGCGGCCTTTGCGGTCGTAGACCAGCCCGCGGGCGGGGTATTCCACTATGTGGCGAATGGCGTTATCATCAGCCGAGGCCTGATATTTTTTCTCCACTACCTGTACATAAAACAACCTGATGATGTAAATAAAGGCAATGGAAATAAATATGGCTGCAATTACAAAAGTCCGGCCGTTATATTTATTCATTTTCGCGTAGTTCCGCTGAAGAGGTATTGGATGATAATGATGAGAATCAAACTAAGGGCAGCACTCAGGAATACTTTAGCAAAGGTAAATAACATCTCGCTGAATCGTCCTGCCTCTATTATAAACAACACAGAGTGGTGAATTAGTATAAGTATGCCTGCATAAGTAGCAAACCATTGCAAGCCCATGTGAGGAATAATAGGAGATGTTTCAAATTCGTAGCCATCGCGTGGCGACATAATTTTGAGCAGCGTGGGGCGGGCAAAGGCCATTACGAGCGAAGCCGCAGCATTCATGCCCATGGTATTCATAAAAACATCTACCGAAAGGCCCAGCGCAAAAGCCACCACCAGCAACAGCCAACCCGGTGTATCAAATGGCAGCGATAGAATGAGCAAGATGTATATGTATGGGTTGATAAGCCCACCGAGTTGGATGTTGTTGACCAACAGCACTTGCACTACCACCAGTAATATAAATTGGATAAAGTAACGAACGAATTTAATTACCATTTGTCGCCTCCTCCAATTTTATTTGTTCCGTTTTCAATATGTTTTCAATGGCGTACACGTGTGTGAGGGTGTAAAAGTTTACGCTCAACTTCACAGTGATGTTGTGAAAATTGTCGCCCGGGTCGATGCGACTTTCTTTGATGGTTCCCAGCATTACCCCTTGAGGAAATATCGCTGAATACCCTGACGTGAACACGGTATCGCCTACCGCGAACACTGCGTTCTTTGGAATGTCGTTGAGCAAAGCCAGTTCAGGATCTGTGCCTGGCCAAGTGAGCGACCCAAAGAAGTTAATGTTTTTGATTTTTGAACTGATACGCGTTTCTTTGTGTAACAATGAAAGTACAGTGCAGAAATTCTCTGACACGTCTTTCACAATACCCACCACGCCATTGCTAGTGATTACACCCATCTCAGGTTTGATGCCATGTACCAATCCCTTGTTGAGTGTCATGTAGTTTGAGCGCCTGTTTACCGAATTGTTGATGACCTTGGCAGTGATAAAGTAATATTGTTGATGCAAAGTAGTGTCTCTAACGGTACCGGTGTCGGACTGTGTGCTGAAATAGTAGGAAGGAATTAACCCCAGCAGTTCACTGTTTTCGCGCGCCATCGACTCGTTTACATCTTTGAGATGCAAATATTCATTCACGTTGTTGACAGTGGCCAGCATGTTGGCTGCCACTTCGTTGGATGAGTTTAGAAAACTTGCGTTGTGGTAATTATTGTTTTTGACAAGAAGGTAAAGCGCGGCTACCTCCAGCAGAAGGAACAATATGAAAAAATGAAATCGCCAGAAGAATAAAAATAGGTTCCGCATTTCAAGCGAGCACGGTTATGGTTAGGTCAATACTAATAGCACTTACACAAGTGCTGGAAGATTAGGGAATCAGGAACTTAAACCTGTCGATATTTTTCAATGCGATGCCTGTGCCGCGCACAACCGCTCTCAACGGATCTTCAGCTACGTGTACAGGAAGTTTTGTTTTCATTGCTATACGCTTGTCGAGGCCACGCAGTAGCGCGCCACCACCTGTAAGGTAAATACCGGTGCGGTATATGTCAGCCGAAAGTTCAGGAGGGGTCATCTCCAGCGCTTTGAGTATGGCTTCTTCGATTTTAGAAATGGACTTGTCGAGCGCGTGGGCTATTTCAGAGTACGAAACGGTAATTTCTTTTGGAATACCGGTCATAAGATCGCGACCATGTACGGCAAAGTCGGGTGGCGGATTGTCAATTTCCGGCAGCGCGGAGCCCACCTCTATTTTTATTTTTTCGGCCGATCGCTCACCAATTAGTATGTTGTGTTGTCTGCGCATGTAATCCCAGATGTCGGTTGTAAAACCATCTCCCGCTACGCGGATTGACTGGTCACAAACGATACCACCCAGGGCTATCACGGCAATTTCGCTGGTGCCACCGCCAATGTCGATGATCATGTTGCCCATTGGCTCTTCCACGTCAATGCCAATACCTATCGCGGCAGCCATGGGCTCGTGAATCAGGTATACTTCTTTGGCGCCTGCATGCTCGGCCGAATCGCGCACCGCACGTTTTTCCACCTCGGTGATTCCCGATGGAATACAGATTACCATGCGCAGTGAAGGCGTGAACAACCTTTTATTAGGGTTGATCATGCGGATCATGCCGCGTATCATGTGTTCGGCAGCATCAAAGTCGGCTATCACGCCATCTTTGAGGGGTCGTATGGTCTTAATGTTTTCGTGTGTTTTGCCGTGCATCATCATCGCTTGCTTTCCTACTGCAAGCACCTTGCCGGTGGTTCTGTCCATGGCCACGATGGACGGTTCGTCCACCACCACTTTGTCGTTGTGAATAATAAGTGTATTGGCGGTTCCCAGATCAATCGCAATCTCCTGGGTTAGGAAATCAAACAATCCCATTGAATAGTTGGTTTAATAAGTTAGGCTAATGTTGATCGTTTTACTCTTTTCATCACAAATTGTTACCCATATGGAAACAATTGTTTTATTAATGTCTGAAATGCCTGATGCCTGTGCATACCATCGCCATCTGATGGCTGTCGCAAAACTCAATGGACTCTTTGTCACGAATAGATCCACCAGGCTGCACCACTGCTACGATTCCATTTTCGTGCGCTATCTCTACACAATCGGGAAATGGGAAAAAAGCATCAGAGGCCATCACGCTTCCTTTCGCATCAAAGCCGAATGACTTGGCTTTATCAAGAGCCTGTCGCAGCGCGTCAATGCGTGATGTTTGTCCGGTGCCGCTGCCTATCATCTGGCCTTTGCGCACCAGCACAATGGCGTTTGATTTGGTGTGCTTCACCAGTTTGTTGGCAAACACCAAGTCTTGAAGTTGAGCAGCGGAAGGCTTTGCAGTGGTAACTGCTTTCATGTCGGCCGCTGTTTCGGTATGCAGGTCTTTGTCTTGTTCCAGTATGCCATTGAGAAGCGAACGGTATGTGCGCCTCACCGGCACGGTGGGTTTTGTTTTCAGCAGGATGCGATTTTTTTTCGACTGTAATATCTCTAGTGCATCTGCATCAAATTCAGGCGCCAGCAGTATTTCGAAAAACAATTCGTTCATCAATTCAGCCGTTGCCTTGTCGATGGGTTGGTTGGTAACCAACACCCCGCCAAATGCCGACACCGGATCGCCCGCCAGGGCATCGCTGTATGCCTCGCTGAGCACCGGGCGCGATGCCACTCCGCACGCATTGTTGTGTTTCAAAACAGCAAAAGTAGTTTCATCAAAATCAGCAATTAGGTTGAGTGCCGACTCTACGTCCAGCAAGTTGTTGTACGAAAGTTCTTTGCCGTGTAGCTGGTCAAACACTTCTTCAATTTTGCCAAAGAATTTTCCTTGCTGGTGTGGGTTTTCGCCATAGCGCAATGGCGTAAGGCCTTCTACCGGATGAATGGTGAACGCATTCTGTTGAGGTTTGAAATAATAATAAATAGCACTGTCGTACAATGCGGTCAATTTGAATGCTTCACCTGCCATCTCTTTACGCTGTGTCAGCGTGGTGGCACCAATGCCGGTTTCGAGAACTTCTTGTAAAAAGGAATATTGCGTGCGCGATGGGATAATGAGCACGTGATTGAAATTTTTTGCAGCTGCCCGAATCAACGACACACCACCAATGTCTATCTTCTCTATAATGTCGGCTTCGGATGCTTGAGAAGCTACCGTTTCTTCAAACGGATACAGATCCACAATTACTAAATCGATAGGCGGAATTTCGTATTCCTCTAACTGCGCCACGTCATCACTGAGGTTTCTTCGTCCGAGTATGCCACCAAATACTTTTGGGTGCAGCGTTTTCACACGACCGCCCAATATAGAAGGGTAGGAGGTAAGTTCTTCCACCGCAGTAACAGGTACACCCAGTGCTTCGATAAATGCCTGGGTGCCACCGGTTGAAATAATGTTGATGCCATTGTTATGCATCATCTTTACGAGCTCATCCAGTCCGTCTTTGTGATAAACAGAAATAAGAGCGGTTTTTATTTTGATAGTTGATTCCATTCCTTAATTGTAACGAGGGTGCGAATTTATCAATAATAGCTGCATTTCACAAGTTGACCATTGGATGGAAAAGCCTGATTTTACTAATGTTTCGGCAATACATGCAAAACAGACAGCGATGAGTGAAATTATTTACCTTTGGTGTGATGATGATTTTCCTGAAACTATTTAAAGAGAGTATTCTCTTTGCGTGGCACGCACTTAGTAATAACAAGCTGCGCACACTTCTTTCCTTACTTGGAATCACCATCGGAATTTTTGCCATTATCTCTGTGTTCACTCTGGTTGATTCGCTCGAGAGAAATGTGAGAGGCAGCATCAATAGCCTGGGCGATGATGTGGTGTATATCCAAAAGTGGCCATGGGTTTTCAGTGCTGACTTTAAGTGGTGGGAGTACATGAACAGGCCCATCCCAACCTACCGGGAAGCTGAGTTGTTGGCAAAACGGCTGAATAGTGTGGAGGCCATGGCGTACGAAGGTTTCCTGAATGGCAAAGTGGTGAAGCATGCGAACAACTCGGTGGAAAATACTACCGTGGCTATCGTGTCGCACGCCTACGACCGCATTTCAAGTTTTGAACTGGCCGAGGGTAGATATTTTTCGGAGATGGAATCGCAGACAGGCAAGCCTATTGCACTGATAGGCGCGGATGTAAAAGAAAGTTTGTTTCCGAACAAAAGCGCCATAGGCGAAGAGATTAATTTGCTCGGGCGCAAAGTTACTGTGATAGGTGTGTTTGAAAAAGAGGGGTCGAGTATTATGGACAACAGCAAAGATAATTTTATCGTGTTGCCGGTTTACTATGCTCGCAATGTGGTAGACCTCAACTCTGAACGGACTAATCCTTTGATAGCGGCCAAGGCAAAACCCAATGTGAGCATATCTGAAATGAAAGACGAATTGCGCGGGCAAATGCGCGCGATCAGAAGGATAAAGCCATCAGGTGCCGATGATTTTTCACTTAACGAGGCCAAGTTGCTGGCCAACACTGTGACCTCTACATTTGATGTGTTGGGCATAGCGGGTTGGATTATTGGTGGGTTTTCGATATTGGTGGGCGGCTTTGGTATTGCAAACATTATGTTTGTTTCCGTAAAGGAACGCACCAATGTGATTGGTATTCAAAAATCATTGGGCGCAAAAAATTATTTTATCCTTTTGCAGTTTCTAATCGAAAGTGTGTTTCTGTGCCTGATGGGTGGTACGCTGGGGTTGTTGATGGTATTTATTTTTTCGGTAATTGCCACCAACCTTGCCGATTTTGACTTTGTGCTCACCATCGGAAACATTTTCCAGGGGTTGCTTATCTCGGCCATCATAGGTGTGGTATCAGGATTTGTTCCTGCCTTCACCGCATCGCGCATGGATCCTGTGGAGGCCATTCGCACGGGCATTTAACCCACCACACTACTTTTAATAATTCGGAATGTCTTCCACCTTATCATGGCTGGCCATAAGACCGCCCATCATCATAAGGCCGGTAATAATTACTACGAAGAACAATATGCCTTCAGTAACATGCTCCAGCATGAGATGTGAGGGGATGTTGTAAAACAGCAAGATGGTAATCAGCCCGCGCGGTGCGATAAACAGTTCGGGCACCAAAGGCGTGCGCGCCACATACTTTAGGTACACAAAGCGTATCACCAGTATGGCAAGGATGATAAGCGAACCTATTATGTACACATTGAGCGAAGTAAGCGTAGTTAACGCAATGGAGTAACCAAACAAGATGAAAAAGAAGGTGCGGATAAGAAAAGCCGACTCTGCGGTAATGAGGTTGAGCTGTTTGGCTTCCGCGATGAGCTTGCTTTCATTGAAAAACTTTTTGAGTTTGCCACGTGCAAACAATTCGGTGTTGCCGATAATCATACCAAAAGCCAATACGAGCAGCAGCGATGAGAGGTGAATCATTTTACCCAGTGAATACACCATAATGAGCACGGCCAGAATAAGGAAGAACTTAACGTGGTGTGTGATGCGTTCCACAAAGAACATCAGCAGCAGCCCGCCCACTAATGAGATGATAATAATCAGTACAAGGTTGGTACTGAAGTGAATCAATGCATCACTGCTCAATGGGTTGTCGGCCAACGCGAAGTTGAACAGCATGATACCCAGTATATCGGAAAATGTAGCCTCGTAAATGAGAAATTCCTTTTTAGCTTCCGTTAGATTGCTAATGCTGGGAATGGCTACCGCGCTACTGATTACAGCCAACGGAATGGCATTGACAAAACAAATGTGCATGGGCGCATCTATCCAAATATGGATGATGTACGCAATTACAGTAGCGGTGCCTATCAAAATAACAAGTGCGGCCAACAAAGATTTTTTAATCACTCCCAATTTTTCGCGGCTCAATTTCAACTCGATGGAGGCTTCCAGCACAATCAGTATCAAGCCAATGGTGCCAAACAACTCGAGCATGTATTTCACATTGGGTATTTGGTAGCCAAAATAATCGGCAGTGAGCCTAAAGCCCACACCAGTGCCCAGCAGTAACAATACAGAAGGTATTTTGGTGATTTTGGCAATGATGTCGAACATGTATGACATAATCACCACCACCCCTAAAAAAATGAGTACATTATACGAACTGAATACTTCGGTCATGTTTGTTTATTTGAAGCAAAAAAAATTCCTGCACAATGGGTGCTTTAAGAATCACCAATTATACAGGAATTTCTATTACTTATAACCTATTGTAAGGTTATTTTTTTAACAGGTTGCGGATTTCTTCGAGAAGTTTAACTTCTTCAGTTGGCTTTGGAAGCTCAGCAGGTGCTGCTTCTTCTTTTTTCTTCAATGAGTTCATCCATTGGATTACCATAAAAATGGCAAATGCAACGATGAGGAAATCAACTGTTACCTGCAGGAAATTACCATAGTTGATGGCTACTGCCTCTTCAACTATCGCTCCTTCGGCACCCACTACTGCTTCCTTGAGTTGGTAGCTGAGGCTGGTGAAATCAACACCACCCATCAACATACCGATTGGTGGCATTAATACATCTGCAACAAAAGATGAAATAATTTTACCGAAAGCACCACCAATGATGATACCTACGGCCATATCTACAACGTTGCCCCGCATGGCAAATTTTTTAAATTCGGATAACATTCCCATAACTTTGGTTTAAAAGGTTAAATAATTGTTTGATTGAAATATACTGCATGTTCATTCACCAAATAAGTGGATTTGGTGATTTTACGAACACACAACGGTTCACGTCCGAAACAACAACTATGCCGTTAATCTGGTTTTAATGTGGGATATTCCAAACCTAACTGTTGTAGCCTTTGCAGTAGCGTGTTTGAGATCACAAATTCTTTCCACCAATTTTGATCTGAGGGCACAATCACCCACGGAATTTCGGGACCACACTTCTCAAAAACTTCGGAGTAGTACTTTTTGTATTGCGGCCACGACTTTGCAGTTTCTAAATCATTGGCATTGTATTTCCAGTTTTTGCGTGGGTCTTCCAGGCGCTCTTTGAATCTTTGTTGCTGCTCTTCCGCTGATATGTGCAGATAAAATTTCAGAATCTGTGTGTCCTGCCGTAAAAGGTTTTTTTCAAAGGCATTGATTATTTCAAAGCGGTGGGCAGCGGTGGCATCGTCAGTGTATCCCAACACACGCGTCACCAGCACATCTTCGTAATGCGACCGGTTAAATATTTGAATCATGCCGCGCTCGGGGGTGTGTTTGTGAATGCGCCACAAAAAATCGTGTGCCAATTCTTCATCGGTGGGCTTTTTAAATGACTGCACATGCACTCCTTGCGGATTCACCTCGCTGAATATTTTCTTTATCGCACCATCCTTGCCACTCGCGTCCATGCCCTGCAACACAATCAGCACGCTGTGTTTTCCTTCTGCATACAATTTGTTTTGCAGCTCGTCCAACGCATTGGCTATGCGCTCTGTTTTTTCTTTTGTGTCTGACTTGTCGGCATCTTCGGGTGCGCGGGTGCTTATTTTTGTTAGATCGTATTTGCTCATCATATTTTTATTTAGTTGTTTGCTCAACAGGTTGCAGGCTCATTTGGTCGAGAATAAAGCAAGCATTTTGAATACTCTTTACTCCGCTAAAAGTAATTGATAGCCGGTTTTTATTTTCTTTCAGTTTGCACTGGTGGTGATGATCCTTTACAAACTGCAGTACCGCAGCAAACACAGGCGAGTTGAAATAAGCCGATGATTGGTTCGAAATAAAGTACCCAATCAGCTTTTGGTTTTTGAGAATAATTTTCTCCAGCCCTAGCTTGCGCGCGGCCCAGCGCATGCGAATGGCTTGCATTAGTTCTTTCACTTGCACCGGAAGTTCTCCAAACCTGTCAACAAGATTGTCGGCAAATTGTGTGAGTGACTCTTCAGTCTCCAGGTTGTCCAGCTCCTTATACAAGCTCAGTCGTTCGGTTACGCTGGTCACATACCAATCGGGAATTAAGATCTCCAGGTCAGTATCTATTTGGCAATCGCTGGCAAAGGTTTGTGAGGTGAGGGCCCTACCTTCATCACTTTGATTGTTGTCATTGAACAGGTCAGTAAACTCTTCTGCTTTCAGCTCGCGCACGGCTTCGTCAAGTATTTTCTGATACATGTCAAAACCTATCTCTGCGATGAAACCACTTTGCTCCGCGCCCAGCAGGTTGCCCGCTCCGCGTATGTCGAGGTCGCGCATGGCGATGTTGAATCCGCTGCCCAGGTCAGAGAATTCTTCGATGGCGCGCAGCCGCTGCCGCGCCTCGGCTGTGAGTACCGAAAGCGGTGGCGCCATCAGATAACAAAATGCTTTTTTGTTGGAGCGTCCCACGCGCCCACGTATTTGGTGCAGGTCGCTGAGTCCGAAGTGGTGGGCGTTGTTGATGAATATGGTGTTGGCGTTGGCTATATCGAGTCCTGACTCTATGATGGTGGTGGCTACCAGCACATCGTACTCGCCATCGATAAAACGCATCAGCACATCCTCCAGCTGGTCGCCATCCATCTGGCCGTGGCCCACGCCCACCTTCACATCGGGGCACAGGCGCTGCACCAGTCCTGCCATCTCGTGTATGTCTTGCACGCGGTTGTGCACAAAGAACACCTGCCCGCCCCGCGTCACTTCATATATAACTGCATCGCGTATCAACTCTTCGTTGAAAGTGTGCAACTCGGTAGTCACCGGCACACGGTTGGGCGGTGGCGTATTGATGATACTGAGATCTCTCGCGCCCATAAGCGAAAAGTGCAGCGTGCGGGGAATGGGTGTGGCAGTGAGCGTAAGCGAGTCTACGTTGACGCGCAAAGCCTTCAGTTTTTCTTTGGAGGCCACGCCAAATTTTTGTTCCTCGTCAATGATGAGCAAGCCCAACTCTTTGAACTTTACATCTTTGCTAAATAACCTGTGTGTACCTATGATGATGTCTACTTTGCCCTCGGCCAGGCGCGCCAGCGTATCTTTTTGTTGCTTGCTGCTTTTGAACCTGTTGATGTAATCTACCGTGCAGGGCAGGTCGCGCAAGCGCTCGCGAAAAGTATTGTAATGCTGCAGCGCGAGTATGGTGGTGGGCACCAGCACTGCCACTTGCTTGCTGTCGCACACCGCTTTGAAAGCTGCGCGTATGGCTATCTCCGTCTTGCCAAAGCCCACATCGCCACACACCAAGCGGTCCATGGGGTGCGGCTGCTCCATGTCGCGTTTTACATCGGCTGTAGATTTTTCCTGGTCGGGGGTGTCTTCATAAATGAATGAAGCCTCCAATTCATTTTGCAAATACGTATCGGGTGTAAACGCAAAACCTTTTTGCGCTTTGCGTTTGGCGTACAGTAGTATCAAGTCGCGTGCTATGTCCTTGACTTTCTTTTTGGTTTTTTGTTTGAGCGTGTTCCACGTGTTGCTACCCAGTTTACTCAGCACCGGCTCTTTGCCTTCTTTGCCCGAATATTTTCCGATGCGATGCAGCGAGTGTATGCTCACAAACAATTGGTCTTTGTCTTTGTACACCAACTTGATTGCTTCTTGCGGTTTGCCGTTTACATCTATGGTGTGCAGGCCTGCAAAGCGCCCCACCCCGTGGTCTACGTGCGTTACATAATCACCCGGTTGCAGGTTGCCAAGTTCTTTGAGCGTGATAGACTCGCGCTTGGTGTATTGTTGCCGCAATCGGAAACGGTGGTATCGGTCAAACACCTGGTGGTCGGTGTAACACACCAACTTCATTTCATGATCGATAAACCCTTCGTGAATAGACAATCCGATGGGCACCATTTTTACATCCTGCCCAATGTCTTCGAATATGGCGTAGATGCGTTCTACCTGTTTGGCTGCATCGGCAAAAATAAAATTGGTGTATCCCTGCGCGGTAAACTGCTGCAGGTTTTCTATCAGCAGGTTGAAGTTTTTGTTGAATGATGGTTGCGGTGTGGTGTTGTATTCCACCACCAGTTCGGGCTGGCCGGTAAATTTACGACCAAACTCTACCGACAAAAATTTTTGAACTACCTCGGCCAGTTTTTTTTTATTGATAAACAATTCTTCAGGCGTCAGGTGTTTTATCAGGCCCTCTTCGGGTTGATAACTCTCTACCGCTTTATCATATTGAGTCTGTACCTGCAGCAAAGTTTCCGCCCAATCTTTTATCCACACCGTGGTAGATGGATGTATAAATTCGAATATCGACTCGCGACTTTCTTTCAGCAGCCGCGTTTGCACGTTGGGTATGATGGTGATGCTGGCCATGTTCTCCACGCGTGTTTGTGTGGTGGGGTCAAATGTGCGGATGGAGCCAATGCGGTCGTCAGCAAACTCAATGCGGTAGGGCAGTTCGTTGGCATACGAAAACACATCCACGATGCCACCGCGCACGGCAAACTGTCCTGCCTCGTACACAAAGTCGGTGGGTTCAAATTCGTAATCGTTCAGAAAATCTGTCAACGACTCTATGGTAAGTTGTTCATCAAGCTTCAGGTCGATGATGTTGTTGACCAATGTTTGACGCGTCACCACTTTTTCTGTTAGCGCTTCAGGATAGGTGACTATCATCAGCTCGCCCTGTGTTTTGCGTATGCGGTTGAGCACCTCTGCGCGCAACAGCACGTTGGCGTTATCTACTTCTTCCACCTGATAGGCACGCTTAAATGACGATGGAAAAAACATCACCTTGCCCGCCCCGGTTATGTTCTCCACATTGTTGTAAAAGTATGCCGCTTCTTCCTTGTCGGTGAGAATAAACAGTTGGCTACCGCGCACCTCCGACTGCACCGCACATGCGACAAAGGCATCAGCGCTGCCCGTCATATTTTTTATGTGCACACGCACCGGCTTGCCCGCAGCTATGCAGTTGCTGATGAGGCGGGTGTTCTTATTGCCTGCGTATTTGCCTATGATGTCTGCTATGTTCATTAATTCAGTATAAATAGTATATCCCGGAAAGGCGTTGCCCCCGGGTGTCAATGGTATTGGTATGTAAGGTGCCGGCAGTGTGCCGGCTTATGTTATGCCTCCACTGTGGAGTACTTCTTCATAAACTCTTCGGCTTTTTCCACCATACTTTTCGAGCCGATAAAATAGGGCGTGCGTTGGTGCAATGCTTCCGGTCGCATATCGAGTATGCGGTGCGAACCATCCGATGCCTTGCCACCAGCCTGCTCAGCGATCATGGCCAGCGGGTTGCATTCGTACAGCAGGCGAAGCTTTCCATTGGGTGCCTGCGCGGTGCCGGGATAAATAAATATGCCGCCTTTGAGCAGGTTGCGGTGGAAGTCGGCCACCAGCGAACCTATGTAGCGCAACGAATATGGGCGCGATGTGGCTTCGTCTTCTACCTGGCAATATTTTATGTAGTCTTTCACGCCTTCCGGAAAATGCACGTAGTAACCTTGGTTAGCAGAATATATTTTTCCGTTTTGTGGAGTCATGATATCGGGATGCGAAAGGCAAAACTCGCCTATGCTCGGATCGAGTGTAAAAC
This sequence comes from Bacteroidia bacterium, assembly GCA_037968415.1. Taxonomy (GTDB): domain Bacteria; phylum Bacteroidota; class Bacteroidia; order AKYH767-A; family JBBKVM01; genus JBBKVM01. The sequence continues at coordinate 3,403 of JBBKVM010000083.1, read as the reverse complement.
CATTGACGCCACGCCCTGTTGTGTATACCAGCATGGTGGATGAGCCGTAGGTGATGTACCCTGCCGCTACCTGGTCGGTGCCCTTTTGGAAGAAGTCGCTCAGTTCCACCGTGCCATCGGGAGAAATTTTACGGTAAATCGAAAATATGGTGCCGATAGACACATTCACATCAATGTTAGAAGAGCCATCAAGCGGATCCATGGCCACCACGTATTTGGCATCTTTCGACACCTCGTTGTCGAATATAACCATGTCGTCATTCTCTTCGCTGGCTACGGCCGCACACTCACCGCCCGATTTCAACGCAGCTATAAACTGCTCGTTGGCAAACACATCGAGTTTTTTTACCTGCTCGCCCTGCACATTGGTGGTGCCGTGTTCGCCAAGTATATCCACCAGTCCGGCTTTGTTCACTTCGCGGTTCACTATTTTGGCGGCTATGCCTATGTCGCGCAGCAGTCGTGACAGTTCGCCTTTGGCAAATGGGAAATCATTTTGACGCTCTATGATGAATTGCCCCAGCGTAATCACTTTGTTGATTTTGTTTGGCATGGATTGACCTTTTGAATGGTTCAGCAAATATCGCAATTCCTGCAAGAAGTGGCAATGCGCCTGCGGCCATCTGCGCATGTGTTCAGGATGGTTTACATTTGCATGCACCACTGTGAACATACAAAGGCATGACATCAAAAACTTCTTTTCCGCGCGATAAAATAAAAATTCTGCTGCTGGAAGGCATCAACAAAACCGCTGTGGACGTGTTTCGCAAGGCGGGATATAAAAATGTAGTTGTGTACAACAAAGCGCTGGATGCCGATGCGCTGCGGGCCGAGCTGGCCGACACCCACCTGCTGGGCATACGCTCCAAGACCCAACTTACCGAAGGCGTGCTCGACAAAGCAGGCAAGCTGCTTGGCGTGGGCTGTTTTTGCATAGGCACCAATCAGGTAAGCCTGTCTGCGGCTACCGCGCGTGGGGTGGCGGTGTTTAACTCGCCTTACTCCAACACCCGATCGGTGGCCGAGCTGGTGGTGGCCAACGCCATATTGCTGCTGCGCAGGGTGTACGAAAAAAGTGTGGCCGCACACAGCGGCAAGTGGCTCAAGGATCACCGCGGATGCCACGAGATACGCGGCAAAACCATCGGTATCATCGGCTACGGGCACATCGGCTCGCAGGTATCGGTGATGGCCGAGAGCCTGGGCATGCATGTGCTGTACCATGATATAGAGAGCAAGCTGGCGCTGGGCAACGCGCAGGCCGCACACAGCCTGGAGGCGCTGCTTACTAAATCGGACATCGTTACGCTGCATGTGCCCGGAGGCAAAAGCACACGCAACCTCATGGACAAAAAGCGCATCGGCCAGATAAAAAAAGGAGCCGTATTGCTAAACCTTAGTCGTGGCGATGTGGTGGATATAGATGCTGCGGCTGCTGCCCTGCGCGCAGGCCTGTTGGGCGGCATGGCGGCCGATGTGTTTCCGGCCGAGCCGGCTGCCGCTGGCGAAACCTTCTCCTCACCACTGCAAGGGCTGGCCAACGTGATACTCACACCCCACATAGGCGGCTCTACCGAAGAGGCGCAACAAAACATAGGCCTGGACGCGGCAGGCAAACTGGTGAGCTTTTTGGAGAGTGGCCAAAGCACCGGCTCGCTCACCGTGCCATCGCTCAGCCTGCCCGTGCAGCAAGGCGCGCACAGGCTGCTGCATATACACCGCAACGTGCCGGGCGTACTGTCGGAAATTAACAGCGCCATATCGCGGCACAAAATGAACATACTGGGGCAGTACCTCAAAACCAACGAGCAGATAGGATATGTGGTGCTGGACGTGGAGCGCAAAGCTTCGCCCCGCGCGCTGGCCGAGCTGCGCAAAGTCAAACACACCATCAAGGTGCGTACACTTTATTAAATAAGATGAGTATGGAAGAAAAAAAAATAACCCTGCGCACAGGCGAAAAAAAAGACCTGCCCGCGGTGATGGCGCTGGTGCAGGAGCTGGCATTGTACGAGAAGGCACCCAATGAAGTAATTACGAGCGTGGCGCAGATGGAGCGCGATGGCTTTGGCGCGCAGCCTGTGTTTTATTTTTTTGTGGCCGAAGAAGAAGGAGTGATTGTGGGCATGGCGTTGTACTATTTTAAATACAGCACGTGGAAAGGCCGCGGCATTTACCTCGATGACATAGTGGTAACCCAACCCCACCGCAGGCGCGGCATAGGCAAGCTGCTGATGGACGAGATGATACGCATAGCCGCGCGCGAAGGCGCCATGAAACTGGAGTGGCAGGTGCTGGACTGGAACACCCCGGCCATCGAATTTTATAAAAAATACCAAAGCGAACTCGATGGCGAGTGGATCAACTGCAAGCTAACGCATGAGCAGTTGCAGGCTGCAGCAAAGAAAGATTAACACAACCGTGTGGCCGAAATTAGTGACACGCTATTTTTTGGGTGTATGTTTGGCCGTTTGTATCGGTGAGTTGCAGAATATATATTCCTGATTTCAATCCATCAAAATGCAGGGTGAGGGTGTTGTCATTGTCGCTTATGCTTTGCCTAAACGCCACCGCATTGCCCAGCACATCCAGCACCCGCACCGCGCTGAGTTTTATATCGGCAATGTTCACGTTGATGTGTTGGGTAAATGGGTTTGGGAAAACAGATATGTTGTTTTCAATTTCTCCCTCCACTATACCGGTAGCTGTTTGGCAGTATGTAGTTACCGGATTGGTGATGGCATAAGTAGCAAGTGGGCCGGCATATTCAGCAATGTTGTACGTGGTTGCGGTTAATACCAAAGTATCTTCGCCAAAAAAGACTTGCGACACATTATAACTGGGAGTTGTTTGGTTGCATCCGCCATTCCAACTGCTATCCATTTTTATCACAAATGAGTTGAATACATTACTCATCGCACCAGCTGCAATAAGGCCACCATCTCTGGTTTGGGCTGCCACATTCAAGCTTTTAAACAAAAATCCTGTAGTGAACTTTGTGGCAGCCAAAATATTAAACACACTATCGGCTTTAAAGATATTCATAGAAGCAGTGGCAAACAGATAATTCCCATCCGTTGATTTTGTCATAGGAAATCCTGAAGAGCCAGAGCCTTCATCCAATAACTTGGCCCATAACAAGGCTCCCTGGTCAGAGAGTTTCAAAATAAACCGAGAAAAATATGAACTAAAACCCGCAGTTATTCCATCTATTATTAATTCTCCATTACTTTCCCGGATAATATCATAACTATAATCATCTTGTGCTGTAAAATATTTTTTTGCTGATAAAACGTTTAAGTTAGAATCAAGTTTCATAAAATAAATATCATCAAAAGGAGTTAACATAAATCGCAATTATTTGACAAAAATACATCTTTATTTATTTTATCCATTTCAATTG
>JBBKVM010000082.1:0-6635 GCA_037968415.1 Bacteroidia bacterium | reverse complement strand
ACGCGGCATGGCTGGTTCAGACTTGCGTCCATTGACCAATATTCCTTACTGCTGCCTCCCGTAGGAGTCTGGTCCGTGTCTCAGTACCAGTGTGGGGGATCATCCTCTCAGACCCCCTAAACATCGTTGCCTTGGTAAGCCGTTACCTTACCAACAAGCTAATGTTGCGCATGCCCATCTCTAACCACCGGAGTTTTGATCATCTGAAGATGCCTTCAAATGATATTATGCGGTATTAATCTCCCTTTCGGGAGGCTATCCCCCAGTTAGAGGTAAGTTGCATACGTGTTACGCACCCGTTCGCCACTCGTCAGCGGTATTGCTACCCTGTTACCGTTCGACTTGCATGTATTAGGCCTGCCGCTAGCGTTAATCCTGAGCCAGGATCAAACTCTCCATTGTAAAGTTTGTTTTAAATATCTCAAGATCTTTAGCATCATTATGGTGTATGTAAAAACATATCCCATAAGGGCCCATTATTTCCTCTTCACTTCTTCAAAGAACGTTTATTAAGATTTTGATCTCGATTGATCAAAAGTAATAATCACAATTTCAAATTGGGGTTGCAAAGGTAATATTTAAAATGAAACTACCTCCAAACCCAAAGAACTATTTTTTCAACAACACAATGTCAACTTCTCACCAAATCGGGGCTACAAATTTACTTAGTCTTTTTTGATTTAAGCAACTAAAAAGCAACTTTTTTATTAACATTTTGCCTCAAGCTACCGTGGCAAAAAAGACGTATTCAGTAATTCACAGAACTAATTGGGGCTGCAAATGTAGATTGATTTTTCGACTCTACAAATGCGGGTGCTACTTATTGCAGGATAAAATATGTAAACTATTGACGCTCAGTTAGAATAATTTTTTGTGGTGACCGACAGAAAGGCAAAAACCCACGAAATGGTATGGTGGAAATGCCAAAATTGTTGGGTAAACGGCACACATAACCCTGCGAAAAGATGATGGGATTGAGAAAAATGGCCATAGAAATGCCTTGACTGAGTTTATATTATAGAGTAAAAAGTAGAATTTGAGTGCATTGCTTTGGCCATCTTATATTATAATATGTGGCATCTTTGCACTCAAATGCATGAAGCTACGCACCCAAATTTGATTTGCATTGGAAACAAACAAGAAACTAATTTTACTGGCTAATTGCATTAAGAAATCAATTAAACAATTGAAAAAAATTTAGAATTAAAAACATGAGTGAAGTAAGCTATAAAGAAGTTGCTACTTATTATGATGATTTGTGGGCTAACCTTGAGAAACAAAGTATGGCAGGTGTGAATAACCGGCACAGAACCATTTTGCTAAAATTAAAAAAGATGGGATTGCGATCTGACTCCACAATTCTTGAAATTGGTTGTGGGATTGGGACTTTGAGTGGCTTCATAGCAAAACAAATTCCGAAGGGTAAGATTACAGGAGTAGACATTAGTCCAGAATCAATTGAATTTGCCAGGAAAAGATATTCAGCAAATAGCAATATGCAATTCCTGATATCTGATATGACTTCATTCAAACATGATCAGGAATATGATATTATTTTGTTTCCAGACGTGCTTGAACACATTCCGATGGAAGCCCATGAAAACATATTCAAAACCATCAGTGGATTGAGCCATGACAAAACAATTGTTGCAATAAATTTACCTAATCCAAAATGTTTGCGGTGGTTTCACAAAAATGATCCTGACAAACTTCAAATCATTGATTTGGATATTGAAACAAACTATTTGGTCAAGATGTTGAATCAGTACGGATTTTATTTACACAATAAAGATACTTATGCTCTTTACTTTAATCAACCGGATTATGAATGGTTCGTATTTCGAAAGGACTTTGAATTTGAAAAAGTAGTGCGGAAAGGAAAGATAACCACAATACTCAATGGAATTATTTTAAGAATTGCTCTGTTATTCAATTGAAAAAATCACTAACATTACTTATTAAATCACATGAGTAATGAATGGTCGAATTATTCTGGTTTGCATTTTTATTTTTACTGGGCTACTGCTTAATGCGCAAGTAACCTGGCAACTAGCAACCAATCTTCCCGCTCAAACGCGAGGTGCTCATGCTGGATTTGCAATAGATAATTCAATCTATATTGGAACAGGGTTTGATGCAGCTATCAACAGTTATTATAAAGACTTGTGGGAATACAATACTATAACATTGGTATGGACACAAAAGGCAGATATCCCAGGCAATATCCGATATGCTGCAAGTGGGTTTTCCATAAATGGTTATGGATACATAGGACTTGGGTGGAACCCTTCAACATTTCAGTTAAATGACTTTTACAAATTTGACCCTGTCAGCAATACTTGGACAAGCATAAGTCCTTTTCCTCCAGGTGGCAGATACACTTCATCCACTTTTGTAATTGGAAATGATGCTTACGTAGGAACAGGATATATTCCACTGCAATCAGATTTCTGGAAATATAACTCTACAATAGACGCTTGGACACAAATTTCATCCGTTCCTGGCTCCCCTAGGCAAAGTGCAATAGGATTTGAATACAATGGCATTGGATTTTTGTGCACTGGTGCAACTTCTTCAGCTGCAATTAAGGATTTGATTGCTTATAACCCAAATACAAATTTATGGACTGTCAAAACACCATTGCCTGGACCAGGTAGATATGGGGCATTTACTTTTAGACTGTGTGACAGAATTTTTATAGGGTGTGGTAGTAACTTTAACGGAACTATGTTAAATGATGTGTATTCTTATGATCCGGCCAATGATAGTTGGCTAACTGAACCGGCTTTCCCAACAAATGGAATGAGGCATTCAGTGGGATTTTCCCTCAATAACATTGGCTATGTGACATGTGGAATCATTAGTTCCACAAATGCCGGCAGCACTGCCATTTACAAATTGAATTTGAATGACCATTCAATTGTTTATTCGTCAACACCTTGCGATGGGGTAGTCTCATTCTCCACCACTACAACAAATGCCCAAAACTACACCTGGTATTTTGGCGATGGCACTTCTGGCAACGCTCCGGCAGTGGCGCACACTTACACACAGGCTGGCACATATCATGTGCAACTCATTGTGAACCATCTTTGTTTTTCGGACACCACTGATACCTGGGTAACGGTTAACACGGCCAATTCAATGAATGCACAGTTCAGTTACCTACTTGACACATGTGCTTCCACTTTGCACTTTACTCCGAATGATACGCTGAACACCCATCTTTGGGATTTTGGGGATGGCAACACATCTACCGCCACATCGACCACGCACACATACGCTTCGCATGGCAGTTTTGTAGTAACACACAGTGTTTATAATGCGTGCGATACGCTATCTGTAATTATGCCAGTGGTGCTGAACCAAATGGTACCTGTTGTCGCTCAATTTGAAGTAAGTATTGATACTTGCTCTTCGCAATTGAATTTTATAAACACTTCTGTAGGTGGTACACAACATGTATGGTATATCGGCATGGACACCATGCATGCGTATGCTCCTCAATTGACAGTGACGGAAAGTGGGAATTTTCCAATCACATTGGTGACAATCTACGCTTGTTTTACAGACAGTGTATTTTTGAATTACCATGTGCCTGTTTTAGCAAACATAAATCTGTTTATCCCCAATGCTTTTTCTCCGAATGATGATGGAATGAATGATTTTTTCAAGATCAACAATAATGATGTGTGCAATCCATACAAGATTTTAATTTTCAATAGATGGGGAGAAAAAATATATGATGCTACCAGCGCACATGCTCCCTGGGACGGGCGTTACAAAAGCAAACCTTGTCCGGCCGGATTGTATTACTATGCGGTGTTTTTCAACAACGAGGTAAAACGTGGGCCGGTGATGTTATTGAAATGATATGAGTAAGAAAAGTACTTTTACGTTAGGTTTGATTCCATCCAATTGAGAAAAATGAAGGCTCTTATGGTTTTGATATACGCTTTAATTGTGTGGGTACTGATGTGTTTGGCCATGGCGTGCCATTCGCCAAACGAAGAGCGCACGGCAGTAGCGGTAGCCACAAACGATACGATTCCGTCCGTGCACACCGAATCGGCAATTTTTCGCAACGACACTATGGCTGACACACAACTTGGAGGCTATGGTTACTTGATAAAACTAGATGGACGAATGTATGTGCACCAGCCCAACATACCTGCTGTGGCCGGCAACAAGGGCTTTGAGAGCGAGGATGATGCGCGCAAGGTGGCCCAACTGATGGAAGCCAAAATAAAGGGTCGGGTGATGCCTCCATCAGTTACTACCGATGAGCTCGACAGTTTAGGAATCAAGTACTAAGAATCTAAAATCTTATGGTGTGCTTTGTGAAACGGAAGTAATTTTTCCATTGGTATGGGCGTGGGCATTGGTGGCAAACCAAGCAATGTAATCTGCCATCTGTTGCGGGCTAACCGGAGCTCTAAACCCCGGGAAGGCGGCTTCGAGCATGGCTGTTTGCACTGCACCCAGCGCCAGATAATTGACAGCAATATTGTCTTCTTTAAGTTCTTCGGCCAGGCATTCGGTGAGCGTGGCCAGCGCGCCCTTGCTGCTGCTGTAAGCCGCTAGTCCGGCAAATTTGGCGCTTCCCTGTACGGCACCCATGGTGCCAATATTCACGATGTGGGTGGGCAATTGCGATTGGCCCATGAGAGGCAACAGATTTTGAATGAGCAAAGCAGGAGCCACATAATTTACTTGCAGTGTGAGTTCGAAATCGCTTTCGGTGAGTTTGTGAAATGGCTTGCTAACCAGCGCGCCAGCATTGTTGATGAGTATATCGAGCTGGGTGAAGTGCGAGAGACAAAACTTATACACCTGGTTGGCCATGCCTGCGGTGGTGAGGTCGAGCGCTAGCGGAATGATGTTGCCGTGTTCGGCTTCGGCTGCAAGTTTACCAAGGCTGGCGGCATTGCGCGATAGGGCAATAATTTTGTTTCCTTTTTGTTGTGATAACTTTGCGGCTGTGTAATAGCCAATGCCATTGCCCGCGCCTGTGATGAGAATATTCATAATCCGAAATTAAAAAAATATTATGCTGAAGATCCGAATTGTTGCTTTACTGATTTGTTGCCTGAGTGTGTCGCTGCCGGCCTTGGCGTTGGGCGAAGGTGGTTATCTGCTTAGCGACAGTGTACCCAAAGACAAGCCTGCATTCAAAGATAGAATATATTGGGGAGGCAATGTGGGTGCGCAGTTTGGCAATTTTACTTTTATCAATCTCTCACCATTTGTAGGGTATCGGTTTACACCACGATTTTCGGCTGGTCCGGGTGCCACCTACACATACTTCAGAGACAAGGCAGCAGACTTTACCACCAGTTTGTATGGCGGGCGGGTTTTTTCGCGCTATCTGATTACCGATAATTTGTTTGCGCATGCGGAGTATGAAATGCTGAGTCGTGAGATTTTTAATTTGCAGTTGAAGCGCGAACGCATTGCGGTGCACAGCATTTTTGTGGGCGGTGGTTATCGGCAGATGTTGGGCAAGAAAAGTTACATGACGGTGACTGGATTATGGAATATAAACGAGTCGGTGTATTCGCCCTATCAGAATCCGGTAATACGGATTGGTATCAATTCAGGTTTTTAGAAATCGGAAAGCGTGGGGTCGGTGCGGATGTTGTTCATATTGACTACAATCCACTGCTGGCGTGTGCGAACAAAAGGAGAGGGCCTGGCCAAGGAGTAACGCCTGGGGCTAGGCAGCACTGCTGCAATGAGTGCGGCCTGTGAAGAAGTGAGCTTGGCTGCGGGTTTGCCAAAGGCAAATTTAGCTGCAGCCTCCGCGCCATAGATGCCATCACCCACTTCTATCACGTTGAGGTACACTTCCATGATCCGCTTTTTTCCCCACAGCACTTCTATAAGCGCAGTGAAATACACTTCGAAGCCCTTGCGCACAAAGCTGCGCCCCGGCCACAAGAAAACATTTTTGGCTGTTTGTTGACTGATGGTGCTAGCGCCCCGCACCTTGCGCCCTTTCATTTTCTCGTTGTATTTGCGCGCTTTTTGAATGGCCTCCACATCAAAGCCCCAGTGGGTGGCAAAGCTTTGATCTTCGGCAGCGATAACGGCCAGCGGCAATTCTTTCGAAATGTTTTTTGATGACTTCCAGGTTTTATAAAGGCGAGGCGATTTGCCATCGGCCAGTTGTTCCACCACTCTTATCAACATAAGGGGTGTGACAGGAATGGGCACAAAACGAAATATGATAACCGCACCGATGGTGGACAGAAAAAAGATCACTACTACGCGGAGCAATATCCGTAAGATTTTTTTGATCATACCTGCAACAAAGAATATAATAGGTGCATCAAATAGTCGCGCATTAGCTCAAATAATTTTCGAGGCTGGTGAGATAGCGTTGGTGCAATTTTTCAATCTCCCCAAAATTGGTGGAGTCGATGGTGGCTGCCGCACCGTCCACTTCGCCCAACACGCTACCCCCCACGCCTGCAATTTCCCACACCGAGTGAATGGCGGCCAACTTATCATTGCTGCAACTCACCAATACCCTACCCTGCGCTTCGCCAAACAGGTAAGCATCTTTGCGAATGTCTGCTGCTGTGGTGATATTGAAGCCCAATCCATCTACAAAGGCACTTTCGCAAAGTGCA
>JBBKVM010000081.1:0-44674 GCA_037968415.1 Bacteroidia bacterium | reverse complement strand
AGTGACTATTTATAATGGGTTAATTTTAATAAAATCATAGGTAAAAGATTTAAGTGAAAACATAATAAATGAAAAGGCTGCCCGCGGGCAGCCTTTATTCTGATTTTTTCTTGTAAGTAGTTTACTTCACGCGCTCTACATAGGCGCCTGTGCGGGTGTCTACTTTTATTTTTTCCCCCTGATCCACAAACAAGGGGATATTTACAATTGCTCCGGTTTCCAGTGTGGCAGGCTTCAGCGTGTTGGTGGCGGTGTCTCCTTTTACACCGGGTTCGGTGTATGTGATTTCCAATTCCACAAATGTGGGCCCTTCGGCTAGTATTGCGGAGTCACCTTCAAAAGCCACTTTTACTTCCATGCCTTCTTTCAAAAACTTGTTGGCATCACCAAACAAATCTTCGTCCACATAGATTTGCTCAAACGTAGTATTGTCCATCAGCACCAGATTGGAGTTGTCTTTATACAGAAACTGCAAATCACGATACTCCAATCGCACCATGTCTACTTCTTCGCCTGAGCGGAAACGATTTTCTGCTAATTTGCCGGTGCGGACGTTGCGCATTTTGGCTTGATAAAAAGCACGCAAGTTGCCAGGGGTGCGGTGCAGCCATTCGAGAATTACATACAATTCGCCATTGTAACGAATCACCGATCTTACAGAAACATCTGATGTAGTAGCCATGTATTGAAAAGTTTACTTGGGTTTTGAAGAGGTGCAAAAGTAGGACAATCAACCTGAATTTCAAACTCCGTGGTTATTTGAAGTCTTCCATTACAATTTGTGTAGTACAAAAATCGTGTTCGGCTTCTTGCCTGTTGGAACATACGATCACGGTGCGAGCAGATGCGTGCCGGGTTATCATATCCTGAAACCATTCAATAGCTTGTTGGTCGAGATTGGTGGCGGGTTCATCAAGTAAAACAACCGGCACATCGCTTAGCAATGCGAGCGCCAGCTTTGTGCGCTGCTTCATGCCTGAAGAGTAATGTCTGATTTCTTTGTTGCGGGCGGCTTTCAGGTAGGCTATTTCTATGAGCTGATCAGCAGTTACACCGGATTGAAGTTTCTTGAACTTGCTATGAAAGTTTACTAATTCACTAAGCGTAAATTCTTCAACTAACTCAAGGTAAGGGGTGGCCATGGAGATGTGCCGGTATTGCAAATCGCTGCTGATGGTTTGGTTGTTGTTTTCAAAAAAAACTTTGCCTTCGGTAGGGTAGAGGCTGCCGGCTATGACCTGCAGCAGCGTTGATTTTCCGGATCCGTTGCCGCCCAAAATGGCAAGCTTGGTTCCGGGTTGTATGTCAAGGGTGATATTCCTGAAAATCCATTCGCGATTGAAACGCCTGCCAACCTTATCGAGATGAATTATCATTATTGTAGCCTTTCATGATACCCCTTCCCGATGTTCGAACGAATTGAATAATCTCGTCACGATCTTCGGATGGCTTTATTTCGGATTCCAAGATTTCCATTGCGTGAGTATGGTTGTAGCCCTTCAAAAACAATATCCGATAGATATCCTGAATATGGTTAATGCGCTCGTTGGAATAACCGCGCCTGCGCAGGCCTACGGAGTTGATGCCCATATAGGATAAAGGCTCACGCCCTGCCTTGGTAAATGGAGGTACATCTTTACGGATAAGCGACCCTCCTGAAATCATTACATGCCCACCTATGTGCACAAACTGATGGATGGCGGACAATCCACCAATAATTGCAAAATCTTCAATATTAATATGGCCTGCAAGTGTTACGCCATTTGCCAGTATACAGTGATTGCCTACTTCACAATCGTGAGCCACATGCACATACGCCATCAACAAACAATTAGAGCCCACCACTGTTTTGCCCAGTGCTACAGTCCCTTTGTTAATGGTCACATACTCACGAATCACCGTGTTGTCTCCCACATGTGCGGTAGTCAATTCACCTCCATATTTCAAGTCCTGTGGCACGGCAGAGATTACTGCACCCGGAAAAATCTTGCAATTTTTGCCAATGCGCGCGCCATTCATTATTACCACATTGGGTCCTATCCATGTTCCATCACCTATTTCTACATCCGCTTCGATGGTAGTAAAAGGACCCACGCTCACATTCTCTCCTATGCGCGCTTTGGGGTCAATACTGGTCATGGGATTTGTCGTCATAATTAATCCTTCTTGGCTATTTGTGCCATCATTTCGGCCTCCATTACTACCTTGTCGCCCACCCAAGCTTCGCCATGCATATGGCAAATACCTCTGCGGATCGGTGATGCCAGTTTGAGGGTGAAAATCAGCGTGTCTCCCGGCAATACTTTTTGTTTAAATCTGGCCTGCTCTATTTTCATAAAATAGGTCCAATAGTTTTCGGGATCTTCAACTTGATTGAGCACCAGAATACCTCCTGTTTGCGCCATGGCTTCTATCATCATCACTCCCGGCATTACCGGATTGCCCGGAAAATGACCTTGAAAAAACCACTCATTCAATGTTACATTTTTTACTCCGATTACATGCTTGTCGCTCAATTCGATAATCTTGTCGATGAGCAGAAAAGGGAACCGGTGTGGCAACATTTTCTCTATTTGGTTGATATCGTATACCGGTGTTTTGCAAGGATCGTAAACAGGCATTCCTTTGCGCAATTTGTCGCGCTTTATCAATGCTTTTATTTTTTTTGCAAATTCAACATTGGCAGCGTGGCCCGGGCGTCCAGCCAATATGTGTGCTTTTATTGGTGTTCCGATAAGTGCGAAATCACCCACTATGTCTAGTAGTTTGTGGCGGGCGGGTTCGTTTTGAAAATGCAATTCGAGATTATTGAGAATACCTTTTCCCTTTACCTCAATTTTTGGTTTTTTCAGTAGCGTGGCCAAGTTGTCGAGTTCCTCTTGCGACACTTTTCGGTCTACCAATACTATCGCGTTGTCCAGGTCTCCGCCCTTGATTAGGTCATGTTTCACCAATTGCTCCAACTCGTGTAGAAATACAAAGGTGCGGCAGGGAGCTATTTCTTTTTCAAATTCTTTTATTTGATTGATAGCTGCATGCTGTGTGCCAAGCACAGGTGAATTGTAATCCACCATCACCGTGACACGAAATTCTTCGCTCGGCACCGCCAGCATTTCCACCTTGCGATCCACATCTTCGTAAGTCAGATTTTCAGTCAACACATAGTACTCACGTTCGCTGGTTTGTTCCTGGATACCTGCCTTTCGCAAGCCTTCTATGAATGGCTGCGCACTTCCATCAAGAATGGGTACTTCGGGGCCATCTATTTCAAGCAAAGCGTTGTCCACCTCCATGCCGGCCAGGGCGGCCAAAACATGTTCTACGGTGCTTACCCGGCCGCCATTTTGCTCAATGCTTGTGCCTCTTGATACGTCCACTACATTGTCTACATCGGCTTTCACCATGGGGCTTCCAGGTAAATCGATTCGTCTGAATTGATACCCAAAACCCTCTGGTGCAGGTTTGATTGTTAAGTTGGCGCTTTTTCCGGTATGGAGGCCAACTCCGGAAATTGAGATTTCCGATTTAATAGTTGTTTGTTTTTGACTCATTACTAGGTTAAGGAATTGTTTGTCTGAGTTCCCTGATCATTTCTTCAAGTGCTTTTACTTTTTTCTCCAACTCAGGGAGTTTTCGGAAAACAACATATGTTCGTTTGTATTCACCAATATTAAAAGCCGGTGAACCCTGAACTATTTCACCTTCATTTACAATGCTTGTAGATATTCCTGATTGTGCAGCAATTTTCACCTTATCAGCTATTGTTATGTGCCCAACTATGCCTACCTGGCCTCCTATCATGCATTCGCGCCCTATGTGTGTGCTTCCTGCTATGCCAGTTTGTGCCGCTATCACGGTGTGTTCACCTATTTCCACATTATGGGCTATCTGTATCAAATTGTCAAGTTTCGCTCCTTTGCGAATAATTGTTGAACCCATAGTAGCACGGTCTATAGTAGTGTTAGCACCTATCTCCACATTATCTTCTAATATCACATTGCCTATTTGGGCTACCTTTTTATATGCGCTGTCATTTTGCGGGGCAAAACCAAATCCATCCGCACCTATCACCACGCCACTATGTATGATGCAGCCTGCGCCTATCACGCAATCGGTGTAAATTTTAGCTCCGGGATTCACAATTGTTCCTTCGCCAATTGAAGTGTTGTCTCCCAAATATACATTTGGAAAAATCTTCGCGTTGTTTCCAATCTTTACATTTTTGCCTATGTATGCAAACGCCCCAATGTAAACTCCATCTCCTACTTTGGCGGTTTTGTCAATGTAGCAGGGGTCTTCAATTCCGCTCTTATCGTTCTTGATTTTATTGTAGGTATCAAGCAAACCGGTGAAACTGTTATACACATCATCCACTCTAATGAGTGTTGCAGTTATCTTATTAGAGGGTGCGAAATCCTTGTCCACCAGCACAATAGAGGCACCAGTGGTGTAAATGAAAGATTCGTATTTGGGGTTAGCTAAAAAAGTGATGCTTCCCGGGGTGCCTTCTTCTATTTTGGATACAGAGTTAACTTTTACATCTGCATTTCCCTCTACCTGCCCGTTCAGCATTTCACAGATTTGTCGAGCTGAAAATTCCATTGTTCAAAAGTACGAATTTTTATAAATCAGCACCCCTTAATTTGTTGAAGCTGCAACCCAGGCTACAAACGGATTACAACGGAATGCATTCGGCAGGGTAGCATAAGTAAAACTTCTTCACCACACCCTCCAGCGCCTGAATATTCAGCTGATCGCTGGCCTGCGAAATATCAATCAAAGTGCCATCTTTAGAAAGAATGTTGATTTTGTCGTGGGCAGGATTGTACGCATTATTTTCTATGTCTCCGGTAAATACAAAATAGGAGGCATCTTCGGCATTTGTTTCAAATACGCTCTGCGCGCAAGTGGTGTATTCGTCAACCACCAATTGGCTTATTGGCTGTTTGGAGATCTTGATTTTATAAAGTTTCCGATGCACCATACCCATGCAAAGACGCGATAATATTTTGTCGTCATGGTGTACCCATACTTTGATGGACGTGAATATATCGTAATCGTCCAATTCGCAAAAGCGCAACAGTAGTTCGGGCTGGGCGTTGAAATCGGACCGCGTGTGTTGGTGGTATAAAAACTCCCGTAATGCAGGTGTAGTAAACAACTCGTGCCCCGCCATGGCCAATTGCCGTGCCCGCAATAATATTTTAACAAGCAGCATTTCGGCAGCCAGCACTGTTTTGTGCAAATACACCTGCCAATACATTAGCCTTCGGGCTATTATGAACTTTTCGATAGAGTAAATGCTTTTTTCTTCAATTACCAACTGGTCATTTACAACCTCGAGCATTTTTATGATTCGGTCGGAACTTACCACACCTTCTGAAACACCGGTGTAAAAACTATCGCGATTGAGGTAATCGAGTCGGTCCATATCCAACTGGCTGGAGACCAACTGATGAAGAAATTTTTTCGGGTAATCGTCTTTGAATATGCTAATTGCCATGCTCAATTTGCCTTCAAAATGTTGGTTGAGACGATCCATAATCATCAACGAAACTTCTTCATGATGAATGCCTTCAACCACCGAATGCTCCAATGCATGCGAAAATGGGCCATGGCCAACATCATGGAGCAATATGGCAATGGTAACTGCTTCTGCTTCCGGCTGGGTTATCTCATGGCCCTTGGACCGGATGGTTTCTATAGCCTGGGTCATAAGGTGCATGCTGCCTAGTGCGTGATGAAAACGGGTGTGCAGTGCGCCAGGGTATACAAGATGTGTGAGTCCCAATTGGCGGATCCTTCGTAATCGCTGCACATACGGGTGGTCTATGATGTCGAGTATGATTTCAAATGGCACACTGATGAAACCATAAATGGGGTCGTTAAATATTTTTTTCTTGTTCACAAGACGATATTCTAATTCTTTACGTTCTTTAATTGCTAATTTTAAAGCAAATCAACCGAAAAGTATGGATAAAATAAAAATATTGTGGGCTGACGATGAGATTGACCTGCTGAAACCCCACATTCTTTTTTTAGAAGATAAAGGATTTGATGTGACGACCGTGAACAATGGCGATGATGCATTGCAAGAAATAAAAAAAAATAGTTTCGATTTGGTGTTTCTCGATGAGAATATGCCTGGGCTTTCAGGTATCGAAACTTTGGCTCGCATCAAGAATGAAAAAGCCCAATTGCCGGTAATAATGATTACCAAAAGCGAAGAAGAATCAATAATGGAGGAGGCCATCGGCAGCAAGATTGCTGATTATCTTATCAAGCCCGTCAACCCCAACCAGATATTGCTCACAATCAAAAAAAATCTGGATACCAAAAGATTGGTAAGTGAAAAATCAACTTCTGCTTATCAGCAAGAGTTTCGAAATATTGGTATCACGCTCAATGAAAATTTAAGTGTAGATGAATGGGCGGCTGTGTACAAAAAGCTGGTGTATTGGGAACTCGAGCTCGAGAAATCAAAAGAGCAAGGCATGTATGAAGTGCTCACTATGCAGAAGAATGAAGCCAATAACATGTTCAGCAAATTCGTAGAAAAGAATTATGTAGACTGGCTAAACACCCCCGATGAAGAAGGGACACCTTTATTGTCGCATTACTTGATGCGCAGAAAGCTGCTGCCCGCAGTAGATGCAAGTGATGATGTACACTTTTTTATATTAATTGATAATCTGCGCTATGATCAGTGGAAGGTGATAGAGCCACTGATGTCTGAGTACATGAGGTTAACCGAGGAAGATTCTTACTTCAGTATTTTGCCAACCGCCACACAGTTTTCGCGAAACGCAATTTTTGCAGGCATGATGCCTGCCGAAATCGAACAAAATTTGCCTAAGCTATGGGCTAATGACAATGAAGAGGGCGGAAAAAATCTTCACGAAGAAGCGTTGCTTGCCGACCAACTTCAGCGCCTACGCAAAACCTACAAATTCTCCTACACCAAAGTAACCAATCAGGCCAGTGGTAAAGCGTTAATTGAGAATATTCCCAACTTGATGAACAACAAGTTCAATGTGATAGTCTACAATTTTGTGGATATGCTTTCGCACGCGCGTACCGAAATGGAAATAATACGTGAGTTGGCAAGTGACGAATCTGCTTACCGGTCCATTACATTGTCATGGTTTGAACATTCACCATTGCTCGAAATAATAAAACGAATTGCAGGAACAGGCAAAGCCAAAGTAATGGTTTCTACAGATCATGGAACAATAAGAGTAAAGGAGCCCACAAAAATAATTGGCGACCGAAACACCAATACCAATCTGCGTTACAAGCAAGGTAAAAACCTTAATTACGAGAAGAAAGATGTGTTCGAGGTTAAAAACCCCTCCGATGTACATCTGCCTAAATCTAACCTGAGCACCGCTTATGTTTTTGCACGCAATGACATGTTTTTTGCTTATCCCAACAATTACAATTACTACGTGAATTATTACAAGGATACTTTTCAGCACGGAGGTATATCGTTGGAGGAAATCATATTACCTTTGGCATTCTTCTCTTCAAAGTAGATAGAGAAAGAAGACAATTGTATTATGCCAGCTGAATATCGCAGCAAACATCCCAGCGATTTAGTAAAAGTTGCTTCAGATTTGTTAAATTTGAACAAGGACATGCGTTTGTATTGCTTGCATGGCGAGATGGGTGTTGGCAAAACCACTTTTATCAAGGCTTTGTGCAAAGTGTTAAAGGTGGTAGACGAAACGAGCAGTCCGACTTACCCGGTGGTGAATGAATATGGCACCGCTGATGGCAACAAAGTCTACCATTTCGATTTTTATCGCATTAATAACATTGAAGAAGCGATGGATCTGGGAGTGGAAGATTATTTTGAAAGTGGCAGTTATTGTTTTGTTGAATGGCCCGAAGTGATTGCAGCGTTGTTGCCGCCTGATGCAATTCAAATCACCATGACGAATGAAGAAAACGAACGTGTAATAAAAACCAATCTATGAGCGGAAGCCGTAGTACCTCAAAAATTTCTGAATTGGCAAAGGCTGGTGTGTTAATGCCACAGGAAAGCATGCTGGAAGTGGCACGCAAACAAACACAACTTTATATCGGCATACCAAAAGAAACCTCATTTCAGGAGAACAGAATACCGCTGGTGCCTGAAGCGGTGGCATTGATGGTAGCCAATGGACATCGCATCGTTGTAGAAACAGGTGCCGGAAACAATTCCAACTTTCAAGATAGCGACTACAGCGAGGCTGGTGCGGAAATAGCCTATTCACCAGAAGAAGTTTACAAGGCAAGTATTGTGCTGAAAGTAGCTCCACCATCTCATGAAGAGTTGTCGTTATTAAGGTCGCATCAGATATTGATATCTGTGTTACAGATAAATATGCAAGACGAGGCATACATGAAGTTGATGATGCAGAAAAAGATTACTGCAATTGCATACGAGTATATTCAGGATAAGACCGGAACATTTCCCATTATCCAGGCAATGAGCGAGATTGTAGGAAGCACTGTGGTGCTGATAGCCGCTGAATATCTGAGTAACGTGTTTCACGGCAAAGGCGAATTGATGGGAGGTATCTCAGGCATTCCGCCCACAGAAGTGGTAATATTGGGTGCGGGCACCGTGGGCGAATATGCCGCACGGGCCGCGCTAGGGCTTGGTGCCAACGTAAAGGTGTTTGACAATTCGATTTATAAGCTCAGACGATTGCAGAACAACATTGGGAGAAAACTTTACACATCTACTATTGTACCAAGCATTTTGTCGCGCGCGCTGAAGTCGGCCGATGTGGCGGTGGGAGCGATACTCGCCAAAGAAGGGCGAACGCCTTGCATAGTTACCGAAGAAATGGTGAGTGAGATGCGCTTCGGCTCGGTAATAATAGATGTGAGTATAGATCAGGGTGGGTGCTTCGAAACTTCGGAAGTGACGAATCATACCAACCCGGTATTCAGAAAATATGGTGTGATACATTATTGTGTTCCCAACATTGCCTCGCGCGTATCGCGTACTGCCTCCAATGCATTCAGTAATATTTTTGTACCTATCTTATTGAATATTGGAGAGCAAGGAGGAGTGGAGGAGATGCTGTGGCATGAGCCAGGCGTGCGTCACGGTGTTTATTTGTATAGAGGTAATCTCACGAACAAATACATCAGTGAACTTTTCAAGTTTCCATTCAAAGATTTAGATCTGCTGATGGCGGCACAAATCTGATACTTGCAAAAAATTATTTTTCTGTTTTTCTGCGGTTCATTTCGCGCACTATCAATTGCAGCTCGCGTCCTGTCTGCCCTGATATGGATGTGTTTTCCTGCGCTCGTCTTGTCAGGTAGGGTATTACCACTTCTACAGGACCGTAAGGCACATACTTCACCACATTATAACCGGAATTGGCAAGGTTAAAACTTATGTGGTCGCTCATGCCCAATAACTGGGAAAAATAAAACTGCTTTTGCCCAGGGTCAATGTTGTGCATGGCCATAAGTTCGGCCAACAGATAGGAACTGGCTTCGTTGTGCGTGCCAGAGATAATAGCGATGTCATCACGTTGCTCAACACAAAATTTAATTGCCTCATCAAATGCCATATCCGTGGCAGCTTTGGAGGGGTGGATGGGCGAAGGGTAATTAAATTTGAGCGCGCGGGCTTTTTCTTTTTCGAGGTAGGCTCCACGCACTATTTTTATTCCAAGTTTGTATTGGCCGCGCTGGGCTTGTATGTAAGATTTTTTCAAATATGAAAGCCTGTCGTGCCGGTACATTTGGACCGTGTTGTATACGATGGCGCGTTGGCCATTGTGTTTGGTCATCATGGCTGTGGTCAAATCATCAATTGCATTTTGAATCCATGATTCTTCAGCATCAATGAGTACCGGCACTTGCTGCTCTGCTGCGTGCCTGCATATGTCGGCCACACGTTGCTCCACTTTTTCAAATGCTTCTTCTTCTTCAATGGAAAGCGATTTGTGTTCGCTTACTTTTTGGAGCAAGGCTAAGCGTGCAAGCCCGGTGACCTTAAAAACGGAAAAAGGAATATTGTCATCTCCTGCTGCACGATGTATGGTCTTGATTATTTCTTGGGTGTTGTGTTCAAAAACTTCTTCGGTTTCACTTCCTTCGGCAGAGTAATCGAGAATAGAACCCACTTTGTATTTGCCCAGCATGTCGATGGTTCGCTGGCACTCCTCAATGTCTTCGCCACCCACAAATTGCTTATAGATTGTCGCTTTTACAATTCCCATCACAGGCATGCGCAGGAGTTGTGCAAATCGAAGCGCCATGGGTCCCAAGTTGACAAGAGTGTTGCTTTGTAACAATCGGAACAACCAATACGCCCTGCGCAATCCTTTTCGGGATTTGGTGATGAAGGCTATTCGGGTATTGTCAAACGATAAATTAGGTGCAGACATTTGCGCTATACTTGTATAAGCGACAAAGATAATCAGTCAAGACAAACGCAACTAATCGTTTCTAAGAATAACAAAAAACGCTGGCAAGCCTTGAAAAACAGTTCGTTTGGCTATTATTTTCACCTTTATTTTAATCCCGGATTTTGTGGCGTGTTCAGATTCACCCATATACATATCGTCACCTTTGAATTGTTCTGCGGTTCGGAAAGAGTTTTCAAAATCTTTTTTGTCAACCAACATAAAAGCCGGTTTGGAAATAAGTTCTTCCCTTGTGTAACCGTACACCTGGATTGTTGCAGCATTCACATCCAATATTTGAATGGATTCCGCATCCACTATTATGGCCGGCACATCATAGTTATGAATAGTATTTTTCATCTTATTTCGGAGATAAGTTACACCCATTCTATTGCATTGTCAAGTAATGATGTAGCGAATAAAACCATACAACAGCTTCGCTTTTGACCAGTTTTGATATTGACGTGGTACTTTTAATGCAATAAAATGCTGCAATCGGCTAAAAAGGGGAAGTATAATTTATTAAGTCAAGCCCAAATCCTGTGCGATAGCATTAGTGCAAAGGAGGTAATTATAACTATCAAAGGGAGTTATTTTTGATCTTTTGGTTATCCCTGTCGCTTCATCAATACTGAAATATAAATAGCCAAAATTCTCAACTAACTCTTGAACGCCTGTGGCCACTTCCGGATTAAGGATTTCAATAAGCATGGTAGGCTTGGATTCAGCAATAATCTTTTGAAGTCCTTCCAACACTTCACGTTCGTGTGTTTCTACATCTATTTTAATCAAATCAACCGAACTCATTCCCATAGAAGGCAACAATTCATCAAGGGTGATGGTCTCAATTTCAACAGGAAATGCTTTTTGGGGTATAGCTGCAGTGTTTTTGTTCACAGTTACCGAATAGGTGTGATCTACAGGTAGATCATAGATGGTCGCTGTTCCGGTATAATTCGATGCGGCTTTTCTGACACATGCAATTTCATAATCGTTCAAGTCTACATTAGCTACAAGCCTTTTGTAAACCCTTTCAACCGGTTCTAATGCGATGACGTGTGCATTAGGATTTCGGCTTTTGGCAAGCAGCGCATATATACCAGTGTTGGCTCCAACATCAACAATGTATTGGCTGCGTGCGGCCAATTTGTCCCATAGGCTAAGCGATTCCTTTTCCCAATAGCCAAAAATACCGGACCAAAAAATTGCATTCTCTACCTGGTAACCAAAGTGATGCAGCTTAAAAATTTGGTTCGGTGCCACTTTCACCGTAAATATGCCGCTGAAATACAGGTGTTTATACACTTCATGCGGCAACTTTATAGCATTGCGTAAAGCGATAAATAGTGTTTTTTTAAAAGGTAAATTTTTGTAGACATATTTTAAAAACTTCTTCATTTATTCATTGGTCGTTAAGGGCCGGAGTTGATATTACAATACCCGAATTGTCAACTTCAGGATTTAAATCCAAGCCGTGGCAAAAATAGCATTTGCAAGTTAGGTTAATCTGAAACGGCATTCCGAACCTTCAAATAGCTGCAAATTTAAGAGTTGGATAATGAAATAATTCTTACATTTCAGTTTAGTAATTCCCTATTTATAATAAGATAAAGCCTATCACTTATGCGTAAATTATTTACTGTAGTTACTTGTTGTTTACTGATGGCCGCGGGCACCCAGGCTCAGGTGGTTATCAATGAGTATTCATGCTCAAACTTATCTCAGTTTACTGACAATTTCAGCAAGTATGAAGATTGGGTAGAGCTATACAACACTAGCTCTTCATCTGTCAATTTGGGGGGTTATTACCTAAGTGATGATTCTTTAAATAATCAGAAGTGGACGATACCAGCTGGGACAACCATTGCGGGCAATGGCTTTCTGAGATTTTGGGCTTCAGGCAGAAACCTTGTGTCTGGTAGCCATTATCACACCAGTTTCAAATTCAACCAAACAAAAAACAGTTATGAGTTTATAGTGCTGTCGGATCCATCGGGAGTTCGACTGGATTATGTGAATTTTATCAACAAAACGCAGCTTGGCCATTCCTGGGGACGGGTGCCCAATGGTGGTTCAGTTTGGAAAGTTTTTACTTCGCCTTCCATTAATGCAAGCAACAATAGCGCAACTTCCTACACCCATTATGCGGATAAGCCTGATGTAACTTCTGCAGCAGGATACTACACTTCAGCATTTGGTGTAGCACTTTCCACTACTGAGCCTAACTCAGTGATCCGATACACTTTGGATGGCACGTTACCCACCGCTTCTTCACCCGCATACCTCAATCCAATTGTAATCTCGGCCACCACCGTGCTCAAGGCGCGCACATTTAGTTATGATACCAATGTGTTGCCTAGTTTTGTCAGGTATGAGACTTATTTTATCAACGTATCGCACACACTGCCGGTAGTTTCAATTTCGGGAAACCAACTCAACACATTGGCCAATGGTAATCAATCATTAACTCCACACGGCACTTTTGAATATTTTAATGTAAACCAGGTGCGTTCGGCCAAAACTTATGGTGAATTTAACAGCCATGGTCAGGACTCATGGGTATTGAGTCAGCGAAGTCTCGATTTTATTTCGCGCGATGAGATGGGTTACAATCATTCGATTGAAGAGAAAATGTTTAATCTCACCAATCGATCAAAGTTCCAACGTGTAATATTACGTGCAGCCGGAGATGACAATTATCCAGCTGATTATAATTCGGCTAATGCGGGCAGTGCGCACTTACGTGATGCGTACGTTCACAACCTAACCAAAAAAGGAGGCATGGCCCTGGACGTGCGCACGGCTACAAAATGTGTAGTCTATTTGAATGGGGTGTATTGGGGTGTATATGATCTGCGCGAAAAAGTGGATGACCCTGATTTTACCGATTATTATTATGGCCAGAACAAATACAATATTCAGTTCATAATGACTTGGGGTAACACATGGGTGGAATATGGTGGGCCACAAGCACTGACCGATTGGACTGCTTTGAGAAATTACATATTGAACAACAACATGGCAACAACTTCCAATTATCAATACGTGTATGATAGGTTGGATGTGAATAGTCTTGTAGATTATATACTTGCCAACTCATTTACCGTGTGCAGCGATTGGTTAAATTACAATACGGGTTGGTGGCGTGGACTCGATTCAACCGGCACACACAAAAAGTGGGGCTATATTATGTGGGACAACGATGCCACATTTGGTCATTATATTAATTATACCGGTATACCGAACACAACAGCAAGCGCACAGCCTTGCGATCCGCAAACCCTTACCTGGTCGCAACACATACAAATACTAAATAAGTTGCGAAGCAACCCAGACTTCAACCAATTCTACATCTCCCGACAAATAGATATGTGGAATACGGTATTCAGTTGCAGCAATATGTTGTCTCAATTGGATAGTATCGCAGCAGTTATCGATCCTGAAATGACGCAGCATAGCACCAGATGGAACGGTACTTATTCAGGATGGCAAACCAATGTGTTGCAAATGCGAAATTTTATTGCGCAAAGATGCACATCACTTGCCGGAGGATTGTTAGGGTGTTACAATTTATCTGGCCCCCACTTGTTGGTGATTGATCGAGACTTGGCAGGGGCAGGTTCTGTAAAATTGAATTCGCTCACCATTAATCAATTTCCATTTACCGGTGTGTATTTTGGAGGAGTGGATACCAAACTGCAGGCATTGCCACAAACTAATTATGTGTTCAATCATTGGTCGAGCAATGCACAAACTTTTAATCCGGTTGACACTGCATTACAAGTTCGCATTAACCTGGCCAGCGCAGATACAATAATTGCGCACTTCAATTTCCTGACAACCGGTATTGTTAACACTGAAGTTCAGCCCACCCCGGTTATCAGCGCGCAGCCTTCCGTATTCGATAATACTTCCACTATACAATATTATCTGCCTCAGCAAGTGCCGGTAAGTTTGAAGTTGTACTCCATTATGGGAACTGAAGTGGCAACGCTGGTACCATCAGGAAAACTAACACAACCCGGAACGTATTCTGTAGAAATTAATTTATCAGGATCTAATTTGAAACCGGGCATGTACTTTGTCGACTTTGTAGCTGGCAATTACAGGCAAACTGTCAAAATGATCTATGCTCCGAAATAAAACTTCGAGGAATTATTTTTTCTTCAAATTGGATTCGTAAATATCTATCCACTGTTGGGGAGAAATCTTGGAGGCCAATTCTCCAATTAGCTTGAAAGGAATCTTGTCTGGTTTTTTAAACCGGATACAACTTTTTCCCATATCAAGTTTGGTTTCTGCTTGCTTACTGTACTCAGTTGTAAACCAATCCATCAGATTCTTATTGGAATAAACACCCATATGATAAACGGCCACGAAATTTTTTTGTGATGCAATGTTCATGAATGGCAATGGTAACTTTGGATCGCAATGGTATCCATCAGGATACAAACTATGGGGTACAACATATCCAATCATACCATAATTCATTTCTTCCTTAAAACCCTTAGGTAAGTTTTTGTTGATTACGCTGCGCAGTTCCTTTATTGCTTTTGCTCTGTCATCTGGAAGTTCCGCTATGTACTTGTCAGGAGTGGTGGCTTTCGATTGCATGAATATTTGCTTTATAGTTGAATTTGAAATTAATCAAAACACTAAAGTTTGCCAAACAACATCCGTTTAGAAAGACAATGTGGCGCCAATACTTGGCAGTATAGGCAGCTGGTCTACACGTTGATAAAGCACCCTGTCAAAGTAAAATATATTTTGCCGATCGTAAGTATTAACTACACTTGCTATTATATCTAGTGAAGAGTTTTTTGCGAGGGAAATGGTTTTCTTTACAGAAAGATCAAGTCTATGATAATAAGGTAGTCTTCCTTTGTTCAGGTCGCCATACAGTATTTCCAGCATTCCATTTTCAGTTGTATAATCAGTGGTAATGCCGTTGCTGAAATTCAAGAATTCATAAAAACCTGCGGTCTTGGTAAATGGAAACCCAGAACCAAAATTCCATCTTGCATTTACTTCCCAATCAAGGTTTTTGCCAAAAGTATAAGTCGTTACCAAATTGACATTATGCCTACGGTCGAAATGGGGCACATATTCTCTTACACCATCGTATCTATCCACATAACCGAGCGAATACACTGCCCACACGGATACTTTGCGGTAATTGTATTTTAAAAGAAAGTCAATCCCTTTTGCTAAACCGGTCTCTATGATAAAATCTTTTTTCAGTTGATCAGCAATCTGTGCATTGTCAGGAGTATCCTGAAATAGTTTGTCGCGGTTGAGATTAGTGAGTTGGTTGAAGTCTTTCAAATAACCTTCTACATTCAAGCTGAAATGAAACGGTAAATCAAATTCAAAACCACCCAGTGCGTGTCTTGCCTTTTGCAGTTTGCTGGTTACTTCTTTACCATCAAATTTAGATGGAAGATTGTCCGGTCCTGACAGGAAACCGTAAAACAAATTCACTACATCGCGATCAGAAGTGGCACTGATTAGATTTTGTGAATACAAACCTCCGGCAAACTTAAATCGTACTTTATCGGTGATGTTATACTTCAAGCCCAACCTCGGTTCTGGCGAGGTTTCCGATAATGATGCATAATACTGTACCCTAAATGAGGGTTCGAGCACTAGCTTTTTGCCAATTAATTTTTTGTAACGAATGTAGGCCGCGAGTTCAGTTGTGTTTTCTACTTGTTGGATGAATCGACCTACAGAATTGAAAAAGTTAAAATCGGTTTTGAACCCGAGCATTTCAAGACCATATTTTATTTCATCTTTTGCGATAAAATAAGTAAAGTTAAGACCGGCATTAAAACCACCTATCGAACTGTTTCTTGGTTTCAGTTCAGCCTCTTTGAGCGTGATATCGTAATTCGAAAAAGCAAACAAGCCATCAATCAATACAGGCGAATTGCCAGGCACCAGCACAAAACTTGCTCCGGTTCCAAATGAATCCCAATTGTATTTGGCCAACTGACGATAGGTCACATTGTCAGTAAATTTAAATCCAAACAAATTTAACTTGCTGCCGTTATCGGCTGTAAATGAAACCTTACCATACAAATCAGTGAAGTTGTAGGGCAGTCCATTTGTGTCCACATAAGTGTAGAATACTTTCGAAGATGATTCCAAATAAGAAGTGCGAGCAGACACAAGAAATGAACTGTTACCCCCCCCTATCTCTTTTGATTTTTTTATAGGGCCTTCTAACATAAGCCTTGAAACAAATGGACTCGCGGCTATCTTTCCACCATATCGTTTCTTGTTGCCTTCGCGTGTGGTAATATCCATTACTGATGAAATGCGCCCGCCATATTCAGCGCTAAATCCACCGGTATATATATCGGCACTTCGTATCACGTCAGTGTCAAATACTGAAAACAACCCAATAGAATGAAACGGATTGTAAATTACCATACCATCCAGCAGTACTTTGTTTTGGATGGGTGATCCGCCTCTAATATATAACTGGCCTCCCTGATCGCCAGTGAAAATAACACCAGGTAATATTTGTAGATATTGCGCCAAATCTGGTTCCCCGCCCACAGTAGGAATTTGTTTGATTTCCTTGGGAGTAAGTTTTGTCACCGACATCTGGACGTCTTCTCGCGCTTCTTGCTTTTCGGCCGAAACGTCAAAGGTTTGCAGCGTAACAGCTTTTTTGGTGATAAATAATTTTTTATTTAGGATCTCGTCATTCTTCAACACAATTGGTGCAGACAAAGTATCGAATCCAATAAAAGTGACCATTAAATCATAAGAACCTGCCGCAATTCGCGTGATGGAAAAATATCCATTTACATCCGTGGATGCACCAATAGTTGTTCCTTTCAAGTATACGTTTGTGAACATGGCCGGCTCACCAGAGTCTTTATCATACACAAAGCCGCGCACGGTGGCTGTTTGCGCTTGGAGCATATTTGCGAACAACAAAAAGGCAATAAATGCCGCGGCCTTGAATGGGGTAGGAAAATATTTCATAATGTGGTTTGGGAAAGAACAAAAATAGGCTTTTCCGACAAATGTTGCCTTGCAGCCATGGTTGTTAATTAATTAAAGGCTACAACCACCGTGGTACCCGCTTGCAATACTCATCATAAGCTGAACCATGTTTGCTACGCAATGTGGGTTCTTCATAAAATCGGATAAACAAATTGAATACCAATATCAGCCCAACTAAATAATAACCAAGCATAATATTAGCATTGAAAACTGCCGTGCCCAAAACGATGAGTAGCACTCCTGTGTACATAGGATTTCTACTGAATCGATAAATGCCGGAAGCAACCAGTCTGTTGGATTCTCGACCAATTAACAAACTAATTCCATGTAACAGCTTGGTTGTTGGCGTTCCACCACTGTGGTAAAAAAACATCAGAATGCTTGTGATGAAAAACAACGCACCGGCCAGCCACACAGGTATGGCAATCAAATTCCAATAACCTATTTCTAGTTCGTGTGGATAGTTGGAAATAATAAGCACCGGTATCCATCCTGCCACACTTCCCGGGAAAAGCAGAATAAAAAAAAGGTAATTCAATATTCTCCTGAACTGTTGCTGCATTTATTATTTTGTCTTACCCAATGAAAGCACTCTTTTGTATTCCTGTTCTGTGACTGGCATTACTGACAACCGACTGTTTTTTACCAGCAACATATTTTTTAGCTCCACATCCGCCTTTATTACCGAAAGGGCCACAGGTATTTTGACAGGCTTCACAGGTGCCAAGTCCACAGCTAGCCATCTGTCATCTTCCGAACTCGGATCCGGATAAGACGCCTTTATCACTTTGGCAATACCCACCACTGCCATATCCTTATTGCTGTGATAGTATAAAACCAAATCACCTTTTTTCATTTCACGCAAATTGTTTCGCGCCTGGTAATTTCGCACACCATCCCAAAATGTCGATTTGTCTTTTTCTAATTGTTCCCACGCATAGGTAGTGGGTTCTGATTTTACTAACCAATAATTCATGTCAATTATAATTCAATCAATGCATAATCTTAAAAACTAATTCGCGCAACAATTCACCCGGTTCACTTTCGGTGCTGCCCACACCTTTGCTCTTCATGTCGCATTCGCGCATGTAATGTATGATGGCATGTATTTTTTTTGCAGGGTAATGACGGGCTGCTGCTGTATATTCTTTTACAAAAAAAGGATTCACTCCCAATGCACTGGCTATGTTGCCTTGCCCTTTATCATTGAGGCTGTGATACAACATCAACTTTGAAAAATAATTGTAAAAATTACCCATCGTAAGCACCATAGGATTGCTCTTTGGATTGGCAATAAAATAATTTACAATCCGATTCGCCTTCAGTACATCCATAGCGCCAATTGCTTTTTGTAATTCAAAAACATTGAACTCTTTACTTATGCCAATGTATAGCTCTATATGTTCAGCGGTGATTTCTTTTTTGTCTTTCAGATTGAGAATCAGCTTCTCTATTTCGTTCGAAATTCGACTCAGATCATTTCCTAAATACTCAGCAAGCAAATTGGCTGCAGCCGGGCTTATCCGCAGAGACCGATCGTTTACAAATGCATGTATCCATGCAGGCAGTTTATCATCGTAAATTTTTTTGGAATCAAAAAAAACCGTTTTCTCTTTAAGTACTTTTGCGATTTTAGTGCGCTTGTCTACGGTTTTATACTTGTAACAAAACACCAAAATTGTACTTCGCAAAGGACTTTCGAGATACGCTGTGAATGGATCTTTTGATTTGCCATCACCTTTCTCCTTTCCGAACAAATCTTTCATGTCCTGAGCTTCCTTTACCACCACCACCTGATAATCCGACATCATGGGAAATCGTTTGGCATAACTGAGCAAGGTGAGCATGTCAGCTTCGCGGCCATATAATACAGTTTGGTTAAATTCCCTACTGTCTTCATCCAACACATCTTTGGTGATGTGATCGGTTATTTTGTCGATGTAGTAAGGTTCGGTGCCGTGAAGAAAATATACCGGGTGGTATACCTTGTTTTTTAAATCCTTTATTATTTGTTCAAACGTCATTACGAATTCTGCTTTTCTAGAATCGGAGATGTTTCACAGTGAGTCCATTGTTTATTAACTCGTTCAATGAATCAATTCCAATTTCTAAATGTTGCTTGACAAATGAAGCACTCACTTTTTTATCACTTTCTGCAGTCTTCACGCCTTCAGGTATCATGGGTTGATCGCTCACCAAAAGCAACGCACCGGTAGGAATGCGGTTGGCAAAACCTGTGATAAAAATGGTAGCCGTTTCCATGTCAATGGCCATGCTGCGGGTAGTGCGGAGGTATTTTTTAAATTCTTTGTCGTGCTCCCAAACCCTGCGATTAGTGGTGTACACGGTTCCCGTCCAATAGTCGCGGTTGTGATTGCGAATTGTTGTGCTCACTGCCTTTTGCAAACTAAATGCAGGCAGCGCGGGGACTTCTTTCGGAAAATAATCGCGCGAAGTACCATCACCTCTAATGGCTGCAATTGGCAATATAAGATCGCCCACTTTGTTTTTTGCTTTGAGTCCACCGCATTTGCCCAAAAACAAACATGCTTTGGGCGCTATAGCACTTAGTAAATCCATGATGGTGGCTGCATTGGCACTGCCCATGCCAAAATTGATCAATGTAATATTGCCTGCAGTGGCACAAGGCATTGCTTTATCCTTTCCAACTATTGCCACTTTGTTGATTTTAGCAAAATGTTCCAAATACTGGTTAAAGTTGGTGAGTAGAATATATTTTCCAAATTTTTCCACTGCCATTCCGGTGTAGCGTGGCAGCCAATTGTCAACAATTTCTTTTTTGCTTTTCATGTATCTTCGTGTTCACTTACTATGAATTTTTCTCTGCCAGCGCTCAACCTACCCGCGTGCAACTTTCGCATCGCTGATAACGGACAAAGTAAACAAATTTTTGACTGTATCAGAAGAAAGTATGTGGCCCTCACACCTGAAGAATGGGTGCGTCAGCATTTGATTATATACCTGACAGAACACTGTGGTTTTCCCCTCTCACTGATAGCTGTAGAAAAGCAAGTAAAACTAAACGGTATGGCTAAACGATTTGATTTGATGATATACGATAATGAGGGCAAGCCTATGCTGGTGGCCGAATGTAAATCGCCCGATTTAAAATTAAATCAAAAGTCATTTGACCAGGTTTCCCGATACTGTCTGGCTACCGGGCTGAATCATTTTATTGTTACCAATGGATTGGAGCATTTTGTGGCAAACATCGACCATGATAATCAACGTTTTCAATTCCATGAAGAATTCCCAATGTATTCACAGGTTAAGAATAAGTAAATATTCAAAATTTGACTTTGGTTTAATAACTCAAAACGTCAGATAACCGATACCAGAGTGACAAAAAAATGGCTAATTTGGCGCTTCTTAAAACAACAACAGATAATATCATCAGCATGAAAATATATCGATTCGCTATTCTGTTCTTATTCGCATCTTTTTATTCAATGGATTTAGTTGCAGTTGGGGAAGATCAGCGCCCATCAATTTCCAAATTTACCATGCCTGCCGGAATTACAGCGGCTGACATTGCGCCTAACTTGGTTATTTTAAAAGTAAAGTCAGAGTTGCGTGAAATATGCGAATCAGGGAAGATTGAACACTCTGAATTTCACAACATTATTTCTCAATTAGGCGGAGCAGTGGTTTCGAGAAGATTTCCCGCACACAGCGCCCCTCAAACTGAGCGCACGGCTGAAGGCTTCCCATTGGTGGACCTCACACTTATCTACCGCGTACAATTCAATTCAGACATTCACATTGAGAAAACAATCAACTATTTATTGGCCACAGGCCTATTCCAATATGCCGAACCGGAATATATTCAGCAACTCACTTCGGGAGTATTTACCCCAAATGATTTGAATATTGCCCAGCAATATTTTCTTGCAAAAATAGAAGCCTACAATGGTTGGAATATTCAAAAAGGAGATACCAATGTGGTGATAGGAATTACCGATACGGGCACAGATTGGGATCACCCTGATTTGGTAGGTAATATCAAGTACAATTATGCAGACCCCATCAACGGGTTGGATGATGATAACGATGGATATATTGACAATTTCAGAGGGTGGGATTTGGGCAACAACGATAACAACCCCATGGTAGAGGGAGGTGGGCAACTTGCCCATGGTTCGCATGTGTCGGGATGTGCGGCTGCATCTACCGACAATACCACAGGTGTAGCCAGTCCAGGATTTAGGTGTAAATTCTTGCCTGTGAAAATCAGCACCACCTCAGGTTCGTTAATTGCTGCATATGACGGAATCACTTATGCTGCTGATATGGGATGTCAGATAATAAATTGCTCGTGGGGAAGCACTGGTGGCGGCCAGTTTGGGCAAGATGTGGTGAACTACGCCACGTTCAATAAAAACAGTTTGGTGATAGCTGCAGCCGGAAATAACGCCAGCGATCAGGCATTTTATCCCGCAGCTTTTGACAATGTAATTAGTGTAGCCGCCACTAATTCTTCGGATGTAAAAGCAGGCTTTTCCAATTATCACCGCACTGTTGACGTATCGGCCCCGGGTGATAATATTTATTCTACTTGGTACAACGACACATACAGTTTCCAGGGAGGCACTTCTATGGCCGCTCCTGTGGCAGCCGGTGTAGCGGGAATTATAAAATCGCAGTTTCCAACATACACCGCTTCACAGTTAGGTGAAAAGTTGCGCATCACTTGCGACAATATTTATGGTGTGCCGGGCAATGGCGGATTTAATCAGAAACTAGGCCGTGGCAGGGTAAATATGTTTCGTGCCCTTACTGAAACTTCACCGGCCGTGCGCATGATTAACATGGCATTCACCGACAACAACGACAATGCGTTTGTTTCAAACGATACCATCCGCATCACCGGAGATTTTATCAATTACCTTGCCGCCACTACCAATCTAAACGTTACACTTTCTACCACATCCAATGCTGTAAGCATTTTGGATGGCAATACTGTGGTGGGCGCGCTGGCCACGCTCGCATCGGCTAATAATAATGCGGATCCATTTACGGTAAAAATAAATCCATCAGCGGCTGCCAACAGTACAGTCACTTTCAAGCTAACATTTAGTGACGGCACTTATCTCGATGAGCAGTATTTTGAATTGGTAGTGAATGTCGATTACATCAATGTAGCCATCAACGACATTGCCACTTCTATCACGAGCAAGGGCCGGCTGTGTTACAATGGACTTGCGCAGGCCGAAGGGCTTGGATTCAAATACAAGAACAGTGCATCAATGGTGTATGAAGCCGGCTTGATGATTGGCAATAATGCAACGCAGGTGAGTGACAATGTGCGTGGTGGATCTGCGGGAGCAACCGACAGCGATTTCCTTTCTTCCATTGCTATCAGCAGAATTATACCTTCTATAGTGTCGGAGTATGATTTGTATGGTAAGTTCAATGACAATGCGGCTGGTGCTACCGCGCTTAGTGTATTGGTAACCCATCGCACATATGCCTGGAGCACACCGGCAGATAGACAGTACGTGATTGTTGAATATAGTATCAAAAACACAGGTGCATCCGCTCTCAGCACTTTGCATGCCGGAATATTTGCTGACTGGGACATAATGAATTACAATCTGAACAAAGCAGACTACGATACAGGCACCAAAATGGGATATTGCTGGAGCACTGAAGCCAGCGGGCTGTATGCCGGAATAAAATTACTCACCACGGGACCAGCAGTGCATTATGCTATTGACAATGTAACAGGAGGCGCGGGAGGCATCAATATGTTTGATGGATATTCCACTGCCGAAAAATTTCAATCGCTTTCTACCAACAGGGCAACTGCCGGAGGCGCGGGAACAGGTAATGATGTAATTGATGTAATGAGCACAGGTCCTTACAACCTTCTGCCCGGAGATTCAATACTGGTGGCCTTTGCGCTGCTGGCTGCCGATAGCCTTCCAGATTTAATAAATAGCGCAATAGCGGCACAAATAAAACATGACACCCCTACATTTACCAACAATTTACAACCCAACATCACAGCCTATGCGCTCGCACCAAACCCTGCGGCTGATCAAATTACATTGAGAATAACAAATGGCGATGGAATTCAAAAAATTATCGTGCGTGACCTGATTGGAAACATTGTGTCTACGCAACAGTTTAATGCAAACAACAGATTGGAGTCTAGCCCAATAGACATCACAACATTGCCGCCCGGATTGTATATGATGGAAGTCCAAGGTACGCGTAGTGGCAAGTGGGTGGGCAAATTCGTAATCAATAAATAAATAACATAAGCATAGATTAGCTGAAAAAATTAGAGTAATGGAATTAAAAGGAATTATGTCGATATCCGGAAACGGTGGATTATTTAAAGTTTTAACACAAACAAAAACAGGTTTTGTAGTTGAGTCAATGGCAGATGGTAAGCGCATGGCCGTGTCTGGCAATCAACGCATCAGCATGCTCGAAGACATCAGTATCTACACACAAACAGATGATAGACTTTTGTCAGAAGTGTTGATGCAACTTCATAAATTATACCCCGATGGTGTGGTTTTGAAAATTAAAGATGATGCCAGTGAAATAAAAAAAATATTTGCTGAAGTACTGCCGGATTATGATACTGAACGCGTGTATGTTTCCGATATAAAGAAAGTTTTCGGATGGTACAATTTGCTTCGTGAAAAAGTAAGCTTTGAACCTGTGGCTGAAGTAGCTGAACAAGAAGCAAATCAAAAAGATAAAGAATAGTTAATTTTTGAACACCCAAAATCCCGATTAATGAACACATCTGAATTGCAATTGCCTGCTAAGGCTCCGCGCACT
Organism: Bacteroidia bacterium; assembly: GCA_037968415.1. Lineage (GTDB taxonomy): Bacteria > Bacteroidota > Bacteroidia > AKYH767-A > JBBKVM01 > JBBKVM01. Next base: position 20,417 of record JBBKVM010000081.1, on the reverse strand, counting down.
TTTCTACCCTCTGATTTTATAATTGATAAATGGGAAACCGTAAAACCTTATTACGAAAGTCTTCTGAACCGAACTGTTGATAGTGTGGAGTCGCTGCAAAGTTGGTTGCGCGACAGAAGTGAGCTGGAGTCGGTATTGCAGGAGGATGTGGGATGGCGTTACATCCGCATGAGTTGCAACACTGCCGATCAAAAACTGACTGATGCATTTAATTTTTTTATAGCGGAAATAGAGCCGCACATGGCTCCGTACGATGATAAGCTCAATAGGAAACTCATTGATTCAGCTCATGTAAAAAGTCTTGATGGCAGTGATTATGACAATTATCTAAAGAAAGTTCGAACGGCAATTGAATTATTTCGTGAAGAAAATATTCCGCTGTATACCAAGCTTCAATCTGAGGAACAAAAGTATGCTGCAATCACCGGTGCCATGATGGTAGAAATTGAAGGCAAGGAGCTTACACTGGTTCAGGCTTCAAATATTCTGAAGAGTATCGATAGAAGCAAAAGGCAAGAAGCCTATGATAAAATTACCAATCGCAGGGAACAAGATTCGAAACAGTTGGATGAGTTGTTCAATCAATTGATAAAACTTCGCCACCAAATTGCCCGAAATGCAGGCTTTGATAACTTTCGCGATTTTTCGTTCAAGTCCATGTGTAGATTTGACTACACACCTCAAGACTGTTTTGATTTTCAGGATGCCATTGCCGAGCAAATAGTTCCTGTCGATGATGAGATAAATCGCAATCGCAAAAAAGCACTTGCACTGGATAAGCTAAAACCATGGGATTTGGATGTGGACCCCGATGGCAAGCCACCGCTTAAGCCCTTCACGGATGGCGATGACCTGATGAGCCGTTCCATGAGTTGCTTTTATGAAATTGACAAATATTTTGGTGAATGTTTGGAAACCCTGCGCGCAATGAATCATGTTGACCTGGAGTCGCGCAAAGGCAAGGCACCGGGTGGGTACAATTATCCGCTATACGAAGTAGGTGTGCCGTTTGTGTTTATGAATTCGGCTGGCTCCCTGCGTGATGTTATTACCATGGTCCATGAAGGTGGACATGCCATTCACAGCATGCTCACGCGCGACCTTGAGTTCATTAGTTTTAAAGACGTTCCCTCTGAAGTGGCCGAACTTGCATCCATGTCAATGGAGCTGATTTCGATGGAGCATTGGAGTCATTTTTTTGATAACGATGAAGATTTAAGAAGAGCAAAGAAATATCAGTTGGAGAAAGTGCTAAGTGTGTTGCCATGGATAGCAACTATCGATAAGTTCCAACATTGGATTTACACAAACCCTGACCACACAGTAACTCAAAGGGATGTAGCATGGAAAAAAATACATACTCAGTTCATTGGAAATGTAATTGATTTTGATGGCCAAGAGACTCAATTTTTGCACACTTGGCAAAAACAATTACACCTTTACCAGGTGCCGTTTTACTACATAGAGTATGGGATGGCGCAGCTTGGGGCCATTGCCATGTGGAAAAGTTACAAAAACGATTCAGAAAAGACTATTGTTAACTATAAAAAAGCACTTTCGCTTGGTTATACCAAATCGATAGGGGATGTGTATGCTTCTGCAGGAATCCGGTTTGATTTTTCATCAGATTACATCCGTGAACTCGCTGATTTTGTAAGAGATGAGCTCAACTTGTTAAATTAAGGCCAATAATCTCTCTGGTCAATCGGTATCCACTTTGATTATTCAGAAGATATGAAGTGCATTTATCTGATTGATGTGTATAAATCGATCTGCTTGTAGGGTGTAAGTTGCTGTAATAACGCAGTTTGTCATTTTTCTTTATTCATCTCTTCCCTCTGAATAATTAGAGAGCATAGCATTTTTCATTAACCAATGGAATACATGCTGTTTGTAAGGTTTGTTGGCTTAATGGCTAGGGAATTAACGAATGTGCCTATAAATTGCCAGATAAATACACCAATAGACCAGCATGCATTTTATAGTGCATGTCAGTCACCGATAAAGTTGTGATTAAGAAACTCACAAGCCTGTTTGAACAAGATCAAACGCATGGACGCTACGAAACGAATTATTTTCGTTTCATCATTGCGTTGCTTGCGGTTGGGTTTATTTTAGCATATCCACTCAACAGATATTTTAATCCCGGAGTACATGAGTTCTTATTCCCAAGATATTTGTTGGGATTGGTTTTCGCACTAGTGTTGATTGTTTCAATAGCAATCAACGAGGTCAAGAAATATGTTGAACCGGCAACCAGGGCTATGCTGGTTATTACAACATTTTTCATCATTGGACTCTATTGGATCAATTCATTTGATTTAGATTTTCAACCTGCTTTGCTGGCACTTGTATTAGTCACCAATTTGCATATCAGAAACAAATGGGGACTGGTGTTGTTTAACCTTTTGACATTGACTGCGCTCGAATATGCAATATCCCTCAATCCATCATTGCTTTATCCCTCGCCAATTGTGTTCACAATGATAGTGCTTGCTGTGATGGCAGTAGGCGTAGGAATTCAGTTATTCAGAATTAAGAAGAGCGAAAGCCGGACAGATTCAAAAGATACACTGAAAGGCATATTGAATGAATCTCCGGATGCGTGGTTTTTGCTGGAGCCAAACAGTGGCCGAATCAAGGACTGCAACCAAACTGCGGTGAACATGTTCGGAAGCCCAGACAGAAAATCTTTGATTGGATTTACAATCAAGAAGCTTATCGGAGACCAAACTCACTTGTCGGATGAAGACTTTCAATTGCTCAACCGTGGACAGGTTGATCACGGATGTGTGAATAAAGAAGCGAAACTGCTTACTAATAACAAAGGAATAATCTGGACATACGTGTCCACTTGTCGTGCGCAAGTGAATGGTGAGCAAGCCATTTTTATGCGAATCAGCGATATCAATGAAATAAAGTTAACGCATCATCAATTGCTGGAAGCAAGTGAGCGGTACCGCCAGTTTATTGAAAGCTTGGCCACTGGAGTGTTGGTTACTTCCGAAACGAATCAAATAATTTACTCCAACTCATTTTTTACTGAAATGACTGGCATTGCTGCCGAAAGTACCGAAGTGATAGCTGAGTTGATTTCTCAAATTGAGAACAATCATTTGGCCGCAAATGAAGGTCGCAGCGATAGTTATGAGTTTGAGTACAACACACACGATGGAAGAACATTATACATGAAAGGTGGCCGCACGAGGTTGGATATTGAAAAGCCCAGAGGATCGGTGTGTGTGTGGAATTTTACAGATGTCACCGAAATTAGAAACAGAGAAAAACAATTTAGGCGTGATGAGGAAAAACTTGCAAAAATATTTGAAGATGGGAAGTATGGAATGATTGTCATCTCACGTGAATTTAGTTTCATGAAGGTGAATGAAGCGTTTACAAACATGGTGGGTTATAATACTGTGGAACTTGAGAAGTTGAGTTTGCTTGATATCATGCACCCTGAAGATATTGGCAAGCTATCACGATCAGTTGAATATTTGTTTGATGAGGGAACTGAAGCACCTATTAGAGAAAAAAGGCTGATAAACAGAAATGGTAAAACGGTGCATGTTCAATTCAACAGTTCTGCGGTAAGAAATTCGTCAAATGAGTTTGTGTATGGTATGTTGATGGTAGAAGACATCACTCACAGGAAGCGAATTGAAAGTGCTATGATTGAAAGTAAAGCCAATCTCACCGCGCTAATTGAGAACACACAAGATTTAATTTTTTCAGTTGATACTTCGCATAAAATCACGGTAATCAACACGAACTATAAATATCGATTTTTTGAAAAATATAGCAAGAAGATAAATGATGGTGATAACTACAGGACAGAATTGCCAGAACCTGATAAGTTAGAGTGGGTAACGAAATTTGATAGTGTCATGAAAGGAGAGACCATCCGGTATGAGGACAATTTCGTAACGGATGCAGGCCGGGCAGTTAGCGTGGAAGTGAATATGTATCCCACATATTCTGACAAGGGTTTGATTAATGGGGTATCTTATTTTGCCAAAGATGTGACCGAGCGTGTGCGTTTTGAAAAAGAGCTATTGAAAGCGAAGGAAGTTGCTGAAAAAGCAACCATGGCCAAATCAGATTTTCTGGCAACGATGAGTCATGAGATACGAACACCTTTGAATGGTGTTATCGGTATGTCTGAACTTTTAAAAACCACCAATCTGGATGCTCGTCAAAAAGAATATGTAGATACTGTATTGATAAGCGGTGAAGCATTGTTGAACATAATCAACAATATCCTCGACTACTCTAAAATAGAGTCGGAGATGATGGAGCTTGAGAAAAAACCACTGGATCTCAAAAGAGTAATCAGCGAAACATTTGATATGCTCTACTACAAAGCCAAAGAGAAAAAGATTGACCTCTTATACCAGATAGATAAGTCGGTACCTATGCATATAATTGGTGATGTAGTACGATTACGCCAGATTCTTGTAAATCTGGTTGGCAATGCAATCAAGTTTACCGAAAAAGGAAGTATCACCGTAAATGTAACAGTGCAGGGGGGAGATAACAGCAGTTTGCAGTTAAAATTTGGTGTGAAGGATACGGGTATAGGTATCCCAGCCGAAAAGCTTGATAAGTTATTCAAACCATTCTCTCAGGTAGATTCGTCAACCACACGAAAGTATGGGGGCACAGGGCTCGGGTTGGCAATTTCTTCGCGGCTGGTTTCACTAATGGGTGGAAATATTTGGGTGGAAAGTGAATCGGGCAAAGGCACTACGTTTCATTTCACAATCATGACCAATGCGGCTGTGGTGACTCCTCAGAAGTACCAGCGTGATATGGTACATAAGATCAAAGGAGTGAATGTGTTGTTGATTTCTCAAGAGGCTTCATTGAAAGAAAAAATGATGTCATACTGCGAGATGTGGGAATTATCTTTAACTAAGGCAAGTAACGAGAGCGAAGCAATTGCCGCACTAAAGGCTAATTCCCAATTGAATATAGTACTGGTAGATGGCAAGGATGAGAACATCAATCCCATACACATTGCAGAACGTTTGTCAAATCAAACTTTTGCGCAAGCTATTTCGATAATTGTGGTAGAAGCTGAGCCGGCTTTAGAAAAACAACTAGCCCAGAGCAATATTAGAATTAAGTCATTAATTGGATCCAACGGAACTGAATCAGATTATTTTGATGCTATTGCAGAAGCGGTAATAGGCGTTCCCAGAACAGGGAAGAGTACACCCCAAGGTAGTTTCGATAAAACTCATGCGCGGAAGTTTCCTGCGCGCATATTGGTGGCAGAAGACAATAGTATCAACCAAACGCTTATTAAGATTATTCTTCAGCGGCTTGGTTACGATGCCGACATCGCCAACAATGGAAAAGAAGTATTGGACAAATTGGAGGACAAGCAATACGATATCATTTTTATGGATGTGCAAATGCCTGAGATGGATGGCTTGGAAGCCACGCGCTGGATTCATGAAAACATTCCGGCCGCTCACCGGCCACGCATTATCGCCATGACGGCCTTTGCGCTGGAGGGCGACAAAGACAAATGCATAGAAGCTGGTATGGATGATTATGTGAGTAAACCCATCATGATAGAAGAAATACAAAATATGGTAGAAAAGTGGAGCAAAAAAGGAACCAAGAAAATATCTTCTGCTCGTCAGATAATAATCAACGAAGAAGAACTATTGGATGATAGCGCTATAGGCCGATTGAAAGAGATCAATGACAAAATAGAACCTGACTTTTTGAAGAAAGTAATGGAAATGTTTTTCGACCAGGCACCGCAGCTTATCGGAGAAATTGAAGAGATGGAATTGAAAGGAGATGCTGATTTACTGAGTAAGGCAGCACATAAATTGAAAGGTACCAGCTTGAATATGGGTGCGCGCATTTTGGCAGACGTGTGCAAGCAACTTGAGATAAAGGGAAAGAACAATGACATGAGCAATATTAAAATGCTCATTGAACATCTTCACCAGGTATATGACCTCACGGAAGTGAAGTTGAAAAACATTGTGGAAGGTTAAATAAGATTTACTTCGGGTACGATAGGAACTTTGAATTTTTCCAGCACTGAATTTTTAATTTTCAGAGCCAATGCATAAACTTCCTGCCCTGTTGCATCACCATAATTTACAAGCACTAAAGCCTGGTCTTTGTGTGATCCTGTATTTCCAATTCGCTTTCCTTTCCAGCCACATTGTTCAATAAGCCATCCGGCAGCAAGTTTTACATTTCCATTGTCCAGTTTATAACCAACTATTGCGGGAAATTCAGTCTGCAAGCGTGAATATTCAGTTGCACTGATTTCGGGATTTTTAAAAAAACTTCCGGCATTTCCAATAGTGGCCGGGTCTGGAAGTTTACTTTGTCTAATGCGAATCACAGCATCACTTATATCTTTGATAGATGGCGAGTTGATACCTTGTTTTGATAATTCCGCTTCTATCGCCCCGTAACTTGTATTGACTTTATGGTTGAGTGTTAATTTCAAAGAAACAGTTGTAATTACATATTGGTCCTTCAGTTTGTTTTTAAAAACACTTTCACGATATCCAAATTCACAGTCTTTTGCAGAAAAAGATTCCAATGCTCCTGTGCGTAAGTTTATTGCTTCAAGTGAATCAAATACATTTTTGATTTCAACACCATACGCGCCAATATTTTGCATTGGACCTGCGCCCACGCTACCTGGAATGAGTGAAAGGTTTTCCACGCCACCATAGCTGTTTTCAATACAATAGATCACCAATTGATGCCACGCCTCTCCTGCACCCGCCTTAATAATTACAGTATCATACTGCTTTTCAACTACTTCAATTCCTTTTATTCTATTGGCCAATACCAGGCCATCATAGTTTTTACTAAAAAGCACATTGCTGCCTCCCCCCAGGATCATGGAAGGGTGCGAGGCAAATTCCTTAGTTTGTATCAACTCCAATAACTCGGCAATATTCGCAAATTCTGCATATAATAGTGCATTTACGTTTATTCCAAAGGTGTTAAGCGCTTTGAGTGATTTATTATGTTGAATCAATTTGGATTATGGTTTAGGTTGCGATAATAGCAAAAAGAAAACATTTGACTCTAATGGGTAACATATACTTAATATTGGTTTAATTTGCATTCTTTGGAATTTAACTAGAAGAAATGGAATATCAGGACCAGTATGTGCCGGGCGAATGTAATATAGGTCTGGCGCAAATTAAGAGAAGGAAACGCAATGGGTTGATCTTTGCCGTATTGGCTTTGTTGTATTTGTTGTACGCATTTGCTGATGGTATGGACAACCTCAAAGTTGCATTGTTTTTTGTGTTGTCTTTTGTTTCTGCGATTTCGTTTATGCAAGCGCGTAGGCACTTTTGCGTTGCACATGGGCTAACGGGAACCGAATATTTTTCAAAACTATCCAAGGCTAAATCGGATGACAAAAGCAAATCACGCCAAAAAGATTTACTGGCAAGTGGTCGTATCGTATTGAATGCATTTGCTATTTCGCTTGCGATAACCGTTGTGGTGTTTATGGTGCAGGTGTTTGTGATTAACAAGTTTTAAAGTTCTGTATTCCTTTGGAGCCGATTCGAATAATTATTTCTGTCACTAATGACCTTGTAACCGATCAACGTGTGCACAGGCACGCCATGGCATTACATGAAAAAGGAGTGAAGGTAATATTGGTAGGACGCAAGCTAGGGAACAGTTTGCCGCTGCTTGATCGCCCTTATGCTACACACCGATTACATTTGATATTTAACAAAGGGCCACTATTTTATGCGGAAATTAACATAAGATTATTCTTTTTTATCCTGTTTAAAAAGTGTGATTGGCTCCTTGCCAACGACCTTGATACTTTGATGCCAAATTATATAGCATCAAGATTATTAAGCAGACGACTTATTTATGACAGCCACGAATACTATACAGGTGTGCCCGAGTTGGATGGCAGGCTTGTGGTGCGAGGGGTGTGGCGGGCTATTGAGCGCTGGATTTTGCCGAAATTGGAAACGACATTCACTGTCAATCATTCAATAGCTAAATTATATAAGCAGGAATATGGAGTGAGCATGGGCGTAGTTAGAAATATACCTGATGCCAAAGAACCTGTTCAGTTTAAAACACGAGCCGACTTGGGTTGGCCGGTGGACAGCAGAGTAATTTTATTTCAGGGTTCTGGCATCAATGTGGACAGAGGCGGGGAGGAGGCGCTGCAAGCCATGCAATATGTGAAAGGAGCAGTGCTTTATTTTATTGGAGGCGGAGATGTGATTGGAAAGTTAAAGCAGATGTCCCAGAGCCTAAAACTCGAAACCAAAGTGAGGTTTATAGACCGGGTGCCACCTGATCAATTGTTTCAATATACCCTAAACGCTGATTTGGGGTTGTCGCTTGACAAGGGTACGAACATAAATTACCGTTATAGCTTGCCGAATAAATTATTTGATTACATCCATGCGGGCGTGCCCGTGTTGGTGTCTGACCTGCCAGAAGTGGCAGCAATTGTGAGAGAGTACAACGTGGGTTTAGTGAGTGACAGTCATGAGCCAGAAGCATTGGGGAAATTAATTACAGAAATGTTGAATTCGGATAAGCGAGCCCAATGGCACGAGAATTTAAAACGAGCGGCACTGCAACTCAATTGGGCTATTGAAAAGCAAAAACTGTTGAATATATTTGGGTTGAGTTAATTTTATAAATGGCATCAAAGCACATTCATATTATTTCATTCGATATTCCCTACCCCGCGAATTATGGAGGGGTAATAGATGTGTTTAACAAGATTAAGACTTTTGCTGAATTGGGAACAAAAGTGCATTTGCATTGTTATGAATATGGCCGTGAACGCGCGCCCCAGTTAAAGAAGTATTGTTCTTCAGTAAATTATTATCCACGCAATGTAGCGCGATCGAAATTGTTCAATAGTTTGCCTTACATCGTTACCTCCCGCGATTCGGTTAAGTTGCTTAAAAACTTATTGAAAGACGATCACCCTGTGCTGATGGAGGGTTTGCATAGTTGTTATTTTTTGGGCGAAAAAGCATTGAAAGGAAGGACCTTGATTGTAAGAACCCACAATATTGAACACGACTATTATCAAGGGCTGGCAAAAGTGGAGAGTAATATTTTTAAGCGTTACTACTTTTATAATGAATCCACTAAGTTAGAGCACTTTGAACCCGCGTTGGCTAAGGCCACCCACATAGCGGCCATATCACCGAATGATACCGAGTATTATGCTGAAAAATTCAAAAGCGTCATTCACTTGCCTCCATTCCATCCACACAATCGTGTCACATCACAAGCGGGAAAAGGAGATTTTGTTCTTTATCATGGCAACCTTGGCGTAGGTGAAAACAATGAAGCCGCGCTCTTTTTAGTCACCAAGGTGTTTAAAGATTTGCGCAGTGTCTCTTTAGTCATAGCTGGAAGTAAGCCATCGCGTCAGCTCAAGGAAGAAGTTGACAAGCGAAAGAACATCACTCTTCAAGCCGACTTGCCTTCAAAAGAAATTTACACACTCATTAAGCAAGCACACATTAATATTTTGCCCACTTTTCAGGCAACAGGTATAAAACTGAAGTTGCTGACTGCTTTATACAGTGGTCGACACGCATTAGTAAACAATGAAATGATTGTCAATACAGGGCTTGATTCCTTATGTCACATTGGGAATACGGCTGATAAAATGAAACAGTTGGTAAAAAAACTGATGGAAAAATCTTTTACTGAAGAGGAAAGAAGAACCAGGTCTGATTTATTGAAAGAAACTTACTCTAACATCAACAACCTACAAAATTTTATTACGCAGGTATACTAGAATCTGCCATTTTACCTTGCTCACATTTGATAATGCGCGATGGAAATTTATCTATCAGCGAATAATTGTGTGTAGCCATCACCACAGCTCTTCCGGTTGAACTGATATCAAATAGCAATTTCATTATTTCATAAGAGGTTTCTGGATCCAAATTTCCAGTAGGCTCATCAGCAAGTATTACATCGGGATCATTGAGAAGGGCTCGTGCTATGGCAACGCGCTGTTGTTCTCCACCTGATAGTTCGTGTGGCATTTTGAATCCTTTAGTGCCAAGCCCAACTTTGTTCAATACCTCATCAATCCGCTCTTCCATTTTTAGCTTTTCTTTCCAACCTGTTGCCCTCAAAACAAATAGCAGGTTTTGGTTTACGGTACGATCTGTGAGAAGCTGAAAGTCCTGAAACACTATTCCCAGCTTTCTTCTTAAAAAAGGAATCTGCTTTTGCTTGAGTTTGGCAAGGTCATAACCAGCAATAAAGCCTGTGCCACCTGTCAACTTGATTTCGCCATAAAGAGTTTTCAAGAGGCTACTTTTGCCACTCCCGGTTTTTCCTATCAAATAAACAAACTCTCCCTTATCGATTTCGAGCGAAACCTCTGAGAGCACAAGTGTTTTCTTTTGAAAAACACTCACATCCTTTAATTGTATGATTGTATCCAGTGCCACGTGTTTTTAGATTTCGAGTTTTTGAAATTTGCCAAATGGCATGGTTTGTATCAAATTGATGATTTCAGTTTCTCTGTCACCAAGCCCAATTTTATCAAGTGCTTTCTCGGGCCGGTCAACTCTGAAGTATGCCACCAACGTGTAGTTATCATCACGCAACTGTACGTAATCCGGAATTTTGGCCTTTCCTTTTATTTTGAGTAGATACACTTGTGAAAATTGTATGCCAAAGGTATGCATTAATTGCAATTCCATTGGCAAATAATTGGCATGCATTCACCGTTTAACACCACATGAGGGTGAAAAACAAGCATGTAGTGTGGTGTCTCAAACCCTTTATTAACAAGGATTTGTTGAAAATTTATAGTATGCAACAGCATGCATTATTGCTACTTTTACCGCCTGTATCGTTTTTCCAATTATTAGTTAACAGAAGTGATTCAAATTAATCCCATGCAATATCATTCGGCACATCAATGGCGCTTGCTTTTTTTATTGGTGCTCATTTCAATGACCCAACCCATTTGGGCCCAACGCTCTGCAGTATATACCGAGCCTGAGGCCAAGTACAAGTCGGCCTTGGATTTGTTCGACAAAGAAAAATTCGGTGCCGCGCGCGAGGCCTTTGACGAGATTGTTTCAGGTGGAGACAAATTCCCAGCTGAAATACGAGTAAACGCTCAATATTATCAGGCAGTGAGTGCCATGCAATTGTATCACAAAGACACCGAATCTTTGTTGGTCAACTTTGCCCAAAAGCACCCCGAAAGCCATAAATACAACATGACGTGTTTTCAATTGGGGCGTTTGTATTTCAGGGAAAAGAAATCAAAAAATGCAGTTGATTGGCTCGAGAAGGTAGACACTCATTATTTGTCAGCCCTAGAACGCGAAGAATATTTTTTCAAAATAGGTTATAGCTATTTCAACCGCGAAGAATACGAAAATGCACAAAAATCGTTCAGGGAAGTAAAGGATGGCCAATCGAAATATGCAGCTCCGTCCAGATATTACTATGCGCACATAGCCTACATTAACAAGAACCACGAAACTGCGCTTCAGGAATTTCAGGTACTTAAAAATCACGAGGTTTTCGGAACTGTGGTTCCCTACTACATTGTGCAGATATATTTCTTGCAGGGCAAGTATGATGAAGTCATAACTTACGGGAGTCAGTTGACGCAAACTGCAGATTTGCAAAACAAAACCGAGGTGGATCGGATGATTGGAGAAAGTTATTACCGCACCGCCCGATATACACAAGCCATTCCCTATCTAGAATCTTATCAGGCAAACTCGGCTTTACTTATGCGAGAAGATCATTATCAGTTGGGCTACTGCTATTACATTACAGGTGCTTGCGAAAAAGCAGTTTTTAATCTAGAGAAAGCAGCAAACGGTACCGATGAGATTGCTCAGAATGCACTCTATCATTTGGGTGGCTGCTTTATCAAAGTGAATGATAAGTCAAGCGCACGAAATGCTTTTCAATCGGCACATAAAATGGAATTCGACAAGGGGATACAGGAAGATGCCTTGTTTAATTTTGCTAAACTTTCTTTCGAACTTTCATATCAACCGGTTGCAATAAGTTCGCTTCGCGACTTTATAAAGTCTTATCCAAACTCTGACAAAATAGACGAGGCGAATGAATTATTGGCGCAAGTATTTCTGACAACTAAAAACTATAAGGATGCCCTCGTTGCCATAGAGAGTATAAAGCTGCGAAGTGAAAGAGTAAAGTCTGCCTATCAGAAAATAGCTTATTACAGGGGTCTCGAACTTTATAACGATGGTGATAGCAAAGGCTCTATTGTTTTGTTTGACAAAGCTATTGCAAACCCCATTGATGGTGCTGTACTTGCTGCCGCCAAATATTGGAAGGCAGAAGCATTGTATAAGCTGAACGATTTCGAGACTGCCATAAGGGTATATCAGGATTTTCAATACACTCCGGCTGCGATAAATATGCCCATTTATAATTTAGCAAACTACAATATTGGATATGCATATTTTAAAAAGGGAGATTACGAAAATGCAAACACTGCTTTCAGAAGATTTACAAGAAATAAAAGCGAGGTAGATGCTGACAGGCATAATGATGCGTTGATTAGAATTGCTGATGGATATTTCGTGCAGCATGAATATGGCGATGCTGTGGAGTACTATAACAATGCAATTTCTGGCAAGGCTAAGGCTTCGGACTATGCGATGTATCAGAAAGGTATCATACAAGGCATACAGAATAATTTGAGTGGCAAAGTGGCCACTTTACAACAGTTGACCAAAACTTATTCGTCATCGCAGTATATAGATGATGCTATTTATGAAACGGCCAACGCTTACTTTTTAATGCGCGACAATGCCAGCGCACTGGCCAACTTCAGCAAAGTAATTTCTGATTATCCAAACAGCAGCTATGTGCGCAAGGCGTTGTTGGGGCGTGCGCTTGTTTACTATAACATGAAAGAAGATGAGAAAGCCTTGCAGTCGTACAAGCAGGTGGTCGAGAAATATCCAAGTACGCCAGAGTCGGCCGAGGCACTGGCCGGAATAAGGGTGCTGTATGTGAATGCTGGCACACCTGACACGTATATTCAATATGTTCAGAGCATCCCATCGGGTCCAAGCATTTCTGTCGCGGTGCAGGATTCTATTACCTATCAGGCCGCGGAGATAAAATACCTAAAGGGCGATTGCACAGGGGCCAGCAAAGATTTAAGCGCTTATCTGGATAAGTTTCCGAACGGATTTTTTGCTGTGAATGCAAATTTCTATAAGTCAGAATGTGCGCTCAAAAGTGGCCAAACAGAATCTGCCATCAAAGGGTATACATATGTGATCAATCAGCCTAGAAACAATTTTACTGAGAAATCGCTTTTGAAATTGGGAAATCTGTCGGCCAGAAACAAGGACTGTGCCCAAACAGTGCAATACATGTTGCAACTGGAATCAATAGCTGAGGTTAGTGCCAATCAAGTGGAAGCGCGGGCGGCAATAATGCGATGCCACTTTCAAACAGGTGATTATGCAAATGCCACGGCCTATGCTGAAAAGTTGAAGTCAATGGATAAAGTGCCCAACGAAATATTGAATGAAGCCATATTGATACATGGAAAGAGCGCAATGGCCAAAGATGATTTCGTAACGGCTCTTCGTGAGTTTGGAAAACTTTCGCGGGTAGCCAATAGTGAGATAGGAGCAGAGGCTAAATTCAACGTGGCCAGCATCCAATACAAGCAACAGAAATACAAGGAGTCTCAAGCCACTGTCTTTGAGATTATTAATCAGGTGCCTTCATATGATCTGTGGATTGCGCGCGGGTTTATTTTATTAGCCGACAACTATGTAGCCTTAGGAGATACATTTCAGGCGAAGCACACTTACCAGAGTATCATTGACAATTTTGAAGGCGAAGAACTCAAACAAGTGGCACAACAAAAATTAGATGCACTGTCGAAACCAGCATCAAACAGAGTAATACAGCAGGGCAAAGAAAATGAAGCCCTGGAAATAGAGTTGAAGTAATTTTAAAAGAATTTTATTTAAAGCAATTTATCAATATAAAATGATCATCACAGATAAACTAATAAGAGGTGTTGTTTTTGGAACCTTTGGCTTGTATATGTTGGTTAACATGTCTTTGGCACAGGCCCAGCAAAAAGGAGTTGAGGACGAAACCATCATTGTAGTGAAAGCATACCAGGCTACATTATCCGATGCATTTAAAATAAATGCCACTCCAACGAGAGATACTTCTATTTTTAAGACTCCTGAACTGAAGTATGGCATCAGCTCCACAAAGGCAAGTACGGAATATTTGCCTATTGCTATTAAGGCAGTAAGAATAAAAGATGAGAACATTCCCAAGCTTTATAAGAGTTATGTCAAAGCAGGCTTTGGTAATTTTAGTACTCCTTATGGCGAATTATTTGTAAATAGTTTGCGATCCAAGAAGTTTACTGCCGGAACACATCTCAAGCATTTGTCCTCAACAGGAATTATCAAAAACTATGGTTATCCCGCCTATAGTGATAACGATGCCAATGTATTTGCAAAGAAGTTTTTTGACAGACAGTTTCTTGAAGCAGATGTGAATTTCAACCGAGATGTGTTCCATTTTTATGGATACAATTTGGATGATACTGTGCTCACACGAAAGCAAACCAGGCAAGAATTAAACTATTTGGATGGATCGATTCGCTTTAGAAACTTCGACCTTAAAAAATATTCTCTCGATCATAATATTGGGGTAAAGTTTTATTCTCAAAACGATGACTTCAAACATAAAGAATCTGCATTTATTGCTGATGTGGAAGTGGGCCGTGATATTGAAAGCGTGTATGCCAATTTGAAAATGGAGTTCGATTTTAGCAATCAGAAAGACACCACAAAAAATGAATACAAGAACAATATTGTAAAGATAGGTCCATCAGCACGAATGAAGTTTGAAAAACTACAACTCGATGCAGGTATTGACTTGGTGTTTGCCAACAATGGAAAATCAGGTGCGGATGTATCAGTATATCCCGATGTAAAAATTGAATATCCGGTAGTTGATAATTTTGTTGTGTTTTCTGCTGCGTTGAAAGGGGATATCCGTAAAAACACGCTTCACACACTATTGAGTGAAAATAATTTTTACGTTCCGCAAAATGGCGTTGCAAACACACAGGATAAATTTGACTTTCAAGCAGGGCTGCGCGGCACATTCTCCAGCCGTATTTCATATACTTCATGGGTTAGGTATACCAACAGCAACAACGCAGTATTTTTTGTGAATGATACTTCAACAATTGTTGACAATACCTTTAAAGTATTATACGATGATGTGGATTTGCTAAACATACATGGAGAAATTGGATACCACACCGCTGAGCGCATGCGATTGGTTCTCAGAGCTGATTATTTTGGTTATTCTATGACCAAACTGGCAGAACCATGGCACAAGCCTTCATTCACATTGGGCTTAACTTCAAAGTATAATATGGCAGAAAAGATATTGATATCGGTGGATGTATTTGGAAGCGGCATTCGCAAAGCGCTCGTATATGATGCGGCTGACCTTCCATCTGCCAAGGAACTGAATGGATTTGCTGATATCAATCTGGGGCTTGAGTATCGATATTCAAAAATACTATCAGTTTATCTGAATGTGAATAACATTGCGGCAGCCAAGTACGCAAGGTATTATGACTATTCATTGCAACGCTTCCAGGTATTGGGTGGGTTCACCTATTCTTTCTAATTCTTAGATCAATAATTTCTCAATTATTGCACATGCTCAAAAGTTGTTTTTAGACGACTTTTGAGCATGTGTTTTATTGCGAAAAAACGGCCGATAAATTTGCACAATTAAAATATTGTTAAAGTGCTATATATCAGCGCATTGAAATCGATATTTTGTGATCAAAATTGAACATTTTACAACTTAAAAATGTATCTTTGCATGCAATGAAATAACACTAAAAATCAGCAACATTCAAATGGATTTAGAGAAAGAAAAATTAGAAATTAAAGATTATTCAGCTGACAGTATTCAGGTACTTGAAGGGTTGGAGGCGGTGCGCAAACGGCCAGCCATGTATATAGGCGATATTGGCTTCAAAGGATTGCACCATTTGGTGTATGAAGTGGTAGATAACTCGATAGACGAAGCCCTAGCCGGGCATTGTAAAAACATTCAGGTTTTTATCAATGAGAATAACAGCATTACAGTAAAAGATGATGGGCGGGGAATACCCACAGAAATACACGCTAAGGAGAAAAAATCGGCACTTGAAGTTGTAATGACTGTATTGCATGCCGGTGGAAAATTCGATAAAGATTCTTACAAAGTTTCGGGTGGACTTCATGGTGTGGGTGTATCTTGTGTGAACGCTTTATCAAAGCATTTGAAAGTGGTGGTTCACCGTAAAGGTGTGGTTGTTGAGCAGGAGTATTGTATTGGTAAGCCTTTGTATTCAATCAAAGAAACCGGCAAAACAGACAGGACAGGAACAGAAGTTACCTTCCAGCCAGATGATTCGATTTTTATTACCACCGAGTATCATTATGATACGCTTGCTTCACGATTGCGCGAGCTTTCATTTTTAAATAAAGGGATCACGCTTTCAATCACAGATCAGCGCGAAGTTGATGCTGAAGGTAAGTTTCTCACCGATGATTTTTACAGTGATAGAGGTTTGAAAGAGTTTGTAGAGTACTTGGATGCCAGCCGTGTAAAGTTGATTGACGAAACAATATACATGGAAGGTGAAAAATCTGGGATACCTGTTGAAGTTGCTATGCAATACAACACCTCCTTTAATGAGAATGTACATTCGTACGTTAATAATATTAATACCCACGAGGGTGGAACGCATTTGGCAGGATTCAGGCGCGCACTTACGCGTACATTGAAGTCATATGCAGACAAGTCGGGGATGCTGGCAAAACTTAAGTTCGATGTAAGCGGAGATGATTTCCGAGAAGGATTGACAGCTGTTATTTCTGTAAAAGTTCAGGAGCCACAGTTTGAAGGACAAACCAAAACCAAGTTGGGAAATAATGAGGTGATGGGTGCAGTAGATATAGCTGTAGGCGAGATGCTAAACAATTACTTAGAGGAGAATCCTAAAGATGCCAAAAACATTGTTAGCAAAGTGATATTGGCGGCAACTGCGCGTCATGCCGCGCGCAAGGCTCGCGAGTTGGTGCAACGTAAGAGCGTGCTAACAGGAACGGGTTTACCGGGCAAACTCTCAGATTGTTCTGAAAGTGATCCTGGTCAGTGCGAAATCTATCTGGTTGAGGGAGACTCTGCGGGTGGGACAGCCAAGCAGGGGAGAGACAGACGATTCCAGGCGATATTGCCTTTGCGCGGTAAGATTTTGAACGTTGAAAAAGCAATGCAGCACAAAATATTTGAGAACGAAGAGATAAAAAATATTTTTACTGCCCTCGGAGTTTCAATTGGGACAGAAGAAGATATCAAGGCATTGAATATTGAAAAGCTACGATACCACAAAGTGGTAATTATGACGGATGCTGACATTGATGGTAGCCACATTACCACACTGATTCTCACGTTCTTTTTCCGTTATATGAAGGAACTTATTGAAAACGGATATATTTATATTGCTACACCTCCCCTTTACTTATTGAAAAAAGGAAAAGATGAACGCTATTGTTGGAACGAAGAGGAACGTATAAAGAATATCAAAGAGATGGCGGTCGAGGGCAAAGAGAGTTCTGTTGGCATTCAACGGTACAAGGGGGTAGGTGAAATGAATGCAGAACAGTTATGGTTGACCACAATGGATCCTTCATTTAGAACTTTGAGGCAAGTGACTATTGATAGTGCTGCTGAAGCAGACAGGATATTCTCCATGTTGATGGGTGATGATGTCCCCCCGCGTAGGGACTTCATTGAGCGTAACGCCAAGTACGCTAAGATTGATGCCTAATTGTAAATGAATCAAAACAAAAAAAGGAAACCATTTGGTTTCCTTTTTTTATGAGCTTATGTTTAATGTTATTACCGGACTAAAGAAACCCGTCCGCGGAATTCATGCCAGTCGCCCAATGAGTCTTTGGCTTTCACCAGATAAATATACACATCAATAGGACTTGGTTCTCCGGTTGTTTGGTTATGTCCGTTCCAACTTTTTTGAAGGCTTCCTGTCGTAAATACTCTATCACCCCATCGATCAAAAATGTACATCTCAAATTCTTTTATACCTACACCTGTAGGAATGAAAAACTCATTCAATCCATTTCCATCAGGAGTAAATGCGTTGGGGATATAAATAGCGAAATCATTATTAATAGTAAGGTTTCGGATGATAGTGTCAACACATCCAAATGTATTACTCACGGCTAATATGACTCGGAATGTTCCGAAATCTTCATAAGTATATTGTGGGTTTCTGTTTGTTGAGGTTCCATTATAATCTCCAAAATCCCACGACCATGAATTTGCTCCAATGCTTTGGTCAAAGAAAGATATCGTTGAATTTAATAACGTGATGTCGCTATCAGGTGTGTACCTGAAGTTAGCCACTGGTGTAGGATGCACAACAACAGCATTGGATACCACTTGAGTAGCTGTGCAGCCATTGGTTGCTGTAACTGTGAGGGATACATTATAGCTTCCTACTACGGTGTATAAGTGTGATGGGTTTTGAGAATTAGAAAAAGTACCATCGCCAAAAGTCCATGAATAAGCAGGAGTGGCTCCACCTCCTGTAACCGTGCTTACGAAACTCACATCAACAGGACCGCAATCAGCAATTGGAGATGGGAGAATACTAACAACTGGTAGTGCATTGACCGTAACAATAGTTGCATCTGTTGCAGGCATGCTGCAACCATCTGTAACTGTGACAGAATAAGTAGTTGTTGTACCAGGCGCTACTGAAATGGTTGATCCAATTGATCCATTGCTCCATATATAATTATATGGACCTCCATTGCCACCTGAAATAATTGCCGCTAGGTTTACAGTTTCTCCATCACAAATCGTACTTGCTCCTGTTGCCACCACGCTTATTGCAGGATATACATTCACTGCAACAGATTGAGGTGCTGCTGTGCACCCATTGTTGTCTGTTACTGTGACAGTGTAGTTGCTATTTGTTGAAGGACTAACATTTATGGAAGCACTTGTGCCTCCATTACTCCAATTGTAAGCATAAGACCCAGAGCCACCAGTTGCACTAGCCGAGATGGTTGTTGTTTGGCCATCACAAATAGTAGTATTCCCTGTAACATTCAACGAAACTTGGGTGGGTTGTGAGATGGTTGTAGTTGAGCTAGTGATGCACCCATAAGAGTCAGTTACTGTAACAACATATTGGCCACTGTTCAAGCCGCTTACATTGGCTGTTGTTCCTCCTCCAGTCCAGTTATAGTTGTAAGGAGCTGTTCCACCTGTGGTGATTGTGTTTAATGTTCCGTTTGCTAAGCCAGCACAAGTAACGTTTGTGGATTGAGCTACGGTTGAAAGTTGAGTTGGTTGTGTAACTATTGCAGCTACATTGGTCGCACAACCGTTGGCGTCAGTTATTGTTAATGCATAATTTCCGGCAGTTAAATTTGTAATCGTTGATCCTGTATTTCCGCTTGACCATGTGTAAGTGAGTGTCCCGGTTCCACCTGAAGCATTTGCTGTGATAGATCCATTGTTCGAACCAAAACAGTTAACATTTATCACATTTGTAATGTTGGCATTCAATTGTGAGGGTTGTGTGAGGGTGGTATTGTTTACTAATGTGCATCCATTTGCATCAGTAATAGTCACCGAATAGTTTCCTGCAGGTAAATTACTTACTGAAGCTGAAGTAGAACTATTGGACCAGGAATAAATATATGTTCCTGTTCCGCCACTTGGCAATACGATTGAAGATCCATCGCTCATTCCAAAACAACTGATATTTGAAGTGTTGTTGATTGCTGACGACAAAGCAGTAGGCTCAGTGATAGTAGCAGTATTAATAACACTACAACCATTAATATCTGTAACGGTAACATTGTACACTCCTGCAGAAAGAGAATTGGCATTGCTTGAGCCATTTCCATTCGACCATATGTAAGTATATGGCTGTGTGCCTCCTGTTCCATTGATGGAAGCTGTCCCGGTGTTGCCTCCAAAGCAAAGGACATTTTGAACTCCAGAAACCGTTGACGCAAGTGCGGTAGGTTGAGTTATAATAATGTTTGTGGTAGCAATGCACCCTGCGGCATCGGTTACCGTCACGGTATAGTTACCGGCAGCAAGTCCTGAAGCAGCAGCACCGACACCGCCCGAAGACCATGCATAAGTGTAAGGAGCAGCTCCACCTGAAGAAGCCACCAGGGCGGTACCATCAGCGGCACCATTACAAGTAGCGTTGGTAGAAGAAGTAAGCGCGAGAGCCGGGCCGTTGGTGTTGCTCACGGTGAGTGAAGTGGTAGCAGTGC
>JBBKVM010000080.1:0-6185 GCA_037968415.1 Bacteroidia bacterium | reverse complement strand
TGCAGATTATAGCAAGAGTATAAGTAGCAGGAGGACGATGAGAATGGCACCTACAGATAAATACACGCCTCCGTTCAAATCTTTGAGTTGTTTTTTTGTAGAGCGTACTTCTTTTCTTAGCGCCCTCTTCTCGGCTGAATTCAAATTTGACTTGTCCATCAAATTGATTTCATTTAACCTGTTGAGTAATTCATTGGCTTTAGCTGACTCAACTGGTACGGGAACTGGTGTTGTCGTGGCAACAGGCATTTTTTCAGCCTTGAGTTGTGTCGGAATAAATGCAAAGGACAGGCATGCTGTCATCAGATAAAGAATTGATTTTTTCATAATAAATAAGATTTAAATTTTGATAGTTATTTTTTGGATCGTGAACTGTCGTCTTTGACTTTATAAGTAAATATTCCCTGAGTATCGCTGTTTCATTTATTATAGTTCGTAACCACTCTTGATAATGGTTTGTATCATTTTGAATGGCCCGTTTGGGTTGATGAGATTTGGTTTATGGGCGGGTATGACAATGGACTGACCCGTTTCCAGAAATACAATAACTCCGTCAATCACCAATTCAGCTCTGCCTTCAATTATTTGCGCGAAGGTGTCAAACGGTGAAGTTTTTTCGGTTTGTCCTTCTCCTGAATCAAATGCCATGGCGTAAATTGTGCCTGTGGTTTTTTTAATAATGGTTTTACAAACAACTGCGTGGGCGACATAATCAACGATATCTATAGTGATGTGCTCAATAGATTTTTCAAGCTCCGCAATTGGCATGTTGTGTAAGATTTATTAGGGGTTAATGAATGGCAAGCCCAATGGTAGAAACACCGGTTGAGAAATCTAAAAATGCTCCGATATGGCTATTGAAGTGATACTCTGTTCCCAGGTGCAAATCAAGAAACAGTGGGTTGCCATGGCGGTAGTAGTTTTTGTCGCCAAAATAATCGTTGTCCCAAGATGAGTTTACGATTGCAAAACCCAAAGAGCCTGCGAGATAAAAATCCCATTTTGAGTTTGCATTCAATAAGTCATCAAAATAGTAAGTGCCTTTAACACCAATTGGGATTACTGTTTCGCGATAAGTGTAGTATCTATAAGGATGATTATTTTTTTTATCCTCCCAATAGTATCGGTTGCTGTAAGAGTAAAAATTGATGAACGGTGCCAATGTAAAATCCTTGGCTACATCAAACTCATAATCGAGGTGGAGTACAGGTAGCGAGCGACCCACGTATCCATAGTAACCTGAATAACCGCCAATTCCTACGCCTAAGTTCAACGCGTTACCAAATTTTTGAGTGGTTGATGATTCCTGAGCAATGCTGTTAAAGCTATATACTATAAGGAATATCAGCATAGAAAGCAATAATTTTTTCATATTAATATTTGTAATAAAGAACCGCAACTGGCGGAGCAGATGTGAATAGAATTTCACAATACAAAGATGAGGTCATTGAAACCACAAAGCATTACATAATTAAATTATTAAGTTACATCATTCACATATTTGGTGGTTAGGCGGCAGCAGGGTATCACCATGGCTTTGAATGAAATTGATAAAACGCAAAACACCTTGCTTCTAAATAAGAAGCAAGGTGTTTTGGGGCAATTGGTTTGACACTATTACAGTGTAACAGTTCCTATTATGGTAGTGTTACCGGTTGAAACGGCAATATTGTTCAGCGTAACTTCATTAAATGGTGCTTGAGGCGTGATGGTAACGGAATACATTCCCGCAGGCAGGCCCATTAAGAGAAAGTCACCGGCAGCATTTACATTTGATGTATAGGTAACGCTTGATGCTGATGTGGCTGTTACCACTGCCAACGTTCCTGCCGGGGTAATACTTCCCCTTATGGCTCCACTAATGGCTGTTTCAATGGTTCTGATCACCGGCTTTAGCTTATAGGTTCCGTTGCCTGTCATAACGATTGACTTGTTGGCATCGAAATCAAGAAGTATCGAGTAAAGCACACCCGCTTGCAATGTTTGATGAACCTGGAGTTTCAATCCCGATTGATCAGCACTTGGTGTGTCTAATGGGTACAGTACACTGTCCACCATCACGCTGTTGTTAGGCCCCAGTATGAGTCTAATTTGCGATACGGTGGCTACATTTAAAGATCCGGTGGCAATCAGGGTATCCATTCCATTTGAATAGGCAAGCAAGTTGTAAATACCTGTATTCACGTTCATCAGCACAGCTTTGCCATTGCTTCCGGTAATTTCTACGCCTTGCAGGTCTATAAATACTGCGTTGTATGGGCCTGGTGCATCTGTCATTCTAACACTCAATGGGTAGTTAGTGGTAGGTTCTGAAGTGTCTTTTTTGCACGAAACCATAAAAATGCTAATCATCATTATGCTTAGCATAATATTTATTGTTTTCATTTTATTCTTTTTTAGTTGTAATAGAATTATTACGGTGTAAAGTTGGTTTGATTGGCAGGGCAAAGTGTTACACATTTATAAGTATGAGTTACATGATTCACACATGCCCAAGAAAGTACATGACAAAAACAAAGCCCGTTGTAAACAACGAGCTTTGCATTATGACCTAGGTTAGGTAGGTCAATTGTTATCAAAACAAAATCGACACACCCAAGTAAGCTGAGTATGTTTTGAGATGCGTGCGGTCAAGCACATAATAGGTTTCAGAAGTGTCATTATTACTGTTGTTACTAATGTCGACCAAGCCAAAAACGCCCCTAAAACCAATGCCCAATCGGGTAGTGTGTTCTGAGTTTAGTCCGAAGTCAACACCCGCACCATAAGCCAACCCAATGTCGCTTTTCCTTACTGCAAGAACAGCCACGGCATTGTTTACACCTGCTTCATTTGTTGTGGTGAGTTTGCTTCCCACGCCAATGCCAAGTTGAGGCCCGCCAACCACATTTAAATTTACAGGATTAGATTTGCCAGTATTCAATGAAAGCAACACCGGAATGTTGACATACCTAAGATTGATTTTTTGACTTACCTCACCTTCTTTGAGCTCCTGGGTGATTGAACTGTAAATAACTTCACTCTGAATTCCAACATGTTCGGAAAAATTGAATCCCAGCATAGCGCCAATTCCATAACCAAGCTTTGCTTCTCCCTTTACCACTCCCCCTGTAGAAGTTTTCATTTCGAAGGATGAAATAGTCGGCATAAAACGGAAACCGAATTCGCCTTTTTGGGCGGTTGCCTCATACGAACATCCAAATGTGGATGCTGCTACTAAGAGACAAATAATAATATTGATATTTAGGTTTTTCATGTTGATGTTTATTTTGAACATCCGCAGCTGGCGGAGCAGGCGTGAATATAATTTCACACCACAAAGGTGAAGCCTTTGAATCCGCTAAGCATTACACAAAAAAATAATTTAGTTACATCAATCACATATTCTCAAGTGAGATGCGCTTCTTGTCTTTGAGTGATTTGAAAAAAGAAGGTGTTAAACCTGTGATCTTTTTAAATTGATTGGAAAGATGTGCTACGCTACTGTAATGAAGCTTTTCAGCAATTTCGGTGAGGTTGAGTTCATTGTAAATAATTAACTCTTTTGCTCGCTCTATTTTATTGAGGATGATAAAATGTCCGATGGTCATACCTTCTATTTCTGAAAATAGGTTGGCCATGTAAGTATAGTTGTATTTTAATTTTTCAGCCAGGAAGTCGGAGAAATTTACGCTGGGCAACTCATCTGTGTAATGGATCATTTCAACGATCACGTTTTTTATTTTCTCAATCAGCATGGCGTTTTTGTTATCCATCACTTCAAGCCCTGATTTGAGCAACGCTACTTTTAGTTTCTCTCTCTGTTCCTTAGTCATTGTCTCCAAAATATCCACTTCGCCCAATTCAACGGTAACATAATGAAGGCCAAGATTCTTTAATTCCTCTTTCACCAGCATCTTACAACGAATGCTTACCATAAATTTGATGTAAAGTTTCATAAAAAAATTGGAGAGAATTGTGGCGGTTTACTGTTCGACTCAGTGCGGTATGATAGGTATTTAGTCATCACCTTGACACGATAAAGGTGCCCCTTTTTATTGACACATCCAATAAATAGCCCATAAGCGATTGGATTCGCTGTTTATTTTCCTGAATAAGCCAAAACATAAAGTTTTCTCTTTTAAAATTTATTGCGCCTTTTCCTTGTTTTCATTGAAAGTACCGAATTTTAATCCAGTAGTTCCATTTAGATATCAATGATTTTTAGAATTGGTTTAGACTGGAAGCGAAAAAAGGAGTGGTGTTGTTTAGCCTTTGGGCGGGTTGCACTAAAGTGGCAAATGTTTGGTGCGTTTTACGAGAACAGTGCTTGTGCGATTGCGGTTATTCTCAGGAAGGTGCCCTTCGTTATATTCTCAGCAAAAAGTTTTCTTTTTTCATTCCTTCTTGCAGGTATTGGTATGCGGTAATGACTGCTCTTTCTAATACTTGTTTGAGGATATTAAAGTCAGTAGGCTTGTGAATATAGATATTTGCTCCATGGCTGAAGGTTTCCTGCATATCTTTATCAGAATTTGAGGTGGAGAAAATTGCAATGGAAATTTCTTTAAGTTTTTCGTTGCTTCTTATTTCTTTCAAACATTGTATTCCGTTCTTGCGCGGCATGTTGAGATCAAGGAACAGCAGGTGTGGTAAGCTTTCATCTGTTTTATTAAGCCATGTCATCAATTCTTCTCCATTGTTTACTGTTTTAACGGTAGTCTTGATTTTTAACTCTGAAAAAGCTTCTGTAAAAAGCAGACGGTCTGCTTCATCATCATCGGCTAGGAGAATGAGTAGTGGTTCGTTGTCCATTTATTATGCGGGTATGTAAATGTTGAAGGTTGAACCTTTATTAAGCTTGCTTGTAGCGGTGATAATGCCTTGATGATTATCAACTATTTTTTTTGCGATGGCAAGACCGATGCCAGTGCCGGTGTATTCGTCTTTGCTGTGAAGACGTTGGAACAGCTCAAATATCTTCTCGGCAAACTCTTTTTCAAAGCCGATGCCGTTGTCACTAATGGTGATGTGGCAGTATTCTTTATTCAGCGGAAGGTTAGCAAGGTTTGGTTTATTGTATTTAACATTGACGCTCTTAAATGTAATGTGTGGTGGTTTTTTTGGATTAGAATATTTCAGCGCATTGCTTAGGAGGTTGTGCATGAGCTGGCGAAACTGAAAAGGAATAATCTTTGCTTTGCAAATTATTTTAACATCTATTGTGGCTTGTTTGGCGGCAATGGTATCACTAAATTCATTTATTACTTCATCAATTATTATGTTGAGGTCGGTGATTTTAAATTTTCGCTCTGAGATGCTAAGGCGGGAAAAGACTAGCAAATCCTGAGTGAGTGTTTGCATGCGCTGGGCTTCATTGCGCATGAGGCGAAAATAATTTTTTCCGTGGTCGGTTAAGTTTTTATTTTCTTTTTCTAAAATTCTTCCTGCCAGGGTCTGTATTTTACGCAGCGGCTCTTGTAAGTCGTGACTTGATATGTATGTGAATGCTTCCAATTCTTTATTCATTTTCAAAAGTTCTTCGTTGGCTTGCTTCAAATCAGCAGTTCTGCTAGTCACTGCTTCTTCGAGCAATTCCTTTTGTTTTCTCTGCTTTTGAATTTCTGTTTTGGAACCTATCCATAATATTATATTATCCTGCTCATCTTTTAAAGGAACTGCAAGCGTAAGGTGCCATAAATATTTTCCATCTTTTCGGAGAAACCTGCTTTCTGATTGGTATTTCTTTCCTGTGCGGACAGATTCATTCCATTTATTTTCGTCTTGCTTCCAATCATCCGGATGAATAATCTTTTGCCATCCCTTGTCTTTTAATGCTGCGGACGACAATCCTGAATAGTCGAGCAATGTCTTATTAAAATAATTTTTGTTGCCATCAGCATCGGCAGTCCATATTTTTTGTGGCATTAATTCAGCGAGTTGTTTGAATTTCTTTTCGCTTTCTTCAATCTTCCTTTTTGCAATTACCTTCTCGGTTACTTCATGACCAATAATAGTAATGCCCGAAATAGTTTCGTCCGCTTCCAAATAAGGCTGGAAAACAAAATCGAAATACTCTTCTTTCAATTCTCCCATGGAATTTTTTGGGCTCTGCGCTTCAGTGTCATGAAAAGGAATACCGGTTGCGCGCACCTCATCAAGCAAAGCAGGGAATGGCGTATCTTTAAGTTCGGGCATAATTTCAA
>JBBKVM010000079.1:0-11377 GCA_037968415.1 Bacteroidia bacterium | reverse complement strand
GTGTTTCTTGCGAGGCAGTTTGGCTACTTTGTTTTCGAGCATACGGACTGCTCTGATCAGTTTTTCGCGTGTCTTTTCGGGTAGAATTACTTCGTCAACATAACCTCTTTCTGCAGCGCGATATGGATTTCCAAAATGTAACAAGTATTCCTGTTCTTTTTCTTTTAGCTTTGCTTCAGGGTCTTTAGCTGCTGCAATTTCTTTTTTGAAAATAATTTCGGCTGCACCTTTGGCTCCCATCACGGCTATTTCGGCAGTGGGCCAAGCATAGTTCATATCGGCTCCAATGTGTTTTGAGTTCATCACATCATACGCCCCACCATAAGCTTTGCGCGTGATGACAGTAATGCGTGGCACGGTGGCTTCGCAAAATGCGTATAGCAATTTGGCACCATTGGTGATAATGCCATTCCACTCTTGGTCAGTGCCAGGTAAAAATCCGGGTACGTCTTCAAACACAAGCAGTGGTATATTGAATGAATCGCAGAAGCGCACAAATCGCGCAGCTTTTACCGATGCCTGAATATCTAACACACCTGCTAAATAAGCCGGCTGATTGGCCACAATGCCAATGCTTTTGCCCGCCAACCTCGCAAATCCTACCACTATGTTTTCTGCATAATTCTTATGCACTTCCAGAAAACTATCAGCATCTATTACGTTGCTTATCACTTCACGGATGTCGTATGGTTGGTTGGGATTGGCCGGAATAATATTGTTGAGTGCGGGTCGCAATTCGTTTTGCGCTTGATAGGGTTGTGAAGGTGCTTCGTCTTCGCAATTTGAAGGCATGTAACTCAACAACTGTTTTATATTTTGAAGACATGCAATTTCATTGGCGCAAGAGAAGTGTGTTACGCCCGATTTTGTGCTGTGTGTAGATGCACCACCAAGATCTTCAGACGAGACTTCTTCGTGTGTAACTGTTTTTACCACGTTGGGTCCTGTGACAAACATGTACGAAGTTTTTTCAACCATCAATATAAAATCGGTGATGGCAGGAGAATACACTGCACCGCCTGCGCAGGGTCCCATGATGGCCGAAATTTGTGGTACCACGCCAGAGGCAAGGGTGTTGCGATAAAAAATATCCGCATAACCGCCCAATGAAACCACGCCTTCTTGTATGCGTGCACCGCCAGAATCGTTGAGTCCTATCACCGGCATACCATTTTGCATGGCCAGGTCCATAAGCCGACATATTTTAGTGGCATGTGCTTCGGCTAGTGATCCTCCAAACACCGTAAAGTCTTGCGCATACACATACACCGGTCGGTTGTCAATAGTGGCGTAACCTGTTACCACACCATCGCCCGGAATTTTTTCGCTATCGAGCCCAAATTCAGTAGAGCGGTGGGTTACAAACATGCCCAGTTCTTCGAACGATCCTTCATCTACCAAAAAATGTATGCGTTCGCGCGCAGTCAGTTTGCCTTTCTTGTGCTGACTTTCAATGCGCGCAATGCCTCCACCCAGCATGGCCAGTTCACGTGTTTCTTCAAGGTGTTTTATCTTCTCGTTCATGATGTGTTTCGTTCTTGTTAGGTCGTAAAAATAGGGAATATTGATTCAAGCTATGAGTGCGCAATTGATTGCCTCAGCCGCGGAATCCGCGTTTCATGAATCGGATTAATTTTCCACGTTCGCTGGCGGAGGTGGCAAGTTTGCGTACTGTTTGCCAAAAATAGTTGACCGAAAATTGTGCTGCAGGAGGCCCTGGTTCAGGAAGCACCAATTCACTCTCTGCTGCTGGCATTGGCATGTCTTTAATTTTTTCAAATCGTGTTCGCGCAGACTCTGAGTACCCTAATTTTTCCTCCAGCATACCCAAATTGTTTTCGCTGACAATATCTTCGGGATCGAGGGCCAGCGCAAACTTATAATCGTCTATAGCTTCGTATAGTTTTCCGGCTGCATCCAGCGCGTATGCCCTGCACGCATATCGGTAGGCATTTGTTGGCTCCAATGCCACCGCCCGGCCCATGCACGCTACTGCTTCAACATATTGTTTGGTGTGCAGTAACAATACACCCATTTCGCCATGCAAGGTTGCGTTGTTTGGCTCTTGCGCCAGCGCGGCTATCAAGTCAGCATGTGAGTCCGAAAATTTTTCGGTGTGTTGATATGCCTTTGCGCGCAATTGCAACGTGGCAATGTGGTTGGGCTGTTGCTCCAACAAAGCGGTGGCAAGGCCAATGGCATCTGTGTATTGCTGCGCCTGCATGGCCGCCATTATTTTAGCAGTTAGTTGGTTTGTGGTATTCATGTGGAATGCAAATTACGGTTTCAATGCGTAAATACGCAGCCGTGTGTTTTGGTCATGCAGTACCAACTCAGGAGAATAGCCAATAAAAATTTCCGGCTTGGTCACCGTATCGGTGACGAATAAATATTCGATTGCATATTGTTCAAGCTGGCGCGCGTAGCCCTTGCGTAGCAGACTGTCGGTAAGTTCACCGTAATATCTAAATCGATTGTGTAGACCCAGAAATGAAGCGTATTGATAACTCTGATCATCGCGAATGCCGGCCACGTTTTTGGTTTCTAGAAATTTTAGTGTGCCCGAATTATTGAGCGAATCGAAATAAATAAAAGGGGCATATACTGAATCTATCACAGCGGAGGGTTGGCTTGCAAAATAAATTACAAATGAAGCGTTCGTGTCGGTGTCTTCGAGGAGTATTAATTCTTTAAGTGCGCGTTTTGATGCAAGAAAAACAGTAAGCACCATAGCAGCGATTGCAAGCGAACGAAACACTTTTTGCTTGGTAAGCATATGTGAACATAGGACAAACAGAAGCAACACAAAAATAATAGAGACCGGCCACAAGTATCGTGTGGTGGGAAATACAAGCATGTAGCCTGAAGTATAAATCGCGGCAGTGTAAAGCCACATCCACATATGTTTGTGAAATGGAAAGCCGTTGCGTCTCGTATACCACACGTGCAAAAGCAACACAAAAAACAGTACCGCTCCTGTTTGTCTCTGGATGTGGCTATAGTAAAATGAAAGTACGTTGAGTTTGACCACTTTTACATAGTGATGCATGTCGTTCATTGATGACAACGGATTCCAATGTGTGATGGGCTGTTGCGATGGGTCTTCCCATGCGCTTATGGCCGTAGCGTTGGCGGGCGGAAACAAACCGCCAAAAAATGCTGGATGCATTTTCCAATCAGGGTCTAGTAGGGTGGGACCTACCAAGGCCATGTTGTAAGTACCCGAATGGCTGAGTGTAAACTTTCCATACTTAATCGAAAGCAAAGTAGCCCAGCATCCTACCATCACCAGCAACACAGCCATACTTCGCAGCCATTTTTTGAAAGCTTGTGGTCGATTGTTTTTGGAATTAAGTAAATAATAAAGGGAAATATGCACTGCAAAGAAAGGGAGCGCATAAGCCTTTGCCAAAAACATAAGCCCACCAGCAAGACCATGCCACACTGCGTGTGCAGGCATGGTTAGCAAACTCAATACATACATCAACAGTAACAGAAGAAGTAACAAATCAGGTGTGCCATACAGCAGCGCATAGGAGGCTGCCATCAGTGCAATCAGCATATTGAAAAGTCGTAGCATCGTGCCGCGCAATCCAGCGCATTGCGCCAGCCTGTGCGTGGTAATTACCACCAATGCGCCCAGTATGATTTGCAAAATTTTGAAAGCGATGATGGGGTCTTTTATCACCAGCATGAAAGGAACCAGTATCCACGAAATCAGTGGGCCCCAGTAACCGTTGATGGCATCAAACCAATGACCACTGATAATTTTTTCGGTTATGGTGATGTATTCAAATGTATCGGTGCCATAATATTCGAGCCGAACAGGAGTGAACATCCATAGCAGGCACCACGCCAAATAGAACATGAGGGCGTCAGCAGGTGGGCGGAAAAAATCCCTGATTTTTTGAAATGTTGAAGAGTTGCGATTGGCAACAACTGTCATGCAGGTGGGTTTTGAAACTGCTTATGATTGATCAATTGGCGTTCACCACTTTGCCTGAGCCGCTCACAGTGGATGTAACTACAGGTGATCCTGTGTACATAATGGTACCGCTACCTGATATGTCTGCATCCAGTTTATCGATGACATATACGGTGGCCCTGCCCGAACCGCTTATTTCTGTGCGACAGTTTTTGGTATTCACATTGCTGGCTTCTACCGATCCTGATCCTGATATATCATAATTTGTTTCCACTGCACTTCCTTTTACATTGAGCATGCCCGAGCCCGAAATGGCCGCGTTCAGTTTGTTGGTGACTATGTCGAGGTTGGCGCTGCCCGAGCCCGAAATTTCTACTTCGATTGAAACAGATTCTATCGTTTGTCTTGAAGTGCAAGTGCCCGATCCGCTGATGTCGAGCGTACGCAGTGTGGGTAGAGAAGCGTAGATACTTATTCCTTCGGATGTACGAACGTTTTTTGAAAATCGAATCACCAGTTTATTATCGGTCACGTTAGTTTCCAACACATCCAGAATATTTTGTTGGCCTTCTATCCGCAGTGTGCCTGCTTCTCCGGGCACTATAAACACATCGGCTGCAATATTTAACTCGATGCCATCAAAAGCAAGCACAGCGCGTGTATTCTCCATCAATGGGCCTTCGCCCTTGATGCCAAAAAAATTGCCACAGCCTGTGCTTAAAACAGAAAGTGTAACAATTAATGCCATCTGTAACAATGGCTCCTGTGTGCGAATCATAAGTTGTTTCATCGGCACAAATTAATGAATAAAAGGATCAGCCAACAAGCATATGTGCATAGACGGAGAAATCCATGTCGAACATGCAGTAATCAGAGGTGATTTCTTCACCCGGTTGTATGTCGCGGGCTGCCATGGTAATGCCTTCCATATCGCCATCAAGGTCAATGGTGTTGGGCTGTGAAGAATGGTTTATAAAACGCGCATCATCGCTGCACAGAATGTACATGCCGCTCATTTTGCTCTTATAGATGTATCGGTCGAGCAGTTCGAAATTGTGCGTCTTTTTAAACTCAGTATAATCTTGTGTATCGAGCCGCAGATCTATACCCGGTGTAAATTTCCAGATAATGGTATTCTTGGAAATGGTTTCGGCAGCATACAAACCTATGCCGCTGATTTTGCTTTGATTGATGGTTGTTTTTACCTGTAACATATAGGGCAGCAAGAAGGTATTTGGTTAAAATTTAATTGCCTGATTTTTGTCCAAAAGTAATAATGTATTGGATTCGTGTAACAACTGCTGATAAATATATTTGGCATGATTTTGAGTCCTTAAAAAAAGCTCGCAAATACCTGAAAAACAATTGTATATCAACTTCGTTTGCGGTGCTGCCGGGCATAAAATAGCAGCATATTTATCACCCGTTGTGTGCCTGGGTTGTAAGGAAATGGCATGCATCATTGCGCACTATCTGGAATGGTGGATAGGGTGCGCACATATGCAATTGATTCAGGAAGCTAATGCATCACTCACATGAGTAAGATGTGGCCCGTTTCTGCCATTTTTTTCGTAATGTCTTCGTTATCTTGATGATATATGGTATCTTTGAATCTCTCGGATAAAATCAATCAAAAGGTTTACATGTTGAAAATTACTATTTCCCGAATAGGGATGTTGGTGATAATTTTGTCACTTTTTTCTTTGCCGCTTCGCACCAACAGCGCACGGCTCGAAAATAACGTGACTGCCCAGAATAACTTTCACGATTTTGCGGTTGCGCTCCACGCATCTGTAGGAGACAATGATTTGTCGTTGCCAATATTGGAGCGAGGCTTGGTTGGTTATTATAAAATGCTTGCCGAAAACAAACTCAAAAACTGGGGCATCATCACCATCGTTGATTTTACTAAGTCGGCCAATGTGCCCCGCTTTTTTGTAATCGACCTCAAAACACGTTCACTCAATTACAAGTCGCTGTCGGCACACGGCCGTAATTCGGGAGAAGAATTTGCCACTTCTTTTTCCAACCAGTCAAGTTCATACAAAAGCAGTTTGGGTTTTTATGTTGCAGCAGAAACCTATACCGGCAAACATGGTTTATCGTTGAAGCTTGATGGCTGCGAAAAAACCTTTAATGACAACGCCCGTGCACGTGCCATCGTCATACATTCGGCCGATTATGTAAGCAACAATTTTATTGAACACAATGGCCGTTTGGGTCGCAGCCTGGGCTGCCCTGCGTTGCCACAACACGATTACCAACAGGTCATCAACACCATCAAAGGCGGCAGTTGCCTGTTCATTTATTACCCCGATAAAAATTACCTGACGCGCTCCACCTATGTGAAAAGCGAAACATACCTTGCCTATTTCAAAACAAGGCAGGAGTGGAGCTAGTTAAGATTTTCCTTCGCCTTCATCTTTTTTCGCCAGCACATTCCACTGTTTGATCTTCGCATTTTTGTCGATTCCATTTAGCACCTCTACATTGATGCCATCAGACAAACCCAGTTTCACAAACCGCTTTTCAAATTGTTGTTCACCGGTGGCTATCTCCACATAGGCCGAGTCTTTGTCAAATTGTAACAATCCTTCTTTCACGGCAAGTACCTGATCGCGCCTGTCGAGCACGATATCGGCATTGGCGCTATAGCCTGCGCGTACAAAAACACTGTCTTCCAACTGCAACGCGGCCTTTATCTGAAATTGTATAGCTCCGTTTTCTTCAACCCCTTTGGGCGAAATATATTCCAGCTTGGCTTTAAACTTCATGGACTCTATGGCGCCAATGGTGAGGATGATGTCCATGCCCGGTTTTATTTTTCCCACCTCGCTTTCGTCCACTTTGCCTTCAAAAATCATTTCGCCCATGTCGGCCACCACGGCTATAGTGGTACCCTCGTTGAAGGTGTTGCTTTCTATTACCGAGTTGCCTTCTTTCACAGGCATATCCAATATCATTCCCGATATAGTAGAGCGTATCAACGTATTGGAAGCTGAACCCGATTTGGCGGTAGCACCCGCGCGGATCAGTTGCAGGTTGTTGTCGGCTGCATCTGTTTCTTCGCGTGCCGATTTCAGCGCTACTTCCAATCGTTGCATATCAGATTTTGAAATCACTCCATTATCAAACAAAGATTTGTTTCGGTCGTAATCTTTCTGTGCATTCTCAAGGTTGATGCGCGACCTGTTCACGCGGCTCTCCGCATTGTTCAGGTTGATCATGTCCGGAATAATTTTTACACGCGCTATTACGTCTCCTTCTTTAATCATGTGGCCGGCTTCCACATATATTTTTTCAATAATACCCGATACTTTGGGTTTGATCAATATCTCTTTGCGCGGCACTATTGAGCCCGTGGCTACAGTTTTTTTAATGATATCGGTTACTACTGGTGATTCGGTTTCAAACACCTCAGGTTTTTTCTCCGACTTTTTATAAAGGAAGTAGATCGTCCATACAAAAACGAAAAGGAGCAATACTCCACCAAAAATTTTCAATGCTTTTTTCATAGGGTGTAAAACTAATTTATTAATTATTGTTCATCGCGAAGGGCATCTACAGTACTCAGCGCAATGGCCCTGCGTGCAGGTATCAATCCGGCCAGCGCGCCTGCTATTATTAATATGGTGAGTGCCTGTAATGCTACATTTAAATCTACTTCAGGGTTCAAAAACATGTTGGTGCCACCATCGGGCAGGTTCCTTGCTATCAGCTCCAAAATGCCCACGCCCGCCACCAGCCCTGTATAGCCGGCTATGGTAGTAAGCACTACCGACTCAAGTATAATCTGTGAAACTATTTTCCATGGCGTTGCGCCCAGTGCCCTGCGTATGCCTATCTCGCTGGTGCGCTCTTTCACAACTATCAGCATGATGTTGCTTACGCCAATCACTCCGGCCAGCAATGTGCCAAGCCCCACAATCCATATCAATGCTTTGATGCCTGCAAACAAACCGTTCATCTGTGTGAATTCTTTCTCTGCATTGAAATGGCCAAACGCACGGTCATCATCAGGCGCTATGCGGTGACGGCTGGCAAGCACCTGCAAAACTTTTGCTTCGGTTTCGGTAGCGGGTATGTGCGGTTGCGAAGTGATGGCAAACCATCCTACCCTGTCGCCATAATTGAATGCTTGCTGAAACGTAGTGAAGGGAATGTAGATAGTGGAGAGATCGCGGTCGGCACGATCGCCCGATTTATCAGATTTGAACACACCGATGACTTTAAAGTAGACACCATTGATGCGGATGTAATCGTTCACAGGTTCTTCGTCATTTTTGAAAAGAACTTCTTGCACGCGCGTACCTACCACAGCTACTTTTCTTTTTTCTTCAATATCGAAACGGTTGATGAACCTACCATTGAAAACATCAATTTTTTGCACCTCCGTAATCTGAGGGTAATCGCCCATTACGCTGAAAGCCCCGGCAATGGTGCCACGCGTCACATTGTTGCCACCGCGATAACCACCCAATTGATTGCGTGCTGAAATTACATCGGCCTCCGGAACTTGCTCGCGCAGGGCTTTTATGTCTTCGTTGCGCAGGTTGAATCTGCGTCCAGGGGGCAGGCCAGCGTAGGGTTTAGAAGTACGCTGTGTCCAAATGTAAATGCTGTTGGTTGCAAAGCCTGAAAAATCTTTGTTCATCCCGTTCTGTAATCCATTGCCCGAGCCCAACATCATGATCAGCATGAACAATCCCCAGAACACGCCAAATGCAGTAAGGAAAGTGCGCAACTTGTTTTTGCCCAACGTTGCCGCTATCTCTTGCCATCTGTCTATGTCAAATATTTCCATCACTCTTATTTTTATTCATCGTGTAGTGCCACCACCGGCTGTATCATGGCCGCGCGCCAAGCTGGAAAAAATCCGGCCAGCGATCCGGCAAACACCAACAATAATGTGGATGATATAGCTACGCCAAAGTCTACGCCCGGATTGAGAAAGAAATCAGACTCCGGCATGTTTTGCGAAACAAGTTCGAGCAATCCCACGCCCAGCACCAGCCCTGTGTAACCGGCCACAGCCGTGATGAAAATGGCTTCCTGCATAATCAGACTTATAATAGACCATGGCGTAGCGCCCAGTGCTTTGCGAATGCCAATTTCTTTGGTTCGTTCTTTCACCACTATCATCATGATGTTGCTCACACCCACCACACCGGCCAACAATGTGCCAAGCCCAATGATCCAAATAAAAATGCGAATGCCATTGAAGAGATCCATCATGCGCGCATAAGATTCATTGCTGTTGTTGATGAACACCGCTCGCTTGTCGTCAAGGTCGAAGTTGTGCTTGGCTGCCAATTTTTGGCGGATCATGTCCGACATCACTTCGGTTTCTTCAAGTGTGGCATTGCCTGTGGTAAGCATTATCTGATTTACCCTGTTAGACCCGTTGAACGCGCGTTGGGCTGTGTTGATGGGCAGATAGATGATACGCATTTCGTTTTCTCCGCCTTCATCTTTGAATACACCCACCACTTTAAATGGTATGCCGTTGATGTTGATATAATTTCCAATCGGGTCGCTTTTCTTGAAAAGTCCTTCTGCCACCAATTCACCAATCACAGCAATTTTTCGGTATTCAAAGAGGTCATTTTTGTTGATGTACCTGCCCGATTTGATGATGGTGTTTTCCAGAAACTGATGATCGGGGTGCACGCACCGCACATCAAACGATCCGTACTCTTTGCCATAGGTAACCAATGAAGTGCCTCCAATATAAAAACGAGAAGTGATGTGTTCTACACCCGGTACGGTGGCACCAAGGTTTTCGTAATCCTGGTTGGTAAACTGTACATATTTGCCCGGCTGAATTCCTTTATATGGCATGCTGGTTTGTCCGCTGCGTATCCATATGCTGTTTACAGCATCATCGCGAAACTGATACTCCACGCCATTTTGCAGGCCTGTGCCTGAGCCCAGCAATATCATGAGCATAAATATTCCCCACGCTACACTAAAGCCTGTGAGAAAAGTACGCAGCTTATTTTTGCTAATGGTACCAAATATTTCCTGCCATTTGTCGATGTCAAACATGGCGCTACTTTAGTTTTGTGCGATTTGGGTGTGCTGCCTTGTATCCTGCACAATCAATCCGTCTTTGAGGGTGATGACTCTATTGGTTTGAGCGGCAATTTCGTGCTCGTGGGTCACAATGATTACCGTAATGCCTCCTTGGTTGACTTCTTTCAACATGTTCATCACTTCTTGAGATGTGGTGGAATCCAATGCGCCCGTTGGTTCGTCAGCCAATATTATTTTGGGTGTTGATATGAGTGCGCGCGCTATGGCCACGCGCTGTTTTTGTCCGCCCGACAATTCGTTGGGCATATGATGCGCCCATTGGTCGAGCCCTACGCGCTCAAGGTATTCCATTGCTATTTTGTTTCGCTGCTTGCGCCCCACATTCTTGTAGTAGAGTGGAAGCGCCACATTCTCCATGGCGTTTTTAAAAGTCACCAGATTGAATGATTGAAAAACAAATCCGATAAACTGATTGCGCAATTGGGCCGCCCGCGTTTCGGTAAGTGCTTTGATGTGCGTGCCATCCAGCATGTAGCTGCCTTCATCATAACTGTCGAGTATGCCAATTACATTCAGTAATGTTGACTTGCCCGATCCTGATGATCCCATGATAGAAACAAACTCGCCTTTGTTGATGGTGATGTCGAGGCCTTGGAGCACATGCAGTTTATTATGACCTGTGATGTACGACTTGTGAATATTTTTTAATTCAATCATTGTCTCTTTAATATATATTGCCCTGGTGGCTGAAAAAAACTACTTTTTATTAGAACTAATCACCAAATTGTTGCACCATACACTAAAACGGTGCAGATACGGGGACATTGGTTTTGAATGGTTGTGATTTTTTTGGTATTTTGAAAAACTTTTCAACCCCTAATTATTTAAACCCAATAAAATGAAACAACATTACAGCTATGCAAAAAGGCTGTTCACTCTCCTTTTTTTGTTGACATTTACAATCACGGTCAACGGTCAGTCGGGCGAACGCAACTACACACTTATGTTGAATTCGGGAGCGTTTACTCCTGTTTCAAATGTACAGAATCTGACAGAGATGGAAAGCCTTCGCGCTGCACAGTCTTTTGATGGATACAATTATTACATCATTCAGTTTAACGAAATACCCGGACTGGAACAGAAAAGCGTGATGAAAGCAGCAGGTATCAAACTGCTAAACTATCTTCCGTACTATGCATTTTATGCGGCTGTGCCGGTAAACAAATCATTGTCTTCACTTCAGAATTTTAACGTGCGCTGTGTGATGGCTGTAAGCGCAGAAATGAAAATGGAACCTGCGCTGGGTGCCGGAACTATTCCACAGTGGGCCGAGCGAGGCAAATCAAATGCCGAAGTTGTAATCAAAACGTATGCTACCATTGACGCGGTGACTGCACGCGCAGCATTGATAAGCAA
>JBBKVM010000078.1:0-76622 GCA_037968415.1 Bacteroidia bacterium | reverse complement strand
GATGGCTTGCGCCCAAGCCTGCGCGTTGTAGCGTTCAGAATGTGTTTCGGCATGCCTGTCAGTGATGACAAATTGCATATCGGTATCCGCAAACTTTTTGGTGAGGGCCAGCCCCATCAGCAGATGGCAAATCTGATCCTGGCTAAAGGCATGGGGCCTGCTCTCGCTGTGATCGGAGTAAAGGCGTGACACCATGCCCGGTGATCCGGTGCGCGCCAGCCATGGCGGTGTGTGGGTGAGCCGACCGTTTAGCGAAGGGTGCAAACTGATGAAGTCGGCAGGTACATCATCGCGCACCAGCAGTCCATCTAATTTTCCAGGCAAATTCCATTTGGTTTCGGCCACACTATCGAGTCGATCAAGTGCATGCAGTGCGTAATACAGTTCACGTGCGGTGACATCGGTGGAACCTCCCGCTGCTTTCTGCAAGTGGTATTCGGTGGCCAACACACCCAAGTACCAGCCCAAATACAGTGTGGCATCACCCCAATGCAATGCCACGGCATCGCCATTGTCCCAACTGCGAAGGTTGCGGATGCCGGCAGGGATACTCTCACCGGGGCCTGCACCCACCACCATATAATATGAAGTGAGGCGCTGCCGGTAATGCTTGTATTTTTCGGCCAGCATAGGTCCATTGTCTTGCGCCATCGACCTGTCGCCCGACACACAAAACAGAATACACAGTATCCAACCGTAAATTTTCATTATTCCAAAGAAACAATTTTTTGCCTTTCCGCACATGCTGTCCCTTTTTCAAACTTATTATCCGAAAAAATGTTGTTCGGCTGATTGCCTTGCCCCATCTACTAATCCGCACTTTTAGCAATGCCGCGATATTCAACTCCTGATTTATTTTGCTAATATTACATCCCGACAGATAATCAACTATTTATATACTTCTCTCCATGTCGGGTGTCAAATACATTTTCGTTACAGGTGGCGTTACTTCATCGCTGGGCAAAGGCATAATTTCAGCTTCGCTGGCCAAATTGCTTCAAGCACGTGGGTACACAGTTACCATTCAAAAACTCGATCCATATATCAACGTGGATCCGGGAACTTTAAACCCCTACGAACATGGCGAGTGCTACGTAACCGATGATGGTGCCGAAACCGATTTGGATCTCGGTCATTACGAGCGGTTTTTGAATGTGCCTACTTCGCAAGCCAACAATGTAACTACCGGTCGAATTTACCAAACGGTAATCAACAAAGAGCGCGAAGGCGATTACCTCGGCAAAACAGTGCAGGTAATTCCGCACATCACCGATGAAATAAAAAGAAGAATTCAGATACTGGGCGAAACCGGAAAGTTTGAATTTGTAATTACCGAAATAGGCGGCACAGTGGGCGATATAGAGTCATTGCCTTATGTGGAAGCCGTGCGCCAGATGAAATGGGAAATGGGCCTCAACTGTTTGGTGATTCACCTTACGCTAATACCTTACCTGTCGACCGCTGGTGAATTGAAAACAAAGCCTACGCAACACTCTGTAAAAGCTTTATTGGAATATGGTGTACAACCAGATATCCTCGTATGTCGTGCGGATAGGTCGCTAGGCAGCGACATTCGAAAAAAGATTGCACTATTCTGCAACGTAAATGTAAACTCGGTGATAGAATCGATTGATGCCGAGACCATATATGATGTGCCTTTACTGATGCTGAAAGAACAGCTTGACAAAGTGGTGCTGGCCAAACTACGTCTGCCCGCGCGAAACGAGCCGGATATGGAGCAGTGGAAAAACTTTCTGGGGAAATTAAAAAACCCCACATCGGATGTGAATATTGGTCTGGTAGGCAAATACATTGAACTGAAAGACGCGTACAAATCTATTGCCGAAGCTTTCATACATGCCGGGGTGGAAAATGAATGCAAAGTGAACGTAAAGTGGATTCACTCAGAAAAAATAAATGATGACAACGTAGCTGACAAATTCAAAGGCTTGAGTGCGATATTGGTAGCGCCTGGTTTTGGTGGGCGGGGTATTGAAGGCAAGATCAGCGCGATTAAATATGCTCGCGAAAACCTGGTGCCATTTCTGGGTATATGCCTGGGCATGCAGTGCGCAGTGATAGAATTTAGCAGAAATGTGATGGGTAAAAAAGATGCCCACTCAACCGAAATGGAGCCCAAAACCAAATATCCGGTAATTGACATCATGGAGCAGCAGAAAAACATCAAAGCCAAAGGCGGTACCATGCGCCTGGGAGAGTATGCCTGTGCCATCACCAAAGGCTCAAAAGTGTACTCCATTTATGGCAAAACCAAAATAAACGAACGCCATCGCCACCGATACGAGTTCAACAACAAATACCTAAAAGAGATTGAAAGCGCGGGAATGATAGCCTCGGGCATCAATCCGGAAACCAATCTGGTAGAAGTGGTGGAGTTGAAGGACCATCCGTGGTTTGTGGGTGTGCAGTTTCACCCTGAATACAAAAGCACCGTGGCTAGCCCTCATCCGCTGTTTGTAAAGTTTGTGAAAGCAGCCATCGATTTTCGGCAATAACAGTTTGATTATCACATTTGAACACGTCAAAATCGGGGCGGAATATTATCTTTGCCCTCCAATAAATAATTTATCAATTAATTAGAGCAAATGGATAGGAACACCCTCCTTGGGATGTTATTGATTGGAGCGATCGTAGTAACATTTAGCTTACTGAATCAGCCTTCTAAAGAAGAACAAGAGGCCATCAAGCGACAGCAGGATTCAATCGTAATGGTTGAGAAAGAGGCCAAAGCCGAGGCGCAGGCCCAGGCGGCCCTCCGCGCGCAGGCACCCGCAGCCAACACCGATATTGTTACCGAAGTACTCAGCGACTCACTCAAACAGGTATCGCAGCAAGAGAATCTGGGCTTGTTTGCTTCCTCGGCTAATGGACAAGAGCAATTTCACGTTATTGAAAATGAACTGGTGAAAGTGATGCTTTCCAACAAAGGTGGCTCAATCCACTCTGTGGAACTTAAGCAGTACAAAAACTTCGAAAAAAAGCCACTCATCCTTTTCGATGGCGACTCGGCACACTACTCGCTTAATTTTTTCGCCCAAAACCGCACAATCTCTACGCGCAATCTCTATTTCACCCCACAGGCCACTTCTTTTTCGGTGTCGGGCGAGGAAAACAACAGCTTTACTTTTCGACTATCGCTTGATAGCAAGAGATACATAGAATATGTGTATGCCTTGCAGGGCAATAGCTACCAGGTAGGATTTACGGTGAATATGGTTGGAATGAATGAGGTGGTGGCCGACAACTCGGGCTATATCAACCTCGACTGGTCGATGACTCCACGCCAATACGAAAAAGACCTTGCCACCGAACGGAAAAACTCTACCACGTATTACGGCTTTGAAGATGGCGACAACGACCACCTGTCCAAAAGCGATGACGACAGTGAAGTGCTGAAGACCAAAGTAAAGTGGGTTGCCTTCAAGCAACAATTTTTCACTTCGGCCATTATTGCCAAGCAAGGATTCGAAAAGCCTACCACGCTTGATGTGGTAAATACTGTAGAACCCGGTTACAACAAAACATTTATGGCTGGACTCACCCTACCATGGAATGGAAAAGCTGTAGAGCAATATGATCTAAAGTTTTATTTCGGACCCAACCACTTTCAAACACTCAAACGAATGGATTTGGGCATGGAGACTTTGGTTCCGTTGGGATGGGGAATATTTGGATGGGTAAATAGGTTTCTTGTAATCCCTGTATTCAATTTTTTAAATGGATTCAACCTCAACTACGGCATCATCATTCTTATTCTCACACTATTGGTGAAAATACTATTGCTGCCACTCACCTACCGCGCTTACTTAAGCTCGGCAAAAATGCGCGTGCTGAAACCCGAGATTGACGAAATAAATACCCGTCTCAAAGGTGACTCTATGAAGTTGCAACAAGAAATGATGGGTCTTTACAAAAAAGCCGGTGTGAACCCACTTGGAGGCTGCTTCCCCATGCTACTGCAATTGCCTATTCTCATTGCGATGTTCAACTTCTTTCCGGCATCTATTGAGTTACGTCAGGAAAGTTTTTTGTGGGCACATGATTTGTCTACCTACGACAGTATACTCGACCTGCCGTTCAATATTCCGTTTTATGGCGACCACGTGAGTTTGTTTACCCTGCTCATGACTGTGTCCACGCTTATCTATACCATGGTCAACAGCCAGATGACACAAACGGGTATGAACGCGCAAATGAAGTGGATGATGTATCTGATGCCGGTGGTATTCCTTGGGGTGTTTAACAATTTCGCAGCCGGCCTCAGTTATTACTATTTCCTTTCTAACGTGGTAAGTATCGGCCAGCAGTTTCTTATCAAAGCCACGGTAGACGAAGATGCCATCCATCGGAAAATCCAGGAGCATAAAAAGAAACCACAAAGCAACAAAAAATCAAAATTTCAGACCAGGCTCGAAGAGATGGCCAAAAAACGCGGACATAAGAAGTAGCCTTTCAGGCAGTGTAACTATGTTTTCGGCCATGGTATGGTTATTGTTTTCTTGTATCTAAAATCAATGTGTTATGAAAACAAACTATCTGATTGTTGCAGCTCTGTTCACTGTTATTGTAGTGACTGCCTGCAAAACAAAGAAAGAAATTAACGGTGCTACACCTGCTGCAACAGAAACACCTGCAACAACAGCCCCTGCTTCACCGCAGGCTGATCACACCAGCCCGCAAATAGAAAAAGGCAAACTTGACACCCTTTTTGCAAGCATAGAGCAAACGCCCTGCCATGGCACCTGCCCCACTTTTAGATTCAACATATACAGCACGGGATATGCCGAATACGAAGGTATTCGCTTTACCGAACGCGATGGCTGGTTCAAAACATGGATCTCCAGCGATCATATGGAAGAGATACAAGAGATGGCTCAGCGAATAGGCTACTTTAAAATGAATGAGCGGTACGAAGATCCCTTTATAACAGATTTTCCATCTACCATCACTGCATACAAACTGGATGATAGATACAAGCAAGTGGTGAATGTGCATCATGAAACACCCGAAGCACTCAAGCAATTTGAAAAACTTTTACTCCACGTGATGAATCAAAGTGAGTTTATCCCATTGGATGTAAAAGACCACTAAGTCCGTTTTACAGCCCGCCAAGCCTTTCGCGATAGCCAACTATTTGTTAAATTTGTTGCAGTACAACAAACAACAATATTATGGCTGAAGATTTTTTGCCTTTAAAAGGTACCGATCACATTGAATTTTATGTAGGCAATGCCAAGCAGGCTTCCTACTTCTATCAACACGCTTTTGGATTTGAATTGGTTGCGTATTCGGGCCCCGAAACGGGTGTGCGCGATCGCGCTTCCTATGTGTTGCAACAAGGTAAAATCCGTTTTGTATTTACCACCCCATTGGGACCTGACAATGAAATAAATGCACACATTTCGAAACACGGAGATGGTGTAAAAGTGCTGGCCTTGTGGGTGGACGATGCAGAAAAAGCATATTACGAAACACTGGCACGTGGCGCCAAAGGCCATTCTGAACCCCAAACATTGAGTGATGAACATGGCGAAGTGAAGACTTCATCCATCAAAACCTATGGAGATACCATACACACATTTGTAGAACGAACCAACTACAACGGCCCCTTTTTACCGGGTTTCAAAGCTGCCAAATCGAGAACCAAAAGCACTCCTATTGGATTTGAATACATCGACCACTGCGTGGGCAATGTAGAGTTGGGCAAAATGAATGAGTGGGTGAAATTTTATGAAGATGCGATGGGTTTTAAAACCATCATCACCTTTGACGACAAAGATATCTCCACAGAATACTCCGCATTGATGAGCAAAGTGGTTTCTAACGGTAATGGGTACGTAAAATTCCCGATCAACGAACCTGCCGAAGGCAAAAAGAAATCGCAGATAGACGAGTACCTGGAATTTTACCGAGGGGCGGGTGTTCAACACATTGCCATCTGCACCAACAATATTCTTGATACCGTTTCGGAATTACAAGCGCGAGGCATCGATTTCCTAACTGTGCCCGGCACTTACTACGATGAACTGACAGATCGGGTAGGCAAAATTGATGAAGACCTGGATGAGTTGCGTAAGCTGGGCATACTGGTAGACCGGGATGAAGAAGGGTATTTGCTCCAGATATTTACCAAGCCGGTTGAAGATCGGCCTACACTTTTCTTCGAAATCATACAGCGCAAAGGTGCCACTTCGTTTGGTAAAGGAAATTTCAAGGCACTTTTCGAAGCCATTGAGCGCGAACAAGAATTGCGCGGAAACTTGTAATACAAAAAACTAAAAAAAAACCGGCCTTGATTTATCAATGCCGGTTTTTTTTATTTAACGCACCATCAACTTCTGGACTACGGTGCCTGATTCACCTTCCAATATAAGCGAATACAAGCCCGCCATCACATCGCTGGTGTTGATGAATAATTTGTTCTCTCCTACTTTGATAGTTACCTCTGGGTTGGTTAACACGATGCGGCCTGTCACATCAATCAAACTCAATCTTGCGCGTAAGGCGATACCCGATTCAACAGGAATGCAAGTAATGCCATTGGATGGATTC
Organism: Bacteroidia bacterium; assembly: GCA_037968415.1. Classification (GTDB taxonomy): domain Bacteria; phylum Bacteroidota; class Bacteroidia; order AKYH767-A; family JBBKVM01; genus JBBKVM01. The sequence goes on along the minus strand of JBBKVM010000078.1, from coordinate 70,049 downwards.
GGAAATGCAGGCTGCATTTGCAATCCACCAATCACATAGGTGTGCGCAATAGCTGTATTCAGCAACACATCAAATTGCCAATAACCTGCCGGTGCGGGCATTGGCCTCACCTGGGCTTTCCCCGATATAGCATTTGCTGCGATGTAATAATATACACGTTTGCCTGCCTGCTGCGCTGGAATGCCGGCAGACCATTCATGCGTCACAGCATTAGTAAGCGTCATCGACATGGAAGTATACGGTTGCAAAGTATCAGTCCTGAACCAAACAGTCGCATTGGCAATGCCACTGCGGTGGCGAATCATTGCACTCACCATATACGGACTGGAACTATTGTAAGTATCTGCATGAGATTGGTGCGAAATGACCAGTGGATCAGCTGCGCCCAATTCTTTGGTGATGCAATGCAGCGCTCCGGAAGCCGCGATGATACTGTTGCAATTGATTCCTTGCACATTGTACCCGGGCAATGCTTCGCGATAAATGCGCAAAGCAGTTGTGTCATATTGTGCTGTGTAGGTAGGAATCAGTATGGTCTTGTTGATGAATACCGAATTGGCGTAAGTATAATAATTGGAGTTGGGTGGGTAATTGCCGCTGCTGTTTGGCGGCATGGGTATCCGAATCACCTTGTATGGAGTGCCATATACAGAAGGATAATTTGCCAACACCCATTGCAGGTTGGCTTCTATCTGCGGACCATCGCTCATGCCCGCAGGATACTGCCCTACCAATAATGTTTCTTCATCCAACAACTTCATGTGCATGTCGATATGATGTATTCCATCATAAGGCAACACCGGCATTTTAATGTATCGGTCTATGCCCATGAATGCTTTCATGATGGTGTCAATCTGAGCGGATGTTTTACCGGTGTTTTCAGTAAGGATAAGTTGCGAAGAAAAGGCAGTGCCAAATCCATCGACCATAAAATTGCCGCCCGTGTGCACCAGGTCATAAGGTGGTGTTGACATTTCATAAAATGGCAGATTGGTGTAATTGGCCAAATACTGGGGAATCACATTATCAGCCGGGCGCGGCCGATTGTAAATCCAATCCACCACTAATAATGAGTCGATGTCATTGGTGTACACATTCCATTGTCCGTAGTCGCGAGACCACACAGAATTAAAAGGAGTAATCAGATACGAAATATTGGAAAGCGGAATTCCATTGCTGGTCAGCGAACTTTTTACCGTATTACTATCGGCACACACCACATACACATGTGTTTCCAGCCGCGCATGTCTTATAATTTCTCTGATGGTGGATGTATAGCTGGTCCATGTAACAAGTAGTCCGTCTATCTCCTCCCACTCGGCCATGGCGCGCACAGGCGAAGCAGGAGGTGTGGTAATGGAACCGGCACTGCGGGCTTGCTGCAGGTAAGCCGGCATCAACGTGCTTTCCTCGGCACTCATGCGGTGCAACTCTCGTTGCGCATACGAAATGGAGGGTGCGGCACTAAAGCACGCCACAATGATGAATAAAAACTTTTTCATGGGAACTGCTTGAATTTATGTTGAACAAATTTAACCGATAATCTCATTCCTCCAACTAAAAATAATGCAGCTTGAAAAGAATACAGAAACCTAAACTATAAGTCATTTTTTATAATTTGCACTCCATCAATTCATTGCCAGCCATCTACCAATGCTAGACGTACAAAAACAAAACAAACTTGGTTTGCTTTCGATGATGGAGATTATACTCTCCATCTATGTGCTGGTGGCTATCGTTGTAGATACCGTAATGGTGCTACCTTATGAGGTTTCGCATCTCATCCATTTAATAGATAATTTAATTTGCATTTTCTTTTTGTTCGAATTCAGCGTGCGATTTTATTTGGCCGAGAACAAGCTAAAGTTTATGAAGTGGGGTTGGATAGACCTTGTTTCGAGCATCCCCTACTTTACCGAATTGCGCGCAGGCCGTACGCTTAGGCTTATAAGACTTCTAAGAATACTCCGTGTGTTTCGTTCCATCCGTGTGCTTGTCAATCACGTTTACAATAACCGGGCGCAGGGTGCCTTTAATACCGTGAGCGTAATAGCCGTATTGATGGTGTTGTTTGGATCTATTGCCATACTTCAAGTGGAAGGCACCGCCAACGGCAACATACACACAGCGGAAGACGCTTTGTGGTGGGCGCTTGTTACCATTACTACTGTGGGATATGGTGACAAAGTTCCGGTAACTACCGAAGGCAGAATCATAGCTGGTTTTTTAATGACAGCAGGCGTGGCGCTGGTGGGCACTTTCACCGGATTTGCAGCCTCATGGTTTTTTGAAAAAGAAGAAGAAAAAAGGCTGAAAGCTGGTGGTGCGCTGGGCATGGCGGGCCGAATCTATCACCAGGTCCTCATCAAGGCAGATAAACACACCGTATATGATGCAGTTACACTCCAAACGGGGTTGTCAAAATGGTGGATCGCCCAATGCATTGCAATGCCGGAAGTGGGATTTGTAAACGAATTCCGATTAGGTGAATACGTGAACAATAGAATGAAAATAACAGACCTGGTAGAGGATGAGCGAGTGGAATGGGAATGCATAAAAGGAGACGAAGAATGGGTGGGCACACATATCATTTTCAATATTGCTCACCATGGTGATTACACCAAACTCGATTTCCGACATACAGGCTGGTCTGGCCAATCAGAGTTTTTTGCCACGTGCAATTACCATTGGGCAAGGCATCTGCAGATGTTGGTAGATTACTGCGAAACAGGAAAAAATCAGCTGGACACTGAGGAGGAAATTGACGAAGCAAAACGGGTAAAGGAAGAGTGATGCTATCCGTTGGTTTTATTTTCCCACGGAATTTCTTGAATGGTATGTCCGGTTGCTAAAAATTCTGATAGCTTTTGTGCAGCATCCGGTGCTTTCAAATTTATTACCATTAGTTTGCCCGTTTTGTTTTCAAAGTAATTGACAACTTCGCGGTTGAATTGGGTGTAATGTATGGTAAGCAACTCTTTGTTATAGATGTCTTCATCTGAAGTTTTATAAACCCATTTCATAAAGTCATAGGCATAGCCCTTGCGAATGTATTGAGCGGCCTTCAATTGTTGCGAATTGGGCACTTCCCCATCACCAAACATTTGCGCATGAAATTTTGTTAGCGACCGATACCATTCGTCAGGATCATTTCGCACCGTCAGGATAAACTTGGCATTCGGGAAATGCTGATCCATAATTTTAAAAGTCCCCGGCAAACTAAATGGTACGTCTTGAAATGCGCTACCATTGTACTTCACAAAGTTTATGGTGGATGTAAATTTACCTTCATGCCAATCATCAAGCAACTGTTCAGCAGGACGCTGAGGTGCTACATAATGCCCAAGCTGTTGCATGGCCAAAGCCATACTGGTTGTACCGGTTTTATTTTGCCCAATACAAAAAACCTTAGGTGAAAATATTCGCCTACCTGCGCTCAATATGTGTGACAACTTGCTCAAGAATTCAGAATTGACTGGATGCTAAATATCTTAAAAAATCAAATGCCGGACTTTAGTCCGGCATTGATCTTTGTTTTCGATAACTGTTCTTATTCTTTAACTACAACTTTGCGAGTTACTTCTCCTGCCCTTACGAGATATATTCCGGCAGGCCATCCTTCCACAGATATAATTTGGTTCAACATGGCAGTTTGCATGTGCATCAGTCTACCTTGTGCATTGTATACCTGAATGCTTCCTATGGGCTGCACGGCAAAGTTTAAGTTGAATGCCTGATTGGTAGGGTTTGGGTAAAGCGCAAAGGCCTTGTTTACGCTGGGAGCAATGCTGCTCAAATTATTGTTGGCAGCATATGTATGTTGCTGAATCAAAAAGTTGCCGGTACCATTGGGCACGCGCGCAAAGGCCATATCAGTAATTTGCTGGCCCCAGGAAATAGAGTCAGCTATTTGCCCAGCTGTGTTGATGAGCCATACTTGCTCACCCAATGAAGACAACTTGAAATTGGCATGAAACGGGCCCTGGCTGCTATCTTCGTCAGCCCACACAATCAGATATGTATTGGGCGGCATCACTGTTCCGGCTGGGATTTTCCATTTGGTAAGATTCAGTGGATTGTCCGTGAGGTGAAAATTGGTGAGGTCGACTGAATTGCCTGACTTATTATACAACTCAATCCAGTCATCAAACTCCCCAAAATTATCAGGGACAGCTGTTGTGTTGGAAGCCATCAGCTCATTGATTACCACGTCAGAAACGGACGCCAAAGCAGGCGTAATTAAATATGTGTACACATTATGCTCTGCGCCCGGAGGGTCATAGGAAACGGTTTTGGCAGTGTTGTTTCCAGCTGCTTCAATATAAAACCTTACGTAGGTTCCTGCAGCAAATGCAGGTATGGCTTCCCCATACACACCATCCCCAGTTGCACCATCGTCATGCAGCCCATCATCATACATGGCAATGCGTGTAAAATTACCAACCAGTGCATTCGAATAATATAGGTATACATTTGAAATGCCGTTAGCAGAAGTGACAGTAGTGCGCACATTCACAGGCACACCAGGGTTGGGCTGCTGCCAGGCAATACCTCCAAAATAAAAAGCGGTGGCAGCAATGGCGGGAGTGGGCTGGTTGTATTCTGTGTTGGCATTGTAAGTGTTGCGTCTGGTTGTCATAAAGTTCTTCAACACCTGCACTTCACTCACAAATGCACTGTAGGTAGTTGCTTTTTTAGGATCGTTCTGAACCATGGTGTCTATCTGCGCTTTGTATGCATCCAACTTTGCTCCCGCACTAGTAGCGTTGAAATAATCATTCATGATGGTGCGCAAATGCGCGAGGTAGCGCTGGCGATACTCAGGCACAGCAAACAATCTATTCATTAATGGGTAATTGATTTTAGTTTCGTTGTAAAATGGGCTCCAGGTGGCAAAATTCGTTTCCATCACGCTGTTACCATCATACTCTAACGGTGTCATGCGACCGGTTTCGGCTTCCCAGTATGCATAGTAATCCATTTTCCCTTTATAGATATATCCGTCATCGTCAGAAAATAAATTCTCGCTAGCCAAAAACCACAATGTCCTGTCGATGTCCAGCACTGCAGGCAGTGAGGTAGGCAGGTTGGCGAGCGGGGTTGTGTTCAACACATTTGCAGTATTCACCAGGTCGCTCCAAGGTGTAAGTTTGTCTGTGCTCTTTAAAGTGTAGTACGGTTTATACAAACTGGAATCTGCACCCAGATAATTGAGTGCAGCAGTGCCATCACCCCAGCCACCGCCAGGTCCGCCCGGGCTTCCCGGTGGCTTGTCGGCACGCCAATTGGTGCCATTATTGCTAAAGAACCACTCCTTCAAAAAATCGCCATTCAGTTGCTGTACATTAGGATATACACCCCAGTTGGCTCCATTGATATACAACTTCACATAAGCCGATTTAGCAGCCGGTATATGTTTTTTAATCTGACTTTGATAAAATACTTCTCGCATAAAAGATGGGTCCTGAAATGAATTATTCAAATTCAAAGTGCGGTATCCCATCAATCGTTGTGATGACTTCAAATAATCAAGAGAAATATTAAATGACTTTTTCTGCGAAGTGCCACTCATGGAATAAGAAGTCTGTCCTTTGAACCGCACGCCAACACTGTCATACGTAACACCATCCACTACCATGGTGGCAATCAAATCAGTTTGCGAAGAATAGTTATTCTGCAACAAAGTCCAGTAGTTGGGCTGAGAAAAAGTGAGATAAACGCTTCTGATTGTTGATTGATCGTACAAGCCTGTGTTGGCATTATCTCCAAGCATCAACATGCGGCCATCAGCTGTAAAATGCATCTCGGATGGTAAGCTCTGTGCCACCGTTTGATGGCTACAGAAACTCAAAGCCGCTAAGACAAGCAATAGGGAAGTAAATTTTCCTTTCATGGTTCAAATAAGGTTTAGGTTGGGGTATTGACGAGAGGGTTTTTGAATGGTTTAAAGATCATACATTTTTTTTAAAGAAAGCCAAACTTTCTTTAACTTTCCTCTATCCAAACTTCAACGCAATGCGCTACTTGTCCTTACTAATCATCCTCTACTCATTGTCCGTAAATGCCCAGATTCAGCCCTTTTTAGGAATTTTTGATCTGGACAGTTGCAACTTTGAAACTACCTGCCAAATATTCAAACCTGACACCAGCGCAACCAATGTGTGGAAAGTAGGCACTACCACAAAACCATTTTTTGGCACGGCCTATTCCCCTCCCAATGCCCTCATGACAGATACCCTCAATCCCTACCCCACTTCCAACCATTCGTGGTTCGATTTGGTATTGCCCAACAACATGTATTATTATCTGGGAATGATCGTGAGTTTCCGGCACAAATATCAAACTGATATTGGTAATGATGGAGGCTATATTGAAGTTTCATACAATCAGGGGGCTTCGTGGCACAATGTAATTCACGATGACACCGTGACCTCGCCAATCGTTTTTGCTTCACAAAACTTATATACAAAAACCGATATTTTGAACAATGGCACACCTGCATTTTCAGGTACTTCAAACGGCTGGGTTAATACCTCTATCCAATGGGTATGGGCATTCCCATTGCGTTTTCTTCCCGACACACTTATCCTCAGGTTTCACTTTAAAAGCGATAGCATTCAAACTAATCTGGATGGCTGGATGATCGACAACCTCCTAATCTCGTACGCGGACTTGGGCAGTGATATCAATGAGCTGGAAACCGGCTCTCACATTGCCTACCCCAATCCCACCACCGGGCTGTTGCGCATTAAAAAAACCGGTTTGCGTTACGAGACATCGTTCATCACCGTGTACAACAACCAAGGGCAACAAGTGCTAGCCCCCTCGCGGTTTGAGAATCAAGAATTTGAATTGAATTGCTCCGAATGGCCCAACGGGCTTTACTTCTTTCAAGTGTACACAAAAGGCACCAAGACTTCTTCCGGAAAATTTTTTAAACTGTGACAGTCAAAATTGATGCTGATATCCCGTCCTGATTACAAAATCAGTGGTGGGATTATTTACATTCACCTCTTTGTTGAAGAGATACCCAAGGCTCAATCCGCTTCTCTTACTTAGTTCATATTCAATACCTGCTTGTAGACGCACATTATCAATGAAACTCGTTCCTTCATTCTGAATGAGATAATATATTTCAGCAGCCATAAATGGAGCATAGCGCTTTCTCAAATCATAATCTATAGACAGTTTACTCCGCAAATGATTTTCCGCTAAAAAAGAATGTTCGCTCCTTCCAACATCAGTGTACTGTGATTGGTATTGCTCTCTTACTGAGAATTTGTACCGCCCGATCTCAAATTTGCAAATCGCATTTACGATATAAAGATGCCGCAAACTATGGCTTTCATCCAGTTGCTTCTTCTGAGAAAATCGATAATACACGCCTCCTTTTATGGCCGGAGTAATCACTCGTTGAACACCTATTTGAGTATATGTACTCCCCAACTCGGAAAAATTCTCATTTATTCGAAACGACTGACTCAATTGCACACCTACGCGTTCCGTTATTAAGTATTTTAATTCTGCATCCACCCACAATCCTGCATCGCGTTGCTGCGCCATGGCCTGCTGGCCTGCAGCCATCACACATAAAAGCAACATGCCGGAAATTATTTTACTCATAGTAGTAAATACGGATCATGGCGGTGTCGCGCAGAAAATCAACTTTGTTGATGGTGATCCTGTTAATTTTTATGCCGGTGCGCGTTTCGAGGTCGATCACTAATCTTTCGCGAAACTCAGGCTTTATCATCTCAATATTTTCGTATTGAATCAGTTTCGAAAACTCTCTTTTCATGAACAGATTGCTTTCCAGCAAAAAAGTAAATGCAAGAATTATCGCATTCAGAAGTATGAGCTGATCCCATCCACCTTTGGCCACCGCAGTTATCAAACCCATCGCAATGGCAAGAAAAAGATAAGTCATATCCTTCATCGAAATACCTTCAGTTCGATAGCGAAGCATGGAGAACACAGCAAACAATCCAAAGGCTGCACCCATGCTGATCTCTACTTTATTCAATAGGTATGTCACAAAGAAGATAACAATGTTGAAAATGAAATAGGTAAAAAAGAACTCGCGGTTTTTATATACCGGAAAATAGATTAGTCGAATGAGCACCAACAAGGCTGCTATATCTATGGCCAACCTGATAAAAAAGTCGGACGTCAATCTATCGTATAAGTTAACCGCGGCTTCAGTGGCCGGCTCGGTGAGTATTTGCAACAATTCCATTTCTAATCTTATTAATTGATATTAATCTTGGTTTAAAATTATTGTACTTGATGTTGTTGTACAAACTTATTACACCATAGCAGTATTTGCTAATGGCCAAGCTGCGTATGCCAAACTTTCGCATCACTTCGCTGAACTTTGAATTACGAGCCTCGCTTTGTTTCAGTTCCGCTATCACCAACTTACCAAAATCGCGCACCTCAGGATCTTTGTGAAATCGCAGATTCATATCGATGGTGACTCGTTCCGTTTTCTTTTTGCTTACCAATGTCAAGCGTGTGTAACTAACCATCAGCTTGGGCTCCAGTTCTCCTGCTACCATTTCTGTGGTGCGGTCGAGCAATTTGCTGGCGGGTTCGGATATAAATGCATTCATGCCCGCGTCTGGCACGCGATACTTTATGGTTCGCCCTTTATTGTTTTTCAATTTTACTTCAAAATAGTGGGTGCCCGATTGAGAATACTCCCGGTATCGCACCTTAAAACGATTGAGCTTACCGCGATGATGCTCGTGATACAAACCAAATGAAGGGGTATCAAAGTACAACGATTTGTAATCATTAACCCGACTGCCGGCCACTTCCAAAACCCAATAATGCTCAGTCAATTCCTGAAGAATTGTGGGCACCAAATATTCAGGAAAAATAAATTTGGTGTCGATTCTGTCTTGCAGCGCCACCTCATCCATTTCTTCAAGCCGCACAGGCCCAAACTTATTTACAATCGCACCTAGGTCCTCCATCTATAACTCGTAACTGTACTTTTTCTGTAGCACAAATTTGCCTGTTCCGTCAAATATATCTTTCTGTATGCGCAAACCAAACTTGTCATAAGTGTATACTGTTTTTTCTTTCATGAGTCCATCACTACCGGTCACTTCTTCCAATATTTTCTCGCCAAACTTGTTGTATTCATACACAGTCTTTAACAAAACCGTGCCCTCTGCGTTGGTTTCTACTTCTTCCAACTTCTTTCCTTCAAAATCATAAGTGGCCAACATTCGTTTAATGACCTCACCATTCTTTCCGGTTATGGTCTCTTCAAGTGGATTGTTATGTTTGTCGTAACGCACAGTGGTTGTTTTCTTCAACTCTCCCGATTTACCATATTCTTTTTCTTGCAGCACATTTCCACGTTTGTCAAAACTGATAGCTGATTCGACTCTTGTCTTTCCTCCATCCGAATCAGCGACAGTGACATTCACTGATTTAATGCCATACTTTTTAATTTGCTTTTTGCTTTGGGCCCATCCTATGTTGCAAGCAAATGCACAAAATAATAACAACACTAATCCCTGTCTCATTTTGCTTAATTAATAATGGTGATAGTGCCCAAATCAACCGTCTCTTTCTTCGACTTTATGGCTGCATCTCTTGTAAAAGTTACCTTGCCGGAAGGTGATTGCATGGTGCTGTCTTTAGAGTAAATGTAGATGCGGTAGTCGCCTTTGCGAAGGTATTTGAACTCGAAAATGCCATCGGGAGATGCTTTTTGGCGGTCGCCATAAGTCACATCGTCACCATATATGATGTATACATCTTCATCGGCCCCCGCATATTGACCGTTAAGCTGTGTAAAATTGGCATTATAATTACGCACCCAAATCCGCCCGGTGATGGTTGAATTACCCCCCTCGCCTGCTTCTTTTTGGCACGATGTAAAGGCTGTACCGATAATAATAAACACCAACAAAATATTTTTTCTCATCTGCTAAAGAATTTGATGTGGAAGGTAAATTCTATTACGGTTTTTAAACCGACCTGCAATTAAGCAAATTTTGAGAACAATTGAGCCTTGCAACCCTTCACAGACGAACCAACTCACTTAAGGTTTATTTAATCGAGGAAACACCTCAATGTTATGACTACATTTATACGATGAAACTCATATTGGCTATATGTTGTTTACTGGTGCTGCAGGTCAATGCGCAAGTAGTACCATCATCACAATACTCCGATTGGTCCGGTGCAGGTTACGATGGCAACAAATATGTACCCGCATTGCAAGTGAATGTACTCAACCATGGTGCGGTTGGCGATGGAATAACCAATGACCACGCAGCCGTACAAGCAGCCCTTAACATTGCAAACATTTCTAAGGCTGAGCTATATTTCCCTCCGGGTCAGTATTTATTGAAGGGTAATCTGACGATAAGCGACAGTGTAATTATCAGCGGCTATTCTGCCGATTCAACAAGGCTACTTTTCGACCTGTCAGGAGCGGTGAGCAATTGTATAAATATATCCAGAGCGCAAACGGGCATTTTCTCCTCAATAGTAAGTGGCTACATTAAAGGATCTTCGGCCCTAGTGGTGAACAATGTGGGAGCTTTTACCGTGGGCAGCCATGTGGAATTGAGACAACAAAATGGAACATGGGATACACAACCTGCATCGTGGGCGAGCTATAGCGTTGGTCAACTAACCAAAATCACTTCCATCATCGGAGACACTCTTTTCCTTAACGAGGCTCTTAGAATTACTTACGATAGCTTATTGATGCCACAAATAAGGGTTCTCAATCCGATTGTGGCTACTGGTCTGAAGTGCATAGTTATTCAACGTCTTGACACTGTCACTTCGGGAGATGCATATAATATAAATCTTGATTACGCCTACAACTCCAATCTTCAAGGCGTTTACAGTTATCGCAGTAATGGCAGTCACATAAGTATTAATAGTAGCAATCATATCACAATGTCCGAATGTTACATTCATGAATCATTTGCATATGATGGCACCAGCACTCGCGGATATGGAGTAATGTTGCGCCAGCGAACGAGCAATTGCCTGATAGAAAATAATGTGTTCAGAAAATTGCGACACGCGATGATAGTAAAAGAAGGTGCCAACGGAAATGTGTTTGGATACAATTATTCCATAGAGCCATTGCGCACCGAATTCCCAACCAATGCAGGAGGTGACATTTCTTTACATGGTCATTTTGCATACGCGAATTTGTTTGAAGGAAACATCGTGCAGAACATACACATTGATCAGGCATGGGGGCCTTCAGGACCTTACAATACTTTTTTGAGAAACCGCGCTGAACTATATGGTATCATTATGAGCACGGGAAGTGTACAATCTGATGCGCAAAATTTTGTAGGCAATGAGGTAACCAATACCGGGTTTACGCTTGGGAATTATATACTGAACGGAAGCGGGCATTTCGCACATGGCAATAACATTAAAGGAACGATTCAACCTACCGGAACTGGCACACTCAATGACTTGGGCTACTACTATTCTGCTGCACCCATGTATTGGGTGAATGCGGGTACGTGGCCCACAATTGGAATTCCCAACACACTGAACAGCGGCACAATCCCCGCCAAGATTAGGTATACTGGCGGAAGCGCAATTGCTAGCTGTGTCCCATTAATTACTAGCAATCAAAATCAAACGACCGATGTCTTGAGTTTTGATGTTTTTCCTAATCCTACCAGCAATGAAATTTGGGTACGTTTAAATAGTGAGCAAAACAACTCTATCACCATCATCAACCTAGCTGGTGTAGCAGAGCACACACAATTTTTCAATTGGAAATCGGGCGATCCACCACTCAAAGTGACTCCGAATAAAACTTTAAGTCCTGGTGTTTATGGATTGCAGGTGCAAAGCAGATTTACTTCACGCACCGTTAAGATTTTAGTTTTATAATTAAAGAGCGCGCTTTGCCTAGCAGGCAAAGCGCGTTCTTTAGTATCTCCATTTATTAGTTTCTAATGTAAACTTTGTGAACCTGTATGCCGGCTGCGGTATGCACGTATACAAAATACAACCCACCCGACAGTTGACCGGTGCTGAGTTTCACATAAATATCTCCATTTACCAAATATCTGTTTTCTTCAAGCGCAAGCATACCCATGCTGTTACGCAACTCCACACGCACATCACCCTCTTCTATCAACTGAACAGGAATGGTGAGTTCGGTAGCAGCTGGATTTGGAAACGGAGGACTAAGCACAGGCGTAATGAGTGTCGACAACACTGACCATCCGCTCAAGACAACGGTGCCATTTGAATTGCCACAAGCACTTTGTACCTGCCACACATAACCTGTGCTTGCCAACAACCCATTGATTGTAACTGAATTTGTAGCACTTCCGGCAAACAACCATGTGTTGCTATTTACTGAACGATATCGCACATGATAATTGAACGCCCCGGTTGAATTCCAGCTGAGAGTGGCACTGCCGCTGGATAATACAGATGAAGTAAGTCCAGTAGGTGCTGCACAAAGTGTTGTACAAGGTAATGTGGTAAATACTGTACTAGGTGAGTATCCGCTTGGGTTGGCGTTGGTAGCACTTCCGTTTCCGCAAAGGGTTTGTACTTGCCACTCATATGCTGTGCCACATGCAAGATTATACAACGACTGATTCAAATTCTGAGTGGATATCACAAGCCAGTTGGAAGGAAAAACACTTGACAACGCTCGGTATCTTACCTGATACATCACTGCGCTTTGCACAGCTGACCAGCCGGCCACTGCTGATGATGAGGTAATTTGAGTTGTGTGAGTTCCTCCGGGTATGGGGCAAGGCGTGTTGCATGGCAGCGTGGTAAACACCGGACCGGCAACAAATGGCGAAAAAGAATTTAATGTGCCCGTGGCGTTACAAACTGATTGCAGTTGCCATTCGTAAGTGGTTCCGCAGGTTAAGTTTTGAAGCGTCAACGAGTTGGTGCCTGATGTAACACTGGTCCAGCCGATGGTTGAATTCGTAGGCTTGTATTGGATATGATAACCAGAGACACCAGTCGCTGCATTCCAGCTAAGTATAGCACCATTAGCAGTGATGCCAGAAACAGTCAGTGCGTTAGGCGGTGGGCAAGTATTGGCGCAGGCCATTGTGGTAAAAGCAAAGCCGGCTATGGTGGTGCTTGTCACCACACTACCATTGCTGTTTGGGCAATGGGCAATGACTTGCCATTCGTAAGTGGTACCGCACAACAAACCGGAAAGCTGAACAGGAGAAGCGGTGCCGGTAATGGTTGCCCAGGGTGTGTTGGGTGTGTTTACCGGTTTGTACTGAACGACAAAGGCAATATTATTTGATGAGGAGGCCCATGAAAGTGTGGCACTGGTTTGTGTAATATTTGTAACGCTGAGCGAGGTGGGTGCAGGGCAGGGTGTACTGCAAGCCGCAGTAGTAAATACAAGCCCTGATACAAATGGCGAAAAAGAATTTAATGTGCCCGCGGCATTACAAACTGATTGAACTTGCCATTCGTAAGTAGTTCCACATGTTAGATTTTGAAGCGTCAACGAATTAGTACCCGATGTGACGCTGGACCAGCCGGTTGTTGAGTTGGTGGGCTTATATTGCAGATGATAACCGGACACACCTAAAGCCGCAGTCCAGCTAAGTATGGCACCATTTGCAGTGATCCCGGATACTGTCAACACGGAAGGCGAAGGGCAAGTACTGGCGCAAGCCAGTGTAGTAAAGGAAGGGCCGGCCACAGTGGTACTTGTCACAACTGTGCCATTGCTGTTAGGGCAATGAGCAGTGACTTGCCACTCGTAAGTAGTGCCACACAACAATCCGGAAAGTTGAACGGGAGCTGAAGTTCCTGTAATTGTTGTCCAAGGTGTGTTGGGCGTGTTCACTGGCTTGTACTGAACTACAAAAGCTATGTTACTAGATGACGATGTCCATGATAGCGTTGCGCTGGTTTGTGCTATGTTTGACACGTTGAGTGCGGTAGGTGCAGGGCAAGGAGTACTACAAGCTATAGTAGTAAATACCGGGCCCGCTACAAATGGTGAAAATGTGTTTACTGATCCTCCGGCATTGCATACAGTTTGCACTTGCCACTCGTAAGTGGTTCCGCAGGTTAGGTTTTGAAGTGTCAACGAGTTGGTGCCAGATGTGGCGCTGGTCCAGCTAATTGTTGAATTGACAGGTTTGTATTGCAAATGATAGCCAGATACACCGACAACTGCTGTCCATCCAAACGTGGCACCGGTGGATGAGATGTTGGCCACTGTTAATGCGGAAGGCGCGGGGCAAGTGGTGTTGCATGGCAATAAAGTAAATACAGTTCCGGCCACCCAGTTGCTAACGTTATTGGTGGACGTTCCGCAAATTGATTGCACTTGCCACTCGTACACCTGGCCACACAACAAATTTGAAACGGTGACAGTTGTTGTTTGCGAAAACTGCTGTGTCCAGGCAGTGTTGGCAGGAGTAACCGCGCGGTATTGTAAATTGAACAAACTCACTCCAGTAGTAGCAGTCCAATGTAGTGTAACAGTACTGGCGGTTGTTACTGTTGAAGTTAAGCCTGCGGGCGCAGCACAGTTGATTACTTGCGCATGTAATAGCGTGCTGTTTGCCACTATTATCGCAATGAGGAGGGAGTATAATTTTAGCTTCATCGGTGTGTTATTTATAAAGCTAAATTAAGTGAAATTCCTTTCACTAATACAATTCATATCCTTGATTATCAACCAAATTGGCCATCAATAGGTTTTGGTCAAAAAATTATTGGAAAAATGCTCTCGAAAAACAAGCATCAACTCAGAAAACACATCACTCTATTTCAACAACAATCTGACATCGCTCATCAACTGATTTACTTCGGTTTCTGCAGTTCCATCGTAATAACCGCGAATTCTGCCTTGCTTGTCCAGAAGCACAAACTTCTCGCTGTGAATAAAATCGTTGTCACCGCCATCCCCTTCTGAGGCCACCAACATGTAGCTGTTGCGCGCGGCCTTGTACAACGAAGGTTTATCTCCGGTTAAAAAATACCAATTGCCACTAGCCCCGTATAATTCAGCATAAGCACTCATCGCTTCCTGGTTGTCGCGCGCAGGATCTACAGTGTGCGAAAGGAGCACTACATTATCATCTTTCAAAAATTGCTGATGCACACGTTGCATCTGCCTTGACATTTTGGGGCAAATGCCTGCGCACGAGATAAAAAAGAAATCAATTACAACCACTTTATTAAGTGTGATTTGCTTATCGATAGTTTGCCCTGTTTGGTCCACAAATTCAAAATCTTCAATGACATGAAATAGTGTATCTCCATTTGCAGCCAATTCTACAGGGCCTAAAACTGGAAGTACATAATTCTTGTTTTGAATATATTCATACACGCCATAGGCCAACAATGGCATCACTATCACCAGCAAAAGAAGTGCAAACGGATTCTTGAAAAATGCTTTCTGTTTCATCCTCAATAACCGGGTTTGATTGGGATGGGAGAGTTAGGTGAAAATGTTGGCGAGCCGGGGCCAGTGTTCTCCAACACATCCATTATTGCTGGGATGTATGCAATCAGAATAATTATAACCGCAAGTATTATCCATGGTGTAAATGTATCCAACCACCCTACCCTTGGCTCGTCATGATAAGACTCAGATGAAGCAAATTCAACTGTAGGTTCAAAAGATTTCTTCCCCAATAATGTGGTAAAAAATACACTGAAGTACATGAGCGCAGAAATAGTCATTATAATTCCTCCAACCATGGTTACGTGAACATAAGTGATCCAGTCGGCACGAAATAATGGACTGTCAGGATTTGTGTATGTCAACCCCAGGTTGGTTCTACGTGGCTCACCCTCTAGGCCACCCAGCATGAGCCCTGATGAAAACAACATCAACCCCAACAACCACACATACGGCACCAATACATTCCAACTTTTGAGTTTAATTTCTTTGCCCGATAATTTCGAAACAAGATGAATAGAGCCACCGAGTATGGCCAAAAAAGCAGGCCCCGCCACCGTAAGATGGAAATGGCCGGGCAACCAGGCTGTATTGTGAATCACCATGTTCATGCTGTAAGATGCGTTAACCAACCCGGTGAGTCCACCAAAAATGAATATGATAAGACCGCTGATGAGGTATGCAAACAAATAACGCTCACGATCGAAAAATGGAAGTTTGCCCATCCAGTTGAGCAACCCAGTAGCCCCACGCTGCCGGCCGGCATACTCGAGCGATGCGGCCATAGTAAACGCTGTAATAATACTAGGCACCGCCACACCAAAAGTGAGCACTGTATGCATCATTTTTAAACCTTGTGTAATGGCAGGATCAGCGAACTGGTGGTGCACTCCCACAGGTATGCTAAGCACGATAAAAAGATAAAAGACAATCCTGCCTGCGCGGTCGGAAAACAACTTGCCACCGGCAAGTTTGGGCAACATCACATAATACATGATGTAAGCAGGCAACAACCAAAAATAAACAAGCGGGTGACCAAAAAACCAAAACAACGTGCGTGCCAGCATTACGTTCACTTCATCGATCCAGCCCAAGGACCATGGTAACAGCATGAATAATATTTCATAGGCGACAGGTAGCGTAGCTATAAACCAGACAATAAATGTTGAAAATATACCTACCACTGCAAGTGGTATTTTAGTATCCGGATTTTCTTTTCGCCATTGCAGATAGGGCTTGATCCAACTATATAATCCGATCCAAGATCCTACCACTATCAGCACCGCTCCTATGTAAAAAGCAGGATGCGCCATCAATGGTGGATAAAAAGTGTAGAGTACAGTAGCTTTTCCGGCCAGAATGGCCCACGCGGCCGCCACAGTTCCTATGAGCATAGTCAGAAACGAACTTAAAACCAATCCGGGATGCAGCTCTTTTTTTAGGTAATAAATAATCAAAGTATGACCGAAAGCTGTAATAAAAAAAGTGGTCACAACAATGGCATTGATAACGCCATGCAATGTTAGACCCTGATAATATTCAAGTCCCAAAAAAGAAGCGCTTTGGACAATCCCTGCCCTGTAAAGAACCTGCATCAGACCATGATAGATACCCAAGGTTAGCATTAGAATGGGGATAGTGATTTGCCAGAACAAAACCCTTTGTGTCAGTCTGTTTATTTGCATACTAATGTGTGGTTGGTACTATTTAACAATAATTTCTCCTTGCATAGTTTGATGCGCCATGCCGCAAAACTCATGACAAGTAACTTTGTAGACTCCAGGCTTATCAAATGTTACAGTCTGCAAATTGAGGCTGCCCCCTACCGCCATCATGTTTACCTTTTTTTCCACAATGTGAAGCCCATGTACCACATCAGCTGACGTAACAAAAATATCAACTACGCTCCCTAAAGGTATCTCAACGGTGGGCGGATCAAAACTCCACATTTTGGCCAGGTAGTATAATTGGTAAGTATTAGCATCCAGTTGCACCAGTTTCCCTTTGCTGTATGGCTGATCATAAGGCACACACTGGGGTACATTGCGGTCTCGTTGTTTTACGGCATACAACACTGAAAAGAAAAAGATCATCAGCATTGCTCCCGCAATCATCAACGCAGTTTTTTCAAAACGATCCATGTCTGATTTAGTTAAGTAATATGATGTAGATAGAATACCAGATAGCAGCCATAAGCCCCATCAACAATAAAAAAAACGTCATAGCGCCTTTGGGCACAAATTTTTCTTCAGAATCCGTTTGCTTCATATTGGTTAATTTAGCTTTTGCAATGTTATGCACACTGATATCCAAAAAAACTGACATTTGTCATGTTTTGAAAAATAACCTCCAAAGAGTACTTTAGATGACTATGGAATATTCAACCGACTACAACCCCGACATCACATTTCAAGAAATCGTGTCACGTTTGAAAGTAAGTGTGGCGAACTACCATTTGAAATTAACGAACGCCAAAGAACCTGGCTTCTCCCACAAACCGCTGGAAGATAAGTGGAGTAACAAAGAAATACTTGGCCATCTGTGCGACAGCGCATTCAATAATATACACCGCTTTGTGCGCGGGCAATATCAACACCAGCCGGAAATTTCTTATGATCAGGATGCATGGGTAAATCTCAATTATTATGATTACCGCGAGAAGGATGATGTGATCGCACTTTGGAAATCACTTAATGATCAAATCACAAACATACTAGCGAATATACCAGATGCGCAAGGCGAAAAAGTGTGCTTCACAAAGCAATCACAACATACGCTTCATTGGCTGGCGCATGACTATATCGATCATATGGAATACCACTTGAAACAAATAGTAGACTGATTGAATTCCTTGCTCCTGAATTCCATTTGCACTCACACTCTTTTTTTTTATTTAATTCAAAGCGGTAATGACTTACATACATGGCACCGACTCCACTGAACAGATAAGACTTTCCTTACTTAACAAATTAGTAAACCCTGCCTTCGTTCGCTTTGCCGATCTTTCAGAAAGCCACCAGGTTCTTGAACTGGGAAGTGGCACCGGATTATTGGGGCACGCCATGAGCACCCGATATCCTGAATGTAAAATAACGGGAGTAGAGATTTCGAAAACACAAATTAAAACTGCGCGCAAAAACGCCCCGCACGTAAGTTTTGTACCGGGCAATATCACCAACCTTCCCTTTGCTGCCAATAAATTTGATGCCGTTTACGGACGTTTTATTTTCGAGCACGTGGACAAACCTTTATGCGCGCTCACCGAAGCCAGGCGCGTGATGAAAACAAATGCGCACATTTTTATTCAGGAAAATGACATTTTGAAACTTGAGCTTTTTCCTACGTGTAAGTCATTTGAAAAAGCGTGGCAAAAATTTGTGAAGCTACAGGAGCAAATGGGTGGCGATGCGCTAATAGGCAAAAAACTGTACAGTTATTTATTGACAACAGGATTCAAAAAAATAAAATGCAGCATAGCACCACAAGTTCATTATGCGGGCGAAGGCGCCTTTACTGACTGGATAGAAAACATAGCAGGCAACTTGCGCGGTGCTCATCAACAACTTATTGATGCAAGACTATTGACGAACTGGCAATTTAATAATGCAATGGACGAATTAGAAAACTTTAAGACCAATCCTTTGGCCAGTAGTTATTTCTATTGGAACAGAGTGCGAGCGCAAGCTTGAGCGCATATAGAATTATATTTATGTGCTTACGTTTTCTTTTCTTATCGCACCGGCCAATGCCAAAAAATGGTCCAACGCTTTTTTCTTTTCAGCATCAAACTGGTAAGAAAGATTACTTTCAAAATAAAAATCCATATCGCGGCCAGTCTCACTGTTGACTTTCTTTTTCACTTCAGCCATGTTACGCAACCCCAAATCCAGCGCACCATTGAATGATGCCACAAATTCAGTCGGGAGAGGCTTGCGCGCGGCCCACACAGCAAAAACAAATGGCATTCCCGAAAATCGCTTCCATTCAGAAGACAAATCATACCGATACTTAAACTTCTCTTCCAGATCAAAGGTCCGGTCGCCTATCACTACCCCACCTGTTGTCCCTTCAATATGATTCTCAAAACCAGGTAATCCGGTAACCCATTCAGGCTGTATATCCCAATAGTGTGTGGCTAAAACTTGTGCTAATAAAACAGACGTTTGTGATTGATAATCAAGAAACACCTTTTTTAGTTCAGCCAGCGGAACCTGACTGTATAGTTTTACGCTACCCACATCTCCGTTAGAACCAATGCAGTAATCAGAAAATATTTTTAACTCAGAATCTTCAAGCAACACTGCTACGGGCACCAATGCTCCATCCACCTTATCATTCAACAACTGCGTGGCGCACTGTGATGGCATTTCTAACGAGAGCTCTATCTGGTCAATAATTTCGCTATGACGCAATCCATACAAAAATGGCCGCGTATTGAGATATGAAACTGCCGCTAACTTTACCTTACTCATCCGTTTAATTGTGTATCGCTGGGGCGTTCAGATTTGCTGCATGCGTTGAGCCATTAAGCGATCTTCTGAAAGCACCGCGTTTAAACTTCACTTTTAAGCTGTGTGCAATCAGGTACATACAAGGTACAAGTATTAAAGTGAGGAAAGTTGCGAAACTAAGTCCAAAAATGATAGTCCAACTCAACGGTTTCCAAAACGCCACGCTGTCACCACCGAAATAAATCTGTGGATCGAGATCGGAGAACAGTGTGCTAAAGTTAATATTAAAACCTACCGCCAACGGCAGCAATCCAAGCATGGTACTAAGCGCAGTAAGCAATACTGGCTTCATTCTGATCTTGCCCGCATTTATTATTGCGTTGCGGGTTTTATCACCGCGCTCTATCAACTCATCAGAAAATTCCACCAATAATATTCCATTTTTTACCACAATACCTGCCAGCGCTACTATGCCAATACCCGTCATCACAATCGAAATCTCCATACCGAAAATCGAAAACCCAAGCAATACGCCAATCACACTGAACAGAATTTCTACAATGATAATAAGCGGCTTTGAAATCGAATTAAACTGGGTTACCAGAATCAGAAATATAAGTCCCATTGAAATAATCAATGCCGTCATCAGAAAATTCATGGACTCTTGCTGATCTTCGGATTCACCAGTAAATCCCACCTCATATCCATCTTTCACAGGAAATGTTTTGATAGCAGCTTGCAATTGTGCTACCACATCGTTGGGTGTGTAACCGGTCAATACATTAGAAGAAATGGTGACCACCCTCTTTAGATTTTTGCGATTTATGCCCCCATATGAGTTAACGTATTCAACTGAAGCAACTGCAGAAATAGGAATCTGACGAATCATACCTCCAGCCGCCATATCACGGAAAGTGATTCGTGTATTCAGCAATGCATCAATATTGTTTCGCTGGTCGTAACCATAACGCAACTGTATTGGGTACTGGTCTTCGGCAACACGGTACTTTGAAACTTCCTTACCAAAAACTGCATTGCGAAGCGCGGATCCAATCTGTGCCGTGCTCAGGCCCTCACGAGAGGCGCGCTCACGGTCAATATTTACAATCACTTCGGGTTTGTTGTCTTGCAAGTCTGATTTTAATTCTTCAACTCCGGGTATTTGCAGTGAGTCTAGGTACTTCTTTAATGAACTACTGATCTCAATAAGGTCTTCAAACTTATCTCCCGACACTTCAATGTTAATGGGCTTGCCCGTGGGTGGCCCTCCTTGCTCCTGATCCACCGAAATTTCCGCTCCGGGTATATCTTTTACTGCTTCCCTAATTCTATCCATATAATCAACAGTGGATTCACCATCACGATCGGCAAATTCCACAAAGGCGACTGTCACTTTCCCCTTATGTGGTGCCACACTCCGGTCATTCTCCATGGGGTCTCCAGCCCCTATTGCCACATTAGAAACTACAGCATCAACAATCTTGTTATTATCGCCTAGCACATTATATATTCTCTTCTCCACTTCTTGGGTGACAGAATCTGTAACGGCCACATTGGTGCCGATGGGCAAACTCAAATATGCATAAACATAATTGGGGTCGCTCTTGGGAAAGAAAACCACAGGTGGGCTTAAAATTGCAAACGTGACAAATGATATAATCAACAACACAAACGTTGCAAACAGCATGGCATAAGGTCTCAACCCTTTTAACGCGAAGCGTAAAAACCGCTCATAAGTGTTCATGATTGCGGGCAGTACTTTGTTCTCAAATCCCACAACTAACTTTTTCAATACCAACTTGTTCAACCATATCAACATCACAAAGAATATTGAAAGGTTGGCCATGCCGTTAGATTTGAACAGATAAAAAATAACTGCCAGTGCCAATAAAACAACAGTGATGATTATTTGCCCACGGTAGCCTTTGCGCTCAGAATCCTGATCGCGCTTCATGAACGACACCGCAAATATGGGGTTGATTATGAACGCCACAACCAAAGACGCAATGAGTGTGACAATAAGTGTCATGGGCAGAAACTGCATAAACTTGCCCACCACACCCGGCCAAAATAAGAGTGGAAAAAACGGTGCGAGAGTAGTAAGTGTGCCGGCAAAAACAGGGACAAATATTTCTCCGGCCGCGCGCTTGGCCGCTGTGCGGATATCCGTTTTGCCTCCATCAAATAGTCGGTAGGTATTCTCAATCACTACGATGGCATCATCCACCACAATACCCAAAGCAAACAAAAATGAAAACAACACGATCATATTCAATGTCATATCAAGGCTGGGCATCACCATGAATGCGATAAGCGAAGAAATTGGCACAGACAAGCCTACAAATAATGCGTTGGTGGCACCCATGAAAAACATAAGTACTATGGTCACCAAAATAAAACCAATGATGATGGTGTTGATGAGTTCTTTAAGCGTGTGGCGGGTTTGCTTCGATTGATCACCCATTATCGTAATATTCAAATCGGAAGGAAACTTATCTTCCTTCATCACATCAATCAAATCATTAATCTTGTCGCTAGCTGTAATCAGGTTCTCACCACTTCGCTTAATGACATTCAGTGTTATTACATTTTGTTTATTGAGTCGCGCATAGCTTTCGCGCTCTTTGTATCCATCTACCACATCAGCTATGTCTTTCAAATAAATGTTGGCGCCTTCGCCCGACTTCACTATGATATCCCGTATTTGATCCACATCGCTGAACTCGCCCACCACACGTACCGAACGTTTCATGCTACCCATATCGACCGAACCACCGGCTATTGTCATGTTTTCATACTTAATGGCGTTTTCAATATCCTGCAACGAAATAGTGGACGCTTCCATCTTGTACATGTCCACATTTACTTGAATCTCCCGCTCCAATGCACCTACGATATCTACACGAGTTACTTCTTTCTGCGTTTCAATTTTATCTTTCAAATCTTCCGCATACTCCTTCAACTTGTCCAGATCAAAATCTCCCGAAAGGTTGATGAGCATAATTGGAATTTCGGAGAAATCAACTTCCATTACTGTTGGCTCGTTTGGCAAATCAGATGGCAGATCTTGCCGAGCCTTATCTACCGCATCTTTTACTTTCTGCTTGGCCACAGCCACATCCACATCAGTATTAAACTCTACCATCACATTACTGAAATCCTGAATGGAATTGCTGGTAATTTTCTTCACTCCCGAAACCGATTTTATCTCTTTCTCCATCGGCCGTGTTACAAGGTTTTCCATATCAGCAGGGGCTGTGCCGGGATAAACTGTGCTCACATAAATTGTGGGAATCACTATTTCAGGAAAACTCTCTTTCGGCAACGAATTGTATGCTGACAACCCGAAAAAAGTGATGATGACAGTAAGCAAATAAACTGATGTCTTATTGCTTACCGCCCATGATGTAGGTTTGAATTCTTTGAATATTTGTTTCATATCAGCTTTTGGATGCTAATGATTTTATAATTTGACAGGCATGTTGTTGGTGAGTGATTGATGACCAACAGTGATGAGTTTATCACCCGCTTTCAAACCTTCGGTGATAAGTGCGTTTCCGTTATAAGTAGAACCAACCAATACATTTCGCTTCCGTGCCACTTGATTGTTCCCCTCCTGCTCGACTATAAACACATAGGATTCCTGATTACTTTTCTGAATGGCATTAATCGGAACCACAATGGCAGAATCTACTTGCATGTCTATAATCTTCACAAGCGAAACCATATTGGGATTTAGCGCACCAACTGAAGCCGGCAGCGACACCTCTACATCAAAAGTTCTATTGATGGGATCGATCACCCTAGCCACAAAACTAACTCGTGAGTACACGGTCTTCTTTGTATCAGGGAAGTATAACTCAACAGAATCTTTGACGCTCAATTTGGATGCATACGTTTCAGGCACTGAAGCAATAATCTTAAGGTTTGAAAAATTCACCACCCTAAATGCAGGTCGGCCTGGAATCAAAGTATTACCTTCTTTTACATATACCCTGTCTACGGTTCCGTTTATGGGCGACTTAATGCGTGACATTTCCAACTGCTGGGTCATGGCAGCTACGCGTTTTTCAGCAGACTGCTTATTGGTACGGGCTGTTAAGAACTGAACTTCGCTGCCAATCTTCTGATCCCACAAGTTTTTCTGACGATCAAACAATGTCTTTGCAAGTTGATATGAACTTTGTGCCTCATCCACTTGCTGCTTCAAAACCAAATTATCTGTCTCAGCAAGCAATTGCCCTTTTGAAACGCGTGAGCCTTCCTGCACAAAAACTTTCAATAGTAACCCACCGGTTTGCGAACTCAAATCAACATTTGATTCTGCATCTACCTTCCCTTGTACTTCAAGATAGTGTCGATAGGTGCCCAACTGCACTTCAGTGGCAACAATTTGTTTAGCCTTCAACGCACCGGCAGTTGTATCACTCATTGCTAACTCTTTCTCAAGCTTAGCAATCTTCTCGCCCATGCTTCCATATTCTTTCTTCAAACTTTCCAGTTCGCTTTTCTTGTCAGACGGCCCGCAGGCTACTATGAGCCCAAGTATCGCAATTGTAATTAAATGTATCCTCATGATTGTATATTTGTGTGGTTCAGTTTATTTTATAAAAGTTCCGGTGGCAATTTCCAAATCTACTTTGCTTACAAGTGCATCGTACAAAGCACCAAAGTAATTGGTCTGTGATTCTTTCAAGGCTGATTCGGCATTGATCACCTCAAGATTAGAACCAATTCCTTGTTCGTATTTTATTTTCGAAATTCTAAATACCTCCTCTGCGAGTTCCATATTCTTCTTTTGAATTTCCAATGATTCAATACTATTTAACATATTGACCTTAGCGGTCTGATATTGCACATCAATACCTTGCTCCAGATTCTCCAATCCGTTCTCCACTTTGGTAACCACCAATTTGGCTTGCTGCAATTTTTGTGTGCGTTGCATGCCGGTAAATATGGGCACAGACACGCGGAGTCCTATCAAACTGATTGGAAACCACTCTTTGTCGGATTCAAAGAAATCAAACTCATCGCGCTGCGCCTGCGACTGATAACTTGCAAAGGCACCTACTGAAGGTAAAATCTTGAGCTGATTACGCTTCACATCGAGCGATGCGAGCTGCTTCTCGGTTTGCAATATTGAATACTCAACCCTTTTCTGAGGGTCCATTTTCTGGGCTTCAAGTGCAGAAGCAAAATTGATGCTGTCAAGTTTGTCTGTCAACACTAAATCATCTTTTTGTGGCATTCCCATTTGAAACTTCAACATAGAAACCGAAAGCGGTATTAATCGCTCTACTTTTTTCTGCTCAGATTCCATGTTATTAAAAGCTACAATCACACGATTGAGGTCTACCAATTCAATAAAACCATTCTGATACATGGCTTTGGTATCATTCAGCAATTTGGACAACCGTTGTACATTATTATCAATGAGCTTCTGGCGTTGTTCAGCAATCAACACACCGTAGTATGCCTTAGCCACTTTCTCTGACACCTCCACACGAGCCCGGTCTCGCTGCTTGCTCATTAGCTCCTGGTAAGTTCGACTTGCTTTTAGGCCCACCAGAAAATCAGAATTAAAAATCAACTGTGATAACTCAAGACCTACGGTGGCATTGTATTTGGTGCCAAATTTAACCGGAATAAAAGTTCCTGCAGGCTCATCAAAAAACTCACCCGGTATCAACGAAGTGGGTAAGTCCAAATAATCTGTGATTTGAGCAGAGCCATTGATTTGTGGTAACCCCATTGAGATAGTTTCCCTCACACGGTGCTTTGCAATTTGTTCATCAATGGATGCATTCTTCACATTCACCTCGTGCTGATAGGCGTAATCTACCGCTTGTTTAAGTGTAAATGAATGCGTCTCGCCAACGGTTTCTTGCGCACATACTACACCGCTCACGGTGGTGGCTAAAAAACAACTGATCAATAACTTTTTTGCGTTCATAATAATCTATGTGGTATTTACTTTTTCGTCATTAATTTATTCAAAACGCCATATCCTTTCTGCGAAATTATTCCATAAAGAAAATGCTCTAGCATGGCCATTTGAACTATAGAAATACTGTTTTTGGATGGCGGAAATATTTGGGGATTAAAGGCCATTTCCACTACTTCAATACGCATACGCGCCATCACTTTCACATTCAAAGCTTTTCTATAAAGTCCTTCTTCGATTCCCCTTATCAGGTTGGTCTCCACCATTTTCAAGATAGACTTATTCTTAAAATCTCTGAATCGATCCCATGCCTTGGGATGATATTTTTGCAGGTCATAAAACAAATTGACATTCATCTTTCCAAACATCTCCGACATATCCTGCATCATTCTGAACATCTCATCGATAGCATGCTTACTGTCTTTAGCCACATGGTCAAACTTATTGCGATGCGCCACAATGTCCATTTCAGTAAGTTCCATCACCAATTCATTCTTGTCACCGAAATGACGATAAATTGTTTTTTTAGATATAGCCAAATGCTTGGCTATATCATCCATGGTTACACTTCGTATGCCATAACGATAGAATAACTCCTGAGAACCTAATAATATCCGACTATCTGTTTCCAATGATTTAACTCGATTTTTGAACGGGCATCAAAACTATGGAAACTTTAAGCGATTACAAAGTTTCCGAAGGGAAAATATTGTCAACAAATTTAACCGCGCACCGTTTTCAGGTACATCATGTTGATTTACAGCGCATAACCCTCCCGATTCAATTAGACTTCTTCACACAAAACCATTCTAAAGCGTATCTTCGCAAATTATCAAATTACTTATGGAACTAACCCCGTTGTCAGCCATTTCGCCTGTAGATGGCCGTTATCATTCACAAACCGCACCGTTATCAACCTTCTTTTCTGAAGGGGCGCTCATCCGCTATCGTATCCGTGTAGAAATCGAATACTTCATTGCCTTATGCCGTCTGCCATTACCCCAACTATCACACGTGAGCCTTGCGCAAATCAAGCTACTGCAAGAAATTCCAAATCAAATTTCGGCCGCACATCTACAGGAAATTAAGGACACAGAAAAAATTACCAATCACGATGTGAAGGCGGTAGAATACTTTGTGAAGAAACAAATGGAGGCGATTGGGCTAAATGATGTGGCTGAGTTTGTCCACTTTGGCCTTACCTCGCAAGACATCAACAACACTTCTATGCCAATGATGTTCCGCGATGCAATTGAGCAAATTTACAAACCAACAATAGCGACTCTTGTTGCCAGCCTTGCGCAACTTTCCGATGAATGGATGGACATAGCCATGCTGGCACGCACACACGGCCAACCCGCATCACCCACCAAACTAGGCAAAGAATTCAAAGTGTTTCACGAACGGCTTGATGTACAATTCCGACATTTATCAACCCTCCCCCACAGCGCCAAATTTGGTGGTGCCACTGGTAATTTCAACGCCCATCATGCGGCTTACCCACACTTAAATTGGGAACAATTTGCCAATGATTTTCTGCAAACCGGCCTTGGCCTTTCGCGCCAGAAATACACCACACAAATAGAACATTACGATGGTTTCGCGGCCTTCTGCGATGGCATGAAGCGCATCAACACCATTCTAATAGATTTGTGCCGCGACATTTGGTCCTACATCGCCATGGATTATTTCAAACAGAAAATCAAAGAAGGGGAAATAGGTTCATCCGCCATGCCCCACAAAGTTAACCCTATCGATTTTGAAAATGCGGAAGGCAATCTGGGTTTGGCCAACGCATTGCTCACGCACTTATCTGAAAAACTTCCCATTTCTCGCTTGCAGCGCGACCTTACTGATTCTACGGTGATGAGAAATGTAGGCGTACCGATGGCACACACCCTCATCGCCTTGCGCTCCATCATGAAAGGGCTGGAAAAACTCATTGTAAACCAAAGTAAAATTGAAGCCGACCTGGAACACAACTGGGCCGTGGTAGCCGAAGCAATTCAAACAATACTGAGACGCGAAAAATACCCTCAACCCTACGAAGCGTTGAAACAACTTACCCGAACCGGCAAAGAAATAAACAAAGAAACGATGCACACATTTATTGACAGTTTGAATGTCGATGACAAAGTAAAAAAAGAGCTAAAAGCAATCACACCACATAATTATACCGGCATTTTTTAGTTAAACGTTTGCATGAAAGTTACCGGATTTACATTTATTCGCAACGCTGAACTGTACGACTACCCTGTAATAGAAGCCATCAAATCGATATTACCGCTGTGTGATAATTTTGTGGTGGCCGTGGGAAGCTCTAATGACAACACACGAAAATTAATTGAGTCAATCGATCCGCAAAAAATAAAAATAGTGGACACGGTGTGGGACGATGCCAAGCGCAGTGGAGGCAAGGTGCTGGCCGAAGAAACCAACAAAGCATTGGATGCGATTGATGAAGACAGCGACTGGTGTTTTTATATTCAGGGAGATGAGGTGCTGCACGAAAAATATCATGATAGTGTGCGAGAGTCAATGTCGGCAAATGTCAATGACCCAGCCGTAGACGGATTGCTTTTCGACTATCTGCATTTTTACGGGTCGTACGATTTTGTGGGCAATTCGCGTAAATGGTATCGCAGCGAAGTGCGCATTATTAGGAACAAAAAAGGTATGCGTTCGTTTCGCGATGCGCAAGGGTTTCGAATGGATGGGCAACTGTTGACTGTGCGTAGGGCAAACGCATGCATATATCACTACGGATGGGTTAAACATCCGTCAATGCAGCAAGCCAAACAACAATCGTTTAACAAATACTGGCACGATGACAATTGGGTGCAAAGTCATATAGGCAATGAATCAGAATTTGATTATTCACAAATAGATTCGCTGAAACATTTTGAAGGTACGCATCCTGTTGTAATGCAAGCGCGCGTTGAAACACAAAACTGGAAGTTTGATTTCGATCCTACAAAGAAGAACCTGAATATTAAAAATCGCATGCTACATTTGATTGAAGCATTTACCGGATGGCGGTTGGGGGAGTATAAAAACTATCGCGAAATAAGATCAGACAAATGATTGAAGATCGTACAGTTTTCTGTACACACCTTTGAGCGCAAGCAATTCTTCATGCCGCCCCCGCTCAATTATCTTTCCCTGCTGCATCACAATTATTTCATCTGCAAACTGTACTGTCGATAGGCGGTGGGCTATCACCAACGAGGTGCGATTCTTCATCAAATTTTGAATAGCGTCCTGCACCAACCGCTCCGATTCAGTATCGAGAGCCGAGGTGGCTTCATCCAGAATAAGTATGGGCGGATTCTTTAACAAAGCACGCGCAATGCTGAGGCGCTGCCTTTGCCCACCTGAAAGTTTACCCCCGCGGTCGCCTATGTTGGTTTGATATCCACCTGGCATCTTCTCAATGAATTCGTGTGCGTTGGCGAGGCGAGCTGCCTCTTCTACTTGCTGTGCGGTGGCAGCGCTATTGCCAAATGCGATATTGTTAAAAACCGTGTCGTTGAATAAGATTGTTTCCTGTGAAACTATGCCCATAAGTTTGCGAAGGTCATTGAGTTTAATTCGCTTCACAGGAATTCCGTCAATCAATATGTTCTCATCCGGACTGTCATAAAATCGTCCCAACAAATCAGCCACGGTAGACTTGCCTGCGCCTGAAGCGCCCACAAGAGCTACCATTTTACCCTTGCCAATCACAAGGTTAATTTGTTTTAATACCGGCTGATCACCATATGCAAAGTCTACATTGTCAAACTTTATTTCCTTTTCGAACGAGGGCTTGGCCACAGCGTCCGGCATATCTTTTATAGTAATGGGTGCGTCAAGTATATAACGAATACGATCGGCAGAGGCTATTCCTTTCTGAACATTGTAATAGGCAGATGTAAACGCTTTTGCCGGCCGAATCAATTGTGAAAAGACCGCAATGAACCCAATGAACACCGCTGGATTCATAGAGTTCACATCATTCAATACCATCCGCCCTCCCAGCCACATCAATATGACAAGTACCAACACACCCATCAACTCACTCATGGGTGATGCCAGATCGCGTTTACGATACATTTTTATCATAAGTGTACTGTAATCCTGGTTGGCTTGGTTAAAACTATTGTTCATAAAAACCCGCGCGGTAAAGGCTTTGATAATTCGTAATCCGGTCAAGCTTTCCTCTATCATTGAAAGCAACAAACCCATTTTCAATTGGCCTTCTTCTGATGTTTTCTTCAAACTCTTACCTATTCGACCTATCAATAATCCTGTAATTGGCAGCAACACCAAAATGATAAGAGTAAACTGCGCATTCATGAAAAATAATGTGGCCAGAAAAAATGCAACACTCAACGGTTCACGAAACAGTGCTTCGAGCGAAGTGAGTATGGCCCACTCAACCTCTTGCACGTCATTGGTCATACGTGCTATGATGTCGCCTTTTCGTTCTTCCGAAAAATAGGACAATGGCAAAGCAATAGTCTTATCAAACAGCTGGTTGCGAATATCCT
The DNA here is from genome assembly GCA_037968415.1 of Bacteroidia bacterium. Classification (GTDB taxonomy): domain Bacteria; phylum Bacteroidota; class Bacteroidia; order AKYH767-A; family JBBKVM01; genus JBBKVM01. The sequence continues at coordinate 39,695 of JBBKVM010000078.1, read as the reverse complement.
GCACCACGCCTAGTCTAACAGGTGCTACAAAATACATTCCCAGGTACATGAACAAGTTCTTCAATAAAAACAACAATGCCACTAGTCCACAGATAAACATCAGTGCTTTGGTTTTTCCGTATTCAATAATAACTGAAGAAAAAGTATAGTAGAATACATTCACAACAGACTCAATGTTAGCCTGGAATTGAGGTTGTTCTGTCACCATCTCCTGCGTGCCGAATAGCAAGCCTAAAAAAGGTATGACCAATGTGATGGAAACAACAGAAAATAGCACTGCCAACAAATTGAAAAATATATTGAGGGCTGCATATCGCCAATATTTCCTTACATATTTTGCTATCCAAAAAAAACTATCCATTCAATCTAATTGTAAAAATATTTAGCGATTACCAGCCGGCTGCCAGCACATCAGCCACATGCATAGTGCGCAACCTTAATCCTTGTTTGCGTATATATCCCTCCAAATGCATGAGACAAGATATATCTGTTGAGACCAAATAATCCGCACCGGTGGCCATAGCATCTTCAACTTTTTGTTGTGCCATACCCACAGAAATGGGTTCGTACTTAACCGCAAAGGTGCCTCCAAAACCGCAACACGTTTCCCCATCACTCAACTCAACCCAGTCGAGGCCCTTGACTTCGCTAAGAAGCGCGCGTGGGGTATCTTTTATTTTGCATTCGCGAAGGCCACTGCAGGAGTCCATAAATGCAGCTGTGCCCGCCATCACAGCACCCACATTCGTAACTTTCAATACATTCACCATAAAATCGGTGAACTCAATTGTATTCTTGCGGAGTTGTTTGTATTCATTGTGTAACACTGAATTGTGAAACATCTCGGGGTAATAATTTCGCACCATTCCGGTACACGAAGCGGACGGAATTATCACATACCTGTCATTTGAAAATTCACGGATAAACTTTTCGCCTACTTCCTTGCAATGATCCCAATACCCTGCATTGAAAGCGGGCTGGCCACAGCATGTTTGTTCAGGGTTGTAATTTACCTTGCATCCTGCTTTCTCCAATACTTTGATCATATTCTCCGCAGTTTCGGGATAAATCTGATCCATATAACATGGGATAAATACATCAACGAGCATAAGCCGTGCAATTCAGGTTAAAATAATGAGAAGCAAATGTAACGCATTTACCCAAATTAGGCAGCTGCCAAATGGCCTTTGCGCGCTGGCATAAAGAACAGCAGAATTACACCCACCACAAAAAACGATACGAGTGCAATAACTGAATTCCGCATGCTGCCAGTGGACTCTTCTATCATGCCATACATCAAAGTGCCTAACACCACTCCCACGCGCTCGCACACATCATAAAAACTAAAGTAACTGGCGTGATCCGTTGTCTTCGGCAACAACTTGGAGTATGTAGAACGTGAAAGTGATTGGATGCCGCCCATCACCATTCCTACCACAAATGCCAACATGTAAAAACTATTGGTCTCGGTGACAAAGTAGGCCCCAATACAAATACAAATCCACACAACGTTAGCAATGATGAGCGCTCGTACATTGCCAAACTTTGATGACAACCACGAAAACAAAAAGGCTCCACCAATGGCCACAAACTGTATGAGTAACAAGGTGATGATCAACTCGGATGTCTCCATCGATAATTCTTTGACGCCAAACAAAGTGGCAACATACATCACTGTTTGCACACCCATGCTCGAGAAAAAAAATGCTGCCAGGTAAATTTTCAATCGAGGTGTATCATTTAGTTGTTCCCACACTTTCATCAGCTCCCGATATCCTTTTAAGAAAATGTTGCCTTCACTTTTTCGGTTATGAATATTTGTGGGCAATGCAGCAAACGTTATCTGTGCAAAACCGGCCCACCATACACCCACCAGCACAAAAGAAATTTTAGTTGAAAATCCGGCATAATGTGAGGTGGCCTGCTCATTAGCCGTTTCTAAACTCAATTCCGGATTAAGAGAAACTAACTCTTGTGCATAACCCGATACATCAAAAAACAATTGGGGCATCATGATCATCAGTAAGTTAAATATCAGCAACAATGAGCTGCCAATGTAGCCCATTGCAAACCCTCGCGCACTGATTCTGTCATGGTCTTTAGGTTCTGCTATCTCCGGCAAAAATGAATTGTAGAAAACGATGCTACCCGCAAATCCTACGCTCGCCAATACAAAAAATATAGCTCCATATAGCAGGTCGTCAACTGATTGAAAAAAAAACAAAGCAGCACACGAGATACTTCCCAAGTAACAAAACATCTGCATGAATCTTTTCTTATATCCTCCATAATCAGCGATGCCACTCAACATAGGCGAGACGATTGCAATGATGAGAAACGCAAATGAAATTAGGTAAGAAAACAGTGCTGAATTGACAAACTGCATACCAAGAAATGAAACCATTTCACTACCGCCTGCCGATGTCACTTTTTCGAAATAGATTGGAAAAATGGCCGACACTATGACCAGCGAATAAGCCGAGTTAGCCCAATCGTACATTGCCCACGCCCTGATTGTTTTTCGGTTGTTCTTTTCCATTGTCAATTATATGCATCCGAAAGTAAGCATACTCTTCCAAAAAAAACAACCACCCCGGATGGAGGTGGTTGAAATAATTTTTTAGACTATTTGATTAGGCGTTGGCGCCAAGTTCACGCTTTATCACGTTGAGGGCCGAGCCTGCTTTGAACCACTCTATCTGCTGCTGATTATAGGTGTGATTCACTTTGATCTCGTCTTTGGTACCATCGGCATGATGGAATACCATTGTCAATGGTGTGCCTTCAGCAAAAGTGGTAAGCCCCAGGATATCGATCATATCGTCTTCCTGAATCTTGTCGTAATCTGCTTTATCTGCAAAAGTGAGTCCAAGCATTCCTTGCTTTTTCAAATTGGTTTCGTGAATGCGGGCAAATGATTTGACAAGCACAGCTCGCACACCTAAAAAGCGTGGCTCCATAGCTGCGTGCTCACGAGAAGAACCTTCACCATAGTTTTCATCGCCTACCACCACTGTGCCAATGCCAGCAGCCTTATATGCACGCTGTGCTGTGGGTACTGCTTCGTATGCACCGGTAAGTTGGTTTTTTACACTATCGGTTTTGTCATTGGCGAAATTCAATGCGCCAATCAACATGTTATTACTGATGTTATCGAGATGCCCACGAAACTTCAACCATGGACCAGCCATAGAGATATGGTCAGTCGTACATTTTCCTTTTGCCTTAATAAGCAATCGTAAATCTTTGAGGTCGGTGCCTTCCCACTCTTTGAATGGGGTGAGCAGCTGCAATCGTTCAGACTTAGGATCCACCACTACTTTCACTTTGCTTCCGTCTTTAGCTGGCTCTTGGTAGCCGGCATCTTCAACGGCAAATCCTTTTACCGGCAACTCAATTCCTTTTGGCTCATCCAATTTTACTTTTTCGCCATCTGAATTGATGAGCGTATCAGTAATGGGATTGAACGTTAAATCTCCGGCAATGGCAAATGCTGTCACAATTTCGGGCGAAGCCACAAAAGCGTGTGTATTTGGATTGCCATCATTTCTTTTTGCAAAATTTCTGTTGAATGAAGTGATAATTGAATTCTTTCTTTCAGGGTCGCTGCTATGGCGCGCCCACTGGCCTATGCATGGGCCGCAAGCGTTGGCCAACACCACCCCGCCCATTGATTCAAATATCTTCAGGTACCCATCGCGGTCAACTGTATACCGTACTTGCTCCGAACCGGGAGTGATTGTAAACTCCGATTTGGTTATCAGTTTTTTGTCAATGGCTTGCTGCGCGATAGATGCTGCACGGGTAATATCTTCGTACGAAGAATTGGTACAACTGCCTATCAAACCTACTTCAAGTCGAGCCGGATAGTTATTGGTGCGCACAGCTGCTGCAAATTTCGAAAGTGGCCATGCCAAATCAGGAGTGAACGGACCATTTACATGAGGCTCCAACTCGCTCAGGTTGATTTCAATTACCTGATCAAAATATTTCTCAGGATTTGCATACACTTCAGCATCGCCATCAAGATGTTCGGCAATGGCGTCAGCGGCTTGCGCTATGTCTGCGCGCTCGGTAGCTTTAAGATAATCGGCCATTCGTTTGTCATATCCAAACACGGAAGTAGTGGCACCAATCTCAGCACCCATGTTGCAAATAGTTCCTTTGCCTGTGCATGATAAACTGTTGGCACCCGGACCAAAATATTCGAGGATGGCACCGGTTCCACCTTTCACGGTGAGGATGCCTGCTACTTTTAATATTACGTCTTTAGATGAAGTCCATCCATTAAGATTGCCTGTAAGTTTCACGCCAATCTGTTTTGGAAACTTTAGTTCCCATGGCAATCCTGCCATCACATCACTCGCATCGGCTCCACCCACTCCAATGGCAACCATGCCCAGACCACCTGCGTTTACTGTATGTGAGTCTGTACCTATCATCATACCACCCGGAAAAGCATAGTTCTCCAATATCACTTGATGGATGATACCCGCACCCGGTTTCCAAAACCCGATGCCATATTTATCTGACACCGAAGCAAGGAAATCATACACTTCCTTGTTTTGGTCTTTGGCACGCGCCAGATCGGCTGTAGCGCCAACTTTGGCTTGTATAAGGTGATCGCAATGCACCGTGCTGGGCACTGCCACTTTATCACGACCTGCTTGCATAAATTGAAGCAAAGCCATTTGCGCAGTGGCGTCCTGCATGCCCACACGGTCGGGTGCGAAATCGACATAAGCATCCCCACGCTTAAATTCCTCTGACTGAGCAGGGTTGTGAAGATGTGCGTATAAAATTTTATCGGTGAGGGTCATTGGCCGGCCCAGCAGTTTTCGAGCGGCTGCAATACGCGAGGGCAAATCGTTGTAATACCCTATTATCATGTCGATGTCAAAAGCCATAGTTGGTAGTGATTTAAGTATTTTGAAATAGAATGGCAATTTACAAAAAATCAATCAGGCTCTGAAATACAGGCCACCAAAAAATAGTCGACTATACGGACTTGAGCCATGTATTAGCTAACAGAATAAAAGGTAGCATAAAACGAGAGGCAGTGTTATTGGCGTAAAGTGGCTCCGGTGGCTAACTCTATAGCCTTGATGATGCGTTGCATCATACTGTCAATGCCCTTGTCAGTAAGGGTTTTGTTATCATCTCGAAAAACAAAACTCACGGCCAGGCATATTTTGTCCTTGCCTAGTTTTTCATCCTCAAACACATCAAACAAATTTACTTCTTTCAGTTGCGTTGATATAGCTACCCGCGCGGTTGATTTAATTTTTTCAAATCCGATTTTTTTATCAATCACCAGCGAGAGGTCACGCCTCACCGATGGGTATTTTGGTATTTCGGTGAAAACAACCGTCTCCAGGTTGTGTGCGGTACTCATTACATCCCAGTTCACTTCAGCGAAATAAACTTCGTGCTTTATGTCAGCTTTCTTCAAACAATTACTCTTGACCAATCCGATGTTAGCCAGTGGTTTTTTCTCGGAGTATGCAGTAAGCCCTTCTGCCAAATAAGCATGGTCTTCCAGGCTTTCAAAAGTAACTTTCGATTTTACTCCTGCTTTGGCCAACAACTGCACTAGCACTGCTTTGAAGTAATAAAAAGAAACTTTTTCATCGCGCTTCATCCACGACTGTGGCGAGCGTTTGCCAGCAACAAATAAAGACAAATACCTGGGCTCGGCATATCCTCCTTTTGGTTGTTTCAAATATCCACTCCCAAATTCAAATAATTTCAAATCAGCCGATTGTCTATTGGTGTTATAGGCCACCACTTCCATACCCGACCAGAATAAATCTTTTCTCAGCACATCAAGTTCATTGCTCAATGGATTTAAAATACTTACTACAGATGGATCTTCTCCATAATGAGAGGAACGCGTCAATGAATTTGACATCATCTCCACAAAACCCAACGCAGCAAGCTGTTGCGCCATTCCATTTCGCAAACCTTCGCTCACACCCACTTGAGCGATCTGAGGAGAGAAACTAAATTTTGCCGGCTCGGGAATATTGTTGTAACCATACACTCGCAATATTTCCTCCACCAGGTCCACCTCGCGTGTTACATCCACTTTTGATCCGGGCACTGAAACCACCATTCCTTCTCCGCTCTCACTTCTTATTTCGATGCCGAGTCCTTCAAATATCTTTCGGGTGATGTCTTTGCTCACCTCAACTCCCGCAAGATTTGCTGCAGTTGCGTAGTGATAGTTTACTTCGGCCCGGGTCGCAGGCGATGGATACACATCGGTAATTGCTGAAGCAATTTCTCCTCCGGCCACTTCCACTAACAGCAATGCAGCGCGCTTAATGGCATATAGCGTTGCGTCCGGATCAGTACCTCGCTCAAAACGAAACGAAGCATCCGTTTTCAAACCATGGTGCTTGCTGGTTTTTCGTATGGTTGCTTGCGAGAAGCATGCGCTCTCGATAAAAATATTCACAGTGGCTGCAGATACACCTGAAGAAGCACCGCCAAATACCCCGGCTATACACATTGCCTCACGCTCATTGCATATCATCAAATCGGTAGCTGCGAGTTTGCGAACTACACCATCCAGCGTGGCAAATTCGGTTCCCGACTTTTGCGTTTTTACAATTACTTTATTTCCAGTAATTGCATCAGCATCAAAAATGTGAAGCGGTTGCCCTGTTTCGTGCATCACATAGTTACTAATGTCTACTATATTATTGATTGACTTCAAGCCTATAGCGGTCAGTTTATCGCGCAGCCACGCTGGCGATGCGCCCACACGCACGCCTGTGATGTTAAGCCCTGTATAGCGTGGACAAGCTAGGGAGTCGGCCAGTTCTACCGGGAAAGATGGTGCTCCATTACCAGTTTTAAACTCATCCGTTGCCGGCATCACTAAAGCTGCATTTGATTGCAGACTGAGAATGGTGGCCAAATCACGCGCTACGCCTATGTGCGAAATGGCATCAGCACGGTTAGGCGTAAGTCCAATCTCGAAAACATGATCCTTGTAAATGTGAAAATACTCCGCAGCCGGTGTGCCAACAACAGTGTTTTCTGGAAGCACCATGATGCCGTCATGAGAAGTGCCCATGCCTATCTCGTCCTCGGCACAAATCATCCCGCATGATTCTTCCCCTCTTATTTTGGTTTCCTTTATTGTAAATGAATCACCACTAATTGGATACAAAGTAGCACCGGGCAAAGCCACTATTACTCTTTGTCCTGCTTCCACATTGGCCGCGCCACACACAATCTTCAACAACCTTCCATTTCCAACTTCCACCGTAGTAACCGAAAGCTTGTCAGCATTCGGATGCTTGCCTTTGGTTTTTACTTCACCCACAACCAGCCCTTGCAAACCGCCTTCCACAGATTCATAAGTGGTTGTAGCTTCCACTTCTAAGCCACAATTGGTAAGCATTTCTGCCACCAATTCAGGATTCAAAACCACATCGGTTTTAATATACTGCAACAACCAGTTGTAAGAAATTTTCATAGCAATAATTTATCGATCGCAAATTTAGCTAATAACTAAGTAACCCAATTGCTAGTTAAATTAAGGCCCTAGATAAAGCTGTCAAATGTTTTTTTACTGAAAATGAAACCCTATGACGAATGTTCCGTAATAAACCCTTGTAAGCTAATTTAAAGTTTATTTCATGGGAGCCCCCCAGGTTAAAACCTGGGGGGTTTTTTTGTCACGATATTTTACTCCAGTCACCTTTCTTATCCCAAATGTGTTTGAGCTTTCTGTTTAGGGGCGCGTTGGCTTTTGACGCCAGCAGCGGGTCGGCAGTAATCACTTCTTCAGCTGCAATTCGAGCCGTTTGCAAAATCCTAGCGTCTGTACTCAGGTCAGCGATTCGTAAATCTAACATGCCGCTTTGCTGGGTCCCCATCAAATCGCCCGGCCCACGTAACCGCAGATCGGCTTCGGCTATTTCAAATCCGTCATTGGTTCGGACCATGGTGGCAAGCCTTTCGCGCGATTCATTGGTCAGTTTATTGGAGGTCATTAATATGCAATAGCTTTGTTCGTGACCACGCCCTACTCGACCGCGCAACTGATGCATCTGCGATAAGCCAAAACGCTCCGCACTTTCAATAAGCATGATGGATGCGTTGGGCACATTTACACCTACCTCTATCACGGTAGTTGCCACCATGATGTGTGTCTGCCCGGTGCCAAAACGCTGCATTTCGTATTCTTTGTCAGCTGCTTTCATGCGCCCGTGCACTATGCTCACTTGGTATTGAGGCAGTGGAAACGACCTGCTGATACTTTCGAAACCTGCCATCAGGTCATTATAATCCATCTTCTCAGATTCTTCTATCAGCGGGTACACGATGTATACCTGGCGGCCAAGGGCAATTTCTTTCCTCAGAAAATCAAATACCGCTATGCGAGCCTTTTCATACCGGTGGATAGTTTGTATGGGCTTTCGGCCCGGTGGCATTTCATCAATCACCGACACATCCAAATCGCCATATAAAGTCATAGCAAGTGTGCGCGGGATTGGCGTGGCAGTCATCACAAGCACATGCGGCACCATATTATTTTTCTCCCACAATCGTGATCGTTGTTCCACACCAAACCTGTGTTGCTCATCAATAATTACTAATCCCAAATTATCAAATTGCACTACAGCTTCGAGTAAAGCGTGGGTTCCAATGAGTATATGCAAAGTACCGTCTGCAGCTTGACTCAATATATCCTTACGCTTAGCGCTCTTGGTGCTACCCGTTAGCAAAGCCACTTCAATGCCCATGTCTGATACCAATTGGCTGATCGTTTCAAAATGCTGCGAGGCCAATATCTCAGTGGGCACCATCAAACATGCCTGTGTGCTATTGTCGAGGGCTATTAACATACACATCAGTGCCACCAATGTTTTACCACTGCCTACATCGCCCTGAAGCATTCGGTTCATTTGCAACCCCGAACCCATGTCCGCTCTTATTTCTTTGATTACTCTTTTTTGTGCACCGGTTAGCTCGAAAGGGAGGCGAGTGGTGTAAAATGTATTGAAGAAATTCCCTACCACTGAAAATTTATGTCCTTTATACTTTTCAGTGCGTGTTCTTTTTTGGTCAAACAATCGCAGTTGCAAATAAAACAGCTCTTCAAATTTCAACCTGAATTGCGCCTTTTGCAACACCTCAAAATCAGAAGGCATATGCACCGAAAACAAAGCATCGCGCAGAGGATGGAGTTTAAATTTTGTGATCAAATTCTCAGACATGGTTTCGGGCAATGCGGCAGGCATTTGGCTCAACATTGTGCGCATCAACCGCCACAATCCACGACTGTCTAAACCGCGCGGACGAAGTTTTTCGGTAGTGTTATAAACAGCCTGAAGCCCAGTTGAAATCACAGGAGACTCTTGTGTAATAATCTCCATCTCAGGATGTACAATATTTAACTTTCCGTTGAACAATGAGGGCTTTCCAAACACCACATAATAGCCACCCGGCTTTACATAATCACCCATCCATTTTACACCTTGAAACCATACCAATTCCATTGAACCAGTATCATCTTTGATGCGAGCTACCAAACGCTTAGTGCGCTTGGCTCCCACTGTGGTGATGCCTGTAACCTGTACTTTTAGTTGAATGTAAGGCATGTCAGGATTCGCTTCCGCGATGGTGAAAAATCTGCTGCGATCGATGTATCGAAACGGAAAATGATTTAGTAAATCACCAAAGGTTGTTATGTTCAATTCCGACTTAAGCAGTTTTGCTTTGGCAGGTCCAACGCCTTTCAAAAACTCTATGGATGTATCAAAAAAACTGATGGACATATTTGCTTTGTAGATTGAAGAATTGCAAAAATAGCAAACTGTCAACGGAATCGCTTGATACAAAAAACCGGAAACAAATAAATGTTTCCGGTTCTTAATTATCAACTTAAGATTTATCGTCTCTGCTATACCTTCTTCACGTTTACAGCGTTCAATCCTTTGCGGCCGTCAATTTCTTCAAATTCCACTTTGTCGTTTTGACGGATGGCTTCGGTGATGCCTGTTTGGTGAACAAAGATTTCCTGTTGGTTTTCATCTTGCACTATAAAACCAAACCCTTTGGCTTCATTGTAAAATTTTACTGTTCCTGTTTTCATGACAATTAATTTTTTTCTATTAGGTAATACTTCCAAAAATAGTCCAAAATGAAAGCGAATTTCATTAGCCTGTCAATTTTAATTAAATTCTAATACCGAAATTAAAATCGGCTTTCTTGACTATTCACAGCGCCTGTGTTGATCACCTTTCAAATTTTCACTTTTCGGCATGTTATTGAGCCACAAGCAGGTAAAAACACCCATCAAAAGCACATATTCAATAGATTAAAATTTTAGCTTATTATTGAATACTTTGCTTGTCGATTGAATTTAGAGCAGCGAAAATTTTACAATCAGCGAAAGCGGGTGGCAATTCCCACAACACATTACGGTATTGGCAAGATATAATAATATCACGTTAAAGTGCAAACAATAATGGTTATTGGAAATTTAGAAATGCAGGATTAAAACTTATTTATCCGATTTCTCTTTTCCGGAGTCTTCAACTGCAGGCGTATTGTCAAAGGCAAAACTGAAAGGTAAAACAAACCTCACTTTCACAGGTTTTCCACTCTGTGTGCCGGGTGCCCATGCAGGCATAGCGTTGACCACGCGCAAGGCCTCTGCATCGCAACCACCACCAATGCCGCGCATTACACTAGCTTCGGTAACCTGCCCTGTTTTGTCTATTACAAATGAAACATATACACGCCCCGAAACTCCTTGCTTTTTCGCTTCGGCTGGGTACTGCGTATTCTTGCGAATAAAATCCATCATAGCTTCCTGCCCGCCCACATACTGGGGCATTGTTTCTACTACCGTATATACTATATCTGCAGTGTCTGCTTTTTCTACCACTGGTGTATCTTGTCCAACAAGTGTGAAAGAAAATGCAAGAAAAAAGAAGGTGGCCGTGAAATGCTTTTTCATGTTTGTAGTTTTTAGATTGAACTCATGCCAAGCATTAACACCGGGTTTTCCAACAATTGACGGAAGGTCTGCAGAAACGCGGAGCCTATTGCTCCATCTACCGCACGGTGATCACATGACATGGTGACTTTCATCTTTTTGCCTGCAACAACTTTGCCATCTTTCACCACAGCCGCATCATTGATGGCACCAATAGCCAAGATGCAAGCGTCAGGCGGATTGATGATAGCAGTAAACTGATCGATGCCAAACATGCCCAGGTTTGATATGGTGAAAGTGTTGCCTTCCCAATCGGAAGGTTGCAATTTTTTGTCTTTAGCTTTTTGCGCATACTCTTTTACTTCTGCACCTATCTGTGAAAGTGTTTTGCCATCGGCAAATCGCACAACAGGTACCAGCAATCCTTCCTCCACAGCTACTGCCACGCCTATGTGTATGTGGTGGTGCATTCTGATTTTATCGCCCAGCCACGAAGCATTTACTTTAGGGTGCTGGCGAAGAGCCATGGCAGCGGCTTTCAAAATCATGTCATTGAAAGATGTTTTCAAAGGCGCTATTGCATTGATGCTTTCACGAGCATCAACCGCACGGCCCATATCTATTTCCATGGTCAGGTAAAAATGGGGGGCAGAATATTTACTTTCCGCTAATCTGCGCGCGATTGTTTTGCGCATTTGCGAAAGTTCTATTTCATCAAATCCCTCTGTGGCAACAAATCCGGGCATGGCCAAGCCACCGCCATTAGGCATTTGTTTGTACCAGTCAATATCACGTTTTACGATTCTTCCATGGTCACCGGTGCCATTCACATGCCGCAAGTCAAGACCTTTTTCTTCGGCAAGTCTGCGTGCCAGAGGCGATGCTTTAAGTCGTGAGTCGTTTGCATTGGGAGCTAGAGGAGCAACTGCAGGTTTTGGCGTAGCTGCGGGCGCAGGAGTTGGGCTTGGGGCAGCTGCTGCTTTGGCAGCAGGTTTTGCGGGTTCGGCTTTAGGTGTGGCTGGCGCTGCAGCCTCCGCAGCTGGTGTCGCTTTTTTCTCCCCTTCCAATAATGATTTATAGTCCTCGCCTTTTTTTCCCAATATGGCCAACACTCCATTAACTGGTGCTGCCTTGCCTTCTTCCACACCGCGGTATAACAACACACCTTCCTGGTATGATTCAAACTCCATGGTTGCTTTGTCGGTTTCTATCTCCGCCACCAACTCACCGGTTTTTATGTGGTCTCCAACTTTCTTGTGCCATTTTGATACAACTCCTTCTGTCATGGTATCACTCATCTTGGGCATTCTAACAATCTCGGCCATTCTTTTTTTTAGTTTTTTTTGTTGATGATTAATCCATCAGGTAAGGGTAATCCTCCTGCACATATACATCTTTGTACAATTCTGAAGCATCTGGATAGGGTGATTCTTCCGCAAATTGCACACTGTCTTCCACTATGTCATTTACTTTTTTGGCGATGGCTTCAAGCTGCTTTTCAGTAGCGTATTTTTCTTTTTTTATCACTGCCAATACTTGTTCTATAGGGTCTTTTGATTTGTAGGTCTCCACCTCTTCTTTGCTGCGATACTTTGCGGGGTCCGACATAGAGTGTCCTTTGAATCGGTATGTGCGCATTTCGAGCAGTGTAGGGCCTTTACCTGAACGTGCACGATTCACTGCCTCTTCCATGGCGGTATGTACATCTTCGCAACTCATACCATCCACAGGAGCCGAAGGCATATCATAGGCCTCGCCCAGAGTGTATAATTCTTTTACATTGCTGGTTCGCTCTACCGAAGTACCCATTGCATAACCATTGTTTTCAATCACAAAAACCACCGGCAACATCCACAACATGGCCATGTTCAGCGCTTCGTGAAATGCGCCCTGGCGCACAGCTCCATCACCCATATAACACACACATACCAAACCGGTGTTGTTGTATTTCTCGGTAAACGCAATGCCTGCGCCTAACGGTATTTGACCACCTACTATTCCGTGGCCGCCAAAAAAACGATGCTCTTTTGAAAACATATGCATGGATCCGCCTTTGCCCTTGCTACAGCCTGTTATTTTACCATATAGCTCGGCCATCACGGCCCGCGCGCTAATGCCTTTGGCCAATGCATGCGCATGATCACGATACGCAGTTATCATTGAGTCCTCAGCTTTCAATACCGACATGGCACCTGCCACCACTGCTTCCTGGCCAATATACAGGTGACAAAATCCACGAATCTTTTGTTGTCCGTAAAGTTGCCCTGATTTCTCTTCAAATCTCCGCATCAGCAACATGGACTCATACCACTCGAGATAAATTTCCTTCGAGAATTTTGATGTCTTTGCGCTTTTAGGTTTTGTAGTAGGTTTTTGCTTAGTCTGTGCCATCACATGTATTTGAGTTCCCTGCAAATTTAATACAAAATTGGTATTGGCAGTATGTGAGTGAAGCACCAGCGTAAAAGCAAGCCGGGTCAGGCTTCCTTTTTTGGAATCGACAAGGTTCGCCACTTGGTGCCCAGCAACATTTTAGACACAAATACTATTTGTCCTGTGTGGTAGCTGTAGTGCGCCAGTTGCCTGTTGATAGCGCGAAGCACAGTGTGGTCTTCGCCCCGTATGGTTATATTTTGAGTAAGATGGTGCGCTTGCAATTGCGCAAGCGCTTGAAAAAGGCATACCCACCCTCGCTCCCAAAACTGCATCAATTGATCGCGCGAAGTAAAATCATCTTCAAATTCACCATCACGGTTGCGATCTGATTTCTCTCCATCTGTTGTCAAAAAATCAGTCCATCGCGATAGCATGCTGCCGGCCATGTGTTTCATGATAATTACAACACTGTTGGAATCCGCTTCTGATATTTGATGCATCTGTGCATTGTCCAACTGTGAAATGGCTTTTTCGCATGTAGATTTCAGCCCCTTGAAACTCTTCATGCATTCGAGCAAATACAATGTGCCTATTTGTTTGTCCATAGTGTAGGTTGATATCAAAGAGCAAGCTATGTCGCTTCCGCGGCTACTTCAAAATAACAAAATAAAATGTGCGGTAGTTTTACGCTAGGAGCGCTTGAGCAATTCACCCGTAAAATAATACGGCAATAATGAAGAAACATTTTCTGCCACCAGAACCGTGCCTCCTTCGCCAGCCATCAGTATGCGCATATTCTCTTTTTGTTTGTACTCATATTCCGAAAGCACTTGCCGGCAGCTACCACACGGGCACACAGGTTCTTCTATGGGTCTGTCTTCGGCATGTGCGGTAATGGCAATGGCTTTCACCACCTCTCCCGGGTACATGGCCGATGCGCTAAAAATGGCCACACGCTCGGCACACAGCCCCGATGGGTAAGCCGCGTTCTCCTGATTGTTACCGGTAATGATCTTGCCATTGGCCAACAAAACAGCAGCACCCACTTTAAACCCTGAGTATGGAGCATAGGCATGGGCAGAGGCCTTGCGCGCTTGCTGAATAAGATCGACCGACACATCGTCCATCTCCTTTATTGAGTCATACACTTCGAAGGTGAGGGTTAACTTTTTGCGCTCCATTATGTCCGCGTTGTAGAATTTAAATTGATTACCAGAGATAGTATTATCTCCACATACTGTTTCCTGCTATTCTTCTAACATGATTAGTGCTACAGCATAGGCCGAGACACCTTCTTCCCGTCCTACGTAGCCAAGTTGTTCGGTAGTGGTAGCTTTGATTGAAATATCAGAAATGGGAATATCAAGTGTGGTAGCAAGTGTTGCCACCATGTCTGGCACGTGATGGCTGATTTTAGGTTGCTGCAGACACACCGTAGAATCTATATTGGAGATGGTATATTTTTCTTTCTTAAGTAGCGCAGCAACATCAGCTAACAACAATTTGCTATCAATGCCCTTGAATTGTGAAGCCGTGTCAGGAAAGTGGTAGCCTATGTCGCGCAGGCCTGCAGCGCCAAGAAGCGCATCACAAATGGCATGTATTAAAACATCGGCATCCGAATGACCCACCGCGCCTTTGTGAAAAGGAATTTTAACTCCACCGAGCCAAAATTCCGATCCTTCTTTTAACTGGTGAACATCAAATCCGAGTCCTACCCTTATCTTCATTCAGCAATTTTATCTTTGGCATTGGCGTTGGCCGCAAGATCAAACTTGAGGGTAAATCGCAACGTATTCTCCAAAGGATTGCGTTGTTCGGTAGGGATTAGATAAGCGAAGTCGAGTCCAAAAACATTGTATTTTAACCCCGCGCCCAGCGTGAAAAATTTGCGGTTGCCTTTAGTTGGATGCTCGTAGAAATATCCGGCACGAAACGCAAACTGCTGATCGTACCAGTATTCTACGCCAAAGCTAATATTCACTTCGCGCATCTCTTCTTTAAATCCACCTGGTGCATCGCCAAAAGATTGCAACATTCCTGAAACCAGCGGCACATCAGGATCCTTGCCTGCCAATATCACTTTGTCGCCATTGGCATCGGTGATGGGTGTTCCGTTTGAATCAGTTTCATACACTGGAGGTGTGGGCACCAATAACTTATTGAAATCAAGATTTACGGCTATTTGATTGTATTCATCAAGATTCAAAAGCAGGCTGCTTCCCAATCGCATGCTCACAGGAATAAAATCTTTGTTGCCTGTTTCGGTGTATGACATTTTGGCTCCGATGTTGGATATGTTAGCACCGAAAGAAAGTTGCGCATCTTTTTTGGAGATATCCATTTCTTTGGTGTAAAACACTGAAAGATCAGCCGCCACTGAAGTGCCCGGCTTTGAAGAGGCTCCCAACACATCAATTCCTCCAGTGAGGTTTGAATAAATATAGCGCAACGCCATACCACCCGAAAGTTCTTCGCCAAGTTTACGAGCATAAGCTACGTCTATCGCAAATTCGTTGGGTCGGTATTGGCCGATGGTGTTTCCTGTTACATCGGTGAATGTGATATCACCCAATGAAAAATAGAGCAGCGAAACTCCTAATGCCTGATCTTTATCGAGCTTTTTATAACCAGAAACATATGCAAGATTGATGTCCGGCACCAATGCACGCAACCAAGGCGTGTAAGACAATGAGAAACTCATGTCCTTTTCAGCAAACGCCAACTTGGCTGGATTCCAGTGGATCGAATTTGCATCGGGAGAAGAGGCAACGCCTGCATCACCCATTCCGCCAGCACGCGAGTCAGGTGCAATAAGTAAAAACGGAACTGCAGTGGTGATAGTGTTCAATTGCAATTCATCAAAAGTATCCTGCGTTTTCTGTGCTGATGATCTTTCCGGTAATGCCAATAATGCAACAGCAATGGCTCCGGCAGTAGCTGTAATTCTTTTCATAGTTCTATTCATACAAGGCTGCAAATATAAAATATTAAGTGTGAAGTAGGTTATTTTAGGATCACTAGTTTCTCGAATTGCTCCGCGCTGTTTTCACCATCACGGACACGCAGCCTGTACACATACACACCACGGCCAATGGCATCGCCAAAATCATCTCGGCCATCCCATGTAATCTGATCTGATCTGAATCCGGCTGTCGTGATCTGTTGGTTGATGGTTTTAATCAACTTACCAGAAACAGTGTAAACCTGCACTTGCACTTCCAATGGGGATGTGGGGCGGTTGTGCTCGAAGAAAAAGCTGGTGTGAGTTGTAAATGGGTTCGGATAATTCAACACATGGCTCAAGGCCAGGTCGGCCGACTCGGCTACAATAAATTCGGTATAGTCTTTTGATGAATTGTTGTGAACGTCCCACACTTTGATGTCAACCGTATGCCTGCCCGATGAAAGTTTAGAAAGTTGGTAACGCACTTTGCCGCTTTGGTAACTGTCCAGGTCAGCCTGGTAAAAATCATTCAGTATCAAAGTTTTATCCGACTGGTCGTCCATCACGCTTGCGATATCATGGCCAATAGAATTGCCGGATGTATTGATGCCGCTCGAATCGGTTATGGTGGCATACAATATAGGTGCATCATTGGTCATACCTCCAAAGGCAAATTTATCGTCATTCATATATAACTTCACGGCAGGTCCCTGATTGTCGGCTACAGCCAATGGATCAAAACCACCAATCACAACATTCTCAAAAGCACCGTGTGCATCGGTATTTCCGTTGTGACCATAGTAACTGATTTTTCCAAATCCGTATTGATAGGAAATGTCTTTGGGGACAATAAATTGAAACGAAAACTCACCATTTACAACACTCACTTTGCCTTTGTACAACACGTTCTTTTGCAATTGGAATGTGCGCGGTGGACTGTTTTGAGGACCATCATTGCTCAATGTAGTGATGGCAGAAGGCTTGTCGAATATAGTAGGATAAAGAACTCCATTAAATGAGCTCAACTTTTGTCCATTAACATCTTGCACCTGACCTGTAATAATGACTTTACTCAAACCTTGTATCGTGTCTGCCACAGCCGACACCGGATTAGAATTTACAGAAGTGGTAACTACTCGGTTTGTTGGATATGCAAGTCGAATGGCTGGATCGCCAAGCAAAGTAAAGTTACGTCTGTTGTAATCTCCGGGAGATACATTTTTTGTTTTCCTGAACAAATCACCCATGAACGGAACATTGCCATTATCGGGTTCGAAAACTAAGTTTACAAAATCGCGGTTGAGTGCAAAATTGGGCGTTGCATAAACCAACCGCACAGTGGTGAACAAAGCGATTCCACCGCCTTTTGAATTGAGCAACACATACTCTCCGGCTGACACCCTGGCAGGATCATCAAATCGACTAAATTCGCAAGTGGCTGTGAAAAATGCCGGCATGTTATTCCAGTTGGTCCAGGAATTAATGTCAGTATTGTCGAGTATCCGCTCATGTGCCCAGCCAAGTTCGCCTCCGTGGCCGGTATAATTGATGATGAGTGCACCACGTTCTACACGCTTGTTCAATGCTTCTTTTACGCCCGGGTAGCGATGTCCACCTGGAGTGCTTTCCTGCGGATAAGCATCAAGGTAAATTTTATCAATGTTGTAATTGCGATATCGGCTCCACAAAGTGTCGGCCAGTGTGTTGGCCTGATCGAGATGCAAGTCCAGGTCTTCATCATCGCCTACAAAACAAACTACATTGCGCCAATCACCAAAAGGTGATTTACGATAGCCATTGCTGCTGTATTCAAAATCAAAATCTTGTTGGGGCGCGGGGCTTGAATAATGAATGATTTTATTCACCATGTTCCGTGCTTCGGTCAGCGAGCGTACTGGCAATCGCCCTACACCCACATCACTGGCATCAATGGTTACATCCCAGTCGCCTTCTGTGTCGTCCAGATTTCCATAAAAATCATCCGAAACATAGGAACTCAAAGTCCAGAGCGAATTGAGTGATTGATAGGTGGGTATAAAGTTGGTGTTGGAGGCGGAATTGGTTTTGTTGTCATATGATCCATCGCCAAATAACAAAAGGAATCTTGGCTGCTCCACTGATGTTGTGGCTCGGTCATAAAACATCTTCATGAAATCGCGGATGGCTTGCGCCTGTTGCGCTCCTGAAGAAAATTCGTTGTATATCTGTTGGGGCGTAACCAAATGCACGGTAAGGTTGGTAACGTTCCGGTGGAACTCAGCCAAACGCTGGGCTTCGCTCATAAAAACAGGGGGTGCAACGATGATCATGTTGGCCTGAGTCATGGCATGCAAATCCTGATTTGCAACTGGCCCTACACTAATAGGTGTAGGAAAGCCTGAAGTGGTGAACAGCGCATATTCTCTTAAACTGGATGCGTCCGTTTTAAAAATCGCATTTAAGCCACTGGTCGTGTGAGGCACCAAAACTGGTGCAGTGGGATTGCTTACATCCCAAATTGTAATGGATTGTGAAGTAGAATTGCGTGCAAGGGTGTACTCGGCTATGTTGCCCGCGCCTATTGCAGCTAAGTCTCTGATCATCATTTGATTCCCGCTCATTTTTAGCTGGCGTCTGGCATTTAGCTCCATATAATCGAGCCATGCGGTAGAAACTGAGCCCGATGGATTATAAATCAAATCCACCGCAAAATTAGAAAGCGAAGTACTAAAACTAGTTGTATCAGAATTGATTGGTGACTTAGCGTACTCACACCAATAACATCCGGGACCACCAGGCAAATCGGTAAAATTCAGTGTCATCACATTGGAGCCCGAAACGCGCACATTCATAGAAGAAGCCGCAAACGTGCGGGCCACTGCGCGCGTCTTTATATAAACTGGGGTGGAAAAATCGATATTCGGAAAACTAAAGTTGAAAGTTTGTTGTAGCAATATGTCGAACGTTTCTCCAAAAAATTGGCGCCCCGATTTTAAAAAATTTATTTTATCATAATGATGCACTGCATAATCATCAAAAGTATTTACAAACTTATTTGCAGGTGCGCCAGGAACTGGAACTGTGCTAATGCGCAACCCAGCTCCTTGATTGGCTGTTACAAAATAGTAAGTAGTGTCAGTATACTCATTGATAGCGTGATGAAAGCGTTTATCGGCACTTGTATAAGTCCATCGCGTCTGCCCTTGGCCATAAAACAATGCGTAATCAGTCTGATCAAAAATTCCATTTCCATTTTGATCGGAAATATAAATTGCGTTCTCAGCCAAATCATCGGTTCGGGGCATGCTGTTGGCATAAGGCAACATACCACCGCCATTTCCAAACACACGCAAATTGGCTGTGTTGAAGTTGGTCATGTCCACTCCAATTGCTTTCAAGAAATTGTAATCCAACTTATAAACCCCATCGCTCGCCACCGCTATCCGATACCAGGAGCCTGTGTTTAATACCGAATTGGTTGCCAATGCACTTTTATCAACGTTGGCCGCCCGCACTGGCAAAACTTTTACTATCACATCAAAAGAGGTGAGCGCTTCAAAATTTCCGTTGCCAGTAGCACGGATGGGCATCACGGTTATTAACCCTGATGCTTTTTTGTTTTGCACCACCACATCGGCCTTCACAAACGGGAGGCTGGAAATTCGCTCGCTGTTAAGATTGAGCGAAGCGTGCGCGATACTTTTATACTGTGGGTTAATGATTTGGGCTTCTACAGAAACGGTGGCTCCGGACACTTCGAATTCGCCAATGTACACTGGAAGCAATCCGCGTGAGGGGTCGATTACACAATTTTCAAAACGCAGAAAACTTATGGTTTGCTCATCGCTTACTTTTTCGATAGCCGGATCCTGCCATATAAGCGAAACTGATTTCACAATATCTTGAGCAGAGACATTTGAAAAACCAATAATTAAGCTAAAAAACAACACTAAATTTCGCACTTTGCGATAAGCCATGATTTTAAAATTAGGGAGTTAAAAACAATGTAAAATCAGCTCATACAAAGATAGTTATTTAAAATGTGCTTAATTATTTAGATTTGTGAATGATTGCATTAAAATTACCTTTGCTATCAGACAATATACAAGGCTAAAAAACGTATGGAGTCTGTTGATATTGCTCAAATAATAAATTTGTAACATTCATTTTCTATTTGCGTAATAGAAACCCTCAATTACCGCGGATTCATGATATTTAGGCTGACTAGGTTTCTTTCTTTAATATTGTTGATTTCGAGCATGACTTTAAATGCTCAAGATCCGCATTTTACGCAGTTTTATGCGGCTCCTATATATATGAACCCTGCATTTGCAGGCAGCGTAAAGTGTCCCCGACTTGTGATGAATTACCGCAACCAATGGCCAGCGCTGCCGGGTGCCTTTGTGACCTACGCGGCTTCTTACGACCAACATGTGGATGCTATCGGTGGAGGATTAGGAATTATTGTACTTAGCGACAAAGCAGGAGAAGGAACCATCAGCACCAATTCAGTAAGCGGAATGTATAGTTATCTGCTCAACGTAAGTCGTGAATTTTCGATAAAAGCAGGCTTTCAGGCAACCTATTTTCAGAAAAAGCTAGATTGGGACAAACTCACTTTTGGTGATATGATAGATCCAAGGTATGGATTTGTGTACCAAACCCAGGAATCACGACCTAACGAAACAAGATCATACGTGGACCTATCTGCAGGCCTTTTGGGTTATAGTTCCAACATTTATGGCGGAATTGCAGTACATCATATAACCGAACCCGATGAGGCATTCATCATTCAGGGATCAAGTCCCCTTCCTCGCAAGTATACCGCACATTTGGGAGCCATCATTCCACTTGAAAATTCAAGATATTCCGAGTCCAATCTTTCACCCAACGTGGTATACCAGCAACAGGCCGGCTTCAATTACTTGAATCTGGGAGTATATGTAAGTAAAACCCCTTTGGTGGGCGGATTGTGGTTTAGAAGCAACCTGGGCAGAAAAGAAAATACATTGGGCGAAACTTCAAGTTTCATTGCAGGTGAGTCCATTATTGCGTTAGTAGGACTGCAACAAGGAGTTTTCAAATTTGGATATAGTTACGACCTAACTATTTCTAAGCTAGGAAATGCACCTGGTGGATCTCATGAATTATCATTCGGACTTCAGTTCGAATGCAAACCAAAACGCAAAAGATTTAGGACAATAAGTTGTCCGACCTTTTAGTTATAAGGCATATAAAAAATTATTATTATTTTCGAACTCGCAAAAACGGTATCAGCAAATGAAATTAATTTCTTTTAAAAGCGCTTCGCTTGCACTAATGGCAGTGGCAACTATGTCACTCACTTCGTGTTTCAAAGAAAAATCAAGTGTAACCGGATGGAACTACAATGACCCTGCAAACGGGGGATTTGAGGTAGTGGCCTACACCGAACAAGAGACTGGTCCAGGCCTGGTTCTTATCGAGGGTGGAACGTTTTCAATGGGGCGCACCGAGGAACAAGTGATGAAAGATTGGGACAACATTCCCCGCAGAATCACGGTTTCATCTTTTTACATGGACGAAACCGAAGTGGCTAACATCCACTATCTGGAGTATCTCTACTGGCTCGACCGTGTGTTCGGTTCTGACTATCCTGAAGTTTACAAAAAGGCATTGCCCGATACACTTGTTTGGAGAAGCAAACTGGCTTACAACGAGCCAATGGTTGAATATTACCTGCGTCACCCCTCTTACCAGCAATATCCTGTGGTGGGGATCAACTGGCTACAAGCAAACGACTTCTGTGCATGGCGTACCGATAGGGTAAATGAACAAATCCTGATTCGCGAAGGAATCCTGCGTGTAAATCCTGATCAAATAAACGAAGACAACTTCAACACCGATGCTTATCTAGCCGATCAATACGAAGGCTTGGTAAAAAGTCCGATGGTAGATCTTAACCCCAACCGAGACACACGCAAAGTACGCATGGAAGACGGCATATTTTTGCCACGCTACCGGCTGCCCACTGAAGCGGAATGGGAATACGCTTCGCTTGGCCTTATTGGCAACACCGTGTTTGAGCGTGTAACCGAAAGACGTCAATACCCATGGAATGGTTCATTTGTGCGAAACGCAGATGAAAAATACAAGGGAGAAATGATGGCGAATTTTAAGCGTGGCCGAGGTGACAACATGGGCGTAGCAGGCATGTTGAATGACAATGCAGACCGACCCGCACCGGTATTCTCGTATTGGCCAAATGACTATGGCTTGTACAACATGGCAGGCAACGTTTCAGAATGGGTAATGGACGTGTACCGTCCGCTTTCTCCTGAAGACAAGGATGATTTCAACTCATTCCGTGGTAACGTGTTCGAAACACAAATGCGTGACGAAGAAGGTCAATTGGTTGAAAAAGACAGCCTGGGTCGCGTGGTGAAACGCAGTGTAACGGAAGAAGAAAGTGCGACACGCAGAAATTATAACAAGTCTGACAACATAAGCTATCTTGACGGTGACGAGCCTGAATATATAGCATACAACTATGGTTTAACATCATTGATAAATGATAAAGCAAGGGTGTATAAAGGTGGATCTTGGAAAGACAGAGCTTATTGGATGTCTCCCGGCACCCGCAGGTTCATGGACGAAGAACAAGCTACTGATTATATCGGCTTCCGCTGCGCAATGGCCCGCGTGGGCAGCCCAGTTGGCTTGGGCGGAGCCAAAAAGCGTAAATAACAATCATATTATTTTAAATAAATTTAACCCCGGTATACACCGGGGTTTTTTTATGAAAGACATAATTGAAAAGATATATTCGCTCTACCAAGAGTCGGAAAAGGTGTCCACAGATACACGCATCATTGCGGAGGGTTCGGTCTTCTTTGCATTAAAAGGAGCCAACTTCAATGGCAACGAATATGCATTTGCCGCACGCGAAAAAGGCGCAATTGCTGCCGTGATTGACGAAGATCAGTACCGGATTGACGGATATACGATTTTAGTAGATGATGTGCTCACTTCATTGCAACAATTGGCCACCCATCATCGAAAACAATTAAGTGTGCCGGTAATTGCAATCACGGGAAGCAACGGTAAAACCACAACCAAAGAATTGGTGAACGCGGTCTTGTCCACCAAGTTCAAAACATTTGCCACTCATGGTAATCTCAATAACCACATTGGTGTGCCGCTTTCGCTTCTCGCTATTGACAAGCAGTGCGAAATAGCCATCATCGAGATGGGGGCCAATCATCAAAAAGAAATAGCCGCTTTGTGCGCAATAGCCCTCCCCGACTTTGGGCTCATTACCAATATTGGCAAAGCACATTTGGAGGGTTTTGGCGGTATCGAAGGTGTCATCAAGGGCAAAGGTGAAATGTACAGCCACTTGAAAAATTTCAATGGAAAAGTATTCCTCCACAATGACGACCCCACCTTGGTAAATATGATTGGCAATTATGACCAAATAATTAAATACGGATCAAGTGAAGATTGTTTAATCACTGGCAAATTGTTACCAATGAATGAACAAAACACTCTCGCCTTTGAATGGCAATCATTGAGCGATAGCCAAACTCATCCCGTCACCACAAACCTTACAGGCACATACAACCTTCCCAATCTGCTTGCTGCAATCTGCATTGGGCATCATTTTGGAGTTCCTGCCGCTGGTATTAATGAATCTCTTCAGTCTTTTCAACCAGACAACAACAGGTCACAAATTGTAAAAGGAAAAACCAACACGCTGATTGTAGATTGCTACAACGCAAACCCCACAAGTATGGCATTCGCCATTCAGAGTTTTCAAAAACTCAACGCAGCCAATAGAGTTTATATATTAGGAGATATGATGGAACTTGGTGAAGATTCAGAAATGGAACACAAACAAGTACTTAAATTAATGGAATCGAATACCAGCGACAAAATTTATTATGTGGGTAAATTTTTCTCTGACGCAGGTTCGGGAATAAATGGAAAATATTTTACAACTTCTGCTGAACTGCAAAAATATCTAGTGAAACATCCCATTTTTAATTCGGCTGTTTTGTTAAAAGGATCCCGAAAAATAAAACTCGAAGAACTTATTCAGCCTCTTAAATCAAACTGATTTATTTTTTAAAAAACCGAGTAAAGATAGAAGGTTGGGGAGGCTCTTCCTGATAGTATCCACCATTGTTGCTGTTACTCGTATAGCCGTAACCATAACCGTAGCCGTAACCATATCCATAGCCATAACCATATGCACCTTTAAAGGTGCTGTCGTTGAGCACTATGCCAAGATTTTTAATCTTGTTACTTGCATACATCTCGTTCAAACTGTTGATGAAAGTTTTCTTTGAATAATTCTCACGAAGAATAAACAGATTGATGTCAGAAAACTTCATAAGGTCTACAGCATCAGTTACAATACCTATAGGCGGAGTATCAACCAACACAAAATCAAATTGTGCTTTCAGTTCCTTAAAAATAGCTCCTACTTCATTATTTGTAAGCAATTCAGCCGGATTGGGCGGCACAGGTCCTGCCGGAACCAGAAACAAGTTGTCAAAAGCCGTGGTATGAATCACTTCCTGGATCGAATTTTTTCCTATCAACACATTGCTGATGCCATGATTGTTCTTCACATTAAGGTCATCGAACAATTTTGGCTTACGCAAATCCATTCCCACAATCACTACTTTATTTCCTTGCAAAGCCAGAATAGATGCTAAGTTGAGCGTACAAAAGGATTTTCCTTCATTGCTGATTGAAGAGGTGATTAAGATTATTTTCCCTTTTCCTGAATCTGAACCAAAAAACTGAAGATTGGTACGGATCGATCGGAAAGCTTCTGCCATCGATGATTTAGGGAAATTATTTACCACCAAATTATCAGACTTATGGAGATGGCCCACAACCCCTACTACCGGAATGCGTGTGAGCTTTGTGATTTCCTCCCTACTGCTGATAGTGGTTTTCAATAAGTTTTTCAGCGTGATCAGCACAATTGGAAACAAAATTGAAATCATTACTGCTATGCCCAAAATTGACCGAGTGTTGGGCTTTACTTTCCGAACTCCATAGTTTGCCGAATCAAGAATCTTATTGTCAGAAACTGCTGTGGCCTTGGCTATACTGGTCTCTGCCTTTTTCTGCAGCAGGTACACGTATATATCCTGGTTCACTTCGAAGTTGCGCTGAATGGAAAGTAACTGGCGCTCGAGCAAAGGCACTTTTCTAATACTGGTTTCGTAAGATGCTATTTGCTTTTGGTAGCCTTCATTCATTAGCACCATTTTGGTTTTAATGGATTTGATATTCTCGAGCAATGATGCTTTTACTTCCGCTATTTGAGTTTCATTAATCTTGACGATTGGTGATGCCGCACTTGTGCCGGCTAACAAGCTCTTCCTTTTTGATTGCAGTATTTGGTATTGTGATATCAACTGCACCAGCAAAGGATCGGGCATACCCATACTGGAGGGCGCCATTTCCGCTAACTCTTTGTTAGACGAAACATATTCATATAAATAATCAAGCGTTTTTATATCGATATCATTCTTGATTTTTTGAACATCTATTTCACTCAATCTCTGCAAATAATTAACGGATTCAGCGCTGAGATTTACAGTTCCTTTCTCTTCCTTGAAACTTTGCATGTCAGTTTCAATACCACCCAGCGTTTTTGATATCTGGTCCATTTGCTCATCAATAAACTTGAGGGTTAATGTAGCAACCGAAGTTTTATCTCGCACGTCTAAATTGATGTATTGCTGTGCCAAAGCATTCAGGAAGTCTGTGGCGCGTTCAGGAATCACATCGGTAAATGTGAGCAACACTATAGAAGCGTCTCTATTTAAAGGTTCCACCCGCAATCCTCCAGTAAACTGTCGCACCACTCTATTGTTGCTATTGAGAATAAACTGGTAGTGCTTTTCAGGTGTCTCTGCTAAAAATTCCGGATGTGCCTGCAATATTATTGACCACCCTTTTGCTTTGATGAGTTCACCAAAATTAAACTCGCCTACAAAATTGTTTTCAGGCATACTCTGCGACTCAAACTCTATTTTGAATCGGTTGTTATCAATCAAATCGACAATAAACGCCTGATCATTGAACTTGCGCTCTACCTGAACCACCTCCACTGAGAAGGGTCTGTAACGATACAGTGGTTTTTTAAAAAATGGAGAGATTTCAAAATAAGCGATAGCAACCGGCAATTCCTGCACGGTTTCCTGAATGAGTGTGCGCGATTGCAGAATTCCAATTTCTGTAGCCATATTCCGTTGATTCCCGAAAAAATCGGTAGCCAAATAACCCTCCATACTGGCTGACTTGTGCTTGGAGTCCTTGAGTAAGATGGTTGTACGCGCCTCGTATACAGGCAGCGTCAATTTGATGTATAGAAATGCCACCAACAAACAACCAATAAATGACAATGCAAAATAATGCCAGTGCCTGCGCGCGATGGCAATCAGCGCTTTCACATCCAATTCATCTTCATTTTTGTGGAACAAGTCCTCTTTTGATTGGAGCATTGGTTAAAATGATATGCGGGTAAGCACAGTAATAACGAGGATAGTGGTGGATAATATTGAAGCGATGGTAGTGATTTCAGGATTGACACTTGTAAGTGATTTCCGCTTCAATGGCTCCACATAAATTAAATCGTTAGGTTGAAGGTAAAAATTCTCCGGCAAAAAAGCATCAGTTGTATTCAGGTTGATAGCATAGGTTTTTTGCTCTTTTTGGTTGATTCGGACTATCTTCACTTTCCGGGGATTTGCCATGCCCGACAATCCACCAGCCAACGCAATGGCCTCAGTAAATCTGATTTTTTCGTCATTCACATTAAAAGTTCCGGGGCGCACCACTTCTCCCAACACTGTAACTTTAAAGTCAAGTTTCTTTATCACCACCACCGGATCAGTAACATAAGCTTTTACCAACTGCGCAAGTTTCGCCTGAGCCGCATTGATAGTTAGACCTGCAAAATTCACCTTTCCTACAATTAACAACTCAACATTACCATCCGCATCAATTACATAAGATCGTTCGTAAGGCGACTTTGAATCGCTTCCTAACCTACCCTCGCCCGAAGGGCTGAAATAGGGAAAAGCTTCGGTGTTTGAAGTAAGCACATAAATGGAAATGATATCTGCCGGCTGCAACCTTAACTGGAAAGTATCCACACCAGCTGAATACACAGTAGACGGCAAATCACCTTGAAAATAAACTAGCTTTTTGTGAGGTACACAAGCTGAAACCAGCGTTATCAATACGCACAAAGTCCACAGTTTTTTCATTGAATTTGTCATTCCCACAACTAAAAAAATAAATGATTGAATACGATAAACGACTACTTCAGTATGCTGCGTGCGATAACGATTCTTTGTATTTCGCTGGTGCCTTCGTATATCTGAGTGATTTTCGCATCGCGCATCAGGCGCTCAACATGAAATTCTTTTACAAATCCATATCCACCATGCACTTGCACTGCCTCTACTGCTATGTCCATGGCAATGGTAGAAGCGTATAACTTAGCCATAGAGCCTGCCAATGTATAATCTTGTTTTTGGTCCTTAAGCCATGCTGCTTTCAAACAAAGCATCCGCGCTGCTTCAATTTGTGTAGCCATATCCGCAAGCTTAAATTGTATTGCTTGATGATTGCATATCTCGGTTCCAAATGCCTTGCGTTGCTTTGAATAGGCCAGCGCTAACTCGAATGCGCCTGACGCTATGCCTAATGCCTGAGAAGCAATGCCTATGCGCCCTCCGCCCAATGTTTTCATGGCGAACGTGAAACCAAAACCGTCATCGCCTATACGATTGGCCTTAGGGACTTTCACATCTGTAAACATCAAAGAATGGGTGTCAGAACCTCTTATGCCAAGCTTATTTTCTTTAGGTCCAACCGTAAATCCGGGCATTCCTTTTTCCAAAATCAAAGCGTTGATGCCACGGTGTTTCTTATCCACATCTGTTTGCGCTATTACCAGATAAACCGAAGCATTGTTACCATTGGTAATCCAGTTTTTGGTACCGTTCACTAAGTAATGGTCGCCCATATCCACCGCAGTAGTACGCTGTGAGGTGGCATCAGATCCGGCTTCGGGCTCTGACAAGCAAAAGGCACCTATCTGTTCTCCATTGGCCAATGGCATCAGGTATTTTTGCTTTTGTTCTTCGTTGCCAAATGTCTCAAGGCCCCAGCACACTAATGAATTGTTAACCGACATCACCACAGAAGCAGAAGCATCTACTTTTGATATTTCCTCCATGGCCAGTACATATGAAATGGTATCCATGCCGCCTCCGCCATACTTAGGATCTACCATCATTCCCAAAAATCCTAGCTCACCCATCATCTTTATCTCGCGAGTTGGAAACTTCTGGTGTTCATCGCGCTCTATTACACCTGGGAGCAATTCGTTTTGGGCAAAGTCGCGGGCCGCCTTCTGAATCATCAGGTGTTCTTCGTTCAATTCAAAATTCATAGCTTTTTGTGGGCTTAGGGTGCCAGTGACACCATATTTTTATATGAGGTGACAAAAGTATATTTTTCAACCCTATTTTACTAATTAATATAAAGAATCTCAAGCCCTTTGCCACCGTCCACAGCTACTTCCTTTTTTGTTATTGGCACCATGTCGGGTACCTCGCTCGATGGCCTCGACATGGCCTATTGTCGGTTTAATTTTGATGGCACCTCATGGACCTACAAAATACTGGCAGCCAACACCCGGCCCTACCCTTCCGAATGGGCTCAGAAACTTACCAGCGCACATGGCGCCTCCGCTCAGGCACTTACACGACTTCATTTTGATTATGGTAAATACACCGGTTTATTGGTCAAAGATTTTATTTCTCAACAACAAATTGAAAAAGTTGATTTTGTATCGAGCCACGGGCACACCATTTTTCATCAACCAGATATGGGCTTTACTTTTCAACTCGGCCATGGGGCCGCCATTGCAGCAGCTTGCGGGGTACCGGTATATGCCGATTTCAGGTCACTGGATGTGGCGTTGGGCGGGCAAGGTGCCCCATTGGTGCCCATTGGTGACAAACTGTTATTCAATGAATATGATGCTTGCATAAACCTGGGTGGCATTGCCAATATATCCTATGAATGGCGTGGGGAACGGGTTGCATGCGACATATGCCCATGCAACTTGGTGCTAAATGCGGCTGCCCACAAAAAAGGGCTGCCTTATGACGATGGGGGCGCCATGGCCGCGTGCGGAAAAGTGAATGATGATTTGCTGACCAAGTTAAATTCAATTGAGTACTACCAACAGCAAGGTCCCAAGTCGATGGGTCGCGAGTGGATTGAGTCCTTTGTAAATTCTTTGGTTGAAAAAGCTGCTTTGTCGCCAGAAGATTTGTCAGCTACCTTTTGCTCGCATATCGTAACTCAAATTGGAGCAGTTCTCAAAAGCACTGAGTTAGCCAGCAAAGAAAAAAAAATATTACTCACAGGAGGAGGAGCTTACAATAGTTTTTTGGTAAACACAATAATAAAAAGTGTGCAAAGCAATATTGAGATACCCAATAAACACACAATAGAGTTCAAAGAAGCTTTGATTTTTGCCTTCCTGGGGGTATTAAGAAACCGAAACGAACCAAATGCATTACGCTCGGTTACCGGTGCCTCAAGAGACTCTTCCGGTGGAACTTACTTTAATTGATGAAATGCCGAAGCAGTAATTAATTACTAAAAATCATCGTCATCATCATCATCAAAATCGTTGAAATCGGCAAAATCATCATCGAGTGCCATGTCCAAGTCATCATCGTCATCATCCATTTTTTTGCTTTTCGGCTTTGGACTTTTGGCAGATTTAGTAGACTTGGCAGCAGTTTTCTTCCCATTGGATTTTGCGCCATCAGTGGAAGTGCTTTTTGATGTTTTCATTGGTTACTAATGTTATTTGGTTTTCTAATTGTGATGCAATAATAATTCGTAATGATAAGGATTGCAAAAATATTCAACTTTTTATTTTTTTTATTTTCAAAGCGAAAAAGTGCCGAGTCATTGCGAAGTATATCATTTGATTACTTTTGACAACTTAATAGTAAATGGATGAAAGACCTGCTAAAGAGATTCGAAGAAAAGAAGCCCGAAATAGTTTTTGAATGGAAAGATTCCGAAACTGAAGCTGAAGGCTGGATGGTGATAAACTCGTTGCGCGGTGGTGCGGCAGGTGGCGGCACTCGCATGCGCGTAGGGCTCGACAGGCACGAGGTAGAATCGCTCGCCAAAACCATGGAAGTGAAATTTACTGTGTCGGGACCTCCTATTGGTGGAGCCAAATCGGGTATCAATTTCGACCCGAACGACAATCGCAAGGATGGGGTGCTGCATCGCTGGTACAAAGCGCTTATGCCAATCTTAAAAACATACTATGGCACTGGAGGCGATTTGAATGTAGACGAGGTTTTGGAAGTAATTCCAATTACGGAATCATATGGACTACTGCATCCTCAGGAAGGTGTTGTAAAAGGCCACCTGAAGCCCAATGGGGCTGATAAAATAAAGTTGATGGGCCAACTGCGTGTAGGGGTCACTCATATCGTGGAAAATCCCGAATACACTCCCGATTTAAAATCAAAGTATAAAGTTGCAGATCTTATTACCGGTTATGGCGTGGCCGAATCGGTGAAGCACTTTTATAAAATTTATGGTGGCGATGTAAAAGACAAGCGTGTGATTGTGCAGGGATGGGGCAATGTGGGTGCAGCTGCCGGTTATTACCTCAGTCAGCAGGGTGCTAAAATTGTGGGTATCATCGATCGCCATGGCGGGCTACTAAATGAAAATGGTTTCACCTTGGACGAAGTGCGCAAACTGGTTCTCGATCGCAAAGGCAACATGCTCCATGCCGACAATATTCTATCATCTTCAGAAATGAATGAAAGGATTTGGAGCGTACCTGCAGAAGTGTTTATTCCTGCTGCCGCATCGCGACTGATTACCCAGCAACAAGTAGAAATGATGATTGCCGCTGGCATGCAAGTGATATCATGCGGTGCTAACGTGCCTTTTGCTGACAACCAGATATTTTTTGGTCCCATCAGCGAATTTGCCGACAGCCGCTTGAGCGTAATCCCCGATTTTATTTCTAATTGTGGCATGGCTAGGGTGTTTGCATTTTTAATGACGGAAGGAGTGGAAGTATCGAGTGATGCGATCTTTAGTGATTGTTCAGCGACTATAGGCAATGCGCTGAAACAAGTGCACGCTAGTAATAAATCAACAACCAATATTTCAAAGAATGCATTTGAAATAGCGTTGAATAAACTTATTTAATACAATGCTGGAAGAATTCTTTGGTCATCAAATACTTGGGATACCAATTCACGATCTGGCGCGCTTTGTAATCATATTGTTGGCAGGTCTGCTTTTTCAGGCTTTTGTGGGCAAGCTACTTTCGCGCTTACTTTTCAAGTTGTTTAAGAAATATTCGATTGGCGTAAGCGGGGAAGATTTTGAACGGTTGCTCAAGCGACCGCTGGGTGTTTTTATTTTATTGCTCTCATTATACATTGCATTCGATCAGGTAGAATCCCCCTCCCATTGGGAGCTTGTTGCCAAAGAAGAGTTTGGAATAAAAATGATTTTCGAGCGAAGTTATTTTATACTGCTACTTGGCTCGCTTACTTGGATTCTCATGCGTATAGTGGATTTTTTTACGCTCATGCTTGCTTATCGCGCCTCGCTCACCGATACCAAATCAGATGACCAATTAGTTCCTTTTTTACGCGATGCCCTCAAAGTGATAATAATTATTTTTAGTTTCTTTTTTATCGCGGGCACCGTTTTTAAGTTGAATGTGGCCTCGCTGGTGGCCGGGCTAGGCATAGGCGGGTTGGCCCTTGCGCTTGCCGCCAAAGAGTCGCTCGAGAATTTACTTGGGTCTTTTACCATCTTTTTAGACAAACCATTTACGGTTGGCGACATGGTGCAGGTGGGCACAGTGGTGGGCACAGTAGAAGTTATTGGCTTCCGAAGCACGCGCATTCGCACACTCGACAAAACATTTGTAACCATTCCTAACAAGAAGATGATCGATACCGAGCTCGATAATCTTTCCCTACGCACGTTTAGACGCGGACGTTTCAACATTGGCATTACTTACAACACATCCGAAAAACAAATTCGGGCCATCGTTGCTGATATACAAAACTACATTGATGAGCATCCACAAACCAATCAGGAAGGCAAGGTGCGGTTTATGGAATTTGGTGCCAGTTCGCTCGACATTATGGTGCAGTATTTTGTGAACACTATGGATTGGGACGTATACATTGCTGTGCGAGAAAATATCAATTTCAGGATTATGGAAATAGTGAGTAAGCATGGCAGCAGCTTTGCTTTTCCTACCCATTCAGTGTATTTGGAAAAAACAAATTAAAAATTAACCTTTGCGCGCCTAAAATTTATACAAGTACCTAACATGGAATTACTTATAGCTGCCGTTTTTATTATTGGTTATGCTGCCATAGCATTTGAACATACCATTCAGATAAACAAAGCGGCCAGCGCGCTTCTCACCGGAGTTCTTTGTTGGACGATTTACATTTTGGCAGCGCACGATGCAGAGGAAGTAACACATCAATTGGTAGAACACCTCGGTGACATTTCAGGGATCTTGTTTTTTCTACTCGGAGCCATGACTATTGTAGAATTGGTGGATATGCATGACGGTTTTGAAGTAATTACCAAAAGAATTAAAACGACCGACAAGCGCAAACTGCTGTGGATTATAGGTGGTCTTACTTTTTTCTTTTCGGCCATACTCGATAACCTCACCACTTCCATTGTAATGGTTTCTCTGTTGCGCAAACTTATTAAATCAACCAAGGGGCGATTGCTTTACGCTGGTATTGTTGTGATAGCGGCCAATGCGGGTGGCGCCTGGTCACCGATAGGTGACGTAACAACCACTATGCTTTGGATACAAAACAAAATCACAACTGTCAACATCATCGAGATGTTGTTTTTACCCAGTTTGGTTTGCATGGTGGTGCCATTGATATTTTTATCATTCAAACTGCGCGGAACTTTTTCCCGTCCTGACGAAGAAGTAGCCAGTAATCTTGAACCTACCACCTCTTTTGAACGCAATATGGTGTTCGGCACAGGTGTTGGTGCATTGATCTTTGTTCCAATATTCAAAACAGTCACCCACCTGCCTCCTTTTATGGGTATGCTTTTTGGCCTGGGCATCCTTTGGGTTGTAACTGAAATCCTACACAAGAAAAAGAATGACGAAGAACGCACCAGTTACTCTGTTATTCATGCGCTGAAAAAGGTCGACATCCCCAGTGTATTGTTTTTCCTTGGAATTCTTGTGGCAATCTCAGCGTTGCAATCAACAGGAGAATTGGCAAAACTGGCACTGATGCTAGACAACAGTATCGGTGACATGAACACCATTGTCATCAGCATTGGGTTGCTCTCCGCCATTGTGGATAATGTGCCGCTTGTGGCTGCTGCAATAGGTATGTATGATTATCCGACTGATCACGTATTCTGGGAATTTCTTGCCTACTGCGCGGGCACAGGCGGAAGTGCACTCATCATTGGCTCGGCTGCGGGCGTAGCAGTGATGGGCATGGAAAAAATTGACTTCATGTGGTACCTGAAAAAGATCACCGTATTCGCGTTGATCGGATATTTTGCAGGAGCAGCGGTCTACATCATGATGGAACAATTTTTCTATCAACACTAATTTCCTTCTTAATTTTTGGGCGAGTAAAATAATCAACATCTGTTGTTGGTTATAAGGCTGTGCATTTCAATTAACACTGATTTGTTCATAAAAGGCAATTACTAAAACCGTCATGGGCATTATATATTGATACTTTTGACTGTTTAAAATCTACTAATTCCTGAAGCATGATCTTACAGATTGTTAACACTGCGCTGGCGCAGGATAACTTAGCGCAAGCAGCGCAGCCTACCGAAGAAACATTATCATTCCTCAACCTAATGCTGAAAGGCGGGCCGGTAATGATTCCTATCGCTATTCTTTCCATTGCGGCTGTATATATTTTCATTGAGCGGTACTTGGCCATCAGAAAATCTGCGCGAGAGGAAATTAATTTTATGAACCAGATACGTGACTTTGTTCACAGCAACAACATAGAAGCTGCCAAAGCATTGTGCCGCAATACCGAAAGCCCCATAGCCAGAATGATTGACAAAGGTATATCGCGATTTGGCAAATCGATGCAAGACATTTCTACCTCCGTAGAGAATGTGGCCAAACTCGAAATCTACAGATTAGAAAAAAACCTACCCACAATGGCTACCATTGCTGGTGCCGCACCCATGATTGGATTTTTGGGTACTGTGACCGGAATGATCAAAGCATTTTACAATATGTCGAAAGCCGGCAACAACATAGACGTGGGTTTGTTATCAGGAGGTATTTATGAAGCGATGGTTACCACAATGGCCGGCCTGGCAGTAGGCATTATTGCATACCTGGGTTACAACATACTTGTTGCCATGGTAGAAAAAGTGGTGTACAAAATGGAAGCCCGTTCAATTGAATTTTTAGACATCCTGCAGGAACCTGCCAAATAAAAAGACATGGCTCTAAAAACCAGAAACAAAATAAGTGTGAATTTCAGTATGTCGTCAATGACCGACATAGTGTTTCTGCTGCTCATATTTTTTATGCTCACCTCCACGCTTGTAAGTCCCAACGCGCTGAAACTTTTACTGCCCAGCAGTTCAGCAAAAACGCTCGAAAAGCAAACCGTATCTGTGAGCATCACTGCAGACCTCAACTATTTTGTCGGCACAGAACCTATCGACATCAACAACCTCTCAAATATCCTTCAGGAAAAATTGGCCAACGAAACGGAACCCGCCATCGTTTTACACGTAGACAAGAGCGTACCTATAGAGTACGCAGTAAAAGTGATGGACGTAGCCAATAAAATGAAGATCAAGCTCGTTTTAGCTACAAAACCCGAATAGCTATTATGGATATATCAGTTAACAACGACCAGCGAAGCGGAATCCTGGCCACCGTTTTATTTCACACAATCTTGTTGTTGATCCTTATCTACTTTGGCTATCGCACGCCCCTGCCATTGCCTTCGGAACAAGGTATTCTTATAAATTTTGGCACCTCTGCCACCGGTTCGGGCGACATACAGCCAATGCAAAAATCGAATGTGGATGACGTGGCCAAAACCGAACCCACTGCCTCGGCCGCTGCGCAGCCCGTGAAATCAGAAAACAAAGTGCTGACACAAGATTTGGAAGCGGCCCCCGCACTGCCCAAAAAAGAAGCGACCAAAGTAAAAACCCCGGTTGTAAAACCTACAGAAACTAAGAAACCAGTAGTGACTAACAACACTACGCCTAAAGAACCGGTAAAGAGCGAGCCAACAGTTAACCCCAGCGCCATCTATACCGGAAAGAAAAACACAACTTCAAACACCAGTTCCGGCCAAGGAAACACCGGAGGTCCTGGAGATCAAGGTGACCCTACCGGATCAGTAAATACAAACGGAACAGGAAAAGGAACAGCAGGGGTTTCATACGATTTGTCAGGCCGGTCGCTCAGGAAAAAGCCGGACATCGAAGACCGTTCTCAAGACTTTGGTATTGTGGTGGTTGATATTGTGGTTGACAAATATGGTAATGTAACCAGTGTGTTAGCGCCTGGCCGGGGCTCAACTACCAACAGCCTTTCGCTAGTGAACAAAGCTAAAGAAGCCGCATTGAGAGCCAAGTTTAATCAAGACTTGAATGACCTGGAAGACCGCAAAGGTTCGTTTACTTTCGTTTTCTCTCCCAAATAATTTTACAAACCAACCTAAGGATGTACTTTTGGTGATTCGATGAAGAGTTACCGAGACGTACTTGACTATATGTACAGCCAGCTGCCGATGTATCATCGCAGCGGGGCAGCTGCATATAAGGCTAACCTCGACAATACCCACGCCATAGACAAATTGCTGGGCGCGCCCCACACTATATTCAAAACCATACATGTGGCCGGCACCAATGGCAAAGGATCTGTGTCGCACATGCTGGCCGCAGCACTGGCCTGCGCAGGATACAAAACTGGTCTCTACACTTCCCCGCACCTCAAAGACTTCAGAGAGCGCATTAGAATCAATGGTGAAATGATGAGCGAAAAGGCTGTCACCGATTTTGTGATTGCCCACCGCACCGCGTTCGAAAAAATACAACCCTCGTTTTTCGAAATGACTGTGGGCATGGCATTCGATTATTTTGCTGCCGAAAAAGTAGATGTGGCAGTGATAGAAGTAGGCCTTGGCGGGCGGCTCGACTCCACCAACATCATCACGCCTGTGTTGTCGGTGATTACCTCCATAGGCATGGATCACATGAATCTGTTGGGCGATACCATTGAAAAAATCGCCACCGAAAAAGCAGGAATTATAAAACCCAAAACACCTGTGATCATCAGTGAGACGCAGGCAAACATCGAGCAAATATTCAGAGAGCGAGCCAAAGAGATGAATGCGCCCATACTTTTTGCTGACAAAGAAATGGCCCACGCACAGCGCGACAGCAATACCATGAAAGAGGTGAATGACAGCGGTGAGGTATCGCAAACCTACAAGCTGGGCCTTGTGGGTGGCTACCAAACCAGAAACGTGCGCTGCGTAATGCTGGCAACCCGCATATTGAATAAGAATGGATTTAAGATTGACAACGATGCCCTGGGCGCTGCCCTTGCGCACGTGGTCTCCCTCACAGGCTTGCGCGGACGGTGGGAGAAGTTGAGCAACAATCCCCTCACCTATTGCGATGTGGGGCACAATGAAGACGGCATGCGCGAAGTAGTGGCGATGATCGAAAAAACACCTCACGAACACCTGCATATGGTGCTGGGCGTAGTGAACGACAAAGACGTGAACGCCATCCTCAGGTTATTGCCAACAGATGCCACCTATTATTTTTGCAAAGCCTCTATTCCTCGTGCGCTGGATGAGAAGGAACTTCAAAGGTCGGCTGCGGCTCACCAATTAATTGGCGAAGCTTACGCAGACGTGCCTTTGGCCCTGGAAGCAGCGCGGGCAAATGCCACAGCACACGACCTTGTTTTTGTGGGTGGAAGCACATTTACTGTGGCCGATGCACTTTGATTGCATTATTTTTTGCACTTAAATTCAAAGTATATATATTTGCAGCCCCAATAACGAGGGATCTTAGCTCAGCTGGTTCAGAGCATCTGCCTTACAAGCAGAGGGTCGCTGGTTCGAATCCAGCAGGTCCCACACCAAAAGCCCCGCATGCATGCGGGGCTTTTTTGTTTCTATCGTCTATTGTTTTACAAACTTCACCCGTTCGCTGCCAGATTCAATGATGTAGATTCCTTTGGGAAGGTGAGACACATCCAACATCACTTCCGATTGTTGATTGCGGGCCGAAGATTCATACATCGACCTGCCAAAAATATCCAAAATGCGAATGCCATTAGTGGCACCCCGTAAGTTGATGCGGTCGGTAGCCGGGTTGGGGTAAATGTGAAGCGACTTCTGAGAAGAGGGAATATGGGGAGCGGTTGAGGTCGGCAATACCACCACTGTGGTGGCCGTGTTGGTGATTACAGGCGCATTGAAATCGAAATAGATAGCTGCAAAATTCTTTATGGTGTCGTTCACCACCAAAGTGGATTTGGGTTTGATACGGTAGCGCACATAGCCGTGGCTGGCCGTTTCATTAATGTTGCTGTCAGGCAGTAATATGTTGTTGAACTCAAACCACATCTTTTGTGCTGAAAATTGGTAGCGAAGCTGCACAGGGTGAGAAGATTCAATAAACTCGAATGACGACAACACAGCATTTAGTGGCAACGAATTACTCACATTCACTGTAAAGGCCGTATCAGTTCCTGTATTCTGAAAGCGTATAATATATTCTATAAATGGCTGAGTAGGCACATCCGGCAATAAGATTGTGCTCCTGTTCACCAACACATCGTTGGGGTCATATGAACCACTCACTGTCACACCCCACCACGCCTGGTTATTATTGGCATCTGCATCACCTGTTATGGGTACAATCCTGGCACTTGAATTCAAAATGCTTCCCAGCATCACGGCAGGACTCACGTTCACAACCACAGGAATTGCACCGGCTGCATACGGATTCAATTGTGCCAGTTGCCAAACTACCGAATCAGGAGTGATGAGTGCTGGGGTAATTGGTGATGAAACAAATGTGATACCGGCATCAGGATAAAAAATAACTGTGGGGGAAAGTGAAGTGGTGCCGATATTCTTGTATTGAATACTGTAGTGCGCATCAAACCCCGGACGAAAAGGAGTAGTCGGAGCTAATGTAACCAGCAAATCGTTAATGGCTGACATGGATTGAAAAGCAAAATTCTTTGATGAGTCTGTTTGGTTGATGCCGGAGAAATAAACGTTGTGTTGCAGCGGAATGGAAGTGTAATATTGAAGGGGCGCGGGATTGGCCGTGTAATTACCGGAATCGAGTACACTCAACACATATGTGCCATCGGGGTGTGAAAATGCAATCCTTCCCGTATTCGCTACAGTCACCTTGTGGTTGATCAAAAGCGGCTCGCCAACATCATGATCTGAATTGCTGTTGATATCGACAAACATTTTTCCTTTAACCGCATTGAAGGTGGGGGTGATTTTGATGATCCAGTAATCATCACCACCTCTACTGATTTCTGTTTTGTCTCCTGAGATGCCTGAAGCAGAATAACCTCCCAACACATAACCACCATCATTGGTTTGTTGCAAAGCGTACAACCAATCAGGATCGCTTCCGCCTATGGTATTTTGCCACATAATGCTGCCTACAGAATCGATCTTTACGATCCAATAATCCCACACGCCATTGCTGTTTTCGGTCTTGTCGCCCGATGCATCTGAGAGAGAATGACCTCCTAAAATATAACCTCCATCAGCCGTAGGTTGTAACACATTGAGATAGTCTGTAGAGTTGCCTCCAATGGTGTTTTGCCACAGTATACTCCCAAGCGAATCAGTTTTTACTATCCAGTAATCATTACCTCCCATGCTGTCTTCCGACTTTTCGCCCGAGATGGTTGAGCTTGACCACCCACCCAGGATATAGCCACCGTCCATGGTTTGCGCTAATGAAGAAAGTGGGTCATAGCTGTTTCCGCCTATAGTGCGGTCCCACAGAACGGTACCCACCGAATCGGTTTTTACCATCCAGTAATCGGATCCACCTCTGTTGTTCTCGGTTTTGTCGCCTGAAATATCCGACTCAGAACTTCCTCCCAAAATATATCCGCCATCCGAAGTTTGTTCCATTTTTTGCAAATCATCGTTACTGCCTCCTCCTATTGTTTTCTCCCATTGTATGGTGCCCATCGAATCGGTCTTCACTATCCAATAATCCCATCCTCCTTTGCCATTCTCTGTTTTATCGCCAGATATATTTGAATCTGAA
>JBBKVM010000077.1:0-140268 GCA_037968415.1 Bacteroidia bacterium | reverse complement strand
AAGGTATCCTGCCCTCATCACAAAACAAAGTATCATACATCCCCCACTCAGTACGCAAAGCGTATAGGTTGCCGACCCAGGATGAACGCGATGCCGTAACTGCTTATCACTTTTATCGGCTGCTGCAAAGGGCGCGCAACATATACCTCATTCACGACACCGAAGTAAAAAAAATATTGGGTGGCGAGCGCAGTAGGTTCCTGTTGCAATTGGAACTGGAGCTCGCAAAAAAATTTCCGGACACAATTCACCTGACAAAAAAGATTATCACCACCCAACTCACTCCTGCCATCAGTCATCCTATCACTATTCAAAAATCAGAGCAAGTGTTGGATGTATTGTCCAAATACCATATTACAGATGATAATGAAAAACCGCGTATGTTCTCTGCTTCGGCTCTCATCAATTACATCAATTGCCCACTGCAGTTTTATTTTAATTACATAGCAGGTATAAAGCCGGATGAGGGCATCACCGAAAACCTGGATGCCATTCCATTTGGCAATGTGCTGCACCGTGCACTGCACCTACTTTACACAGATGCCAACATATTGAAGGCTGAGAGCAAACTGGTTAATGAACTTCTGAAAACCAGTATCAATCAAGCGTTGGCAGAAGAATTTCCGCAAACAGAAAATGTACTAAAAGGAAAAAATGCATTGCTCAAACAGGTGATCGAAGAGCTGGCAGGACGCATAGTGGAACAAGATCGCAGCGAAAACAATTTGGAAATGGTGGCACTGGAATATCCGGTGAGTGCGCAATTGCGGCTGGATGAGAACATTAAAGTTGGCCTCCGCGGTGTGATTGACAGAATTGACAAGCAGCATGACACATTGAGAATAGTCGATTACAAAACAGGCCAGGCAGATGTGCCAGGCAAATTGGACTTAGATAAAATATTCTTGACGCCAAAATTCAAGAGTTCGTTTCAGGCAATGCTTTATACTTGGATGGTACGGCAAGACGGTAAGTTTCCCGGACCTTTTCAAACAGGTATATATGCCTTGAAAAAAATCAATAATGGAATCCTGTTTTTAAAAAATGGAGCCTCGCTCGATGATGCAGATTTAGATGGATTTGAAGTGCGGCTAAAAATGCTGATTGGAGAAATCATGAATCCTGAAATTGCTTTCACTCAAACAACCGATGAAACACGGTGCAAGCAATGCCCCTACAATTTAATGTGCAATAGGTAACGGAGTGTTTATTGCGATGAATTATCATCATATCCATCGCTCCCGGCAAGCGAATCGAAAATCATCATCACAAACGACATGATGATGCTAAAAGCCAAAGCCCACCAGAAGTTAATCACATCAAAGCCCGGCACCAATGCAGCGGCCAGTATGATTATCAAACCATTGATGACCAATAAAAATAAACCAAAAGTGAGGAGTGTAAGCGGAAATGTAAACAACACCAGCACTGGCTTAACTACCGCATTGAGTAAGGATATAACTGCCGCTACCAATAAGGCAGTCCAGAAAGAATCAACGGTTACACCGGGAAGCAAATAAGTGGTGATTAATACGGCAATGCCGGCAATTACAATTCTGATTAGGAATTTCAAAGTATATTTGGTTTGATTTATTGCATGATAGGTACTTTTTTGAAATTTTGCAAAACAAACTGAATACACATCGCATGAAAATATTCAACTTTTTACTTTCCCTCACCGTATCGCTGGCGCTGATATTTGTGCTTCATAAGGGGATAGGAGATTTGCCACCTCTCGGTAGGTTGTTGGACCCCTATGGCGGGTTTTGGCAAAACAGCGGCAATGATGATGGCATGCAACAGGAATCATATGAACTTGATGGCTTGGGAGGTGAAGTATCTGTGTTGTATGACAGCTTGATGGTGCCACACATTATTGCGCAAAACGATGAAGACCTTTACTATATTCAAGGTTACATCACTGCCAGGCACAGACTTTGGCAAATGGATTTGCAAACGCGCGCTGCAGCAGGAAAATTGAGCGAAGTACTGGGCGAAAAAACCATTGAATTCGACAGACGTCAAAGACGAATTGGCATGGTGCGCGCAGCCGAAAAATCGCTCACCGCCATGATGGCCGATCCGGTTTCGGCTATGGTAGTAAAACAATACACTGCCGGCATCAATGCTTATATCTCTGAATTGAAATACAAAAATTATCCACTTGAATACAAGTTGATGAATTTCTATCCTGAACCGTGGACCGAACTCAAAAGTGCTTTGCTGCTGAAGTACATGGCCAACATGCTTTCGGGTTATGAAAACGATCTGGAATATACCAACGCACTAAAAATATTTGGCGAAGATGCCATGGCAGTTTTGTATCCACAATATTACCCAAACCAGCAACCCATAGTCCCCACCGGAACTATATTTGAAGGTAATGTGATCCTACCCGAAAACGAAAATATAATAGCTGATGTGAAAGGTATAAGTAGCGTGATTACTGACAAACCCGATCCTAACAATGGCAGCAATAACTGGGCGGTAGCAGGCTCACGCACGGCCAACGGCAAGCCCATACTCTGCAACGACCCACACCTGGGGCTGAATTTGCCAGCACTTTGGTTTCAGGTACAACTTACCGCACCAGGCATCAATTGTTACGGTGTTTCTTTGCCTGGCGCGCCCTGTATCATCATCGGCTTCAATGACTCCATTGCATGGGGTGTAACCAACTCGGAGCGTGATGTGCGTGATTGGTACAACATAAAATTTAAAGATGATAACAGATCTGAATACAGTTATGATAACAATTGGATGCCCACCAAAAAAGTAGTGGAGAAAATAAAAGTAAAAGGGCATAAAGCCTTGCACGACACTATTGTATTTACCCACCTGGGGCCCATCGTTTTCGATCGCAACTTTGAACTGAAAGACAAACCGCAACACCAGCGCGTGGACTTGGCGCTGAAATGGCAAGCCATGGAACCCAGCAACGAACTGATGACTCTTTACAAACTGAACCGTGGAAAAAATTATACCGACTACGAAAAAGCGCTTGTTCACTTTGAGTGTCCTGCCCAAAATTTTGTGTTTGCATCCGCATCCGGTGATATAGCCATTTGGAATCAGGGCCGTTATCCTGTCCGGGCCATGGGGCACGGCAAATATTTGTTGGATGGCTCCACTTCTGCCACAGCTTGGAAACACTATATTCCTCAAAGCGAAAATCCACATATTGTAAATCCTCAAAGAGGATATGTAAGCTCGGCCAATCAACATCCAACCGACCAAACCTACCCCTACTACTACAGTGGTGTATTCGAGTATTTTCGTAATCGCAGAATCAATAATTTACTAGACTCATTGCAAGGAGTAACGGCATCAGACATGATGCGCATGCAGAATGACAAATACAACATGACTGCAGCTGAAATGCTACCTGTAATGTTGCGCGCTATGCAAAACGTAAAGTTAGATCCTGCGCGTGGCCGGGTGTTACGCGATTTGAACCAATGG
This sequence comes from Bacteroidia bacterium, assembly GCA_037968415.1. GTDB lineage: Bacteria > Bacteroidota > Bacteroidia > AKYH767-A > JBBKVM01 > JBBKVM01. The sequence continues at coordinate 136,806 of JBBKVM010000077.1, read as the reverse complement.
AACTATATGAACGATGCGCAGCAGGTGGCACCGGTTTATTTTGAAGCGTGGTGGGATGCATTCAATTCCATTACTTGGGATGAATATCAAGGTCAACCCTACCCGCTCACCCTCCCTTCCACAGCCACCACTCTGGCACTCGCACTGGCTGACAGCAGCAACATATTTTTTGATGTAAAACACACGGCCGCGCGCGAAGGCCGCAGCGAGGTCATCATCATGGCGTTTACACAAGCCATGGATAGTCTTGACAATTGGCAGCGAAGCACTGGCAAGCCCCTCACATGGCAGTATTATAGTGGCTTGCGTGTTACACACCTTGCGCGGTTAGAAGCCTTCAGCTACACCGATTTGCCATCTGGTGGAAACAAGCACATTGTAAACGCGGCACGCAATACCCACGGCCCGTCATGGCGAATGATTGTGGAGCTCACCACACCCGTGCGCGCGTGGGGTGTTTACCCCGGAGGCCAGTCGGGCAATCCCGGTAGTCCCTACTATGCCAACATGTTGCAAAAATGGGTTGCCGGTGAGTATTACAACCTGGTATTTATACACGCAGATAATCGCAACGAAAAAAGTATGATCAGCACGCAGAACTTTAAAGCAAAATCGAAATGAAATTCATCACACAAATAATTGTAATCGCAATTGTGGCCATGCTTGCGCAACTCATACTGCCATGGTGGATAGTAGCAGTGGTGGCATTTGTTGTTTCATTCTTTTACAACAATCATGCAATGGCTGCCTTTGGCGCTGGGTTTTTAGCGGTGGCCGCGCTATGGCTGGTATATGCTGCCATACTCGACAATGCTTCTCAATCTATACTCAGTTCAAAAATGGCACAGTTGTTTCCATTGCCAAACAATCCGGTCATGATGCTGTTGATGGCAGTAATAGTGGGAGGCCTGGTGGGTGGCATGGGAGCAATCACAGGCAACCGATTGAGAAAAATTTTCTAATCAGCGATATTTTCGATTTAGAATAGTTAACTTGAAAATCAGCATTCAGTTTAACTATAAAATTTAAATTTATGAATACGATTAATCCTTACCTCACTTTCAATGGTGATTGCGAAGCAGCTTTTGAATTTTACAAAGCCGCATTTGGAGGTGAATTCGATTTCATGGGCCGTTTTAAAGACATGCCTGCCGACCCCAAATATCCTGTTCCCGACAGCGAAAAAGAAAAAGTAATGCACGTTTCGTTATCAATCAGTAAAGAAACAAAACTGATGGGCAGTGACTCGTCCAAAGCGTTTGGTGAGGCAACGGATCAGGGAAATAATTTCAGCATTTCCATTAACACTGAAACTGTAGATGAAGCAACCAGACTTTTTAATTTTTTATCTGAGGGCGGGAAAATAAAAATGCCGTTGGACAAAACATTCTGGGGTGCTTATTATGGTATGTTTACCGATAAGTTTGGTATCCATTGGATGGTGAATTGCGAGTTGGCTGAACACAAAGATTTTGAAAAAAAGAACGCATGAATCATGTGAATAAAAATTGTCAAAGTTGTGGCATGCCACTCAAAAGAGATGAGAAAGGTGGTGGAACCAATGCGGATGGCTCCAAAAGTCTAACCTACTGTTCTTATTGCTATGAAGAAGGAAAGTTTACCACTCCTGAAATTGATACTGCAGCCAAAATGCAGGTCCTTGTGAAGGAGAAAATGAAATCGATGGGGTTTCCCGGATTTTTAGCAGGGTTCTTCACCAAAAACATACCCAAATTAGATAGATGGAAGCAGTAAAGTCTTTCTGGGCCTAACGTTCTAAAGTTGAAAACAATTTATTGTTTGTTTATTAAAACGTTAATACTTTACCTGCAACTGTTAATTTAAAGGCCGAATTTATGTCTGGTCTTTTTTTATTCTCCCAAAGCACATACTGCATAGCCGCTTCAGCACGAGCGCATCATCTTGTAGAATAATCTTTGTATCTTTTCCATAGAACAACTATAATCGAATGAAAGGAATATTATTCACCAAGTATATACCCAAAAAAGAAGAAGGGCCCCTGTTTGATCAATTGCTGAAGTTATTTTTGCAATTGATAAACTATACAGCGGGTGATGTAGATGAAGCACTCAGTTGGATGAATGAACTCGATCGCCAACACAACATGACCAACAACAGTTATGGCATGGGCGATTTTATAAACGAGTTGAAAGACAAAGGCTACATCAATCAATCAGGTGACGGCTCGCTTGATCTTACTGCCAAATCAGAAAAAACAATTCGAAAAAATGCGCTTGAAGAAATTTTTGGCAAACTAAAAAAGACTTCGCGCGGCAGCCACAAAACTTTTATTCCCGGCCAGGGTGATGAAGTAAATGCGGATGTGCGACCGTTCCAATTTGGCGACAGCACAGATTCAATAAGCATCACGGAGTCGCTTCACAACAGCCAGGTGAATCATGGTATCAATGATTTCAAATTGACGGAGAACGATCTGGTCATTCAGGAGAAAGACTACAAGACACAGGCTTCCACTGTGCTGATGATAGACATTTCGCACTCCATGATCTTGTATGGCGAAGACCGGATTACACCTGCCAAAAAAGTAGCCATGGCGTTGTCCGAATTAGTAAAAACAAGATACCCCAAAGACCAACTGGACATTATCGTATTTGGTAATGACGCATGGCCCATTGAGATTAAAGACTTACCCTATTTGCAGGTTGGCCCATACCACACCAATACTTGTGCAGGCCTTGAGTTGGCAATGGATATATTGAGAAGAAAAAAAACCGCCAACAAACAAATAATGATGATCACCGATGGCAAACCTTCTTGCATCAAAGAAGGTGCGGGATACTATCGGAATTCATTTGGTCTCGATCGCAAAATCATCAACAAAACACTGAATGCAGCTGCACAATGCCGTAGACTTGGCATACCCATCACCACATTCATGATAGCCTCCGACCCTTACCTACAGCAGTTTGTAAGAGAATTTACGCAAGTGAATCAAGGTCGGGCCTTTTATAGTTCTCTAAACGGACTGGGTGAGTATATTTTTGAAGATTACATACGCAACAGAAAAAAGAAAGTAAAATGACAATCAAACAAACAGAAAAAATAAAGACACTCGGTCAGCTCAAAAAATCAGGGTACACAACAACGAATGTCAAAGAAGAGATGAGGAACAACCTCATACAAGCATTGAAATCGAACACAAATGTTTTCGAAGAGATAAAGGGTTTTGAAGAAAGTGTAATTCCACAATTGCAAACGGCTATACTATCCTGTCACAACATTATCCTACTAGGCCTGCGTGGGCAAGCTAAAACGAGGGTGGCTCGCTTGATGACTCGCCTGTTAGATGAATTCATTCCTGTGGTAAGTGGAAGCGAAATTAATGATGATCCATTAAGACCCATATCGCACTTTGGGCGCCAACTGGTAGACGAAATGGGTGATGAAACCCCCATAAGCTGGATCCATCAAGATGCTCGTTTTACAGAGAAGTTGGCAACACCAGATGTATCGGTTGCAGATTTGATTGGTGATATAGACCCTATCAAAGCAGCCGCACAAAAACTTACTTATGCAGACGAACGCATCATACACTTTGGTTTGATACCCCGTTCCAACAGAGGTATTTTTGTCATTAATGAATTGCCCGACTTGCAGGCGCGTATTCAGGTTTCGCAGTTCAACATCCTGCAGGAAGGCGACATACAAGTGCGTGGCTTCAAACTCAGGCTTCCACTTGACATACAATTTATATTTACCGCCAACCCTGAAGATTATACCAACAGAGGCTCTATTGTCACCCCGCTAAAAGACCGCATCGATAGTCAAATCCTTACGCATTACCCCCGCACCATTGATGTGTCGAGAGAAATAACTGCACAGGAAGCACAGCTGGGACAGGAACAAAAAGAACGTATTCAAACACATCCGCTGGTGGCCGATCTTATAGAACAAGTGGCGTTTGAAGCGCGCCAGCACGAACTGGTAGATCAAAAAAGCGGAGTGTCTGCCAGGCTTACCATATCGGCATTCGAGAATCTTCATAGTATGGCTGAACGAAGACTATTGCTAAATGGAGAAACAAAAACACTGACGCGCATTTCTGATTTGTATGGCATCATCCCTTCTATTACAGGCAAGCTTGAACTGGTTTACGAAGGTGAGCTGGAGGGCATCAGCAGCGTGGCTTTCATGCTTATCGGCAAATCTATTCGCACACTGTTTGTCACCATGTACCCTGATCCGGAAAAAATAAAGAAAAGCAAACTCGAAAATCCTTACACAGAAATCACCCAATGGTTTGCCGAGGGGAATACATTGGATTTTCTGCTCAATGAAAATGCAAAAGACTATATGAACAAACTTTCACTGATTCCTGGCTTAGCAGAAGTGGTAAAACAGTTTCACCCCAAAGTGAAAGGCGAGGAAAAGCTGTTGCACATGGAATTCGTATTGCACGGGCTTTCGGAATTCTCTCAACTCAGCAAACACAAACTAGATACCACCATCCAATTCAAAGACCTGGTGGGAAGCATATTTAACTTCACTGAAACAGATGAAGACAGTGAACTGAACTGATTACCACAGTTCGTGTTTTACACTCCAATGGTCAATCACCACCCTACTCAATGCGGTAAACTCAGCGTGATGTGTTTTCAATAAATACATACCGGGCTTTAGCGCGGTTATGTTTATTTGTTCGGTGGGTTGGGTAAATGTGCCGTGTACCCTGTTTGTTCTATCAAATTGAAAAAACACCCACAGCGCGCAGAATGTGCTTGGGATGCGATGAACAAAGCAAAAAAAGAAACTTTTTGTCGTTGTTACGAAAGGAGAGGAAACCTATCTTTACTTTATAAATATCTACAATGACTGTCCTTGTTTTTGTTTCAATGTTTGTCATTATTATGTTTGGTTGTGCGTTGGCCATAGCGCTGCAATGTCCCGCTGCCGGTGGGCAGGCGGTGTACAGGGCGCGTGCCATGTTGGCATCCATCAACGATTCGTTGGTGTACAACGATGCTGCAGCCTGCCTGCTGGTAGGTATTTACAAAGACCAACCAATGGCGGACACTACGCCCGCGATGCATTTTACATTAATGCCCAATCCGGCTAATTATGAAGTTACCATCCTGTTTCATGATTTGTATGAAGGCAATTGCCACATCAAAATAACGAATGCACTGGGACAGGTAAAGATTGTGCAAACTGCCGGCACTTCGCAGCTACAACACAGCGTGGATATAAGTAAGTTGCGCCCCGGTGTATATTTTGTTGAATTGGAAGGCAACATAACGAGCCGTTCCCAAAAGTTAATTGTGATACGATGAAAAAAACTATTGGCATCGTTTTATTGTGTTTACAATGTGCAATTGCATGGGCACAGGGCTACAACCATGCCTGGCTCATGGGGTATGGCAGCTGGGTGAACAAGGGGCGAATTATGTTTGATAGTACAGGTTATCAATTTAATATTGAGCAGAGAAAAATGAGTTTCTTGGACACGCAAGGTAACATCTCCGATGCCAATGGTAATTTTTTGATGAGCAGCAATGGGGTGTGGATAGCCAATGCCACAGGCGATACCATGTTGAATGGTTCTGGACTCAATCCAAATTCCTATACAAATAATTGGAGTAATTATGGTTTGCCATTGTCAAATGGAAATTTGATTGTGCCGTGGCCTGACGATACTACCAGGTATGTGTTGTTTCATCAAACCGGTAATTATGACCCCAATTACCTCTATGCATCTCGCGAATTATATTACAGTATTATAAATATGCAAGGTGATAGCGGAAGAGGTGAAGTGATTCAAAAAAACACCATCATTTTCCAGGATTCGTTGGCATGGGGGTTAGGCGCTTGTCGCCACGCCAATGGGCGCGACTGGTGGATAGTAGCCCTATCTGACAAGGGAAATGGCATCCATACCGTGCTGTTGAATCCAAGTGGAATTCAATACTGGGGGTACCAGCAATTTCCATTTCCCTCGTATTACGCAATAGCTACACAACCATCATTTTCACCGGATGGTTCTAAATTTGCATTTACCAGCGGAATCGGTAATGCCGGATTATGGACTCATAGTGTTTGTTATTTAGATTTTGATCGGTGTTCGGGAGTTTTTACTAATCCGGTGCATGTGGATATTACTGATAGTGTAGTAGGTCTTGGCGTAGCTTTTTCGCCAAATTCCAAATATTTGTTTGTGTGCAAGTTCGATAAGATACTGCAATTCAATACCGATACTTCAGATATTGGTGCAAGCATGCAAACGGTAGCCATAAACGATGGGTTTTATTCGCCATCACCTCCTTTTCAAACAGATTTTTGGTTGATGTACCTGGCTGCCAATGGTAAAATTTATTTGACATCGGGAAATGGAGTTCAACACATACATTTGATAAATACCCCCGATATGTCCGGCCTGGCGTGCGATGTGCAGCAACATGCACTTAGCCTTAATGGTGTTTATCACTCGGGATCTGTCCCCAACCACCCCAACTATTATTTGGGTTGCGATACTACTCTGGGCTGCCCGTGCCTTATTACAACCGGCATCAGCGAGCATGGCGTGCACGATTTCAAATTTTCCATCGCACCCAACCCCAACAACGGAGCATTCAAAATCATTTACCTGCTGCCGCAAAACAAAGCCGGCAGGCTGGAGGTGTTTGATATCACCGGCAAGGTGGTGTACCAAATGAGCTTGCCGCAGTGGAGTACGCTGCAGCAAATTGAATTACCTCAAAGTCTATCTAACGGCTTATACAGCTGTGTTATTACCAGCGATGGCTACAGGCAAAGCAAAAAGGTGGCGGTGGTGAGGTAGTTTTTACCCACTAGCCCCCTAATGGGGGTACTTACATTCCTTAGATATTAAGCCTGGTAAGAGAAGGCGGTTGGCACGCCCCTATAGGGGTTGGGAATGCGGCCGCCAAATCGTCAACCTACCACACACAGTTTTAATGGAATTACTTTATAGTTCCATTGTAATAATATTTAGCAAACACAAACTAGATACCACCATCCAATTCAAAGACCTGGTGGGAAGCATATTTAACTTCACCGAAACAGATGAAGACAGTGAACTGAACTGATTACCACAGTTCGTGTTTTACATTCCAGTGGTCGACCACGAGTTTACATTTGGGAAATAAGTTTCCGATGCGGTCATACAGTGCTTGTCTTATGTTATCCAACTTAAGTTCGCGTAATGATTTGAGATAACCGGCAGAATCTGAAATCTCCCATACCGGATTTCCTTTGAGATCAAGCGTTTTCAAATGTTCGAGAAACTCCAACACCTCAGGAAACAATTCAATATCATTGTCACTTAAGTTGATGACCTCCAGATTCTCAAGCATGATAATCTCTGCGGGCAATTGTTTGAATCGGTTTGCAGGCAGATGCAATTCTCGCAAATTGGGCAACTCTGCAAGCTGAAGAAATGTTTTCTGCCAATCCATCAGCGGGTTGGCACCCAGGTTGATTACTTCCAGATTGCTTAAAAGCGTGATGTTCTCAGGCAACTCGCGCAAGTGGTTGAAGTAGAGATCGAGCCTTTTGAGCGATTTTAGTTCGCTGATTCTTTCGGTAAGTTTACCAAGATTGTTGTAACAAAGCGAAAGGTTTTCTACTTCACCCGGTGATTGTAGTGCTTCGTTGAGCGACTTAAATACTTTAGTGTTTGTGGTTGTTTTCATGTTGTCAGATTTTGATGATACAAATATCTATTGACGGTGCGCAGCCTATATGCGTAGTGAATTCTTTTTAGAATAATAAAAAGAATACTTGTATAAACTATTGATATTCAGGCGCTTTAATTCTTGAAAATAAGTCCGCTTGACAATTATATCTGGAAGGAGACAAATCCCACACTCTTAAAATTTGTACCTTTGTCCACGCACAAAACAATATTATGAATCAAGATCCCGAACTCGTTAATTGCCTGATAATTGGATCAGGTCCTGCAGGTTATACTGCCGCCATTTATGCCGCACGTGCTGACCTCAAACCGGTGATGTACCAAGGCCTTCAGCCGGGAGGTCAACTTACTATTACTACAGAAGTAGAAAATTATCCCGGTTATCCCAAGGGCACACAAGGCCCCGAAATGATGGAGGATTTCAAAAAGCAAGCCGAGCGATTTGGAACTGACATACGATGGGGCTATGTGTCGCGCGTAGATTTCAAAAGCGCACCTTATCACATAGTAATTGATGATTCAAAAACCATACTGGCTGAAACTGTGATCATATCCACCGGTGCTTCGGCCAAATGGCTGGGGCTGGAGTCGGAACAGAGGTTAAATGGTTTTGGCGTGTCGGCATGTGCGGTGTGCGATGGCTTCTTTTTCAAAGGGCAGGATGTAGCCATTGTGGGCGCAGGCGATACAGCTGCAGAAGAGGCCACATACCTAGCCAAGCTATGCCGAAAAGTCTACATGATTGTGCGCAAAGATCACTTTGCCGCTTCCAAGGCAATGCAGCACAGAGTGGAAAATACCAAGAATATTGAGGTGCTATTTAACCACGAAACCAAAGAGATATTGGGAGAAAAAACGGTGGAAGGAGTATCGGTGATAAACAACAAAACCAAAGCAGAGCGAAAACTCGATGTCACCGGTTTCTTCGTGGCCATTGGGCACAAACCCAACACCGACATTTTCAAAGGATGGCTGGATATGGATGCAAACGGATACATCAAAACTGTACCCGGCTCAACAAAAACCAATGTGCCCGGTGTGTTTGCCAGTGGCGATGCACAGGATCACATATACCGACAAGCTGTTACAGCTGCTGGCACAGGTTGCATGGCTGCCATTGATGCTGAAAGATTTCTTGCGCATAAGGGTACTCCTGAGATGCAAGAAGCTTCGTAGATTTAATGCAGAAAAACTTCTGTAGCTCCTTTTCCATACCCCTGCGGGGATGCATCTATAAATTTATACCTGGGATATTCGTTGCGCAATACTTTGTGGATTTCAGCGCGCAGAATCCCTTGCCCTACTCCATGAATAAGCACCACGCTTAAGTGTTGTCCTTGCAGGCCGTGCGCAATGGCCCCGTGCATATGTCCGATTTGAATATCAAGTATCTCTGAGTTTGTCATGCGGCTATGGTCATGCACTAGATTTTCGATATGCAAATCCTTCTCGTAAATACCGTGAAATGTGGCAGGACGCGCTGCCGGGGATTTGCCAGCGCCAGTACTACTGTCCAACATGCCTTGAATTTCGTCAGAAGTCAAAACTGTGTCGTCAATCACTATGGTGATTTTCTTCTTCCCACCGCGCAGCAGAGGAACCACATAATACATAGAGTCACCTACGGTTTCAAAATTTATTCTGTTCACCAAATCTTTCTCTCTGCTCTCGAACTCACCGTTCAATGGTGGTAACTGCTCAAAGTGTGTGGCATTAAACAACACTCCCTGACAAGCAACTTTGGCTAATTTATCAATGTTGGCGGTATCTACAGTCAGCAATTGCAGCGAACTGTATGCTTCCATTTCGCCTGCGTAAACCAATTGCATGATGTGTCTTTCGCGGGTGGAGAGCGTGAAATAAAGGCACGAATCAAAATTGTTGATCAAAAACAAAGTGACCTTACTTGAAAACTTCGAAGCTCGATCATGTAAATAAAACAACAAAAAAAGATCATCCTTATGGCTACAAAACTTCAATAGTTCTGATTGTTGTTGCCCTTCTTCTTCAGCCTGTTCTTCGGATATCACTGGCGCTGTCGATTCGGTAACTATCAGTGCTTTTTTAAAAGCTGGAGATTCAAATCCATGCTTATCCTGCACCATCACTTTATCATGAGAAATAATCGCAGACACAACTCCGCTGTTATCCTCATCTAAAAATTTTACTTTGTCCCCTACTTGCATCATTATACTTTTAAAAATAAAACGGATAAAATTTCACCCTTCCTCCTTGATTAAACTCAATGGCAGGAGCAGGCACTTTCAGGAAATTAACTGTATGCAGCAGCGCATCTACAAATCCTGATCCGGTGCGTACACGCGTTAAGTCCACATCGAGCGAAAGATAATACTGGCGATTGCGCGCAAGCCATGGCGTGTTGCCCAATTCAGCCGGAGCTATATCCGAGCCGGTAATCATTCCATCACCACCATAACCTACCGAAAGATTCAACCATTTAGGAATTTGAGTCCTACCACCGGCCATTTCATTCACATTCATCGATAGCCACAATGTTTGGCCATTGTAGTCTTTCAAAAAACTCTCGCGCCAATTGCTGCCCAGCAGCGAGGGCCGGAGCGCGGCAAAACGTGTATGATGGTAGGAATACTTCATGACTATTCGCTGCTCGTGCCATGTACTCTGTTGGACGGTAACCAGTTGGGCGCCAAGAAAATTGGCAAACATATCTCCCCATGAAAATCCCCACCCGGTGCTAAAACCATCAAAAGCTTCAACCGAAGTCAACATCACAAATCCCAAATTACCTCCCACCCATGTGGCCTTGCGCTCGCTGTATCCCGCCCACAACATCAGATCCATCCACGATCGGCCAAGGTAATACGATGTGGTAGCGTGGCCGGCTTTGTCAACCTGCAACCACTCTTTGTTATCATTAAAAAAATGAAATGCCTCCGACTCTTGATTGCGATACCACAGCGCATAAAGCCCGGTCATAGAGGCCACGTATATACTGCCGGTGCCATAGCCCACCAGGTTTGCTCTGGACTTGTCATAGACGGGTGAACGCTCAAAAAAACTTATCGAATCGACTTGCCCCTGTGCATTGGCGCACAGCGCTATGGTTAATGACATCAAAACAACTCGATTGCACATCCGTAATTTTTTTAAGCTTTGAGCAGCACTGCTTTGCCTGCATCCAAAATCTTGAACGCCTTCTCACTGGAAGACGATTCGGCATAGGTGCGTAGCACAGGTTCGGTACCAGATGGACGGATCATCAACCATTCATCGTTGTCAAAGAAATATTTATATCCATCCAGGTCTTCAAATCGTGTAACCTTGTACTCACCAAATGAATCATACACTCCATTCTCGCAGTTTGTAATAATTCGTTGCTTCAACGATTCTTCAATATGCAAATCAGAACGCTCAAACGAAAAAGGTCCGGTTATGGCATACACTTCTTCAATCAACTCCTCTATCTTCTTTCCCGACTTCGCCATAAACTCCCACAACACAAGCCCCATCCATATTCCATCGCGCTCAGGTATATGTCCTTTGATAGCGATGCCTCCTGACTCTTCTCCACCCACAAGCACATCTTCATTAATCATAATCTCACATATGTACTTGAATCCAATTTTCACCACCTCTAGCGGTAGGTTGTAATGCGCACACAACTTGGCAATGCGAGGCGTTGTACTAAAAGCCGTACATATTTTGCCGCTCTGCCCTTTATATTTGTGCAAATAATGAATCAACAGTAAAATAATATGATGCGAATCGACAAAATTTCCTTTGCTATCGTACAAGCCCAGCCTGTCTGCATCTCCATCAGTAACCAGGCCGCTGTCTATATCTCCTCGTGACTTTATTAATGCTGAAAATTCAGTAAGGTTTCTGTGAATGGGTTCAGGTGCTTGCCCCATGAAAGAAGGGTTGTAATCGCAATGCAACATAATGGTGTCAGGCAGCAAGCGCTTCAATACATTCTGCCCTGAGCCATACATAGCATCAAAAGCAAGCGTGAGGCCCGATTTCTTGATGGCTTCAAGGTCAAATGCGGCTTCCACTTTATCGCAATACATAGTTTCCAAATCGCTGATTACTACCTGGCCATCAGAGATTAATTCATCAAGCGAAATCTTTTCAAGTTTGGTATTTGATTCTTCCTTTATCAGGTTTTCAATTTCTTCTACATGTTGGGGCAGCAATGGTCCACCGTAACTCCCCTTGAGTTTGAAGCCGTTGTATGCGGGTGGGTTGTGGCTCGCAGTGATGATGATACCAACTGTGGCTTTCAACTCTACTACACCCAGTGAAATCATGGGGGTGGAAACAAACCCTTTCGCTAAATACACTTTAACCGATTGTGCTGCCATCACTTTGGCCACAGCCTCGGCAAACATCTCTCCCGCAAACCTGCAATCGTGACCCACCACCACCGAAGGATTCTTATGATTCTTGTTCAACCATTCAGCGGTGGCTTCTGCCACACGAGTAACGTTTTCTTCTGTAAATTCGCGGGCTATGATGGCGCGCCAGCCGTCTGTTCCAAACTTAATTTTATCTGCTTTCATACATTATTGTTTGATACTCCTTTGATACTGTAATAATTTATTCCAAGGTGAAACTTTCAACCCACTCACATACACAATGCTTTCAGTAGGTGACACCAATTGGTCATTGATTTTGACCAGGCGGTAGTCAAATTTTTTATCGCCTATCACATCCCATACTGCGCGTGTGCCAACAGTTACATTGAATGTAGCCACGTCATTGTATGACACACTACTTAACTCGCCACTTTTAAAATAAAACTTAAGTCTCTCAACGTTTGTAGTGGTATTTCCTGCTATGCCATGCCGCGACCAAAGTTCTGTAATCTCTATGGCCAACAATGAAACGCCAGCCTTAGTGGTGCTTTCATGAAGTTTGTCTCCGCCAATGTTCAGGAAATCTTGAATGTTTCGACTAAAGTAATTTTCGAATGCTTGCAAAATATTTATCGCGTTGATGGAAGATTGCTCATTGGAAGCGTTTGCAAAACTGATAGAATAGGTGATCTCGCGTTGCGAAACATTGGCGGCAGTATATTTATACTTACGTGTATGGAGCAATTCATCTTGCGCTTGTTTTGCTTCAATCACAGTTTTAAAAGTTTTTTTGTTGTATTGCATCAGAGTAAACACAAAAATGCGTTGCATGATGGCATCTTCATATGTAGTGCCGAAGTTTGCATTGGCATTGCAGGGTATTCGGTTTGTCCGAAGCAATGTTCTTATATCGTTGTAATCGACATAACCAAAAGACACTTCTTCCCCGCGGGTATTTTGTGTCACAAACCCAATGCCAAATGTAAAAGGTGTAATATGCTTCTTCTTTATTACCCACACTTCAAACAAAAACAAATCATTGCATTTGGTAAACAAAGTGGCCGTGCTTTGTTCAATCTCATTCAGTCGCTCAACAGAAACCTGCTTTTCTTTTGAAGGTCCTTCCCACAGTTTAACACGGCCTTCTATTACTTCTTTATAAAGCAACTGGGGTAGATACTCAACTAGGTTAGTGCCAAGTGTGTCCGGTTGGTTTTTGCCCGACAAATGCAACATTACTGGTGCCTCGCGCGCCATGGCTGATCTCATGAACGCCACCGAAAAAACCAATAAGATGACTGCGCATAAACTTCGTTTCATTCTACTATTATAAAGGCGCAAAATTACGATTTAATATTTCGTCTGTCTAGCTCGCGCTGGAACTTTCGTGCGTTGGCCAGATGCTCGGGATAGGTTCGAGCAAAGGCATGGTAACCTGAAAAATCTGCCCGCGCACAAAAAAACATGTAATCATGTTTCTCGTAATTGATAACCGATTCCAAAGCGGTGATGGAGGGTATTGATATGGGTCCCGGGGGCAGCCCTCCGTACATATAGGTATTGTAAGGTGAGTCTATTTCCTTGTGCACATTCAGCACGCGCTTGATGGTAAAATCGCCCACCGCATAGATCAGCGTGGGGTCAGCTTCTAACTTCCAATTGCGGTTGTAGCGATTCATATACACTCCGGCCACCCTCGGCATTTCATCTTTCTTTTTTGTCTCCTGCTCTACTATGCTTGCAATCACCGAAACCTGCACGCGTGTCAGCCCTACCTGCCGCATACGTGCCAGCCTGCTCTCCGTCCAGAACTTGCGATACTCATCATACATCCTTACACTGAACTTCTCGGCAGAGGTGTTCCAGTAAAACTCATATGTATTGGGCAGAAATATCATTTTGAAATTGTCCCTAGTCAACACTGAATCTAGCCCGGATATATACTCCTTGTTGTTCCATAGTTTCATTAGTGATGCCGAATCGGCCTCGATGCGCGAGCCCACACGTCCGGCCAAATCCGGCAAAGTGCGCACATTATTGAAGATCACTTTTATGGGTGTTTGTTTGCCCGACCGTAGCAGCGTTACCAAATCTTTATTCGACATGCCTTGCGAAATTTGATACCTACCGGGCAACACTTTTTTGTCGTAGTCCATGCGGTGGGCAAGCCATTCGAAAGTGGAGGTGTGCATGAGCATGCCGTGGTTGTTCAGTATCTTCACTACATCATTAAAAGTGGCGCCAGTAGGTATGTAAACGTATCCATCATCTTGCGAATTCAACACCACATTGGGTGCCATTATCCGTTGGTAAAACTCATACACCGATACTCCGCCAATTCCGATGGCAATCAACAAACCAATGAGTAATGCTTTTAACAAGCCTCCTTTTCTCTTTTTACCACTTCGTCTCTTTGCTGCCATGTTATAAAGTTTCAAGCTGTTTCAACGCCTGCGCTGCCTGGGCATTGCGCGGCTGTTTGGATAATATCCTTTTCAGCAGCACACGTGCATCGACATATTTTCCATTTTGCGCCAGCAGACCTGCCTTGTTCAACAATGCAGGAGCGTAATCAGGATCGAGGGCAATGGCCCTGTTATAATGATCCATGGCAAGTTCGGAATTATTGTCCAGCACCAATATTAAGTAACCAAGATTAGACAGCACCATTGCATTGCGTGGATACTCTGCCAGCGCTAGTTCATAAATTTTTCTTGCCTCAACCGGTTTTTCCAATGCCGCCAATGACGCTGCATACTTGGTCATAAAGTTAAGTTCGTATGGGGCAAGCCGGTGAGCAGTTGCAAAATACAGATTGGCATTGTGTGTGTTGCCAATATTATTATACGATTCGCCAATGCGGTAGGCGGTCCAGGCTTGTGTGTTGGAAAAAGAGACTTCATTCATTTTTTCGGCTTTGATACCTTCTGTGCGGGCGGTTTCTATCACCTTGGCATTGTCACGCTGCAGATAATAAAGATGTATGAGATCAGGAGCTTTTAGAGAAAATGGCGCAGGGTCGGAATTAAAATAGGCTGCAGCAGAATCCAAATACATGGGCTGCTGATCGAACTTTTCATAGTAATATAGATAGGCTCTTCCCTTGATGGAACCTCCAATGCCACGGTTGTTGACCGCGTCAATGGTCAGGAATTTTTTAGTGACCTGTGCGCCAGACGAGGTTTGAGGCTTCCGTATGTAATGGTCAGTAGCCACCACATGGGGAATGTCAATGGTTTCAGATTTGGGCATGTGGCAACCCACACAATTGTTCTTTTTCGCTTTCAACTCTTTTGGTGGCGCTATGCATAAAAGCATGCTTTGAGAATCTTTGGCCCCGGAGTGGCAGCCCCCGCAAGCCATATTGTAAGTGGCTGCCCCTGTAGCCTTCACGCTCACGTGAGGGTTGTGACAGGTCACACAGGTCAATGCATCTTTATATGGCCTCAATGTGTTTTGAACTTTAAGTGTACCATCTTCAATTTTTTGGGTGGTATGCAAATAACAACCTGACATCTTCAGCCGCTCAGCATGCGATGCCATAATAAACTCATCATTTGCACCGCTATACACCGGCATAAAAACATTCATCACATCAGATAATCGCATGCCGGGTCGAAAATCATAAAAAGTTTTATCAGGTTGTAACACTGCGTTGCCTTGCAAATGACATCGTTGACATACATCAAACTGCAAATTCACAGGGAGCTTTGAAGGGTTCACAATGGTGTAATCTATCCCGGTCACTACATCCAGAATTTTTCCGGCCAGCTTTTCTTTCACATGAATCTCTCCGGGTCCATGGCATCGTTCACAATTTATTCCCTGCGGCACATAAGCAAACTTATTCTCAGATCCTTTTACAAAATCGGGATATGCATTGTGGCAACTCATGCACTCCAACGCAATGGCTCGTGAAAAACGGGTGTTGCTTCCATTCTCGAAACCGGGAGGCAAATCCCACTTTCCTTTTTGGGTGTAATAAGTCACAGGCACTTGGGTCAGATGTCCATTCACTAACATCATATGCGAGTTGGTGTGCTGCCCGCTTCCTATTATGTAAGTGATTCGTTCCAACCGTTTGTGAATGGTGTCTTTGCCTTGCATCCTGAATTCAAGCACTTGCAAACTATCATTACTCCAGAAGGGCTTGTAATAAAAATCTTTGTGGCTGTCATAAATCAAAGCAGTTTGATCAAACTTTGCGGAGCTTTTGGTGTGAGAAGCCAGGTCAATACTTTGGCCCATGCCGGTTTCCATAAATGAATCGTAAATAGACTGATGACACTGTTTGCAGGTATGCATGCCCACATACTTAACCGTATCGTTTAGATTTAAATAAGTTGAGGGTTGAGCGTCAACGCCAGTGGTGGCATCTCCTGTATCGCGGTTGCAAGTCGCTGACAGTACGGCAATGACAAATAGCACAGCAATAAAAATTACTTTTATATGACTCAACTTTGAATGCAACACTGATTTTTTTGAAACTTAAACTAACTGTCAAGTAGGAACGATTAACCTTTATTTATCAACTGATACAGATTCTCGTCCTGCCATCCCTCTTTAGTCAATAACCAATCTGCCTTGGTACCTACTTTAACAAATTTACGTGTTTCAAAAATTTTGATGCTGGCGGCATTGCGGACAGCAATATTCGCGAATAACTGATGTAGCGCCAACACTTCAAAAGCATAAGGAATGAGTAAATCAAGTGCATCGCCTGCATATCCTTTGCCACGCATAATGGTATCGCCAATAAGTATGCCCACACCTGCCCGCCTGTGTTTGGGGTCAAATTCAAAAAGGTCGATACAACCTATCGGTAAGCCATTGCCCTCGGGCTGGTTCAATGCAATTACTAATCTTAATTCTTTGTTAGTATACAAATCCTGATGCGAAATGGATAAGTATTGCTCTAAAACAAAGCGGCTAAAAGGAGCCATCGTACCACTAGTATCCCAATTGGATACGTCATTCTCCCACCCAAACAGAACTTCCAGGTCGGTCGACTCCAACGCACGAAGGTGAATCCTTTTCCCGTCTAACATATAATTAAGCCATCAGTTTTTTAGTGTCTATTTCACCCGAATATACAAAGCACGCTGGGCCTTGCAAATAAATATCTGTAAACTCGTTTCCTTTTTGGTTGAAATACACTACCAATGGGCCTCCCAGGGCCTGCAATGCGCAACGGCCCTCAGCAGCGGCCACCATTCCCCACATAGCACATGCCAGCGCGCTGGCGGTGATGCCTGTGCCGCAAGCAAGCGTTTCATCTTCTACACCTCTTTCATAGGTTCTGATAGAAATGTGATCCCCTTCTTCTGCGATAAAATTCACGTTGATACCCTGCTCCTGAAACCTGCTGCTGTTTCTGATGCCTCGCCCCTCTTCCACCACATTTATGGTTTGAGTGTTTTCTACACGCCTCACATAATGTGGCGAACCAGTATTTAGCACATAGTCAGAATCCAGCAATTCGGCATTTCGCACGTCTGACATACTCACTTTGATTTCGCATCTACTTTCAACACTTCCAGCAATCAATTCGCCTGTGTGTAATCCATCATAAGCCTCAAACGTACAGGTGTTACCACACATGCCCAATCTGATGGCAAACATGATGGCGCATCGCGAACCATTCCCGCACATCGATCCAGGCTTTCCGTCAGCGTTATAATAAACCATGGTAAAGTCTGCCGACTCATGCTCTTCAATCAATATTAGCCCATCGGCACCTATTCCAAAATGACGGTCGCACAATGTATTTACCAATGCATAATCTTCTGAAGGAAAATTTTTATTGCGATTATCAATTATCACAAAATCGTTGCCCGCCCCCTGGTATTTAGAAAATCCCAAGTTCATTATTTAAGCTGATTGATGATCTCGCTATCTCTAACTTTTACAAAAGCATTGAACTGATCGCCAGGATACAGTTTGGTATAAGCCCCTGGTTCGTATTCCATGAAATATTGCTCACCTAGTTTGAGCACACGTATGGCCGATGGTTGTTCTATACCGTACACGGTGATTCTGTTCTTTACCATCCGATAGCCACGAAAGTTTATGGGCGACTTCCAAACTTCAATTTTATAATTATCACCTGGCACTGTAGCTTCAGGTAGTTTTGCCTCTGGATTGAGCTTGCCTATAGCTTCACGAGAAACAGAGTCCGCGGGAGCCGCGTTTTTCTTCTGCGAATCCGTAGACTTATCTACCACACGGGTGTTAAATGCCATCAGCAGTTCTTCCCTTTTTACCACATCCTGATTGTCGCCAATTTCTTCATTTGCTATCACCAGTTTGCGACTCGTATCAGGCGCATACTCATTTATACTATCTGTATGGGCCGTGTTTTTAATTTTTTCTTCTTCAGCTGGTTTGTCATTGTTTGTAGACAATTGAACATTCTCAGATTGTTCAGCAACTCGTGTTTCTATTTTGGATGCTGAGCCTGTATCAGTGGGCAAAAGCACATTGTCTTTGGCACTTTGCGCAAGCTTTTTCAGCTTAGGAAACATAGGGGTGCTGTTGTCGCGCATGGCAAAATAATCAACTACAAATATGGAGGTGGCAATTACTATGATGGCAGCTGATGCAATGGTCCAGGTCTTGCCCCATTGATTTCTGATCAGCTTTATTTTGGCGTTAGCCAGAACGTATTGTCGCAGATTATCATGACGCCACTCTTCGATAGCCTTCATTGTCTCTGCAGCTGACTTTACTTTTTCATCCAATTGCCGATCGCGCTCTAATTCATTTTCAAACGCATCCAACTCCCGCCCTTTCATCAGTCCTTTTATGTACTGATCTATTTGATTGTTCTGTGCTTCGCTATTGCCAATCATGCTTTGTCATTTTGCTGATTAAACATGATTATTGAAATTTTGTCCAGCTTACCCCATGCTGCATCCAGCGCCTGACGTGCGGCTGCAGCCGAACCTAGTGACTTGGCTTTGGCTATATTCTCAAAATCCAGTCCTTCGAAATAATATAAATGCAGAATATCTCGCTCCTTAGCATCCAACAACCCGAAAAGCTGCGCCATTCGTTCTCGCTTTTCGTTTCGTTTCTCCTCTTCCGATTCGGCCCGCTGACTTTTTTTCACTTTACGCTTATGAAATAGTTCACGTGTTCGTGCCAATACAAATTGCTCTATGGGGCCTTCGGCCTCATACTTATTGGCAAGCACTTCTCGCCATAATTGCACAAGAGCCCCGCTCAAAGCCTGCTGTGTCGCCACCTCATCGCCACCGTTTTTAACAATGTAATTAAGCGCGGGCAGATAGTGCGCTTCATACAGTGAAACAAGGCTATCCTGCTGCAAATTCTTTATTCTTTCGAGAATAATATTGTCGCTATATGAATGAGTGTAAAGCATGGCTTGTCAAATACGCAACAAAGGTAGTGCAATTTATTCTTGCCAAAACAACATAATGCACACAAATGCCGTTACTTAGCACACATATGATTGTTAGTAAAAAAATGACAAAATGTCTCGCAAATAATGAAATTTTTTCAGTGGATTGCTTCACCAAATTATCATTTGGCAATTCTACTTTGTGTGGCACAAAACTTGTCCCAACATCCCAAACATAAAACATAAAATTTATAAGCAATGACAAAAAATATTTTGAGGTTTTTCATCATCGTTCTCATCGCAACGGGAAGTGCAATTGGAGGTGCATATATTTTCAAACAAATAGATAGCAACAATTCCGGCACTAGTATATCTGCATCTCAACCAGTGAGGTTGGTGAATTATTCTGCACCTCCTGAGGCCGGTGTCAGTTTTGTACAAGCCGCTGAAATGACAGTGAATGCAGTGGTGCACGTCAAAACCACGTCTACTTCTACCAGTTCCGGTAGTCGCACTTACGATCCGTTTCGCGATTTCTTTGGCGATCGTAATTTCAGGCAACCCCGTATGCAGGAGTCATCCGGCTCAGGCGTAATACTTTCAGAAGATGGATATATCATTACCAATAATCATGTGGTCCAGAATGCAGATAAAGTGCAAATCACATTGAACGACAACCGGACCTTTGAAGCAAGTGTCGTGGGCACTGATCCCAGCACTGATTTGGCGTTACTACGGATCAAACAAAAAGGGCTGCCTTTTATTTATTATGGAAATTCGGATGATGTGAAAGTGGGCGAATGGGTATTGGCGGTGGGCAATCCATTTAATCTTACATCAACAGTTACTGCTGGTATCGTAAGCGCCAAAGCGCGCAACATAGGCATATTGCCGGATCAGTATGCGCTGGAGTCGTTTATTCAAACCGATGCGGCTGTAAATCCCGGCAATAGTGGCGGAGCTCTTGTAAATACAAAAGGAGAACTGGTTGGCATCAACTCCGCCATTGCTTCCACTACCGGTGCATTCTCGGGGTACTCATTTGCCATACCGGTTAACATTGTAAAAAAGGTCGTAGATGACCTTGTTGAATTTGGAACTGTCCAACGTGCTTTCATTGGTGTTAGCATCAGGGGTATCGACTCCAAACTGGCTACCGATGCTCACCTAAAAGACCTGAAAGGTGTTTTTGTTTCTGGCACGACCGAAGGCGGTGCCGCTGCAGCTGCTGGCATCCAGGAAGGGGATGTGATTACATCTATTAATGGAGTGACAGTTAATTCTACTCCACAGTTGCAAGAACAAGTAGGAAAATTCAGGCCTGGAGACAAGATTACGGTATCGCTTGTGCGCGATGGCAAACCAAAAGATTTAACATTGGTACTACGCAATAAAGAAGGTAATACGGAGATAATCAAGAACGATTACAGAGATGTGCTGGGTGCAAATTTCGAAACTGTTTCAATCGAAGAGTCCAACAAACTGGGAATTGAAAATGGAGTGAAGATTAAGCAGTTAGGCAAAGGAAAACTAGCAGAAGCCGGAATAAAGGAAGGATTTATAATAACCTCAATTGACAAGAGCAAAGTAACTAGTACTGATGATGTTACGCGAATTTTACAGAATAAAAAGGGTGGCATCTTGATTGAAGGAATTTATCCCAACGGAATGAGAGCGTACTATGGTTTTGGTATATGACAAATAACCTTACAAAGGCTATAAACCATTGACTTACAAGGGTTATAATAATGGCCGGGGTATTGGAATAGTGGGTATTTAAACGTACCTTTGCAGCATTGGAATAATTTCATAATTTGATTTTGAATTCCATCGAGAAACTTTCAATTTTCAGTACCTAAAACCCGAAAAAATACATGAGGCAACTAAAAATTACAAAATCGATTACCAACCGAGAGAGTCAATCTCTGGAAAAATACCTTCAGGAAATAGGAAGGGAAGATTTGATTACTGCTGAAGAAGAGGTAAAACTTGCACGCAAAATCAAAGCTGGTGATCAAGATGCGCTTGACAGGCTTACCAAAGCCAACTTAAGATTTGTAGTTTCTGTTGCTAAACAATATCAAAATCAGGGACTGAGTCTTCCCGATTTAATCAACGAAGGAAACCTTGGTTTGATAAAGGCCGCTAAGCGATTTGACGAAACTCGTGGTTTCAAATTTATCTCTTATGCAGTGTGGTGGATTCGCCAGTCAATATTGCAGGCTTTGGCCGAGCAATCCAGGATTGTGCGTTTGCCCCTCAATCAGGTAGGTTCACTAAATAAAATTAGCAAAGCATTTTCTAAGCTAGAACAAGAATTTGAAAGAGAACCATCTGCTGATGAACTTTCAAAATTATTGGAATTGCCACCCGAAAAGATTGCGGACACGATGCGTGTTTCTGGTAAGCATGTCTCAATGGATGCTCCTTTTGTTCAAGGTGAAGACAACAGTCTGCTTGACGTACTTGAGAATTCAGATTCACCAAGGGCAGATACAGCTTTGATGGGTGAGTCCCTTCAAAAAGAAATTGACCGTTCATTAAATACACTCACTGAAAGAGAGCGTGAAGTCATCAAATTGTTTTTTGGCATTGGTATGAATCACGGACTTACCCTCGAGGAGATTGGAGCAAAATTTGACCTTACTCGTGAGCGTGTAAGACAGATTAAGGAAAAGGCGATACGTAGATTGCGCCACAAGTCAAGAAGTAAGTTACTGAAAGCATATTTGGGTTAATCTTAAAATGAATTTCTGAAATAACATAGAAAAGGTGCGTAAGCTTTACGCACCTTTTTGCTTTTTCAAATTTAAAAAACCGGTTAAAAATAATTTCAAATGTTAGAAACCACTGCCTTGAAAACAGACAAACCAACTCAGAAAGCTGAAGCATCCGAAAAGTATATCAACGAATTAAATGAATGGATTGGATTCGAGAAATCAGCCATTGAACTCATTCATATTACCGGCAATCTTTGGTTCGATAAATCTGTTGAACTTGTATTGTATCGCAATCAATTGGTGGACCGAAGTGCAAGCGAAATATTGAAACTTCATCAATATGCTAAAGAAATAGTGAACCAACCTATCAATATTGTTGACACTCTTTTTCTGGCAAAGCATATCACGATGCTTGACTTGGCTCCTTCGCGAATTGATATTGGAAAGCTCAACTATGAGTGGATTAAGGAACAAACCAATTACAAAGATGTAACGGAATTTCTGCATGACAAACTGAACCGGCACATTGGTCAGGATAAACGTAAGCTAGACCCCAAAGACGTGGTATTGTTTGGTTTTGGCCGTATTGGTCGAATTGTAGCACGTGAACTTATAGCCCAAGCCGGCAAAGGCGAACAGCTTAGGTTGCGCGCCATCGTGACCAGAGATAATTCAGATACCGATATCCGTAAACGTGCTGACTTACTCCGCAATGATTCGGTACACGGTTCTTTTCCAGGTACTGTTATCGAAGATTTCACTAACAAGGCATTGATTGTAAATGGACATACTGTTCACATGATAGCCGCGAATAGCCCTGATTCGGTTGATTATACTGCATTTGGCATTAGCAATGCATTGCTAATTGACAATACTGGTGTGGCAAGAGACCGGGAAGGATTATCGCGTCACTTGAAATCCAATGGAATTGACAAAGTATTGTTGACTGCTCCCGGAAAAGGTGATATTCCAAATATAGTGCATGGCGTGAATCATAAATCATATGAACCCGGAGAAACTATATTCTCAGCTGCTTCATGTACTACCAATGCAATTGTTCCGGTACTGAAAGTAATTGATTCCCAATTGGGCATTGAGCGTGGGCATATTGAAACCATTCACTCCTACACCAACGACCAGAATTTGTTGGATAACTACCATGACAAGTACCGTAGGGGGCGTTCGGCCGCATTGAATATGGTGATAACCGAAACAGGGGCTGACAAGGCGGTGGCTAAAGTTTTACCTCATCTAGAAGGCTTGCTAACCGGCAATGCAGTGCGTGTGCCTACACCCAATGTTTCACTTGCTATTTTAAATCTAACTGTAAAAACAGAAACGGACAAAGAAAAAGTAAACAACGTGTTGCGCATTGCCGCACTGAAAGGCGACTTGGTTGAGCAGATTCAATATTCAGTTTCGAATGAATTGGTGAGCACGGACTTGGTAGGCAATCCTTGTGCCTCCATAGTTGATAGCCCAGCAACTATCGTTAGCAAGGACAAAAAAAGCCTTGTGTTGTACGTCTGGTACGATAATGAGTATGGCTATAGCCGCCAAGTGATCCGTTTTGCCAAACAATTGAGCAATGTAATTCGATTGAGCTACTACTAAACAAATTTTGATAAATAAAAAGCCGCCTGTGAATGATTGAATCATGCACAGGCGGCTTTTTATTTTACTTTTTGTATTTAATTTACTTCAGCAATTCAGAAATGATGCTTTCTACAGATATCCCTTCAGCCTCGGCTTTGTAATTGCGCAATATGCGGTGGCGTAAGATGGCTGGCGCAACGGCCCTCACGTCTTCTATATCCGGAGAGTACTTCCCTTTGAATGCAGCATTACATTTAGCACCAATCACCAAGTACTGTGAGGCACGTGGACCTGCGCCCCAGGATAAATAGTCATTCGAAAACTTGTGGGCCCCAGCCGTGTTAGGCCGTGTGCGGGTAGAAAGCGATACGGCATATTCGAGCACGTTGTCAGGCACAGGAATATTTCTCACCAATTGTTGATACTGCATTATTTGCTCTCCATCCAACACTTTGTTTAATGTAACACTGTGTTGGGCTGTGGTGCGTTTCACTACCATTATCTCGTCTTCAAACTTCGGATAATCAAGCCACACATTAAACATAAATCGGTCTAACTGTGCTTCGGGCAAAGGGTATGTTCCCTCCTGCTCTATGGGGTTTTGCGTTGCAAGCACAAAGAAAGGCTGTGGGAGGGTATAACGCTGGCCAGCAGTTGTAACCGCTCTCTCTTGCATGGCCTCCAGTAATGCAGCTTGTGTTTTGGGAGGTGTACGGTTTATCTCATCTGCTAAAATGATGTTGGCAAACAAAGGACCTTTGATAAACTTGAAGTGTCGGTTTTCATCCAGTATCTCGGTGCCGATAATGTCGGATGGCATCAAATCGGGTGTGAATTGTATCCTATTGTATGACAATCCTAAAACTTGCGCAATTGTATTCACTAACAATGTTTTGGCAAGTCCCGGCACACCTACAAGCAAACAATGGCCCTGGCTAAAAATGCTTATTAACACATCCTTAATTACTTCATCCTGTCCTACTATTACTTTTCCGATTTCCGAACGCAAATCTGCGTACACTTTCACCAAAGAATCAACGCCTTCAACGTCAGATTTAAATGTATTTTCCATATATAATTATCTTCTAGTTTAACCAGGCTTGCACTACGTTGCAGCCTGTAAAGTCATTATCAATTTGTATGTATGTTCCTGTTTTTCTCTTCAGTATCCATTCTTCTATCGCGCTTGATTGTTTTTCGCTCAAAGCCGCTTCCTTTATTCGCTGATAATCATCTTTTAAATTGGCCCTGTGGGGATCAGTTTTAGTCTTCAACATCACTATCCTATAGGCTTTTGTTCCATCATCTGTATTCATTACTACCGGCTCAGAATATTCTCCCGGCTTCAGTTTATCGATTACGAAAAACAATGTGGGGTCCAACTGGCTGGGTTCAAATTTAGTTTGTCCGGTCTGCGGATTTATTAATACCCCACCGCTGTATCTGGAATCTTTGTCATCAGAATATTGCTGGGCAGCTTCCGCAAAGCTCAATTCTTTACTTTGTATTTTTGCCAGCGCGCTGTCCAACACAGACTTAGCACTTGCTAACGAAGCAGAAGACACGCTTGCTTTCATCAGAATGTGTCTGAAGTTTATTTGATCTCCCCTGCGCTCTATAGCCTGAATAATGTGGAATCCGTATTTGGTTTCTACAATACGCGATACTTCATCACCTTTAAGATTGAAGGACACCGCCTCAAACTCAGGAAGCAACTCCCCTCTTGAGGTGAATCCCAATTCTCCCCCTTTTTTTGCCGACCCCGGGTCTTGAGAATACAAAACTGCCAATGTTGCAAAATTCTCTCCCTTCAATATTCGCTGACGCAATTCCTGCAAGCGATCGGTAACCAATTTCTTATCCTCCGGACTCACTTTAGGTAGCTTTGTGATTTGTGCAACTTCTAATTCCGAATCAATGAAAGGAACACTATCGGTCGGAATATTATCGAAATATAACCTCACCTGGGCTGGGCTCACAGAAACATTACGGGTTATTTTATCATGCATTGTTTGCACCAAAAGCTGATCACGTATAAGTTCACGAAATTCGGCTTTAATTTCAATAATGCTCTTACTATAGTATTCTTCCAACTTCTCTTGCGATCCAATCTGTTTCACAAAGTATTTAATGCGCTTGTCCAATTCTTCATCCACTTGATTCTCGCTTACCACTACACTGTCAACACCGGCAATGTGAATCAACATTTTCTGCAACAATAACTGGTCAAGCATTTGGCACCGGACTTGTTCATCCGATTGCCCACCCTGCTGCAGGTATTGCATGTATTGATTTTCAAGATCAGATTGCAACAATATCTGGCTGCCAACGGTGGCAATATTCCTGTCAATAATTTTATCCTGTGCGCTTGCTACATTAATGTATAACAGCGAAGCCAGTATCATTGTGAGTTTTAATTTCATTACTTCTTATAAATTTCTACCAGTCCTTTTTTTAATGCTTCCTCGTAGGCGCTCTGCTCCATTTCCTTGAGCAATTTTAACTTACGTTGATTTAGTATCATTTGCCTAATATTTTCCTTTTCAAAAGAAAGTGGAGAGATCGAACTCTTTGTCTTAAATCCTTTGATGTTGACAAGATACGTTACCAGCGAATCACTCAGCTCAATGTATCGGTTATTTCTAAGAAACTGCTCTTTGTCATACATGCTGATTGGCACTTCTTTCAACAAATCATCAAAAAGCAACCATGAATCTTCATCAAAATAATAATTCATTGCATACTGATGTGCATATTGTTCTAATTCCTGTTTGTCTTTATCTGTATTTGATTTGTACCACTGTTTTGCTTTTTCCAATTTGGGTGCTTTGTTAGGTACTTTCAAGTAGATAACTTTTATAATATTGTCTTTCAACTCAAAGCTTGTTTGATTCTTCTCATAAAAATCATTGATAGCAATGTCCGAAACCAGTGTATCCAATCGCTGCCTTATTAACTCTTGCTCATAAGCATACAATATCAACGACTGCTTATACTCCTGCAATTTTGAGTCAAAGTTCTTTTGCTCATCCGTTAAGTTGCTCTCGGCTTTGGCCAATACTACCATCTGCCTGATCCAGTTCTCCACAAAAATAGTAACCACATTGGCACTGTCTTCGGGGCTCGAATTGGGAGGAACTATTTTCTGGATATCGGCCTTGTATAAATAGTGCGACCCACTACGCGCCACTACATCTCCGGCATTCTCATCATCCGCAAGACCACATGACGTAACAAGCGCAGCTAAAATGAAAAAAGTATATAAATAGTAACGCAAGGCTTGTTCTTTAAAATTGCATGGCGTCACATAACTTTAATTATGACAACGCCATGCATTAATAACTATTTTTATCGGGAGCTATTGTATCAGTGAATCGAGTACTTCCTTGTTTAGTTTAACCTCGTATTTTTTTCTGAGGCCATCGATCCACTCTTTCTCTAAAGCTGTTTGGAAATCTGAGATTACCAATCCTCTCGTTTCTTCCAATTGTTTGGACTGTGGCTGAAGAATTGACATTATTTTCACAAACGACACATTGCCATTCATGCTAATATCCTTGCTCAAACCCGTTTTCCATTCCACGGCATCTACTACTTCATTATCGCCTTTTGCAAACTTCCCTTCTTTAATGGTAATATTTAACTGAGAATCTTTGTTAAGCTGAGTCAGAATTTGCTCGTTGGTTGTTTTCTTCTTCTTGGCCATTTTGCGAGCAGCATCAGCTACTTGTTGATTGGTAGCCATATATATTGATGCATAAGCGCGCTGTGGCCACATGTAGTTCCCTTTATTTTTATCATAAAAATTTCGCAGGCCGGTTGTATCCTTTACTGCTTTAGACCACACTTTGGTATCAGTAAGGTCAAACAATAGGATTCCATCTCGATACTCTTGCATCAACGCTTTGAAATCTGGATACTTCTTATCAAGCCTTGATTCTTCGTAAGCAATCACCGTTTCGTTCACATACTGATCATACAAACTTACTACTATCATTATAGCTGCGGTGGTTGGTTTGCGGGTTTGGTGATTTTCAACGTACTCAGCAAAGTCCTGCTGGGTATAGCTCTTATCACCCAAAGTGAACATTTTTTTACTCAGCGACTTGGCTTGTTCTTTCTTCCAAGTACCTTGTGCAAGCGAAGAATCTACAGATTTGAAAAATTCATCGCGCGCTGCTTTGACTTCAGTAAAACCATACTCTTGCTTTATTCTAGCCACCAAAGAGTTTCTACTCACTTCAGACCGTGAATCGCGAGAAATCTGCGATTTTAAATCAGGCAATTTATCTTCGTAGGAAGGAATGCCCCTTTTATCTATTCGTTTGGCAATGTGCCATCCGTAGGCAGTCATAAAAGGCTTACTGATTTCGTCATTCTTTTTTAAATCAAAAGCAGCTTTTTCAAATTCGGGAACCATTCGGCCGGTACCAAACCAGGGCAGGATACCTTCGTTGCGTGCTGAGCTTTGGTCATCACTGTACTTGGCCGCAAGGTCTTTGAAACTCTCCCCACTTATGAGCTTGTCATATATTTCATTGATTTTGGTGCGGGCATTTATACTATCATTGGTGGTGGCGTTAGCAGGCAACTTCACCATAATATGCGCCACTTGTACTTCACCTTGGGCCGGGCGTTTATCTACTACCTTAATAATATGATAACCAAATGAAGTACGCACTGGCATTGATATTTCTCCGTTTTTTGTTGTGAAAGCAGCCGATTCAAAAGGATAAACCATTTGCAATCCTGTGAAATAGCCAAGGTCACCACCATTTTCTTTTGCTGATGGGTCATCAGATGTTTCGCGCGCTAGGGCAGAAAAATCTCCGCCTTTAACCAAGCGCTCTCGCACTTTCATTGCTTTGTTGTAGGCCGAGAGCGTATCTTTTGGTAATGCGTCAGGTGCCACTTTGATTAATATGTGGCTGGCACGCACATCTGTACTCAACCTGTCATAGGCTTCGCGCAGCAAATGCTCTGTAACTTCTTTATCCGTAAGGTAAGGTTGTGACAACTGCTTGCGGTAGCCTGCCAGTTCAGTCTGAAACGCCTGGCTCGTATCCATTTTCAGATCTTCCGCTTCGGTTACTTTTAGTTTGTAATTCACATACAACTCCAAATAATCAGTCACAGACTTTCGGTCGAATGATAGATCTTTTGCATTGTTCTTACGGTACACTTTTTCAAACTCCGACCGGGTAACTTTTTCATTACCAATTTGCAATAGTATCGGATCTGTGGCCGACTGACCAATTACATGCGCTGTGCCAGTACACACCAACAAAAGCAGAATACATAAACTCTTTTTCATATGCTATTCAATGATTACAATTCAAATTTTTTGAGATGCCAAATTTAACTAAACAATATAATTTTTTGCTACTAACTTAAGGTTCAACGCGAATAGTTGGGTGCCTCTTTGGTAATGGTCACATTATGAGGATGACTCTCCTTAAACCCTGCTGCCGATATTTTGATAAAACGCGCTTTCTTAAGGTTAACAATATCCTTGGCACCACAGTATCCCATGCCCGCACGCAATCCTCCAATCATTTGATACACCGTCTCGGCTAAGAATCCTTTATAGGGTACCCTGCCCTCAATCCCTTCGGGCACCAGCTTACTTATGTCGTCTTCCACATCTTGAAAATACCTGTCTTTTGACCCTTTTTGCATGGCAGTAATGGAGCCCATACCACGATATGATTTGAACTTTCGCCCTTCAAAAATAATGGTCTCACCGGGCGACTCTTCAGTGCCGGCAAAAAGGGATCCCGCCATGATGCAGGATGCTCCAGATGCCAGGGCTTTTACAATATCGCCTGAAAACCTGATGCCTCCATCTGCAATGATGGGTATGTTATTGGCGGCTGTCATGGCACTGGCCACTTCGTAAATTGCCGAAAGTTGTGGAACGCCTACCCCGGCTATCACACGCGTGGTGCAAATTGAGCCCGGGCCTATGCCCACTTTTACACCATCGGCTCCAGCTTTTATCAAGTCGCGGGCGGCTTCTTTGGTGGCAATATTTCCTACTACTACATCCAACCCTTTAAATTTCTTTTTTACCCGTTGCAGCGTTTCAAACACTCCGCGCGAATGGCCATGGGCGGTATCAATTACCACCACATCTACTGCATGATCTACTAAGGCCTGCACACGATCCAAAACATCAAGCGTAATACCCACCGCAGCGCCAACACGCAGCCTTCCCAATTTGTCCTTGCAGGCGTTGGGCTTGGACTTCAATTTCATGATGTCTTTATAAGTAATCAACCCGACAAGCTTGTAGTTTTTATCAACCACAGGGAGCTTCTCAATCTTAAACTCCTGGAGAATTTGCTCTGCCTTGGCCATGTCTTGCACACCCTGCACTGTGATCAGATTATCCTTGGTCATAATCTCAGTCACTTTCTTGTCCAGGTTTTTTTCGAATCTCAAGTCGCGGTTTGTCAGTATGCCCACCAACTTGTTAGCTGAATCCACAATAGGTATTCCTCCAATCTTGTGTTCTTTCATTAGCATGTGAGCCTCGCGCACTTTTGCCGTAACCGAAAGTGTCACCGGATCTTGTATCATTCCACTTTCTGAACGCTTCACTTTTCTTACTTCACCGGCTTGCAACTCTATCGACATATTCTTGTGTAGAATTCCAATTCCACCCTCCTGAGCCAGCGCTATCGCCATGGCCGATTCGGTAACCGTGTCCATAGCTGCTGACGAAATAGGAATATTCAATTTGATATTGCGTGAAAAAAAAGAGGAAATATCTACTTCCCTGGGCAGAATTTCAGAGTATGCGGGCACCAGCAAAACATCGTCAAAAGTAAATCCTTCCCCAACAAATTTTTTAGATTCAGTAAGCATAGCTTTGTTCAATGTGATTGTCAATGTTCTTGGTTGATATTCAAAAACATGCGCTAAAAAATGAATGGCGCAAAGGTATCATTTTAAAATGATTTTCTGATGATGACACCAAGCAAAAAGAGCAACCCGAAGGCTGCTCTTTTTGTAATTATTTGATGAGAGTGACCGTCCCTCGTTTCTTGAATTCCTTTCCACTCGGACTCTTAAATTCAACCATGTAAACATAGGCTCCCTGAGGTGCGTCTTTGCCGTTGAATGTTCCTTTCCATCCCTCTTTCGGATTATTGGTTTCAAACACTTTCTCGCCCCAGCGGCTAAACACCATAAAGTTGTAACTGTTCACATCAATGAATATTTGAACAGGGAAGAACTCAGGGTTGAGTCCACCTGGCGTAAATGCATTAGGGGTATAATGCTTCACCGGTTGGATCACGCATGCCTCGTTTGAAAGGCTGGTATCCTTAAACGAATACAACGAATCTATTCCTTGTATGGCTTCAATGTAATAGCAGAATCGAGCGTCCGATTCATAATATATGGCTATGTCATCGATATAACTATTAATGCCATGTGGCACGCTGGCAATAGGTGAAACTTCCCAGAAACCATCTACTACTCTGTAAATGTTGTAGGACTCAATGCCCCCATTCCATTCTTCATAATCATTCCACTCCAATATATTCTGGAAGTAGTCGTTAGCGCTGGCTTTCAGGTGGATGGTCTTACCAATATTACTTGTGAACTTGTCATTATCACAGCTGTCCACCACTATTATTCGGTAGTAAAAACTTTGCAAATCAGGTCGCGCATAACGGTCTTTGTATGCGAAGTAATCATCGTTATTTGCCGGCCGCGGAACAAATGCGATGGTTCCCCATGGACCTGCAGCGTTGGCTGCACGCTGTATCTTGTATCCGGATACATCGGCTAGGGTATCAAGATAACTTTTGATAAGTACTTCGTTGGCCCCGCTTACCGTTGCCACCCTCAGGTAATTGAACTGAGGATCTATAAGTATGTCAGCATATATACAAGTTTGGTTCGATGAAGCTGTCAAGAGCCCATCGCCACTTACGGCCTGAATGTAATAGCAGTAAGTGGAATAACCTGTCAGATTTGGGTGTTGATAATTCAAAGTGCTTCCGCTCACTGTCCCCACAAGGTTAAACGAGCCTCCATTCTCGCTTGCAAATATTCGGTATTCCTTCACGCCACCACGCATATTGTTATATGCATTCCAATCCAGTAAAGTGGACGAAGTACAAATATCTAGTCGCGAATTGTGCAATACAGTATTATGTGGTAAAGAGAATGGACTTAAGTTGCCACAACTATCAAAAGCAGCTATGGCATAGGTTTCTATGGTACTTTGTGCATTTGAGATAAGGTTGATGTAAGTCACGCTTCCCAAGCCAAAGTTCGTGGCAATTGAGTCATAAGAGCTGCCATTGTATTGGTAGATTATGTATCCTTGCGTATCACCCGAGGTACTAGCGATCCATGCTATATTCACAATTCCACTTATTGGATCAACACTAACTGTATCGATTACCGGTGTAGCGGGAGGTGTCAAATCGCGGAACAGGTCTCCATCCCACGATGAAACAGAAGTGCATCCGGAAGCATCTCCAATCTCTACACGGTAGTTAATGATTGACTCACAAACTGTGATGGTGTCTTTATAGTTAGTGCTGTTGGTTGTTCCCAACACCGTCCATATGGTTGCCGGGTATTCTTTGTACACAGTATATGTACCCAAAGAGGTAGGTAAGTTCGGATTGTGAATCGGATTCCATGACAATGAGGCAATTCCACTGGTGTTGGTCACATCAAGTTTCATTGAAGCCAAAGTGTCCGATGGAACAGATTCCACCAAACCAGTACAGCCTGAAAGCGTTTTGAAGTAGTAATAATTTACAACGTTTTGCGAATTGGCTCCTGCATGCAGATATGATGTTTGAGCATACACATTTAACGTATTGATCAAGGTGTAAGGCCCGCCAACGCTGGTTGCATGATACACCTGATATCCGTTAAAGAAATTCATTGGATCAGCAGGTATTACCCAGTTGATGGTCACATCTCCATTGAGTTCCACAGATACACATCGCAGAGAAGGTGCGTCAACCAGTTCGCCCAAATATGTAAAGACATCGGAGTCGACTGATGAAACACTCACGCAACCTGAGTTGTCGCCAATTTCTACCCGGTAATCAATCGGAACATCACACTCAGCTATAGTATCCACATATGTGAGGCTGCTGGTTGTGCCGATAGCTGCCCACCCACCTGCATTGTAATTTCTATACACAGTGTAGAACCCTTGCCCTGTAGTAAGGAATGGTGTGTGAAGATGATTCCAGTTAAGTGTTGCAAAACCGAGCGATGGAGTTGCCGTAAGTAACATAGATGATAATGTATCGGAAGTACCATTGAATGCAATGCCAGTACATCCCGAAAGTGTTTTGATGTAATAATTATTCACCTGACTATTGCCGTTGGCGCCTACATGTGCATAGGTGGATTGCGCGTATGTACCCACAGTGTTCAATAATGTATATACTCCGCCATTTGAATGGTAAATTTCATATCCGGCAAAGAAGTTATCCGGATCAGGTGGTACTACCCAACTGAGTTGTACATCTCCACTTGGCAATACAGACACACAACGCAATGAAGGTGCATCTACAATGGTGCCGAGGTATGTGAACACATCGCTGTCAACAGAAGAAATACTGACACAACCTGAATTATCTCCAATTTGAACACGATAATCGATAGGCACATTACACTCAACAATCGTATCAACATAAGTTAATGCACTTGTGGTTCCTATGGCTACCCATCCGCCTGCATTATAATTTCTGTACACAGTATAGAAACCTTGACCAGTAGCCAGGAATGGCGTGTGCAAATGGTTCCAGTTTAGCGTAGCAAAACCAAGTGACGGAGTTGCAGTCAGTAACATGGATGATAAAGTATCGGAGGTACCATTGAATGCAATGCCAGTACATCCTGAAAGGGTTTTGATGAAATAATTATTTACCTGGCTATTGCCATTGGCACCCACATGCGTATATGTTGCTTGTGCATAAGCACCTACTGCGTTCAATAATGTGTATGCCCCACCATTAGAGTGGTAAATTTCATATCCGGCAAAGAAGTTATCCGGATCAGCCGGGACAACCCAGCTAAGTTGCACATCTCCGCTTGGCAGTACTGATACGCACCTCAATGAAGGAGCATTCACAATGGTGCCTAGATATGTAAAGACACCTGCAGCCACAGAAGAAACAGAGATACAACCGCTGCTATCTACCACATCAATTCGGTAACTAATTGGGATGTTACATTGAGTGATTGTATCTACATAGCTGAGTGAGGTAGTAGTAGCTATTTGAGTCCACACACCGGTTGCAGATGGATTTTTTCTATACACTCTATAAAAACCTTGCGAAGTAGGCGGCAGCGGGGCGCGTAATGCATTCCAATTTAACGTTGCGAAACCAAGGGCAGGAGCAACGGTAAGATGCATACTCGCCAAAGTGAGCGAAGGCACTGGCGCGGGCTGGCCGGCACCGGGGCAACCCGAATGACTAACCATGTAATAGTAATTGGCTTGTGCGTTGCCATTAGCACCCACGTGGGTATAGCTGGTGGTGGCGTAGGTCATTACACTATCAAGAATAGTGAATGGCCCTCCCGGTGCAAGCGAATGATAAATCACATACTTGCGGAAGAAGTTGTTAGGGTCGGCAGGTACAACCCAGGTAAGCGTTACATCACCGCTGGCAAGTACCGAGACACAACGCAACGATGGTGATGCGATGAGCGGTGGCTGATAAGTAAATGTTCCATTGGCAACTGATGATACAGAGGTGCATCCGCTGCTATCCACTACCTCTACTCTATAGCTGATGGGCACATTGCATTGGGTAATGGTGTCTACATATGTGAGTGCTGTAGTCGTTCCAATTTGTGTCCACGCACCTACACCTGTTGGGTTTTGGCGGAACACGCGATAGAATCCTTGCGATGTTGGCGGAAGTGGAGCGCGCAAGGCGTTCCAGTTTAAAGTTGCAAATCCAACAGTAGGAGTAACAGTAAGTCGCATGCTGGCCAGCGTGAGCGATGGCACTGGCGAAGGCAAAGCAGCACCAGTGCAGCCAGAGTGGCTGACCATGTAATAGTAATTGGCTTGTGCATTTCCATTTGCTCCCACATGTGTGTATGTAGTGGTGGCGTATGTCATCACACTATCAAGAATAGCGAATGGACCACCGGGAGCAAGCGAATGATAAATTACATACTTGCGGAAGAAGTTGTTAGGGTCGGCAGGCAACACCCAAGTGAGCGTAACATTCCCATTGGTAAGTACTGACACACAGCGCAACGAAGGTGATGCGATGAGCGGTGGCTGATAAGTAAATGTGCCACTGGCAACTGATGACACCGAAGTACATCCGCTGCTATCCACTACCTCTACTCTATAGCTGATGGGCACGTTACATTGGGTAATGGTGTCTACATATGTGAGTGCTGTAGTCGTTCCTATTTGTGTCCACGCACCAACACCTGTTGGGTTTTGGCGGAACACGCGATAGAATCCTTGCGATGTTGGTGGAAGTGGTGCGCGCAGGGCGTTCCAGTTTAAAGTTGCAAATCCAACAGCAGGCGTAACGGTAAGTCGCATGCTGGCCAGCGTGAGCGATGGCACAGGCGAAGGCAATGCCGCACCGGGGCAACCCGAGTGGCTGACCATATAATAGTAATTGGCTTGTGCATTTCCATTTGCTCCCACATGAGTGTATGTGGTAGTGGCATATGTCATCACACTATCAAGAATAGTGAATGGACCACCGGGAGCGAGTGAATGATAAATTACATACTTACGGAAGAAATTGTTTGGGTCAGCAGGCAACACCCATGTGAGCGTAACATTGCCATTGGTAAGCACTGATACACAACGCAACGAAGGTGATGCGATAAGTGGCGGTTGAAAAGTAAATACGCCACTTGCTACTGAAGACACGGAAGTACATCCGCTGCTGTCGACCACTTCTACCCTATAGTTGATAGGGATATTGCATTGCGTAATCGTATCTACGTAAGTGAGCGATGTGGTAGTAGCAATTTGTGCCCATCCTCCAGGAGGTATTTGTTTGTATACTCTATAAAATCCTTGTGATGTAGTGGGCAAGGGTGCTCGTAGAGCATTCCAGTTCAATGTGGCAAAGCCTACTGTTGGCGTAACAATTAGTCTTATGCTGGCGAGGGTTTGAGAAGGCACAGGCGAAGGCAAACCTGCATTGGGGCAACCCGATACTGTAACTAAATAATAATAATTCACCTGGTTGTTACCGTTGGCTCCCACTTGGGTATAGGAGGTAGTTGCGTACGCTATCACGCTGTCTAACTTCACAAACGGGCCTCCTGCTGCAAGAGAATGATAAACGTAATACTTGATGAAAAGGCTGAGCGGATTAGGGGGAAGTACCCAGTTCAATGTAACATCTCCGTTTGCTAAAACCGAAACACAACGCAATGAAGGTGAAGCCATCAACGGTGGCTGGTAAGTAAAAATACCGCTGGCTACAGAAGAAATAGATACACAACCGGATGCATCCGGAATATCTACGCGGTAACTAATCGGCACATTGCATTGGGTAATGGTATCTACGTAGCTGGTAGTGTTAGAGGTTCCAATCTGCACCCAGCCAGTGCTGTTAACATTTCTGAACACTTTGTAGGGTAGTTGGGTAGTGGCCAACAAGGGTGTGCGGATGGGGTTCCAATTAAGCGTTGCAAAACCAGTGGAAGGTGTTGCCGTCAGCAGCATAGAAGCCAACGTAACTGAAGCAACAGATGTATCAACCGACACCGGGTCACAACCGGCAACCGTTTTTACATGATAATAATTTATTTGAGCGTTGCCATTGGCTGCTGCATGCGTGTAGCTCGTAGTTGCATAAGTAGGCACTGTTTGCAACAATGTATATGGCCCAGCCAGTGCTGTGCTATGGTATACTAAGTAACTTGCAAAATATTGCCCAGTGTCCACAGGCTGTACCCATGTTAGCGTAACACTTCCGGTTGGTTGGTTAACCGCCACACATCTTGGTGATGGTGGGTTGATTACAGGTGCAGGTTGGACAAATTGTTTGCCCTGAGGGCATGAAATCGAAATACATCCTGATGCATCCATCATCTCTATGCGATACATGATGGTGTCATTACAAACAGTAACCGGGTTATTGTAGGTAAGCGCTTGAGTAGAGTCAATTAAGTTCCAGGCTCCTGCTATACCAATTTTGCGGTAAATCCTATACCAGCCTGAGGCGGAAGGGATGTTAGGCGTATGCATGTTGTTCCAGGCAAGGTTCGCAACACCAACTGCTGGATTAGTTACTGTAAGTTTGATAGAACGGAGTGTATCCGATGACCCTTGATTTGGATTGAGGATGAACTTGTCACAACCCGATCTTGTGGCAACAAAATAATAAACCGGAGCTGCGCATGCGTTTGCAGCATTATGGGTATAAGTTACATTGTTGATATTCCCAACTAAGCTATCAAGAAAGTTAAATGGTCCGGCTGGTGTGTTGGCAGTGTAAACATCATATGCATGGAACGACATGTTTTCACAAACTGTGGTAAGCACAGGAGGAACCCACGTAAGCACGTTACTTCCATTTGGCTGTGAAGCAATACATCTAAGAGATGGGCCTGGTAAAACCGGAGGTGCCACAACTGTAATGGAAATGGTGCTGAAGTTAATAGCTGGTGCCGGGCAGAAATTGTCAAAGGCTTTGATCACAAAGTTGTACGTACTCGAAAGCGTAACACAACCTAGATTTTTCGGCAAATGGTTACAATCCGTTTGCCAATTAAAATTTACGCCAACACCAAAGGGTGCGCTTATAGGAGTTGGGGGTGCCAACGTAGCACATGGTGGATTAAAACAGCCAGTGGTGGTACTATTAAATCCGGCTCCAAACTGTGAACCAGATGCGGTTATTGTTACAACTTGTGGGGCGCCAAATGTGGGAGCCGCCAATGGGAGAAATTCAAAATCTGTTGCGTTCAAAAAGAAACTAACTGGTTCTCCGGCACAAACTGTTTTGTTGTAAAGGGTATATGCACCTGTAGCATCCTGAAATGGGGCAGTTACATCCGGATCAGTATTATAAACAACCGGAGGGCCAGCTGTGATGATGCAATTACCAACAAGCACGATCTGAATCTCACGATAAATTTCAGCCACTTTAATACCACATTTAAAAGCAGTTACTTTAGTTACTGTAACAAAATTTCCGGCTGTGTAAGAAGTAAACCCTACTTCTCCGGTTACAGTATTCATGTTTGCTGGCACATTCAAAGGGTTTGTCAGTGGACCAGGTAAAGGACTGCTGAAAGAATAATTTGCATTAAATCCAATTTGAGTAGGATTACCGGGAGGATTGAATACTCCGGAAAAATTGTTCAATGGTTGTCCCCAGCTATAAACAAGAGAATCAAGCTCGGTATCCACAGCGTTATGATTATACTTGAACGGATTTCTAGTGCACATGATTACCGATGGTTTTTCCACAAAAACAGGAGAGGAATCAAAACATGGTGCAGTATTTTGGCCGTTATACGGAAACATGATAGCGCGCAGGGTGAATCCGCTACCCGTACTTAAATTAAGATTTGTAATGGCTGCATTTCTGCAACAATCATCATAGGTAAATGCCCATCCTTGTGCGGGAGGCACACCTGGTAAGGCAATTGCTGCTGATTGATACACAAACTCTTCTACGGCACCTTGTCCACCTGTAGGGCAAGTAGGACAACCAGGACCATTTGGACTTATATCTGTCTGCGAAACCAACGACAAGGGAATTGAAGCAAGCGATGGATTGTTATGCACAGCCAATGTCACGCTACCGGGACCTTGAATACCATTGCAGTCGCGGTACAACTTCATCTTAAAAACATATAATCCATTTGCTTGGCAAACCCAAGTAATTTCTCCACCCATAAGGTGAGATGAGTAACCGATATTAATCAAGAAAAAACTTAAAGCTACGGTGAGTAAAACTTTTCTCAGCATGGGCCAATTTGGATTAGGGACTTTAATAGGAACTTAGCATTACAAATAACCAAAAAAAAATGTTAAAAACCAATTAATTAGCTACCAATTAACCAATTGATTATCAACAGTTACTGATTAAATTTTAATCATTCCTTAATATTTGGAGAATTATCCAATATTATCGTGTTTTTATTGGATTTTGAAAATCCGTCCACCCATACGCAAATCTGAAAGGACGCGTAAAATATCATCGAAAAAATGAAAATTAGTTTAATTATTTGCCAGCCACTATTTCTACAAATGAGTTTGTGACCAAATACTGTTTGGCAAGTTCTATTAAATCC
Organism: Bacteroidia bacterium; assembly: GCA_037968415.1. Lineage (GTDB taxonomy): Bacteria > Bacteroidota > Bacteroidia > AKYH767-A > JBBKVM01 > JBBKVM01. The sequence goes on along the minus strand of JBBKVM010000077.1, from coordinate 97,803 downwards.
TTTGGAGTTATTTTGTTGATGCTATTGAAAAACTCTCTATAGTATTCATAATCAAGGCCATAAGGCAAAACAGTTGACAATCTTTCAGCCTTCTCAAATGGCCCATCAAGATTTCTCATCAAACTTCCTGACATGTAGTTTTTTACTTTTTGCAACTCTTCAATTCCAATAGGTTGCGTTCCAAGTCTTTCAATCTCTTTATAAATTTCTGCTACCGCGGCCTCCCTCACATCCACACCCACTTCTGTAGAAATCACAAAATATCCACTATGCTTCAAACTGACCATTCCTGAATGAATGCCATAGGTGTATCCCTTTTCTTCCCGGATATTCGCCATCAATCGCGAGCCAAAGTACCCACCCAATACAGTATTTAACACCATCATTCCTTTGAAGTCCGGATGCAGCCTGTTAATCATCGGCTTGCCAATTCGAATTGATGACTGCACTGCATTTGATTTCTCAACCAATATTTTTGAAACGTTACTTTCCAATACAGCATTCGCTTTCGGATCCTTTGCCTTGCCTCCAAACCAGTGTGCTCCACCAAAATATTTATTAATTACACCATACTGCTCTTCTCCCACTTTTCCCGAAATAATTATTGTAGCGTTCGCTCCGCAATAGTGTGATTTATGAAACGCCCTCAGTACTTCACAGGTAATCGAATCGTAATAACTGGCCAATGGTACCGTAGCATACGGATGACCCGTGCCGAAAATTGACTCTTTAAATTTATTCTTCGACAAGAAGGAAACTTTCTCATTCTCTACTCGCAATTTTTCTTTCGCGTTCACAAGAAAAATATCAAGTTCATGCTGCGGAAACAAGGCATCTGTGATAATCTCGTAAAAAAACGGAATCACTTTCTCAAAATGCTTCACTAAACAAAACAATGAAACTGTCGCATTATCGCTCGAAGTATCATTATGAACATAAGCTCCGAAATAATCAAACTTATCCGCCAATTGCTTAGATGTGTATTTAGATGTGCCTTCGCGCAGCATCGCATTGGCTACCATTGAAACCAACGGCTGTTTGTCATGCCACTCCCCTGCCTCGAAAACAATGTCAAGCCGCAGTACATCCTGCGTGCCCTCATCAATTGAATAACAGGGTATTCCGTTATCCAATTTTCTTAGTTGCGGATTCTCAAGTTTTAACCCATCAAGCTCCTTGAAGGATGGGGTTGTCTTTCTATCAGGAAAATTAGCTACGTCCATTTTTTGAGAGATAGTAAAGTGTACAGTTATTTTTTTCAGTGAAGATGCGGCCTGCAACATTTTTTATCGCGGCTTTGTCCACAGATTTGTATTTTGCAACTTCGTTATTAAGCTGTGATGCATCATCATAAAGTAGTTCGAAAAACGCCAGGTTCATTGCCTTATTCAGCACGCTCATATCCTGAAACTCATGGCTGGACTCAATCTTATTAATTATTTTTTCGTACTCTTCTACTTCTATCAGCGAATCGCTTATCTTTTTTAATTCCTGCCATATAGCCTGCTCTGCTTTCTCCATTGCCACTCCTGGAGCTATCTTTCCTTCCACCACCACAAGATTAGCCTCTACTTGTCCGGTTTGATAAGCATTAATTTCCGTGAACAAATTTTGCTTTTTTATCAAAGTCGAATACAATCGCGATGACCTACCGGCCGACAACACATCGGTGATCATGTCCATAGCGTAATAATCTTTATCGAGGCGGGATACACCATGAAACACCATGTATATTGAATTTCCAGGAACATCGCGCTCCACTGTGAGCATGCGTCTTTGTGTTTGCGGAAGTTCAGTTGGTAAATTTCGTGATACACTGTTCCCCTCCTTTATGGGACCAAACCATTTCTCTGCCAAATGCTTCACTTCATCCACTGCTACATTTCCGGCTACCGTAAGTATAGCATTGTTAGGAATGTAATGTTTGAAAAAAAACTTCTTTACATCCTCAAGAGTTGCATCTTCAATATGCTTTATGTCTTTACCAATTGTTGGCCACTTGTATGGGTGTGTCTTATATGCAAGCGGGCGCAATAGCAACCACACATCCCCATATGGTTGATTTAAGTATCGTTGTTTGAATTCTTCTATCACCACATTGCGTTGCACATCCAAACTTTTTTCAGAAAATGCCAGACTCAACATTCTGTCTGACTCAAGCCAGAATCCAGTTTCAAGATTCATTGCCGGTAAAGTGAGATAATAATTCGTGATGTCGTTGTTAGTAAAAGCATTGTTTTCACCGGAGGCCATTTGCAATGGCTCATCATAGTTCTCAATGTTTATTGATCCACCAAACATCAGATGTTCAAACAAGTGGGCGAAGCCTGTTTTGTCTTCGGTTTCGTCCTTGGCACCCACATTGTATAGTAAATTCACTGCTGCAATTGGTGTAGATTCATCTCGGTGTACCAGTACACGAAGGCCATTCTTTAAAGTGAATTTTTCAAATTCAATCATATAAATATCTTTATCTACTTAATTTCAAAATTTAATTTCCCAATTTCCTCACGCACGGATACAAACTCATTCCAAATTTCCGCTACCAAAGTGGCGGCTGGTTTAATATCGTGAATCATGCCTGACACCTGGCCAATTTCCAATTCGCCCTCATGCGTGTCGCCTTCAAACATCCCTTTTTTAGCCCGTCCTCTTCCAAGCAACACTTTTAATTCTTCTGCACTGGCTCCACGTGCTTGCGCACCCTCTACTTCATGATAAAATTCATTTTTTATCAACCGCACAGGCGTCAACTGCTTCATCGTAAGTATTGTGTCGCCCTCACGCGCCTGTACTATTTCTTTTTTGAAATTGTCATGTGCAGATGACTCCACTGAAGCTGCAAACCTACTTCCTATTTGTACACCTTCGGCACCAAGTGCGAATGCTGCCATCATCGCACGGCCACCTCCAATACCTCCTGCTGCCAACAAAGGAATAGTAGTAGCTGCTTTTATTGCTGGAATCAAACACAAAGTGGTTGTTTCTTCCCGTCCATTGTGACCACCCGCTTCAAATCCCTCTGCCACCAATGCATCTACGCCTGAATCTTGCGCTTTCAAAGCAAATTTTGTATTCGATACCACATGCACCACGAGAATACCGGCATCTTTTAATTTCCTTGTCCAAGTAGCAGGATTTCCTGCACTGGTAAACACTATAGGCACCTTCTCAGCAATAATTATCTCGATTAATTTATCAGTATCCGGATATAACAATGGTACATTGACTCCAAATGGCGCATTTGTAGCTGCTTTGCATTTTGAAATATGCTCTTTAAGCACTTCCGGATACATGGAGCCCGCTCCAATAATGCCCAGCGCACCTGCATTTGAAACTGCTGAAGCCAACCGCCAACCGCTGCACCAAATCATGCCGGCTTGCACAATTGGATACCTTATTCCAAAAAGAGTATTGATTCTGTTTTTCTCCACCACTCACATTCATTAACACAACAAATCTAACAATTCCGTTATGTATCTATTTTCGTGGTTTGCTTATAAGTGATACTTTTACCGCTCAAATATTCTTATCTCAATATGAAAGTTATCATTCCTGTTGCAGGAATCGGAAGCAGACTAAGGCCGCACACGCACACCCAACCTAAGGCAATGTTGCCGGTGGCAGGCAAGCCTATTCTCGCTCACATCATAGACAATCTGCTCGAAGTAAAGCTTGATGAAATAATTTTCGTTGTTGGTTATCTCGGTGATAAAGTTGAAAATTTTATTCGCGGATTGTATCCCAATTTGAATGCGAAATTTGTGGTACAGGAGCCGCGCGAGGGAATTGGACATGCGGTGTGGATGACGCGCCATTTGGTGGAAGCCAATGAACAGATTCTAATCGTATTGGGTGATACTATATTTGACGTAGACCTGAAAGAAGTTTTACTATCTGAAACATCTTCACTTGGCGTAAAAAAAGTAGATGACCCACGTGCATTTGGCGTAGCCGAAATTGACGAAACCGGAAACATTAAATCACTGGTTGAAAAACCCAACATCCCTACTTCAAACCTTGCACTGGTTGGCATTTACAGTATTAAAGAAGCCGGCATGTTGATGGATGCCATTGAGCATAATATTCAAAATAATTTACGCACACGGAATGAATTTCATCTTACGGATGCGTTGATGAGAATGATTAATCAGGGTGTGAAATTTTCAACTTTTCAGGTTGGCAACTGGTATGACTGTGGAAGCAAATCAAACCTACTTGAAACCAATGCCATTCTTCTCAAGCGGCAGCCATCCAGTAATACTCCAAAGCATGGCATAGACAACACCATCATCATTGATCCGGTGAGCATAGCCAACAATTGTACTATTGCGAATTCAATCATTGGCCCCAATGTATCCATCGGAGAAAATACCATCATAAATCAAAGTGTGATACGAGATTCAATCATTGGTTCGTTCTCCGAACTCCACAATGCGGTGATTCACGAATCTATCATTGGCAGCGATTCTTCCTTACGAGGGCTCAGCCAAAGCTTGAACATTGGCGATAGCACAGAAATAGATTTCAATTAATCACGAACTTTTTTTATGATAAAAATTGATCGAAGCATTTGTTAATTCTAAGCAAACCAAATAAAGCATGATAAAAAGAGACAAAAAAGTATTTGACCTAATTGACCAAGAGTTATTACGCCAACGCCATGGCCTTGAGCTTATCGCTTCAGAGAATTTTGTGAGCATGCAAGTGATGGAGGCAATGGGCTCATGCATGACCAACAAATATGCAGAGGGCCTGCCTGGCAAACGCTATTATGGTGGTTGCGAAATTGTAGACCAAACAGAGCAATTGGCAATAGACAGAGCAAAAGAATTGTTTAATGCCGGTTGGGCCAATGTTCAACCACACTCTGGTGCTCAGGCCAATGCATCAGTGATGCTTGCCAGTCTAAAACCAGGCGATACGATTCTGGGGTTTGACTTGTCGCATGGTGGTCATCTCACGCACGGCTCACCCGTAAATTTTTCTGGTAAACTCTATCGTCCTGTATTCTATGGCGTACATCCCGATACAGGCCGCGTGGATTACGATATGATGGCAAAAACTGCAAAAAAGGAAAAACCAAAACTCATCATTGCAGGCGCATCTTCGTACTCGCGCGACTGGGACTTTGCGCGCATGCGTAAAATTGCTGACAGTGTTGGCGCATTGCTGATGGCTGATATTGCACATCCAGCGGGACTTATTGCGCGGGGCCTCCTTAGCGACCCACTCCCGCATTGCCATTTCATAACCACCACCACACACAAAACCCTGCGTGGACCGCGTGGCGGCATGATAATGATGGGCAAAGACTTTGACAACCCATTCGGTATCAAAACCCCAAAAGGCGAAGTGAGAAGCATGTCATCGCTGCTTGACTCAGGGGTATTCCCTGGCACACAGGGTGGGCCCCTCGAGCATGTGATAGCCGCAAAAGCAATTGCATTTGGAGAAGCACTGAGCGATGACTACATGAAATACTGTGTACAAGTAATAAAGAATGCGCGCGCAATGGCTGATGCATTTGTGGCAAAAGGGTATCAGGTAATATCTGGAGGTACCGACAATCACTCAATGCTAATCGACCTTCGATCAAAAAACCTCACCGGCAAAGCAGCTGAAAACGCCTTGGTGTTGGCTGACATTACACTCAATAAAAATATGGTTCCGTTTGATGACAAGTCACCTTTTGTTACATCTGGAATTAGGGTCGGCAGTGCGGCTGTAACTTCGCGCGGAGTCAAGGCCAAAGACGCAGTTAAAATGGTTGAGCTCATTGATGAAGTGCTCATGAACATCGATAATGAAACCATTATCAAAGGGGTGAAAAAGAAAGTTCATTCAATGATGGAAGGTTTTCCACTCTACGCTTAAAAAAGACAATATCAATAATAAAAAATGCCGGGATTACCCGGCATTTTTTATTAGCTATGTTTTAAGTTTTATTTCGTTACAACCATTTTGCGGGTGGTGCGCTGGCCGTTGAATTCAAGAGTGTAGTAGTAAATTCCTGGGCTCAAAGTATTTAAAGGTATTTCTACTTTATAGCTACCAGGCAACTGAACACTTGATACTGGCGTTGACACCACTTGTCCAACAAGATTGGTGATTGTCATTACCACTTTGCCTTTGTTAGCTATAGCATAATCAATGGTTGTGGCAGCGTTGGCCGGGTTAGGATAGTTTTGACCGAGCGCCATGCTATTGCCTGCAATCTGAGGCACACTCGAGATTAAGCAGACTGAGTCTGGTTCTTGTGTGAAACAGAAATCATCAATTGACCATCCTTCACTCTGAACAGAGTTATCTGATGCAAAACGGAATCGGAACATCAAACTACCCGAACTTGGCAAGGATATCAAATGCTCAGCTTGTTTCCATCCATTTGATGAACCAGAGAATCCTGGCTTGGGTGGTACACCCGATAGACCAGTGATGAATTGAGTATCAAACCACTTCGGATCGCCTACATATCCGCCTAGCACCTTCCATGTGGCTGTACCGTCTGTCGTATATTCTACTATACCACCATCCTGATACTTTTCAGTTTCATATTGGTGCATGAATGCTACTTTGTAGCAAGTATTACCTGCTACACTGAACACTGGTGAGAACAATCCTGAAGAGTCTCTTGGGCCATAATTATTGGCAAGGTCTGTCATCCATGCATTAGTACCACTTGAAGCGGTATTGAGCACTGCCTGGGCAGGAGTGCCAAATTGCCATTTAGTACTTGGTCCATAGTTCAGTGCATTCAGCGCTACCCATGCTGGTTGTGCACCTTCAAAATCATTGCAATAGGGTGTGCCTACAGAATCGAAAACAGTAACAACCAATGATGTAGTATCATCACTTGTGTTCAGGTCAGTACTGCTGTTAGGGTCCGAGGTCCAAACACGTAGATTGTGCACGCCTGGACTCATAGTTAACTGCTGTGAGAATGTATGTAACACAGCTGTTGTAGGTCCATTATTCGGAAATCCTGGAATCACAGGTGAAAATGCAAGCGGATCGGTAACGATCACAACGTTATCAAGTTCCAAAGTCACATTCACATTTGCGAGCGGGCTTGACCCTTCGTTTCTCACCCTTGCCCTTATGGTTTGGGCAACTCCAGGTAATAATAATGAATTGGCTGTTTGCAAATTTTGTGAAGAGGCTGACACAGTAACAGGAACAAACAAATCGAAATTGTCAATTGAAATTCCGTCATTTTGCGTAAATCCGTTTGATGTAAAGAAGAAACGGAATTGAACTATACCTACGTTATCGAATAAAGCAGGAAGTGGCAATGATGATTTAATCCAGCCTCCAGAAGTACCGTCAAATCCCGGCTGGTTGCTAGATGTAAGATTCACATTGGTGTACCAGTTGGTGCCTTGACCTACACCTCCAAGTGTTGCCCATGCTCCATTGTTAATCGCATATTCAACACGCAAACCATCTCCACCTATATCTACGTTTCTGTTTTGATAGAAGCTCAATACGGTTGAAACAGCACTGCTGAAATCAAAATAGGGAGAAGTAAGAACACAACTTGCATTAGCCGTATAGCCAGTGGTTAGATTTACGTCCCAGCAACTGGGGGCTGAAAACGATGAGCTTGTTGCACCAAATGCAGGCGTACCCAGCTCCCACTTTGTTAACACGTTGGTACCAGTAGTGGTGGCAACCCAACCTATATTGGCTGTATCAAAATTGTCAGTAAAGGAGATGTTTAGAATTGGAACTCCTATTGTAGACCTGCACAAAGAATCATTTGTATTGTCTCCATCAGTATTCAATGATGTGTAAGCACAGAAACTATACACACCTGTCGGTACTGTATAAAAACCAAGTTGAACGTTAACTGATGAACCTGGCGCCAAACTACCAATCCAGGGAGTAGGAACAGGACCTGCACCAATATCATACACAACGTCAAATGCAGTAAGTGTATTCAATCCAAAGTTCTTAACAACCACTTCGGCTGCTTGCGATGAACCGGCTGCAGCCTGGTTAATTGGAGTTACAATAGATTCAACACCTGCGTCCTCTGGTGACGGTGGGATGAGCGTAAAGTTATCAATAGAAACACCATCAACTTGTGTAAACCCGTTAGATATGAATGCAAACCTGAACTGAACAGTTTGGTTATTGAATGTGTTGTCAAGCAAGTAAAAAGATTTTACCCATCCATTTGAGAATCCATCCCAACCTGGTTGTCCTGTGCCATTTAAATTAGCAACAGTGTACCAATTCGTAGCGTTGGGTTGATTGACAATACCGAGTGTCTGCCACGTGGTACCTCCATTGAATGTGTATTGCAATCTGAATCCATCGCTTACAACTTGTGTATTCCGATTCTGCCAGAAACTCAATTTCATGTTAGTTCCGGTAACAATATTAAATATCGGAGAGTTCAAATAAGCAGTTGCATTGGGTCCATATGAAGAATTGAGATTGATATCCCAACAATTTGGTGCAGAAAACGAAGAGCTTGTAGCACCAAATGAGGGTGTTCCCAATTCCCAAATTGTTGCTCCGGTGGTAGGATTAGCATACCAGTTGCTTGGTCCAGCTAAATCAAAATCATCGATGTAAGGCAAGGTCATTACAGGAACACCAAATATGGCTTTACAAGCGGTGTCATTTGGAAGGTATCCATCAGATCCCAATTGTGTGTATATACACAAGTCGTAATTACCTACTGGCGAAGTAAAATCGGGCAACGTAGTAGTAACAGTCGCGCTAGGCGCCAATGTACCCATCCATGTAAAATTACCTGCAACAACATTATTAATCTTATATTCAACTGGAATTGCAGTCAAAGGTTGAGTTCCGAAATTTCTAAGCGTTACGTCTGGTGTTACAAGACTACCTGCAGATGTTGTCCCCGTGGGTTGATTAATCGAAATGATTCCTGCATCAAGTGGTTGTGGCGGAGAAATCATCAACTGCATGTTTGGGCGGTCGGTAGATGTTCCTGTTTGGCCGGTATTGGCACACACGCCTGCGGCATCTGCACGATACCAACGGCTAGACGTAAATGAAGTTGCTGTTTGATTTACGATTGCATTATTGGTAAAACTTGTATTGTTAAAGCATACTTCTACAACAACGTTGTCAGTCGCATTCCAAGAAAACGGAGTTTGGAATGTGTGGATATTCCAACCAAAGGATTCAGTATATGTGGGGGTGTTGAATACATTAGTCATGGGGGTAGTAATCCATGTGGTAACGTCAGTGGCCGTTGTATGGCCCATTTTTATTTCAAAGTTGGTCAGTGGTGTTCCTTGCACAGTTGCCACATCAAAAGCAAGAGACAATACATTAACTGCCTGATTGACACCTAATGCAACCAACTCAGAAGCTTGTATCATAAACTGATGTCGGGCCCCCCAATACCAGTTTCCATAAGGAGATGGATATGTTGTACCCGTATTAACGGTTGTTCCGGTACCTACGGTAACTATAGGGGGCACTGGTACAATTGTAAAGCAATTACTTCCTGTGGTAGGAAGCGTTGAAGAATTTGAACAAGCAGATGAGTCTATGGCCGAAACGGAATAACAAATGGTGTCTCCTACGTTTGCACCCGGGATGTTTCCTTCATAATTCCCGCCTCCTACTGATGTCATTGGAATATTATTGTTCAAACTGCCATTCACATTGTAAGTAAGTGTGGCTGTAGCAATTCCTGAAGCATCAGTAATATTAGCGGAAACAGTGTATGGTCCCGCGCCAGCAACAGATCCATTCAAAACGGGTGCATTGAATACAATAGTTGGAGGAATAAGTTCGCAAGCTGCTCCGGTAATCACAATATTATCAACTATCCAACCATAATTGCCCAGAGAACCATTAGCATTTCCATCATACAATCTGAAACGAATCATGGCCTGAGGCACATTCGCTATAAGTGCCGAAAGATTGAATACTTCATTTTTCCACCATGTGCTATTATCTGGAATGGCGGCTGCATTTGCGGGCGACCATATTGAGTAACTGGCAGCGGTAAATTTATTTCCTTGCGCACCAAAGGGCGCTCCCACAGGTGGACCCCCAGTAGCATACTGCGCAGCCATCAGACGCACCCATGTGGCCCCATTATCGTTGGAAACTTCAATAATACCTGAATCAAAAAATTCCACCTTACAGATGTGAGCAAAGGTCAGTGAGATATTAAAAAGTCCAGTTGTGCTAAATGCCACTGACGTAAATGTTGTGGTGTCAGTCAACACATAAGCACTGTGAAAACTTTGTGTTCCTCCCGTAAAATAAGTGGTATTGATTGCCCAGCCAGGGTTACCAGTAGAAACTACACTATCTGCTCCAGAAGGAGTTTCGAAGTCTTCGTGAAAAACTTGTGTTTGCCCAATTGAAATTGTGGAAGCAAACAACAATAACAAAAGGGTGTAAAGTAATTTTTTGCCCATCTCAAATAATTTAATGATTAAGTGTGATTTTATATTCTATTTAATCCTCGGAGTAAATGTAAAAATTTATTTGCTTAATTGTACATTATTCTAGCCATGAACGATAGTAATCGTCCATCATAATCTTGGCTGCGTCTTCTGTGAGCCATAATGGACGAAAAGTATCGACCATAACCGCTAGTTCTTTGGTTTCTTTTGTTCCGATGGCTCGCTCTACTGTTCCAGGATGAGGCCCATGAGGAATTCCTGCAGGATGCAATGTTATCTGTCCTTTATCCACATGTTTGCGACTCATAAACTCTCCATCCACATAATACAGTACTTCATCTGAATCCACATTGCTATGGTTGTATGGCACCACAATGGCTTCGGGGTGATAATCGTACATCCGTGGCACAAATGAACAAACCACAAAATTATGAGCTTCAAATGTTTGGTGGACCGGAGGCGGCTGATGAACTCGGCCAGTGATAGGCTCAAAATCGTGAATGGAAAATGCCCAGGGATAGTGGTTTCCGTCCCATCCTATTGCATCAAAAGGATGTGTCCCGTATACGTAATTGTAAATGTGGTTTTGTTTTTTGATAACTATCTTGAATTCTCCTTTTTCGTCAATCGTTTCCAGATTTTGTGGTTTACGGATATCACGTTCGCAAAATGGCGCATGCTCTTCCAATTGTCCATATGCATTACGATAGCGCTTGGGAGTTTCTATTGGTGAAAAAGATTCCACTATAAATAATCTGTTGGACTCCGAATTGAATTGCATTTGGTAAATAGTACCTCGCGGAATGATTACATAATCACCGTATGAAAAATCAATGGAACCATAAATGGATTTAAGTGTTCCTGAACCTTCATGTATGAAAACCATCTCATCAGCATCAGCGTTTTTGAAAAAATAATCAGTCATTGACTTTCGTGGTGCGGCCAAACTGATATGGAGATCATCATTGATCAAGATTCGCTTTCGCGCTTCTAAATAATCATCTTCAGGAGGTACATTATTCCCTTGAAAGCTTTGGTGCCTCAAGAATCGCTTGTATGCTATTTTGGGCTCAACAGATATCGGCTCGGCCAATTCTTTTACAATTGTGGGCGGATGACAATGATAAATCAGTGAGTATACACTTGAAAATCCATGAGTTGAAACCAATTCTTCGGCATACAAGCCACCATCGGGTTTACGAAATATGGTGTGCCGTTTGTGTGGAATTTTACCTAGCGAAAAGTATTGAGGCATGCTATTCTATTTATTTGCGGATGACCAAAATTAACAAATAAACTCAGGTTGCTCAAGTTTGGTAAATTTCGCAATTCTTCTGCATTGACTTACAATATATAGTCATTCACCTATTGAAGTCTGGTGTTGGCTTTGAAACTAAGTCAATTAGCCAAATAACTAATTAAAATTAGATGAAAACGAACTGATATTCACTACTTTTGCATTCACCCAATCCCAAATTGCATGCGCCCAATTGTTGCTCAAATAGTCTTTCTTTTTTTCTTTCTTTTTATCAGTACGATTTCCGAAGCAGTTAATTTGTTTTCGATTGCAAATGGCAATTGGTCAAATGGAACCACTTGGTCCTACACCAATGGAGGTCCTGCTTGTGGTTGTAGTCCTGCAAGTGCCGATAACATCACCATAAATCACAGTATTGCAATGGACAAAAGCTTGATCAACGTGGGCAGTAATCAAAATGGTATCACAGGAGTACTAACTATCAATCCTTCCGGCAGCCTCAATGGGGCTCCTAACTGGGACATTGATATCAGATCTGCAGGCACGCTTAATTTATGCGGAACGCTTACGGCTAAAAATGTGATTTTCTCCAACGGCAGTGTAGTAAATGTTTGTCCGACCGGCATACTTAATATTAGTGGCAATTTCGAAAACAAAAACAACAGCAATTCTGTAACGATAAATGGTACCATGACTGTGGGTGGAAGTTTTATCAATGGCAACGGTGGTGTCATTTCAGGAACAGGCTCTATTAGTATCACCAATGGGCCAATAACAAACACAGGTAATACTTTTGGATGCTTAGGCACAGCGCCTTGCGGAGGCTTAATTCCTTGCACATTTTCAAGTCCTTGTTCTCCATTACCTATCGAACTTTTAAGTTTCACAGCCAAAGCCCAAAATAAAAGCGTGATACTTAATTGGATCACTGTCACGGAAACCAACAATGATTATTTCAGCATCGAACGATCAAAGGAAGGCACTGAATTTGAGGAAATTATCATAGTGGATGGTGCCGGAACCAGCAACTTGCAGTTAAGTTATGTGGCAAAAGATGTTGCTCCCTATACAGGTTTGTCCTACTACAGGTTGAAACAAACAGATTTTGATGGAAAATTCAGTTATTCTCAAATAGTTCCGGTTAACATTAACACAGGAGTTATCTTTAAGATTATTCCAAATCCATCAGATGGAAAAACATTGAATCTTGTGTTCCATTCAGATAGCGAAGAACTGCTGATGGTCGAGTGTACCAGTGTAGTGGGTAAAAAAGTTTTGATGATTGATAAGTTTAATAATCCCAAAGATGTGTTTTTGAATTTGGCCGAATTGACCAGGTTTACATCAGGAGGTTATGTTGTAAGAGTAACCACAAACCTCAATGTTTATGCAGAAAAATTTATCCTTCTAACGCGATAGTTTTTCTCTCCCCTTTTTTCATTTTTTTATTAGCCGAATCAATTTGGTTGTAAGAAACAATGCTTTTTTGCTGTGTTTTTCTGATTGGCATGCGCGTTTCATATCACCACATCCCGACATTCGAAGTTTCCAATGGTAAGATTTGCTGCCATTTACAACAGATGTAGCGAAACTACTACATCTAACCTGCGTTTAATCAGCCATCTGAAACCGGCTGAAAACAACAAAAGCAACCGGAAAATGATTTAAACCAAAAAACAAATCAAATGGCAATTAAAAATAAAGGGGTGATGAATTTAACGGCACGTATGCGTGTTAAATTTAGCATCGTTTCCGTGATAGTTACTCTTTCAGTTACTACTATAAGTTTGCTGATATTTCTGGCGCTGAGCACGATGAATAATACCAAGGCAATAGCAGCACCAGGAACCAGAGCCATTCCTGTTGGCTCATTTATCATCAATATGGGTTCCAACCCTGCAACTATGAATGCATCTCTCAGGCCTTATGGAATGATCTACGACTTAATAGTTAACTATAATGTGCCGATAGTTTGGTCAATCGATCCTGCTAAAACTAAGGACGCAAGGGACTTTCAATACTTAGGTTCAAACTATGCGGGGGGTACATTTATCGTGGAATCCACTTTTATTAATGCCGCAGTTTCTGCCCGAATTACCTATTGGCAAACTCAGGGAATCATAGGTTTATATACTTCAAGCGCACTTAGCGTACCACATTACGCGGATTTGACATCATTCCCAGTAGTGATGATTGACAATTTAGCTGGTTTAGATTCAATATTAGTTGCCTATTACAACAATGCCGCAATCCCTGCCACATCGTACACAATTGGTAATCCTTCACAACTAACAGCCTGCTATGATTTATGGGCAAATCCCCATGCTGATCCTACCTACGCAACTCATGGATATTTGAGAAATTTCGTGATTAATAACAAAGGTTACATTTTTGCTCAATGCCATTCAGTAAGTATGTTTGAAAGCTTGATCAATCCTAGCGCACCATTTGACACACTCAACTTTTTGAGTACGCAAGGATTGCAATGCTATGGGAAAAATAAATGCCTACCAATCACTGAAGAACATGCCAAGCCTCCTACGGGTCCTTATACGGAATTCTTTCCCACAGATCCAGTAATGCAATATGTTGGCAACTTATACAATGCCTACATAAACAATGGTTCAGAAAAGTGGTTTATCCCTGTTTCTACAGGCCAATGGAGAGGGACAACAAAGCGACTATTAACCACTTCAGACGGAACATCTCCAAAAGAAGGAGTTCTAGCAACATATGGACCCGCATTTGGTAATGCATCCAATGGATACGTGATGTGGGCAGGCGGTCACGACTGGGGTGTTGGGTCAGGTGCGCATTTTATTAATGCTCAAAGAGTATTTTTTAATTACACTTTATTGGCTGCAAAAGCCAGAGCATTGGCAATTACAGCCAACTATCCACCCACAATTACCCAAGGAGTTACGTATGCCTTAACAGCTAATGTTACTACAGGTACTCCTCCCTACACTTATCAATGGTTAAGTAGTGGAGGCGGAACATTTTCGGCTCCCACTTCTGCCAACACCAACTTTACTGCTCCGGGTGTACCAGCCAATACCGATATCAATCTAAGAGTGGTGGTAACAGATGCATGCGGACGAAAAAATATTAGCAACTCCAATGTCACCATACTTTTTAACAGTCCACTCCCGGTAACTCTAACTTCTTTTACCGCAGACAATAACCGCAATTCGATTGACTTAAAGTGGACCACTGCTTCAGAATCAAACAATGATTATTTCTCTATAGAAAAGTCAGATGACGGAAAAGAATTTGTTGAAATTGGTTTTGTAAAAGGGAGCGGCAATTCGACTTCAACAAAAAAATATTCTTACACAGACTTTAACCCAAAATTTCCTCATAATTTCTATCGACTAAGACAAGTTGATTTTGATGGACAATTTGATTACTCAAAGGTTGTTCTGGTGAAAAGAGCTAAGCAATCAAAACTACTTTTATTCCCTAACCCTGCGCGCGTAGGGGAACTCAAACTGAAGGCTGAAACGCTTGAAGGGGCTTACGAAATTCAAGTTTCTTCAACTACCGGAAAAATATTAATAACGCAAAAAGGAATAATAAAAAATGATGACTTATCCCCTATCGCTGTTGATCCGGATGAAAAGTTAAATCCAGGGATATACTTTGTAAGATTTACAAGCAAGCAAACAGATGAAGTGCAAAAAGTAGTAATTCAATAGGCACTTGTAATGACTTATTTAAAAAATCCGGCAAGAACAATTCTTGCCGGATTTTTTGTTTGCCTATGTATTACTCTTCAATAATCTGCCACTTCGTTAAGAAAAAATAACTCATCGCCACCCACAAGGAGCAAATTGCACTGTAAGAACATGCAAAGTTTGAATGACCTTTTCAATCAAAAATGTGGATTACTGAGTAATTGGCCGTTTTTGAATGGTTTTTTGATTGAAACATCAGGTATCTAATTTCCAGAATAGCAATACAACTATTGCTGAATTATGCCGTATCAGAGCCATATTAAACACACTATACATCAGCAACACACACGCTTGATCATTGAACCTTTACAATACATAAAAACAAATGAAACACTTTACCACAGTTAATTTTAAAAAAACAGTAAGCCGCAATTGCAGAAATATTTTTCTAACACTGGCTTTGTTTGTGAGCCTTCTACCATCGGCAACATATGCAGCACCAGGCAACAGAAGCATTCCTGTTGGATCGTATATCATAAACATGGGATCGAGCCCGGCCACAACCAATGCATCGTTGCGTCCTTATGGCATGGTCTACGATTTGATCAACAACTACAACGTTCCGATAGTATGGTCCATAGATCCTACAAAGACAAAGGATGGTCGTGATTTTCAATACCTGGGTTCAAATTATTCGGGCGGAACATTTATCGTAGAAGGAACTTTCATCAATGCCACAGTAGGTGCTAGAATCACATATTGGGAAACGCAGGGTATCATTGGAAGATACACCACCGGCAATTTGATAGTGCCAGAATTCACCGTGTTAAACAACTTTCCTGTGACCATGATAGACAATGTATCATCGCGCGAAAGCATCATGATACAATACTTTACTAATGCTATGATTTCATCGGCTGGTTACACGACAGGTACGCCTTCTCAAATATCAAATTGTACTGACATATTTGTTATTCCACATGCGGACCCCACTTATGCTGCTTACGGTCCGTTACGAAATTTCTTAACCGTTCAGAAAGGATATGTGTTTGCTCAATGCCATTCAGTTAGCCGTTTGGAAAGTTTATCAAACACGGCTGCACCAAATGACTCATTAAATTTCCTGTCGGCACAAGGCTTGCAATGTTATCAATCGGGAAGATGTCTGCCAAATATAAGTGAGTTTCACGCCACCAGCCCTGCTGGCCCTTACACAGAAAACTTCCCCACAGAGGCTGTAATGCAATACATGGGAAACTTGTATAACGCATACATCGGCAACGGTACCGAAAGGTGGTTTATTCCAACTTCCACCAGCCAATGGCGCGGTACTTCCAAGAGACTGTTGAGCACATCAAATGGCACCACCCCGAAAGAAGGCACTTTAGCAGTAACAGGTCCTGCTTATGGCAATGCTGCAAATGGGCAGGTGATGTATGCTTCTGGGCACAGTTGGAATGGAACATCGGGTCACTTTGTGAATGCACAACGTGTGTTCTTTAATTACATTCTGGCAGCAGGTAAGGCTCGTGAATTGGCCATTACGGCCACATATCCGGCTACAATGACACAAGGCACCTCTGCTCCACTTACATCCATTGTATCTTCTGGAATACCACCGTACACATACCAATGGGTAAGCAACAATGGAGGCGGTTTCTCCACTCCAACTGCTTCGGCAACGAATTTTACAGCACCATCGGTAACTGCTAACACAGATATAAATATCAAATTAGTGGTGACAGATGCTTGTGGAAGGAAAACCATATACAACAACATGATTACTATTTTGTTTACAAGCCCTCTCCCTGTTTCGCTTACCTCTTTTACCGCTGTAAACAGGGTCAAATCTGTGGACCTAGCATGGAGCACAGCTTCGGAGAAAAACAACGATTACTTCTCGATTGAACGTTCATCAAATGGTGGTGAATATACTGAGATAGGTCGCGTAATTGGCTCAGGTAATTCAACATCATCTAAATTCTATAAGTTTTCAGACCCATCTCCCCTCGCTCCTATAGGGTACTACAGGTTGAAACAAATGGATTTTGATGGTGAATTCGAATACTCAAAAATCGTGACTGTAAAAAGGTATGGGAAAGATCAATTAACAGTGTATCCCAATCCGGCTTCACCTGGAGAAATGCAGTTGCAACTCCCATTGCAGACTGGGGATTACGAAATACGGATTACCTCAGTTACAGGAACAAATCAACTTTTACACAAAGGTGTGATGACAAGCATTGAAGAAAATGTGATAGCGCTTGATCCTGAATCCGCCCTAAAACCTGGAGTATACATTCTGAGATTAATTACAACCGACCAAGATCAAGTAATGAAGATTGTGATTCAACAATAAAGAGTTATCCATACAAAAAAGCCCCTTCTGCATTTTAATGCTGGAGGGGCTTTTTCGTGCATCAATACTTCCAATTTTGTAACTTGCACACATTGAATTTACTTTAAACAGAATTGCAATATGAAATTGGTTTCCTACAATGAGAACAACAATGCCCGTTTGGGTTTGTGGATAAATGAGAATATTTATAATGTGAGTGACAACGCCAATTTGTTTGGCTGCGGAACAGTTCCCGACACAATGAATGAGTTTTTGAATGCAGGAGAATCGGCCATGGCCATAGCACGCAAGACGGAAGCAGCCGCAAAGGCGGACCCCGCGAAAGCCAAAAAATCAAATACCACCACACAAAACTTGCTTGCCCCTGTGCCTTATCCTACATCTTGTCGTGACGCATATGCATTCAGACAACACGTAGCGTCCGCACGCAGGAATCGCAAAGTGGACATGATTCCTGAGTTTGATGAGTATCCCATATTTTATTTCACTAATCACAATGCCATACAGGGACCCGGAGAAATCTTCTGCATGCCCGATCATTTTCACAAACTAGATTTCGAACTGGAAGCTTCGATAGTCATTGGCAAAAAGGGAATAAATGTACCTGCCGCTGAAGCAGATGAATATATTGCCGGATACATGATAATGAATGACATGAGCGCGCGTTTGCTACAGATGGAGGAAATGAAACTCAATCTGGGGCCGGCAAAAGGAAAAGATTTTTCAACCGTTATTGGACCGTGGTTGGTGACACCCGATGAACTTGCCCCTTTCAAAACAAAAGCGAAAGAGAATCACACAGGCAATGCGTTTAATTTGGAGATGGTGTGCAAGGTAAATGGCAAGCAAGTTTCAAAAGGCAACATGGCAGACATGGATTGGACCTTTGCAGAAATTATTGAGCGTTGTTCATATGGCACACATATCCTACCTGGTGATGTGATTGGATCAGGCACAGTGGGTACAGGTTGCTTTCTGGAGCTAAATGGCACCGGCTTACTCAACGACCCAACCTACACGCCACAATGGCTCGAAGAAAATGATGAGGTTGAAATGGAAATTACCGGATTAGGTAAACTCATCAATACAATCAAAAAAATGGATAGCGCTTTTTCAATCCTGGCATTAAAAAAACAAGTACAGAAGGCCGTCTAATTTCAATCTTATTTTATGCCTTCAACTGCAATTGATTCGGAACAGGAAAAAAAGGACATCCTAAAAAGGTATCGCAATCTTCTTAAAGCTTGCAAACCCAATATTGATGCAAAAGAGAAGAAGTTAATACGACTTGCTTTTGATACAGCATTGGATGCGCACAAAGAAATGCGCAGAAAATCAGGCGAACCCTTTATCTATCATCCCATTGCTGTGGCTCAGATTGCAGCCGAAGAAATTGGCTTGGATAGTACTTCAGTGGTTTGCGCTTTGCTTCACGATGTGGTGGAAGACACTGACCTTTCGTTGGATGACGTATCCAATTTGTTTGGCCCCAACGTGGCAAAAATTATTGATGGCCTTACCAAAATCGCAGGTGTATTTGACCAAACATCTTCTTTGCAAGCCGAAAATTTTCGCAAGATGTTGCTTACTCTTTCGGATGACGTAAGAGTAATATTATTGAAAATAGCAGATCGTCTTCATAACATGCGGACGCTCGATTCGATGCCGCGCGATAAGCAACTCAAGATATCATCGGAGACCACCTACTTATACGCTCCCCTCGCCCATCGCTTGGGTTTATATTCTATTAAAACCGAACTTGAAGATTTATCCTTAAAATATACCGAGCCTGAAGTGTACCAGAACATTTCGGACAAAATTAAACAGAGCAAACGAGATCGGGATAAGTTTATCAAGGAATTTACAATTCCGTTAAATGAAGCATTTGACAAAGATGGGTTCAATTATGAAGTAAAAGGTCGTCCCAAATCCATCAATTCCATTTGGAATAAAATGAAAAAGCAGGGAGTTCCTTTTGAAGAAATTTACGACTTGTTTGCCATCCGAATTATAATTGATTCGCCACCTGATACAGAGAAAGCCGACTGCTGGAAAATTTATTCAATAGTGACCGATTTTTATCACCCTAACCCTGATAGACTACGCGACTGGATATCAACGCCCAAAGCAAACGGGTACGAATCACTACACACTACCGTGATGGGCCGCACAGGTAGGTGGGTTGAGGTTCAGATTCGCACACAACGTATGGATGAAATTGCGGAGAAAGGTTATGCCGCTCACTGGAAATACAAAGAATCTTCATCGAGTGAAAACGCTCTCGATGAATGGATAGCCCGGATCAGAGAAGCTCTTGAAAATCCTGAGTCAAACGCGCTTGACTTCATCAATGATTTCAAATTGAATTTGTTCGCAGAAGAAATCTACATATTTACACCCAAAGGTGACCTTAGAATACTGCCTATAGGAAGCACTGCACTCGATTTTGCATTTGATATTCACAGTGACATAGGTGCAAAGTGTGTAGGTGCAAAAGTAAATCACAAACTGGTACCATTAAGCTATCAATTAAACAGTGGCGACCAGGTCGAAATCATCACATCTTCAAAACAGAACCCCAAAGAAGACTGGTTGAATTATGTAGTAACTGCCCGTGCAAAAAGCAAGATCAAAGGATCACTAAAAGAAGACCGCAAAAAAATTGCGGATGAGGGCAAAGAAATACTCGGTCGCAAATTGCGCCATCTGAAAATTACTTTTAACACGGCCAACATCAACGAACTACTTGCCTATTACAGAATACCGAGTAGCCAGGAACTGTATTACAGAGTAGCGATAGGCACCATAGATTTAAAAGATTTGCGGGAGTTTACATTGGAAAAAGATTTAATAAAGCCAAAAACACCACCCCGGATAGAGCAAGCTTCGTTGGAGAGCATAGTAAAGAATGTGCGTGGCACATCCGACATGCTGGTGATAGATGAAAATCTGGATAAGATAGATTATAAACTTGCTCCGTGCTGTTCGCCAATTCCTGGCGATGACGTATTTGGTTTTATCACCATCAATGAAGGCATTAAAATTCATAGAGTGAATTGCCCCAACGCCATGCAGCTGATGTCCAATTATGCTTACAGAATTGTAAAAGCCAAGTGGACCGGTCAAAAAGAAATAGCATTTTTGGCGGGTATCAAAATCACCGGAATTGATGATGTAGGTGTGGTCAATAACATCACTAAAGTAATTTCAAGTGACTTCAAAGTAAACATTCGCTCTATTTCCATTGAAAGTAATGATGGTATATTTGAAGGAACGATAATGCTTTTTGTCAACGACACAGAGCACTTGACCACACTTAGCAAAAACTTGAAGCAAATAAAAGGTATTTTAACAGTCAACAGATTGGACTCAAACTGATACCACGGACATAGTTTTCAAGAATACTTAATTTTACTGCGAATTGTTGTGCAATTGAAGGTACGCAGATGTCAACCCATGAATAAAGACATTAAATCAACCGTAAAAAATATTTTTGCTGAATATCTAGAAAAGCACGCCCACCGTAAAACACCGGAGCGGTTTGCAATACTTGATGAGATTTATACCATCAACGATCATTTTGATGCTGAGTCGTTGTATGTGCATATGAAGAACAAAAACTACAGGGTGAGCAGGGCAACAATATACAACACCATCGAACTTCTATTATCCAGCAGTATGATAACCAAGCACCAGTTTGGGAGAAACATTGCCCAGTATGAACGTTCATTTGAATACAAACAACACGATCATCTCATTTGCCTTGATTGTGAAAAGGTAATGGAGTTTTGTGATCCACGAATCGAACAGATTCAATCTATGATGGGAGAGATTCTTAACTTTGATATTGCGCACCATTCGCTCAACTTGTATGGAAAATGCAAGGAATTGAAGAAAAATGGCTCATGCACTACCAGTAAAACAAAACGGATTGTAATTAACAAATAGGACTTATGGAATTTAAACACGAATTAACTAAACAAACACCCGATCAACCCGTGATTATAAAAATAATGGGGAACTTGATGGATAAAGGGCAAGCTGTGTCGATGATTGAGGATATAGATATGCTGATTGAAGAAGGCTTTCTGAATTACATAATTTGCATGGAGGAATTTAAATTTATGAACAGTACAGGTTTGAATGTGCTCATAAATGTGCTCACAAAAACCAGAAATGAGGGAGGCGAAACTGTGTTGTGCTGTTTGCCGGCAAACATCAAAACGCTCATCATTGTAACCAAATTGAATAATGTATTTACGGTAGCCGATAGTTTAAGCGATGCTCAAAAACTAATGGAGGAAGAACCCAAAAAACAGTAATGATTATGAACAACAATATGGTGGATGTGCTGCTGGGATTGCAGTGGGGAGACGAGGGCAAAGGCAAATTGGTGGATGTGCTGGCTCCGCGTTACAATGTGATAGCCCGTTTTCAGGGTGGCCCCAACGCAGGCCACACACTGGAGTTTAATGGCATAAAGCATGTGCTGCATACGATACCTTCAGGTATTTTTCATGCAGATAAAGCAAATGTTATTGGAAATGGCGTGGTGATAGATCCAGTGATTTTCAAACGTGAGGTCGATAAACTGGCCGCCATGAATGTGGACGTGAAGAACAATTTATATGTGTCTCGCAAGGCCCATTTGATATTGCCTACACACCGCATGCTCGATGCCGCTTCTGAAGCCAGCAAAGGACACCATAAAATAGGCTCGACTTTGAAAGGAATTGGACCTACTTACATGGACAAGACCGGACGCAATGGACTGCGAGTAGGAGATATTGAATCTCCCCAATTTAAGGATCGGTACAATTCATTAAAAACAAAACATCAGGATTTGCTCAAATTTTACGAGTATACGCCTGAAGGAGATTATGATGAGAAAGCATGGTTTGAAGGAATTGAATTTCTTAAAACCATGAACCTGGTAGACAGTGAACAGATGATCAATGATCAAATTAACAAAGGACAAAAAATACTAGCCGAGGGCGCGCAGGGTTCGTTATTGGACATCGACTTTGGTTCATATCCATTTGTGACCTCATCAAACACAGTGACAGCGGGCACATGCACAGGCCTGGGCATTTCGCCAAAAAAAATCGGTGAAGTGTTTGGAATATTTAAGGCTTATTGCACCCGAGTGGGCAGCGGCCCATTCCCTACCGAACTCATCAATTCGATAGGAGATACCATACGTAAACAAGGAAACGAATTTGGCTCAACCACTGGCCGTCCAAGGCGCTGTGGCTGGCTTGATTTGCCAGCACTTCGCTACTCCATAATGATCAATGGTGTAACTCAGTTATTCATGACTAAGGCTGATGTTTTGAGTGGATTTAAAACGCTGCAAGTGTGCACACATTATATTTATAATGGAAAGCAAATAGACTATATGCCGTTTGACATCGTGCACAATGAAGTAAAACCCGTGTACATAGAATTAGAGGGATGGTCAGAAAATTTGACTGAAGTGAAGAATGAAGAACATCTGCCCAAAGCACTTATTGATTATATACACTTCATTGAGAAGGAACTGGAAGTACCTATCAGCATTGTATCTGTTGGCCCCGATCGCACGCAAATACTGGAACGACATTTGACCGTACCAGCTCGCTAAGCAATAGCGCACATGCAAGTGTATTCAATTCTAATTTATTCACATTCATGAAAACAACTGTTATGATTCAGCAGTGTATTCATGCATTGACTCACAAGGTTTATTTCTTGTTGTTGGCAATCATTTTATCCGTTCCCGGCCAGGCTCAGCAAGTAAAACAAATAGAATTACTCAATGCCAACACGTTGGAATTTGATGAAAGCCTGGGCAAAAATGTAAGACGGCTTATCGGAAATGTTTCTTTCAAACACGACCGAATCACGATGGATTGCGACAGCGCTTATTTATTTACCGAACAAAATCGAATGGATGCATTCGGGCGAATCTTTATCAAACAAGGTGATACTGTTACGGTAAGATCTAGGCGGCTTGAATACAACGGCAATACAAGTCTGGCGCAGTTATTTGACGAGGTGGTGATGAGCGACCGAAAAATGACTTTGACCACCGACAAGCTAGATTACAACCTCAAAGACAACATAGCTTATTACACCTCTGGCGGCAAACTGGTTGATCAAGACAATACGCTCACCAGTGACAAAGGATATTATTATTCTGCCACAAAAGAAGTGTATTTCAAACAAAATGTAGTGCTTGTAAATCCGCGTTACACAATGAACTCTGACACTTTGCGATACAATACTGCAAGTGGAATCGCTTACTTTTTGGGGCCGTCTACCCTGCGCAGCAATGAAAATTTTATCTATTGCGAAAAAGGATGGTATGATACACGCAAGGAAACATCTTCCTTTTACAACAATGCTTATTTAAGTTCGAGACAACAAAAAATATCGGGTGACACCATACTATACAACAGACAGACTTTTACGGGCAGGGTGAAAGGAAATGTAGAAATGGTAGATACCATTCAAAAAGTAAGTATCAAGGGGAATTATGGTGAATATCGCGAGTTGAGTGATTGGTCGATGGTGACAGGCAAGGCATTAATGATTTTATCATTTGACCAAGATTCCCTGTTTCTTCATGCTGACACCTTATTGGCGCATCCCGACACTATTACCGGAAAAAGGATACTGAGAGGGTATCATAATGTACGCTTCTTTAAACTGGATATTCAGGGTGTTTGCGATTCATTGGTTTATACATTTTCAGATTCTACCATTAGATTCTATAAGGAACCAGTGTTGTGGTCTGACGAAAACCAACTGACTGCTGACTCTATTTCTATTGTTCAAGGAAATGGAAGTATAGAGAAGGTCATATTAACCGAAAATGCATTTATCACTTCCAAGGAAGATACGGCAGGATACAATCAAATAAGGGGAAAGAATATGGTGGGCTATTTTGGTAAAAACCAACTTGAAAAAATTGATGTCACGGGGAACGGACAAACAATCTATTTTGCACGAAACAAACAACAACAAACCATTGGTGTGAACCGTGCCGACTGTAGCGACATGCTGATATTGATAAGCGAAAACAAAGTTGACAAAATCACTTTCATCAAACAGCCTGATGCTACATTGTTCCCTTTAAACGAATTGAAAGCGGAGGAACTTTTTCTGAAAGGATTCAATTGGCAGGATTCGCGCAGGCCGCGAGACCGCGAATCCATATTTATAAATCAGACAGGCACTTTGAAATAACTTGCCATCCAACTTGCGCGCAAAGGCAATTGCCACTCGGTGTCCAGCGATTTTTTGCTTTCTACCAGATTGTTAAACACAATGGTTTCGCCACAAACCTTCCCATCAACTACCAGTTGTTGAAATTCTTTCTTTGTGGCTGACTTAATTGTGGCACCATCTTCAAACGCAAATCGCAAACGATCTGTTAGTGTAACACCAAAATCGTTTTCTAGATTTTTGATAAAACGCATTGATTTATCAATACTGCAGCCGCTGGCTCCAGCGCTTTTTTCATCTACTGCAAGGATGACAAACATATTGTGCAACAAAACACCTGATGCCAATAATTGTTGTTCATGAGCTGTCCAACTTGCCACAAAGTCTGAAATTCTGTCCTTGATTTCTAGTGATTCTGCTGTGGTAAAAACCCGTGTCGATTGGTACACCCACACTCTGGCTCTGTCAGGCATTTTCGAAAAATCATTCATCGCTCAAAATTACAAATTATTAGCGCTGGCTACTAGCTCACTCACATCCAATACACGAACGGAATCTTCCTTCTCCTTATTCTTAACCCCATCTGTCATCATGGTCATGCAGAAAGGGCAAGCTACAGCTACCACTTCCGGGTTTGTGTCTAGTGCCTCTTCAATGCGCTCAATGTTTATGTCTTTGTTTCCTTTTTCCGGTTCCTTAAACATTTGGCCGCCTCCCGCACCGCAGCACAGGCCATTGGCGCGCGAACGCTGCATTTCAGCCAGGTTGGCATCAAGCTGTTGTATAAGTTCTCGGGGAGCTTCATACACACCATTTGCTCGGCCCAAATAACATGGATCGTGATAGGTTATACGCTTACCCTTGAACTCGCCTCCTGCCACCGCAATTTTGCCTTCATTAAACAGTTTCTGAATAAACACAGTATGATGAATCACTTCATAAGTACCGCCAAGAACAGGGTATTCATTCTTCAACGTATTGAAACAATGAGGACAGGCAGTTATAATGGTTTTAACATTGTATCCATTTAACATTTGAATATTGGCATATGCTTGCGTCTGAAACAAAAACTCATTGCCAGCGCGCCTTGCCGGATCTCCGGTACATGACTCTTCGGTTCCCAGCACAGCATATGATATGCCTGCATGATGGAGAATTTTGGCAAACGAAACCGTAATCTTCTTCGCCCTGTCATCATAACTACCTGCGCATCCCACCCAGAATAAAACTTCCGGAGTTTGGCCCGAGGCAGTCATTTCAGCCATGGTGGGAATCTTAAACATTTTATCTGAATCCATATTCATCACAAGTGGCTAATTATTTAATTTCATTTGCCCAGTTATATCTATCGGCAGGCGAGAATGGCCATGGCGCACCATTATTCTCCACATTCCCAAACATCGTGTTTAATTCAGATGGCGATGCGGATTGTTCCATTACCAAGTATCTACGCAAATCTAATATGATTGATAGCGGGTCAATATTCACAGGACAAGCCTCCACACATGCATTGCAAGTGGTACAAGCCCAAAGTTCTTCAGCCGTGATGTAGTCTTTCAATAAAGTCTTACCATCATCGTGATCAGCTCCGTGGGTATCGATGTTGTTGCCCACTTCCTGAAGCCTGTCACGGGTATCCATCATTACTTTTCGGGGAGAAAGTTTTTTGCCAGTAAGATTGGCCGGACAAACCGAAGTGCATCTTCCACATTCGGTGCAAGAGTATGAATCCATCAAGTTTTTCCAAGTAAGATCCTGCACATCCGAAGCACCAAACTTAGCAGGCTGGCCCTGTGCAGGTGGAGTTGCGGTGGCTGCAGGATCAAACATCAGCTTCACTTCTTGTGTCACCGATTCCATGTTACTCATTTTCCCCTTGGCTTCGAGATTGGAATAATAAACATTTGGGAAAGCAAGAAAAATATGAAAGTGCTTGGAGTATGGAATGTAATTGAGGAAAGCAAGAATGCCTAGTATGTGAAACCACCATGCACCGCGCTCTATGATGTGTATTGTATCAATGGAGAACCCATCCATCAACGGAATCAAATAGCTGCTGATAGGAAATGCTGCTGCGCTTATAATGCCATACTGGCCTTCACTTTGCAATATCTGATCGGAGGCATTCCATGTTAAGAATGCGGTCATCAAAAATATTTCTGTGATCAAGATGATGTTAGCATCATTCCTTGGCCATTCAGTCATTTCAGCAGACCAAAATCTTTTCAGTTTCAGAATATTTCTGCGTATGAGGAATATTACACAAGCCAACAGCACACCTATTGCCAAGTATTCAAACGATGCAATTAGCATAGCATATACTCCCCCCAAGTAAGGCGCAAATATTCTATGCGTGCCTGCCACACCATCTATTATTATTTCAAGCACTTCAAGATTAATGACAATGAATCCAACATAAATAATGATATGAAAGAATCCCGCCACAGGTCTAGCCACCATTTTTGATTGGCCAATGGCTACCAAACTCATCACCTTAAATCGCAAGCCGCTGTTGTCACTGCGACTCACATCCCTACCCAAGCGTATGTTTCTGATGATGGTACGCACCTTGCGTCCAAAGAAAAAGCCACCTGCAATGAGGCAAAGCGTAAATATTATACTGCTAAGCATATGTTAAAGAAAAAGAAAAAAAACTAAACGAAACAATTAAGGACTTGGTGCTGACTTGGAACCCGAACCTGTGGAAATGATTGAAAAGTTGATATAACGTTTGGGATTCATCCTAAAATCAATCAACAGCCTATCTAAATCGAGAGCTGTGTTGGTTAGATTGTGGTATAATTTATCGTTATTCAACAACAGCCCAAGGCTGCCTTCTCCCCTGTTAATCTTTGCCAAGATAGCCTGCGTTTCTGCAAGTGTTTGATTGGTCTTGCGAATGGTCATAGCCACATCGGCTTTAGCAATTGAATCTGAAATGTTACTAAAATTTTTCAGCACATTGGTGATCATTTCATTGTTGGCTTGCAGATTGGCTGTAATTGACTCCACATTGCTAAATATGCTTTTGAGCTTATGCTGTTCAGAAGTAAGTAATGTATCAAGCGTGTGACTGGTGCTCTCAAGTGATTTCATGGTGTGACTGATGCTCACAAAACTTGCCGAAATACTTTCGCGAGATTCCTCATTGAAAACGCCCTGCACCACCATCATCACACTATCAATAGATGCCAACAAGTTCTCTGCTTTTTTCTTAATGGGTGCAACTTGCAAACTTACGGCATCGCCCAAACTCATTTGGATGCTTGCCAAAAGTGTATCGCCATTCTCTGCTACTGGCGATAAAGAGTCAATCTCCAATTCAATGGCTTTCGTACCCAACAGGTCGGCAGAAACAATTCGAGCAATAGATTTTTTTGTTACCTGAACATGTTTATCTACAAAAATCACAGCCAATATTCTACCGGTGCGATCATTCAATAATCTGATTGTTTTTACCTGGCCAATCTTCAGACCGTTGATAGTTACTGCATTGCTCTTGGTCAATCCATCTACACGATCGTAAACGACATAAAACTTTTGATTGGATGTAAAAACATCAATGCCCTTGAGAAAGTTTACTCCCCATATCAACGCAATAATTGCCACCAGGACAATACTGCCCACTTTTACTTCTTTGGATAATTTCAAAACCCTTTATTTTTTGAAAAGATAAAAAACAAATTTAAAGGCTCGAAATTAGTTTTTTTTTATCAATGATTGGGCTTCGGCAACCGTTATTCGTTTATTTCCGTTGTATCCGACCACAAATGAATCTGTAAAACCTGCTTTTCGCAAGTCACTCTGCGCGCGCTGGGCATCGCCAAGTGAATCAAATTTCCCTGATAAAAATTTATAGATGTTTCCTGATTTTTCCATCCGCACAGCTGGTGCTTTAGCAAAACGGGCCGAGTTGGTGGGCAAAGGCTTGGCGGAGGTTGCAAATTGAACCGTAAAAAACACATCCGACTTAGAATTGCCAGCTTTATTTGTCCCTGAAGATACAATAACAGGTTCTTTGGATGCTAAAGGGCGGCTCACTGGCTCGTTATTGGCTGACGCAGATGTCTCCATGCTGCTTTTGAACTCTCGAAAAGCATTATAAATATCGCGGGCTACTTCATTTTGGCCATTGGCTGATGCCAATAAGTTGTGCTCATTGGAGTTGGTCAAAAAGCCAGTTTCAATCAACACACTGGGCATGGTGGTTTTGTACAATACAAGAAAGCCGGCTTGTTTTACGCCTCTGCTATTTCGTTTTGATTCTTTCGCAAATTGATCTTCTACTTTTGAAGCAAAACTGAGGCTTTGATGCAAAAAAGTATTTTGATAAAGTGAAAATATAATGTGCGACTCGGGGCTTTTGGGGTCAAAACCATCATACTTCAGTTCATAATCTTTCTCGAGCAGCACAGAAGAGTTCTCTCGCTTAGCAACTGAAAGATTATCATCCGTACGGTGTAATCCCATCACAAACGTTTCGGTACCATAAGCTGCTTTAGGTCCTGAGTTGCAATGAATAGAAATGAATAAATCCGCATTGTTCCTGTTAGCTATTGCCGCGCGTTCATATAATTCAACAAACACATCAGTCTTTCGGGTATATATCACTTTAACATCTTTGAAATTCTCTTCAATATATTTGCCCAGCTTCAGCGCAATGGCCAAAGTCACTGCTTTTTCGCGCGCAGATGAACCTAAACAACCGGTGTCATGACCACCATGACCGGCATCTATTACAACGGTTTTGAGAGAATAAAGGGAAGCATTGCGTGTAGAATATGAAGAAAGCAGCAATGATATAAGCGCAATAAATATTACGGGCAATTGTTTCACAGGTAGGTTTTTACTTTTTTAGTTAGTTTTGACGACACCAAATTTTATACCGGAAACTGAACCCCTGACTGTGATTGCCTTAACAATACGTGCATTTTCAATAGTTCGAGGCATCATTCCGGTGTTTGTTTTTGCTATGTGCATCATTTGGGTTAACGTATCATATGGCAGTTTGTTACAGAATGGTGCAGCTGATTTATCAACAACCCTCACTATTGCAGACACTTCCGTAAAGGCAGTTCCGCAAGCACTTGACTCAAAAGTGAAGTACTCAGCTCGTGACTCCATCCGCTTTGATGTACAAGATCAAAAAGTATATTTATTTGGAGCTGCTAAAATAGAATATGAAGACATTGTGCTTGAAGCGGGATTTATCAAACTTGACTGGGAGGCTAAGATACTTTATGCAACGGGTGTAAAAGATTCGGCCGGCAATGATACTGAGTTGCCTGTTTTCACTCAAGGAGGAAGCACATTTAAACCACACACCATCACCTATAATTTTGATACCAAACGGGGACGGATTACTGAAGTAAGCACCAAAGAAGGGGAAGGATTTGTTACCGGTGAAGTAGTGAAAAAAGAAGCCAACGATAATTACTACATACGTAATGGTAGATATTCCACTTGCGACTTGGAACATCAGCACTACTATGTAGCCGCCAACAAACTGAAAGTGATCAAAAACAAGAAAATTGTTTCAGGACCGGCCTATCTGGTGATTGCAGATGTTCCCACGCCTTTGGCTGTTCCTTTTGGAATGTTTCCGAGCAAAAGCGGCAGATCTTCAGGTATATTATTTCCAGCCTATGGAGAATCTTCCAACCTGGGTTTTTTCCTTCGCGATGGAGGTTATTATTTTGGTTTGAGTGACCACTTCGATTTGGCTTTGCGTGGGGACATATATACCCTTGGTAGCTATGGGTTGAAGGCCAACAGCAATTATGCCACACGATATCGATACAATGGCAACGTGCAATTGAGTTATTCCAACATAAGAGTAAGCGAACCCGAACTGCCTGATTTCAGCCGCACCGAAGATTTTTTCATTCGCTGGAGCCACGCACAGAACCCCAAGGCCAGACCCAACACACAGTTTAGCGCAAGCGTGAATGCAGGCAGTAGCACTTTTTACCGAAACAACCTGAACACAGGATCAAACTTCCTGAACAACACTTTTCAATCTACCGTATCGTGGGCAAAGGGCTGGGCGGGCAAACCTTACAACCTATCGCTGAGCCTGCGCCATAGCCAAAACACAATCACACGCGATGTAGACCTAAGCCTTCCTGAAGCCGCATTTACCGTGAATAGACTGTATCCTTTTCGCAGGCAGGTGGTAGCCGGCAAACCGTTGTGGTATGAAAAAATTGGTGTGTCGTACGCGATGAACTTGCAAAACACAATACAAACAAAAGACACTTTGTTATTTGACGAAAGTAGTTTGCAGTTATTCCGAAATGGCATCAGGCATTCGATTCCTGTTACCACATCCCTCCAATTATTCAAGCATTTTACCCTCTCCCCTACTTTCAATTACAGCGAAAGATGGTATCTCAAAACCACCGAAAAAAGATGGGACGCTGAGAATATGAACATTGTAACCGACACAGTTAATGGCTTTGTGGCCGCTCGTGATTTCTCAACATCGGCTGCGCTCAGCACCCGTGTGTATGGCATGATCCAATTTCGAAATGCAAAAGTATTGGCGGTGCGCCATGTGTTCACACCGTCAATCAGTTTTACTTACAGGCCCGACTTTGCAGATGACAATTGGGGCTATTACAAAAAAGTACAGAGTGATACATTAGGTAATACTACAACCTATTCACGATTCGAAACAGGTGTGTATGGCGGGCCGGCCTCAGGCAAGGTGCAAAGCATTGGTTGGAATTTTGATAACAACCTTGAAATGAA
This sequence comes from Bacteroidia bacterium, assembly GCA_037968415.1. Classification (GTDB taxonomy): domain Bacteria; phylum Bacteroidota; class Bacteroidia; order AKYH767-A; family JBBKVM01; genus JBBKVM01. The sequence goes on along the minus strand of JBBKVM010000077.1, from coordinate 66,138 downwards.
AGTGCGTGCTGCGCGTGACACCATTACCGGAACTAAAAAAATAAAAATATTTGAAAGCATAGGATTTTCGGGTGGATATAATTTCGCAGCCGATTCATTGAAGCTCTCCAATATTGGGATTAATGGTCGCACTGTATTGTTAGATAGGTTGAACATCAATTTTGGAACCTCATTCGACCCTTACGTGTTAGACAGCATTGGGCGAAAAATAGACAAATTCGAATACACCGAAAACAAGAGGTTATCAAGGCTTACATCTGCAAATATTTCGGCCGGTGTTTCGCTTAACTCAAAAAGAAAGGAAACATTGAACACCACCAAAGGAACAGAGGCTGAGCGAGAGCAAATATTAAAAAACCAGAATGCGTATGTAGACTTTACAGTTCCCTGGAACTTATCAGTGAACTATAATTTTGTGTACAGCAAACCCGGAATTACAGAATCGAATATTAACCAATCCATGAGTTTTAACGGAGATTTACGCCTCACCCCCAAATGGAAAATTGGATTCAGTTCGGGATATGATTTAAAGGAGAAGGATTTTACTTACAGCAGTTTCGACCTTTATCGCGACTTACACTGTTGGGAAATGAAATTTAACTGGATACCCTTTGGATATCACCAGAGCTATTACTTTCAGATTAACGTAAAATCTTCGGTACTGCAAGATTTGAAATTATCGCGCAAGCGCGACTGGTACGATCGTTCAGATCAATAGATAGAAATCAACCTAACAGTTTCGGCACGATCGGCAGTGAATACACGCACATAATAAACCCCGGATTGAATCTTGCCACTGCCACCATCAAACAGAAATTCATGCGTTCCGGGATTAAGCATGTGATCTGTCAATGTGGTGATCTTTTGCCCCATTGAATTGTACACCTCCACTTTCACCATTGCTTTATTATCGAGCGAAAAGCTAATAGTGGCTTTATCATTGAATGGATTTGGAAAACACTTTATTTCCTTGATACCTGAAGGAAGTTGCTCGCTTATCTGTGTGGAAAACACATGCACCGTTTGCGCACTTAATGACGAGCAGGATCCATTAGAAACCTGCAACGTCACATTGTAAACACCAGGTTGATTGTACACATGATAGGCAGTATCCATATTGCTTGTGAATCCATCACCAAAATCCCACAGGTACGTCAAAGTGCCTGTTGTGTCAGGAGCAAAAACAAATGAATTGGCAAAGCTGCTATAAGTGAAAGCTGAATTTATGGGTGCACCCGGTTGTTGTGTAAGCGTTACAGGCACTGCCACCCAATTATTATTTTCATTCGACTCCAAAAAATTATCATCCGGGTCTGTAATTGATACGATGTAATATTGGCCATTGCACACGCCCGGAAAATTTATTTGCATTCCCGGCAGCCCTTGTCCATAAATGTCCAAATTTCCCACATAAATTCCCTGGCTCACCCCGCAGCCCGACACACTGCCCATAGGTGAATTGGGTATGTCAGCCATGGTGATTATGTTACCAATACTATCCAGGCAGTATCCATAATCTGATGTACAATTGCCAAGGTTAATTAAACAAAAGCTCACTTTACTACCAGTGCCTATAATGGGCCAGGTGCGTGCATCAGGATTTGATGTGGGTATTCGCAAACTAAAGTGTGCCCAATTATCCACGTGGGTGTGACTGTGTGAGGGATGATAGCTCATGGTGCCTGCGGGTCTGTCGTAGTAACTGATGGCGCTTCCATTTTTGTGGTACACTCGCTGATTGATAAGTTGCTTGGGCGCTTGCCCGTTGGGACAAAGTGTGGTGGTACATGGCACAACTGTAGTGTCGCATGCACAAGCATTGGTTCCCCATATTTCCATAGGGCCCCAGCCAATGTTTGGCGTAGCGTTGCTTAATGTCATATACCCTACATGCTCAGTATGCTCGTTTTGGATGATGAGGGCAGAGGCAGTCATGTCAGGCAGCAGATCGCAATTTTGGGTACCATCAGGACATAGGCATCCGGTTCCATTTGAAGTAGTGCAAGGGCCAACAGGTCCGGGGGGATTGGGTGGCGGGTTGTTTCCGAATACAATGGAAAAACTATCCAGGGTTCCGATATCCGCAGGTACCTCATCAATGATGCACAACTGCCATGTCCCGTTGGGGTCAGCCCCGGTGTTGAAATCGTTGATAGATTGGTCGGGAAGATAATTTCCAATAAACGGAGCAGTTCCTTGCCCTATCGGGCTAATCACACTGTCCATCCTGAAACAAGTCCCGGCATAATCATTTCCACCTCCCCCATTGTTAGAAGATAGCATCACTACGATTCCGGTGGGTGATTTGAGTTTTATTTTCAAGTCTCCAGTGTAGGTGTGAGTGATGTTTATACAACAACGCAACACTCCAAAGGTGGTGTCCATTACAATAGGTAAACCAGAAACGATTACCGGAAAACAAACTTCCGTGTTATTATCTGGTATTAAACCTCCGGTAGTATTGGTAAAGGTTTGCGCTTGGCCAGATGTGAACGCAAAAAGGGCTATGATGGCGCCAACAATAATTCTTCTCATAACTGTAATGGGTTGTTAAATGAAATCAATATAATGCCAGTTTGCACATGCAGTCAGTTGAGCGCCAATCTATACTCTTAATGGTGATGAGTGCCATCATGTACATGGCCATGATCAATCTCCTCCGCACTGGCATCGCGTATTGAAAGTACTTCGCCTTTGAAGTGCAAGTTTTTTCCAGCCAATGGATGATTAAAATCCATCTGCACATTATCATCATCAGATGACAACACCCTGCCCACCATGCGATTGCCCTCCTGATCTGACATAGGCAGTACAGTTCCTGGCTCCATCATTTTCTTGTCCACCTCGCCATCTACTTCAAATGCTTTAACAGGAATCTCCACAATGGCTTGTTTATCTATCATGCCATATGCATTGGCTGCATCTATGTCAAATTCAAATTTATCACCAGTTTTTTTGCCGGCAAGATTACCTTCAAACTGCGGAATTAATGACCCTGTTCCAAACAAAAAAGTGAATGGTTTTTCAACTTTTGCTGATTCAACAAAAACTTTCTCATCATTATTCTCACTTGAATGTAAATCGTACGTAAGGCTTACTACTTTGTCTTTTGCAATCATAATTGTTCTTTTCTGTTTTAACAAAGAAAACAAATCTCGACCTAAATTGCCAATTCAATCTTTTTTTATGGTCACGCAGTTTATTAAATATGGTTGCCTTGAACAATTGTACCACATAATTGATAATTACTCTAAAATGGGTGCATGCTTTATTAATTCATAAAAAACTCTATTTTCACCACCCAAATTGAATTACCAAACCACATGATATGACAAATACCGAAGAATTATTTGGCCACCCCAAAGGCCTTTATGTTTTGTTCTTTACTGAATTGTGGGAACGATTCAGTTATTACGGCATGCGCGCCATTTTGGTGTTGTACATGGTGGCCGAAACATTAGACTCAAATGCAGGACTGGGTTGGACCAGTGGAGAAGCATTGGCATTGTATGGTTGGTATACTATGCTGGTATATGTGGCCTCTATTCCTGGCGGATATATTGCTGATCGATTTATTGGGCAAAAGAAAGCAGTGATGGTAGGTGGATGGTTACTGGTGGCAGGTCATACTGTGCTTGCATTCGACTCACTTAGCTTCTTTTATGCAGGACTGGGATTAATCGTAGCAGGCGTGGGTATGCTGAAGCCTAACATTTCAACCATGGTGGGCGGTTTGTATTCATTGCATGATGACCGAAGAGACAAAGGTTTTACAATATTCTACATAGGTATTAATGTGGGCGCCTTTATGAGTGCTCTTGCGGTTGGCTATGTGGGTGAAACAATAGGCTGGCACTATGGCTTTGGTCTGGCCGGCATAGGCATGGCTTTAGGGCAATTGGTTTATATGTGGGGACAAAAGTACTTGACAACGGTGGGCAATTTTATGGGCAACACAGAAAGCCCTGAGAAAGAAGCCATGAACCGGCCACTGACGTCAATTGAAAAAGACCGGATGTTGGTGATGTTTCTTTCATTCTTTCTGATAATAGTTTTCTGGGGAGCATTTGAGCAAGCAGGTGGTTTAATGAACCTTTATGCCGAATCCAACACCGATCGCATGATTATGGGTTTTGAAGTGCCTGCATCATGGTTTCAATCTGTGAATGCATTTTTCATCATCATATTTGGTACTACGGTAGCCTCGTTTTGGTACAAGTGGAAGCATGCAGGTCATGAAGCTTCTTCTTTGTTTAAGATGGCTATTGGTATCATCATTATGGGTTGGGGTTTCATATTTATGCGTTATGCTTCAATTGAGTTTAACGAAACTGGCTCATCGGCTATGTATTGGTTGGTACTAGCTTATTTGTTTCACACCATTGGCGAATTGTGTGCGAGCCCGGTGGCACTCAGTTTTATTACTAAGCTAGCACCTGTGAAGTATGCCTCGTTTATGATGGGCGCATATTTTGCTGCCAGCGGTTTAGGCAACAAGGTAGCTGGACTCATTGGTGAAGCTGCAGCTGATGCCGGTGAATTGCAAATATTCACATCATTGGTGATATTCTGCACCATTGTGGGTGGTATTGTATTGCTCTTGCTGAAACCATTGAAACGCCTTGCGCATGGTGCCGAAGATCTAATAACTGATCAAGGCACTGAACTTACCGAGGGATTTGAAATAGGCGAGCCGAAGAACTAACCCAATTCACAGTAATTTATTAAAAAAGGCTTGGTAATTATACCAAGCCTTTTTTTTATGGTATTCTCTAAGATCAATACTATTTGTCGTAACATATAATAGCAAATGGCGTTATCTTTGTAGTCATTTCAAATAAAATAATCTATGTTCAGAATAATTATCGCTTTATCAGTTGTTTTTGTTATTGGATCAGTGAGCAATGCTCAATCTGGTGAAAAGTCAATTCGATGGTACACTTTTGAAGAGGCCGTCAAATTATCAAAAGAGCAGCCGCGCAAAATATTTATAGATGTGTACACGGGATGGTGCGGCTGGTGTAAAAAAATGGACGCCACCACATTTAAAGATCCTGCAGTAATTGAGTTGGCTAACAAATATTTTTATTCCGTAAAATTTGATGCTGAAACGCGCGATAGCATCTATTTCGATAATCGCTATTTTATCTATAGTCCTGAGAAAAGAAGTAATGAGTTGGCTTCTGCATTGCTTAATGGCAAAATGAGCTACCCTACTACGGTTTATTTGAATGAAGATTTTTCAATGCTCTCTCCGGTGCCTGGGTATTTGACATCAGATGTACTGAGTAAAATATTGAAATACTACGGTGAAAATTTTCACAAACAGATAAGCTGGGAAGAATTCAGCAAAGTGAACTAAAGATTGTTTTTACTTCACCGAGTTATCAAAAAAAAGCTGCATCGGATACCGATACAGCTAAGGGTGAAAGACGGGGTTCGAACCCGCGACCTCCTGAACCACAATCAGGCGCTCTAACCAGCTGAGCTACAATCACCATTTGTTTTTGGGCTTCAATCTCTTTTTTATCCCCTTTTCCCTTCCACACCTTCTATTCAAGCGGCTGCAAAAATAGCAGATTTATTAATCTTCCACAACCCAAACTTTCAATCTTCACATACTTGTTAACTTTACACAACAAAAAACCCAATGGCTGCCTCAACAAAGCTCGATATAGAAGGAATGACATGCTCTAACTGCGCATTGGGAATCTCCTATTACCTTGAAAAGAAAGGACTTAAGAACGTGGACGTTAACTTCGCCACCGGTGAAGTGGTTTTCGACCTCAACGAAAGTGCTACTGTTGATGAACTCCGCAGCGGCATCGAGGGGCTTGGATACAAGGTGGTTGCTTCTGCTGATGGTCACCAAGGCCACTCACATAATAGCTCCCCACTCGAAAAAAAGTTCATACTCAGCGTTGTGTTGAGTTTGCCTTTGCTACTCCACATGGTATCTGACTTTTGGCTTCTCCACGACCCTTTGTTTCAATTTGTATTGTGTACGCCTGTTTTTCTGATTGGCGTGTTTCATTTTGGCCGAAGTGCGCTAGCCTCTTTGCGCACCGGCATTCCCAATATGGATGTACTCATATTTACTGGTACTACTGCGGCATACTTTTACAGTATTGCGGGTTGGGCTTTGCACCATGGCACCCCGCTAGTTCATCACTATCTGTTTTTTGAGACCACAGCGGTTATCATCACATTGGTGCTGCTTGGAAATATATTAGAAGCTCGGGCTGTAAAACGCACCACTTCTGCCATAAAGGACCTGACCAAATTACAACAGACCACAGCAAGGAGGATACTCAATTTAGGCCAGAAAAATGAAACAATAGAAGATGCGGATTATACCCAACTTAAGGCTGGAAATATCTTGATGATAAATGAAGGGGACAAAGTGCCTGCAGACTGCATTATAGAGCGCGGGCAATGCCGGGTTGATGAATCAATGATTACTGGGGAGAGCGAGCCCTTGGAGCGCAGTAAGGGCCAGCGCGTAATTGGAGGCACATTGTTACTGTCAGGAAACATACGGGCAACAGTGGAAAAAGCTGGTGACGAAACTGTGCTATCTGGTATTATTAGAATGGTGAAGGAAGCGCAACGATCAAAACCTGCCATTCAAAAACTGGGTGATCAGGTAAGTGCCGTATTTGTACCGGTGGTAATAGGCATTGCCGCCATCACATTCCTGGTGACTTATTTTGTATTTGACACCAGCATGGGCAAGGCGCTCATGCACAGTATAGCCGTGTTGGTGATATCGTGCCCCTGCGCCATGGGCCTTGCCACGCCCACTGCCGTGATGGTTGGTATTGGGCGGGCCGCGCGCCAAGGGCTTTTAATAAAGGGAGGCAGCACGCTCGAACAACTGGCTAAAATAAAAACTGTGGTTTTTGACAAAACCGGTACACTCACTACGGGAGATTTTGAAGTGCGAAATTTGCAGACATTTGGAATCACAAAAGAGGATGCTTTTGCTATACTCAACCATATTGAATTACATTCTTCCCACCCTATTGCAAAAGCACTCGTAAAGCACACCGCTAATGATGTGAACTCTCAGAGTTTTGAAAACTGGAACACCCAGGAGGTAAAAGGTGGTGGCATGAATACTACTGATCCCGAAGGGAATAATTACTTGTTGGGTTCAGCAAAATTTACTTCACAAAAAATTGGGTCCAAAGATATTTACCTGACCAAAAATCAAACAGTGGTGGCCGCGTTTGACATTGTTGATGAGATAAAAGCAGATGCGGTGTCGATGATTGCAGAACTGCAACAAATGAACATGAAATTGGTGATGCTGAGCGGTGACAAAGAAATAAAATGCAGGCAGGTAGCGAAACAATTGGGCATCACGGAAGTTTACAGTGAGCAAAACCCAGAGGATAAACTAGCGCTGGTAAAGAAACTTTCAAACGAATCGCCAACCGCTATGGTGGGTGATGGCATCAATGATGCTCCCGCATTGGCGCAGGCAACAATAGGCATTTCACTCAGCAAAGCTACTCAAGTGGCCATTCAATCGGCACAAGTAGTGGTTATGAGCCAACATAGTTTGGCGCGTGTGGCCGATGCCTTTTTACTGGGACGCCATTCTTTGCTTACCATCAAACAAAATCTGTTCTGGGCATTTTTCTATAATGTGCTGGCTATCCCAATAGCTGCCATGGGTTTCCTTTCGCCAATGATAGCCGCATTGAGTATGGCTTTTTCTGACGTAGTTGTGGTTGGAAATTCAATTCGACTAAGAACAAAATCTATTCGCTGAATCAGCCCATATATGACCGAATTGAATAAAAAAACAAAAGTGCTTTTTCTGGCCACTTGGTACCCCCATCGTAATGATCCGATGTATGGGTTGTTTGTAAAAAAACATGCGCTTGCTCTCGCGCCTCATGTTGACCTGGCAGTGCTCAATGTACAAGCGGATGTATCACTACTAAGTCACACTTATGAAATGGTTGATGATAACTCAGAAAATATTTCGCTCACCACGGTGTATTACAAACCCAACGCTTATGCATCAGTGAATGCGATGCGGTATCTAATAAGCATGTGGAAGGGTTATCGACATCTAAAATCAACATGGGGCAAGCCTACGCTGGTGCATCAACATATACTCACACGGCTGGCCATCCTCGCACTTTATTTACAAAAAACCCTTGAAATTCCTTACATCATCACCGAACATTGGTCGCGCTACCAAGTACAAAATGTGAAGCGAGGTACATACAAAGGTTTATTGAGAAGATGGCTTACCCAAAAGGCTGTTGCCAAAGCCCACACCGTGACCACCGTTTCGGAAGATTTAAAAATTGCAATGCAGCAATTATGCTTGAGTGGCAATTATAAAACAGTGCCCAATGTGGTGGATGTGCATAGATTTACTCCAAGTAATGTATCTGGAAAATCAACAGCTTACTTCATCCACATTTCTTGTTTCGAAGAAATTTCAAAAAACATTTCCGGTACATTAGAAGCAGTAAATATTGCAATGAGAAGCGGTGTTGATTTTAAAATTTTCATGGTGGGAGATGGGCCGGATAAAAATGGAATGGAAGCCTACGCAGTAGAACTGGGAATCCCTAAAGATCAGATTCACTTCACCGGACTGAAAGTGGGCAGTGAATTAGTTGACTTATTGCGCGGGGCTGTGGCGCTGGTATTATTCAGTAATTACGAAAACCAACCTTGTGCAATTATTGAAGCGTTTGCGTGTGGCGTGCCGGTAGTGGCTACTAAAGTAGGCGGCATTGGTGAAATTGTAAATGACTCGCGTGGCATATTGGTGGATAAAAATGATACTGAGGGAATGGCCAATGCGCTCACCAGCATGATGCATCAACACAAAAGCTTCGATAAAAACGAATTGAGAAACTATGCAGTTGAATATTTTAGCAACGAGCGAGTAGCTGGACAATTTCTCGATATTTATCGTTTGGCACTAGCCGATAATTAAACAAATATGGGTTTGATAAAAAAAGCAGTAAACAAATTGTCGCAATTGACAGCTCCAGTGTTTAACATGAGACTGCACAAGGCGGAGCAATTTTATTATCGTCAGTATTGGCACACTATGCAACAATACATGCCCGATCGTGCATCCATCCTTGACATAGGCTGCCAACATGGGCGCTTTACCATACCGATGCTGGAAGCGGGCTACAACGTTACTGCCACCGACATCAAACAAAAGTTCCTGAATGATATAAAGGCACACGCACCGGCAAGCGCGCTGTTGACTTTGAGAAAAGAAAAGCTAGAGACAACCATTGCAAATAAATCGAAAGAAACATATGATATTATACTGTGTTTTGAACTGCTTTATCTTTTCCCCAATTATGAAAAGCTGATTGGCAGGCTCAAAAAAATGTTGAATCCCGGAGGGAAGTTAATGATTAGCCATCGCTCCAAAGGATATTACACATATCGGTTTCAGGCTGAAGGAGATTCAACTTCTGCAATGAATATATTGGACAACAACCACGCTCATTACAATGCGCAAACTACTGATGAGCTTAGCAAAATGTATGCTTCCCTAGGCATGGAATTACATACTTTGAAAGGAATCGGAGTACTATCAGGTTTTGACAAAGACCCTTTCCGCACAATAGCCAATCCAGCCAGAATGAAAACACCGCAACTCGAAAAATTATTTGCACTGGAAACCAGTGAACACACGCAACATAATTTCATCAATTCAGCAAGATATATACTTGCTATCGCGCAGAATAATTCTTGAACCAACTGAATGACAACAGACCGGAAAATTGCATCTGACCAAACAAAATTGCGATTCGCAATTATGTGCCATGATCTTACTTTCCGTCATTGGCAGGCTATCTGCATTAAATATTTATTAGCATTCAAAGGTGTTGAACTGGTATTGGTAATAAGCGATGGACGGCCTGCGCAAATGCCCCATGGTTTGTTTCAAAAATTAATGCGTTACCCGTATCGCAACTTATTCTTCAATCTGTTTGAAAAACTGGTGCTCAGGAAAATTCCAGCCATGAAGCCAGACAGCCTCAATGCTTCGCTCAAAAAAATCCAACAGCTTGTGTGCGAGCCTGAGCGACAAAATAGATATACGGATGTTTTCTCTGCAGAAGATTGTGCAACTATAGCGTCACACAAACCCGATTTTATTTTGCGTTTTGGGTTCAACATACTCAGAGGTGAAATATTGAATGTAGCCACACATGGCATATGGTCATATCATCACAGCGACCCTAGCGTGTTCCGCGGTGGTCCACCTGCGCTGTGGGAAATTTTTCACAACAAAGCAGCTACCGGTGTGGTGTTCCAAAAGCTAACTCACGAAATTGACAATGGCATTGTGCTGCGCGAAGGCCGGTTTAAAACTATAAACCACTCCTACTCCGAAACACTCAATACAATATTGATGGGAGCCACAGGATGGGCGTTGCAAGCATGTAAAGATGTTCACCACGGCAACACCAAAGCAACTATTAATGAACGCAATGGAACCAAAGTGCCGCTGAACAAATACCCAGACAACTTGAAAATGGTGATGTTGTTAGGAAAAATGCTGTGGAATAAATTGGTTTTTCATTACAGAGATTTATGTCTGACAGAAAAATGGAATGTGGGTATCATTTCGAAAGGAATAGCAGAGGTGGCGCTGGGCGGTGTGCAGGGAGACGTGCGTTGGGCTAAAGAATTACCGCGTGGGCAATACATTGCCGATCCATTTTTATTTGCAGGAAAAGAAATTTTAGTGGAACACTATGACTACAAACGAGCATTGGGAAAAATTGATAAGCTGCAAGTAGATGCCTTGGATGAGAATCCACAAACAGTAAAATCGTTAGCTGCAGTTGGCCATCGCTCCTACCCTTACACCTTTCAACATGGAAATGAATGGTATTGCATTCCTGAATCGCATGGCAGCAATCACACCACACTTTACAAGCATGATGGATTGAAACACGAGTGGAGAAATGAGTCTGAGTTACTGCCAAACTTTCAAGCCATTGACCCAAGCATGGTGTATCACAACGACATTTGGTGGTTGCTTTGCACCAGCAAATTGAGCGACCCAAACACACAGTTATACGTTTTCTATTCCTCTAGCCTTGCAGGGCCATTTCACGCGCATCATAATAATCCAGTAAAAACCGATGTAACCGGTGCCCGCCCTGCAGGCAACATGTTTGTGTACAATGGTAAATTAATGCGATCCGCACAAAACAGTGCGCAGGCTTATGGTAATAGCATCAAAATATTCGAGGTCACAAAATTATCGGATATTGATTTTGAGGAAAAATTATTGAATGAAATAACTGCTCCACCTGATTACCCAGAAGGAATTCACACCTTATCTGGCAGTTCAACACACACCGTAATCGATGCCAAAAAACTTGAATTTGTACCTTCACATTTCCTCAGAAAACTTTTTGAAAAATTCTAACCCTCATTTTTAGGTTTCCGATTCAATCCCGTGCTCAAATCTATCTTTCAAACATTCACCAGTCGATTGGGAACAGCAATGCTCAGTTTCCTCGTGGTCATTATATCTTCGAGATATCTGGGGGCTGATGTACGTGGTGAGATTAGTCTGTTCATGCTCAACGTTACGTTGATCAGCATGCTCAACAATGTAATTGGAGGATCGGCATATGTTTATTTGTCTTCAAGATATTCAGCACTTAGTTTATTGGCATCAGGCTATGTGTGGGCAGCAGTTACTGCATGCGTAGGAGCATGGACTTTGGTCACATTTTCGCTGAGCCAACCTCACCTTTTGTTACATCTTGCTGCCATTAGTTTGCTTGCTTCTTTAAATGGCATCAATCTAAATTACTTGTTAGGGAAAGAGCGAATACGCGAAAACAATCTTATCACATTATCACAAATACTAATTCTCCTGATTGTTCTGTTTGCTCAAATATTTTTCACTCCGCACCGTGGGTTGTCAGTTTATCTTAATGCCCTTTATGTTTCTTTTGGGTTTGGATTTCTGATTACTTTATTTCCAATCAAGAGATATATAACCTTTGGTCCATTCAGCCACTTCATCGATTTCATTCTGAAGGCTGCGCGTCAAGGCATTCTGATTCAATCTGCCTATATCATCCAGTTATTAAATTACAGATTGAGCTATTTTTTGATCGAAGCGCATTACGGAAGTGCTATGCTCGGTATATATTCTGTAGGAGTTTCAATTGCAGAAGCAGTATGGCTAGTCAGTAAAAGTATAGCGCTGGTACAATACGCGCGTGTGTCCAACAAAGGCGAAGGAGAGTATGCACAATCATTAACCATCAATCTGGTAAAGTTGAGCGGGAGTGTTTCATTCTTATTAATAATTATTCTTGTACTTATTCCTTCTGCTTTTTACACTTTCGTTTTTGGACCCGAGTTTACAGGCATCAAAAGAATTATCTTATGGCTGAGCCCCGGCATATTGGCGTTGGCCATTAGTACAATATTTACCCACTATTTTTCAGGTTTAGGAAAAAATCACTTTAACACCATTGCTTCAGGAATAGGATTGGTTTTCACATTGCCACTGTGCTTCTTACTTATTCCTTATTGGGGGCCCGAAGGGGCTGCTTTGGCCGCAGACTGCGCTTATACCGGTGCACTCATATATTTGCTCATCAAGTTTATGCGTCATTCGAATTGTTCATTTAGCGATTTCTTGCCTCGGATGGCCGATGCGCGGTTGGCCTGGCAATTGTTGCGCAAATAGAGGCTGTTGCCTGCTAATTGCATTTTGTGCTTTTTTCGTTTTGCATTTAGCTGAATGACAAAATACTGTTTAGCAGCATGTTGCGCGATTTTAATTTGAGTTTAATAATTGTTATCTTTGCACGTATTGAGTTACAATAAACTTTTTATTTATTTTTCTAACAACTAAACTATTAAAAAAAAGCTATGAGAAAATCATTACTTATCGTATTGGCCTTAGGATTTGGGTTCACTGCAACTGCGCAGAATGCCCGAGTTATTTCGGCAAAACAAGCACCTTCTGAAAAAGTGAGGGTTGATCTTGAAAAAAATCACAGTGCAACCACACCGGTTGTAAAGACTGAGCGTCCAGTACGCCCGGTTAATGCTAACAAATCTTCTGTAACTGTTGTTGCCATTGGTAATGCAGCTAACGCATTTGGTTCTATTGGCAAAAAAACAGAGACATGGGCAGATCCACGTATCAACACAGTAACAGTTTCTCACCGTGCAACTGGAGCAGCTAATACGGTAGTGGGACCTGGATCAGGTTATTTATGGCACGATCGTTCAACTGATGGTGGAGCAACATGGAGCATAAATCAGGGTCCTATCTATAGCCCAACACCAACTCCTCCCTTTAGCGCTGCACGCTACCCACAGGGTGTGATTTACAATCCTACAGGTAACACCACTGCTGCAAACGCTTTCCTTATTTACAATGCTGCTGCCCTTTCAGGCACCAATGGTGCATCATGGGGTGCACTTGCATATGGAGCTCAAAAATTGGATGGCGTTACTGCTGCTACCCAACGTCAGGATGAGTCTGTAGATCCTTACTGGTACCAAGTTCCATTTAACATGACAGTAACACAAAATGGTGTTGTTTACATTGTTGATTCAGCCGATTCATTGCTTTCTGGAAGTGTTGTTCAAACTGGCAATATCTGGATTAAAAGAGGTACCTGGAATTCAGCAACCAGCGATATTGACTACACTAAGTCTATCATTACTGCAGGTGGAACCCAAATTTCGGCAGTTGATGCAGCCTTCAATGCTTCGGGCATGATTGGATACATTGGGATAATTGGCCATATCGACTTTACGTTTATGCCTGACTCAGTACTTTACCTTTCAGTATGGAAAACGATTGATGGTGGAGCTACTTGGGGAGTTGTTAAACAAATCAATGTTTCTAATTTGGTTCACCCAATTCTTAATTCTTCTGCCAACGGAAAATACAACACCGGATTCGATCTTGATCTTTCTGTTGACATGAATGATGACTTACACATACTTTGTGCTGTAGGAACTCAGTCTACTACTGCTTTCTCTGTAGGAACAACACCAGGAGAGTGGGGAATATTTGATGTGTATACTAATGATGGTGGAATAACCTATGCTGCTCGTTTAATAGCCAAGCCACACACTTTCCGTGGCACATTTGATCCAAACGGATCGGCTCTTGATGAGGACAGTCGCGCACAAATCAGCAAGACAATGGACGGATCTAAATTATTCTACACATACTTCGATACGGACACAGCCATATTCGGATCAGCTGATGGAAACAAATTTCCTGATATGTGGGCTCAAGGAATCAATATTGCCAATGGTGCAATGACTCCTCTTACCAACATGACAACCGGTAGCGCTGCTGACGGACAAGTTGGATTTGGTTCTGTGGCTGCATGGTCATTCTCAAATGCTGGCACATATACCATACCTGTATCTTATCAGGTGTTGCCTGCTGACATTGCAACTGACATGACAGAGTTGTACTACATAGGTGGAGCATCTTTTAATGATAATGACTTTGTGGTTTCTGTGAACGAAATCAACAACAATGTGAGTATTGGAAGCATCTATCCTAATCCGGTGACTGAAAATGCAACGATTGCATTCAACCTTATGACTGCTGAAAAAGTATCTGTTGAAATCTACAATACTCTTGGTGCCATGGTAGCAAGTGTTGAAAGAGGCCAATTGAATGCTGGCAACCATCAGGTTACTTTGAACGGAACTACTTTGAGCAATGGATTGTACTTTGCAAAAATAACTGCTGGTACTTCAACTGCTACAAGCAAGTTTATCGTACAGTAATTAATTAAAACCATATTAAAAAGCCCTCGCTTTGCGGGGGCTTTTTGCATTTAGGAAAGAATAATGATTCAACATTTACGAAAAAAAAGAGTCAAGTGGTATCATCTATTTGTTTTTTATATACTTTAGAAAGTTCAAATAAGAACTAAAATTCACAAAACTACCTAGCATGAAAAAATTATTACTCAGTATTGCAACACTTGCTTTTTGCTTTGGCGCAACGGCTCAAAATCGCACCAGCGGCAAGCCATTGAACGAAGGAAAAAACTATTCAAATCAACCTTCTGTACTCAACAATGAAAATTTTACCGGTAATGAAACATTTCTGGTTAAAGATCTGAATCAAACAGTAAACGCAAGTCAAGCCAAGTTAAGCGGCACACAAAGTATCATAGGATCTACCACTTATGATCTACAAACAAATGCAGCCAATTGCAACAGGTTGGTAAACAAGAACGGAAATTTAGCAGGTACCTGGACCTTTTCCATGACTTCTAACCTTGCTGCGCCAGACCGCGGAACCGGATACAACTACAACACAGGGGGCTCATGGGCCGCATCGCCAACCGCTCGAGTTGAAACAGTCAGAAATGGCTGGCCATCTATCGCTCAAACTTCTTCGGGTAAAGAACATGTGATTACTCACATTTCAGGAACTGACTCTTTGCTTTATGCCTACAGACCCACTACAGGTAGTGGTGCATGGAGCCAATCCAAAATCCCGGGGCTTGCATCAGGAAACTTTTTCTTGTGGCCTCGCATGGCTGCCGGTGGAGCGACCAACAACTCTTTGCATGCAATCGCCATTTCAGCTCCTACTGCTAATGGTGGAACAATATCACAAGGAATCAACGGCCAACTTCGCTATAGCCGTTCTGAAGATGAAGGTGCAACTTGGAACGTACTCCATGGAGCTTTGCCTGGAATAGATTCTACTCAATACTTCAGCATGAATGCCGATGCATATGCAATTGACGCAAGTGGTGCTACCGTTGCCATAGGCGCTGGTGGAGCAAGCAACGACTGGGCCATTTGGAAGTCTACAGATAATGGCACTACTTTTACCCGTACTGTTGTGATGGCGTTTCCATTCCCAGCGTACAACCCCGATGGAAACATAACAGATGTCGACATGGACGGACTTGCTGACACCATCACTGTATCAGATGGAAGAATCGCAGTGCTTGTTGACCAAAATGGAATGATCCACACCTGGGCAGGCCGCATCAGAATGATAGATTCAGATGCTACTCCAGGTGTAACAACCTTCAATGTATTTCTTGGTACCGATGGTTTGATGTATTGGAACGAAAGCATGGGAACTAATCCTCCGGTAATTATTGCTGAAGTACCTGACCGCGACAATGATGGCAGCATCACTTTTGCAGGCGATGGAGTTACTCGTTACGGAAATGGATCACTCACCACCCAAGCGCAAGCCGGTATAGATGCAGCAGGCAATATTTATGTTTGTTATGTAACCTGTATGGAGAATACTTCTTCAGGCTCTCCGGCTCCATGGGATTTCAGTTATCGTAACGTTTTCTTGATGGCTTCTATAGATGGTGGTGCCAACTGGAACACACCTATGAATGTTTCAAACAGCGATTTTGATGAAGGCGTTTTCCCTTCAATTCCCAGGAACGTACAGAGTAACTGTGTAGATCTTATTTGGTCTCAGGACGTGTTGCCAGGTATCGCGGTGCAAGCACCGGATGCTAACAATCAGGCATCCCACCCTTATCAAATTACAGATATCATCCACGACTGTGTGCCAGTTTCGTTGCTGATTGGAATTAACGACCCACAGCCATTAGCTGTGTCTGCCATCACTGTGTATCCTAACCCGGCTAACACACAAGTGACAATTAGCTATGATCTTTTAACCGCTCAAAACATTACTGTTACTGTTGCCAACATGCTCGGACAAGCAGTGATGACACAAACTAAACAAGCCTTCGCAACCGGCTTGAATGCAATCAAACTGAATACTTCAGAATTAAACAAAGGAGTATATTTTATCACTTCAGTTGTAGGTAAAGAAAAATACACCCACAAACTGGTGATTCAATAATAATCACAAACATCAAAAAAAAACCGTGGGCAAATTGCTCACGGTTTTTTTTATAATAGGGTCATTAAATCATTAGTACCAGGTGGTCTGGCGGTGGTAAATCCTTCGCCATATTTTACCCCGATCAAACGGCCGTATTCTAGTGCTCGCCCTTTGATAAACTCAAGGAATTCCTTACTTGATATTGGAGTGTTTGGTTCTTCGCTGCCTGGTTTGTAGAACTGTGAATCAAACGTCATGATGCTCTCCATTTTCTGATCCATATTTTCAGAAATATCAACCACCAAATTTGGTTTCGCGTAATAATCCTGAATGTAATGATATACCGTTTGAGGCCGCCATGGCACTTGTGCATTGCCATCCAAATGAGTTTCAATTTTGATAAGTCCCGCCAAAAAGCAACTGTGAGAAGCCAATAATGCCGCTCGCCTGTGGTCGGGATGACGATCGTTTTCTGCGTTGCACAATACGATCTTTGGTTGATACTTCCTTATCATCCGCACCAGTTCTAGTTGCGCTGCTTCATTGTCTTCAAAAAAGCCATCGCGCAATCCCAGATTCTCGCGTGCACTGATCCCCAGTACTTTGGAAGCAAACGCTGCTTCGCGCAAACGCGTTTCTGCATCACCTCGCGAACCGAGTTCGCCTTTTGTGAGGTCCACCACACCTACTTTATATCCCTGCTTCACATGTTTAATGACGGTTCCTGAACAAGACAATTCCACGTCATCGGGATGGGCGGCAAATGCCAATATATCGAGTTGCATATGTAATTTTAGCTTTAGACAAAAATAAACAATAAATACTATGACGATTTTCAGGAGGGCTAGTACAAACCTGAGCAAAATGTTGCTTAAATTTGAAGTGAAACAACCCAAACTCTAAAACCACAATTATGAAAAAGATATTGATTCCTGTAGATTTTTCTGAATGTTCTGTTCCGGCAATAAAATTTTCAAAAACGCTGGCACAAAAAACCGGTGCCGAACTATATTTTATTCATGTACTCGAACTACCCGGATCCAACGTGACCAGGATGGAAACAGGTGAATGGAGTTTTTCTGATGATCTTACAAGTGGGGACGTGCCTTTGATGATGTTTTTACTGAAAGAAACAAAATCAAAAATGGAAAACCTGATAGAAGAATCAGAACTTGATGGCATCAATGTGAAACACAATATAGAAGTAGGAAGTCCAGGGGAAAGGATTGTAGATGCCGCAAAAAAGTATGAGGCCGATATGATAGTGATGGGCACACACGGCAGTAGTGGATGGAACGAGCTATTTGTGGGCAGCAATGCGGAGAAGGTGGTGCGTATGGCCGACCGACCTGTGCTGGCCATCAAGAAAGAAATCAATCACGACCCAAACAATATTGTTTTTGCTTCTGATTTTGCAGACGAAGTAGACAACATATTTCCTCAAGTGAAAACTTTTGCTGAAATCTTTAAATCCAAAGTTCACTTACTGAAAGTAAATACGCTCGATAACTTTGAATCTACGCGCGCTGACCAAGAGCGAATTGCTAAATTTAAAAACAAACACAATGTTCCTGATTACCCTGTTTCTATTTACAGTGATCAGTTGAAAGAGGCAGGTATACTGCACTTTGCGAAAGAATTAAATGCGGATATGATCATACTTGGAACCCATGGAAGAAGAGGGTTTGCGAGGTTTTTTATGGAAAGTATTTCGGAAGAATTGGTGAATCACTCTTTCTGTCCTGTTATGACAATCAACTTCAAGAAATAATCGCTGATCATTAAATTTTATGTCGCTGCAGAGAGAGTTAACCGCCTTGTTGGGAAAAGAAATCACGCTAGAATGGCGCAATAGATATGCAGTGAACGGCATTTTGATATATGTGATATCCACTGTTTTCATAAGTTATTTGTGTTTTAAAAAAGCAATTGATGTGCCTGTTTGGAACGCGTTGTTCTGGATCATCATGCTTTTTGCAGCAGTAAATGCGGTGGCAAAAAGCTTCATCGCTGAATCAAAAGGAAGGTTGCTTTATTACTATTCGCTTTGCGATCCGCGCGCGGTTATTCTCGCCAAGAGTGTGTATAATGTCATTTTACTTTCAGCTCTTGGGCTCATCAATTTTATCTTTTTCTTTTTATTTCTGGGCAGTCCTGTGGTTGATTATGGTGTATTTCTATCGGCCATCGTTTTGGGCTGCACCGGGTTTGCCCTTATTATGACCATGGTATCAGCCATTGCGGCCCGCGCTCATGACAATGCCACACTCATGGCCATACTCACCTTTCCTGTTATTATCCCATTAATACTGACAGTTATTAAACTCTCATCCTACGCGCTCGAAGGCGGACCTATTGCCGATTCCATTACGCAATACATTGTACTTCTTAGTGCCATCAACCTGCTGGTGTTGGCCCTTGCGTACATATTATTTCCATACCTTTGGCATGACTAAAATTATGAAGAAGTACTGGTGGAAAATTGCCTGCATGGCGTTGTTGTTTTATGTGTTGTTAGCGGGCACTTTTATACCACTTGGACCCGGTATTTCACTTGTTCACCCTGAGAAAGTTGCCGCGGGCGATACACTTACTTTTTACATCAAGGGTTACAATTCTCATTTCGATCATGGCACATGCCCGCCATCTGTATGGTTTGCCAATGCCGGCAAGAGCATTTGCGCGCAAAGCGTACAAATAAGAAACCGCACTGAACTGGAGGCCACCATAGCCATCCCCGCAGATGTAAAATCCCGCAACTTCAATTTGTTTGTAAACAGTTGCTATGACGGAACCATGGTATTGAACAACGCCATTATGCTGGCCGGTGACATGAATAATAATGCCACGCCCACAACAGGATGTGAAGTAACCGTGGCCACCAACAGTGCCGGATTTCATAATTTCCCAAACAGGGAAATACTTTACGAATCTATTCGCAATCTGTTTTATCATGTGCCCATGTGGTGGACCATGATGTTGCTGTTTACCATTTCTTTGATTTACAGTGTTGGGTATTTGGCGGGCTTCAATTTGGGTCGCGACCGGATAGCTGGTGAGGCCGCGCGAGTGGGTATTGTGTTTGGCGTGCTGGGGCTTTTAACAGGCATGGTGTGGGCCAAGTTCACATGGGGCGCATGGTGGGTAAGCGATGTGCGGCTGAACGGAAGTGCCGCTACATTGCTGGCATACACAGCATACATCGTATTGCGAAACTCCATGAACGAAGAACAAAAGCGTGCACGCATTGCCGCGGTGTACAACATATTTGCATACATGCTGATGTTGGTTTTGATTATCATCATACCAAGGCTCACCGACTCATTGCATCCGGGTAGCGGGGGTAATCCTGGATTCAGCAGTTACGACCTCGATCACAATTTACGATTGGTATTCTACCCTGCAGCCATAGGGTGGATGCTACTAGGTGTATGGATACTCCAAATAAGAAATAGAAAAGCCAAATTGTTTCCCAAATAAGAAAACTCTAAAGAGCATGAAAGTAATAATGATAATAACTGCCCTGATGTTGCCCTTACTTAGCATAGCAAGCACCAATCAAGGCGATTTCTTTTCCGATATGCAAGCCACAGGCAAATACTATGTGGTAGTAGCTGTATTACTTATTATACTTGTGGGCATTTTCAGCTACTTGATAAGGCTGGATATGAAACTTACAAAACTTGAAAAAAGCCACAAACAAGAGGATTAACGTATCATTGATCCACTTTGCAAAGGCACTTTTTTAGTCGTAAATTTGCAGCAACAAATCAAAAATGAAAAAAACCCACATTGCAGCAATTTTCCTCATAGCGGTGGCAATGGCTGCTATTATGAGTACCGTAGCTGATTCGAGCACCTATTCTACTTTTACCCAATCAAAATTAAATGCCGGGAAAGAATATCACATAGTTGGCCAATTAAACAGAGAAAAAGAGTTTTATTACAACCCTGAAGAAAATGCAAACTTGTTTTCGTTCTACTTGATTGATAACGATAATACAGAGTGTAAGGTGGTATTTAACGGAGCCAAACCACAGGACTTTGAACGCTCTGAGCAAATAGTACTCACCGGCAAGATGGTAGATGGTGATTTTGTAGCTTCAAAAATACTTATGAAGTGTCCATCGAAGTACAACGGCAATGAAACTCAGATCACTGAAGTAGAAGCTGTTATTTAATCTGTCAATCTCAACATGGAAATCGAATATATTGGCGAACACCTTGTTTTTGGCAAGGTTGGCAACCTGCTTATTGCAATTGCTTTTGTTTCGGCACTCCTTTCTGCAGTTGGCTATTTCTTAGCTGCGCGTCACAATAGTAATCCACTCACTTCATTAGGTGAAAAAAATTCATGGTTGCGCATGGGACGATTATTCTTTTTAATGCACGCCATTTCAATTTTTGGTGTCATTGGATTGATATTCTTCCTCATTCACGGTCACTATTTTGAGTATCACTATGTGTGGCAACATTCTTCCACCATCATGCCCATGAAGTACATATGGGCTTGTTTTTGGGAAGGCCAGGAAGGGAGTTTTTTACTATGGATGTTTTGGCATGTGATGTTGGCCTTTGTGATAATGCGCGTGGCCGGCAAGTGGGAATACAATGTAATGTGGGTAGTGGCACTCGTCCAGGTATTTCTGGTTTCTATGATCCTGGGAACCATTGTGTTGGGACATAAGATTGGCACCAATCCATTTCTTTTGTTGAGAGAGCATCCCGACATGGCCGGGCTTCCGTTTATACAATTGCCCGACTATTTATCAAGGATAATGGATGGGCGCGGGCTCAATCCTTTGTTGCAAAATTATTGGATGGTGATCCATCCACCGGTGTTGTTTCTCGGATTTGCAAGTACACTCATTCCGTTTGCCTATGCTATAGGTGGGATGATGGATAAAAAACTTGGCGAGTGGGTCAAACCTGCGTTGCCTTGGGCCTTTTTCAGTGTGATGGTATTTGGCACAGGAATCTTGATGGGTGCGGCATGGGCCTATGAAGCATTAAGTTTCGGAGGATTTTGGGCGTGGGATCCGGTTGAGAATGCCTCATTGGTGCCATGGATTACGATGGTAGGAGCTGCACATTTAATGCTTATTTACAAAAACCGGCAGCAGTTTCTGGCAACTACTTTCATTCTTACCATCATCTCTTTTATACTCGTATTGTATTCAACTTTTCTTACACGAAGCGGGATTTTGGGCGAAACATCTGTGCATGCATTTACAGATTTGGGCATGACCGGGCAGTTAGTCATTTACATGCTGTTTTTCCTTGTCTTGGCTGGATTTCTTTTGGCTACCAACTGGAAAAATATTCCAAAAGGCGAGAAAGAAGAAAACTTATTCTCTCGTGAATTCTGGATGTTCATTGGTGTGCTCGTATTGCTCATCTCTGCATTTCAAATTGCTTTCAGTACATCCACACCGGTGATTAATAAATTGTTTGGCACCAATCTCGCACCACCTATTGATGCTATCAGCCATTACAATTCGTGGCAAGTACCTATAGCAATCATCATTTGCCTATTGATAGCTGTTGCCCAATTTTTAAAATATAAAATCACAGATCCACGCGCCTTGTTCAAGAGTTTGGTCGGTTCGTTTTTAGTGGCTATTAGCTTTACAGCTTTGTTCATCTACATACTAGGCGGAATGCACCCCAATCATGCAGCATTGCTTTTTGCTTCATTGTGGGCATTCATAGCCAATACTGATTATTTAGTTCGCAAGCTGAAAGGCAAAATGAGGCTGGCAGGGTCATCCATCGCTCATGCAGGTATCGCTCTTATATTGTTGGGTGCATTGGTCTCAAATGGCAAACAGGAAATCATCTCACGCAATGTCACTAATATAAATCTGGGCGAAGATTTCCCTAACAACGAAAACATTTTACTCCGAATAGGTGACACATTGTCGATGGGTAAATATTTTTTAACCTACACAGGCAGCATCAAAGAAGGAGTAAACATCATTTACAATATTGAGTATTACACGTTGGATCCTTCGAGTGGTGAGCTGGTAAAAAGTTTTATTCTCAATCCCATTGTGCAGACCAATCCACGAATGGGTAACGTGTCCGAACCGGCCACCAAACGCTTTTTGACGCGAGATATATACACTCATGTAACGTATGCCGAAATTGAAAAACCAACTGAAGCGGAATCGGATCAGGAATACTCGGAACCTGTAGTGAGAACTATGGGCATTGGCGATACGGTATCCACAAGCAGTTGCCTAATCATCTTGAATGCGCTGAACACCAATGTTGATAGAACCAAATTTGATCTGGGAGAAGGCGATTTGGCCGTAGGTGGGCAATTGACAATTATCGACAGGGTAATGAATCGTTATTCTGCAGAACCCATTTTTGTAATCAAGAACCGGATGGTTTTTTCTAAGGAAGCGATTATTAATGAGACGGGTTTAAAAATAGGATTCAACAAAATTGATCCGGCCACTGGCAAAGTGGATCTTGTAGTTTCGGAAAAGAAAGAAAGTAAAAAGGACTTCATCATAATGAAAGCAATTGTGTTTCCTTACATCAACATTTTGTGGATAGGATGCTTGTTGATGATCCTTGGTACTACTTTGGCCATAAGACATAACATAATAACAAGCCGAAAGCAAACACCTACTTCATGAAGATAGCGATGATAGGCAGCGGCAATGTGGCCACCCGATTGGGAGCTCGAATAGCCAATGCAGGTCATTCCATATCTCAAGTGTATAGTCGAAATGCAAAACACGCCCAAAAGTTGGCACAAGGGCTTCATTGCAATTCTGCACAACACCTTTCACAAATAATTTCAGACGCAGATTTATATCTCATCGCAGTACCTGACGATGCCATTGCCACAGTGGTTGCACAATTACCCACACTCACCGGGTCCATTGCGCACACTTCGGGCAGTGTTTCCATGCTTACACTCCAATCTCACCACACGCCATGTGGTGTGTATTATCCATTGCAAAGTTTGCGGGCCGGCACCGAAGAAAAACATTCCAACTACCCTATTTGCCTTGAAGCTTCAGACAATGCTACGATGGAGTTACTGAAAAAACTTGCCACCGATTGCGGTCAACCATACGTAGAAATCAATTCGGAAAAACGACAAGTTTTACATTTGGCAGCGGTGTTTGCCAATAACTTTACGAACCACATGGCCACTGCAGCTCACCAATTACTCACCGACCAACACCTGTCCCCGCGCCTGCTCGATGCCTTGCTGATGGAAACCATTGAAAGAGCCGCCACCACTCATCCTGCGCTTTTGCAAACAGGTCCGGCTGTGCGAAACGACCAACAAACCATTGATACCCACATGCAATTGCTGGCACAGTATCCCAAACTGCGCGCCATCTATGAAGCGGTGACTGAAAGCATTCGCGAAAAGCAATTGAAAAATTGATTTCTTTTTTTTATTTAATCTTGTATGATGGAACAAAATTTTAAGGAAAAACTTACTCGCGTTTCTGCGTTTGTGTTCGATATGGATGGCGTGCTCACTGATGGTTCATTACTGCTCATGCCCGGGCAAGAGCCCCTGCGCACCATGAATATAAAAGATGGTTATGCGTTGCAATTGGCTGTCAAACAAGGATACCATGTGGCTATTATTTCAGGTAGCACTTCATTGGCCGCGCGCGAACGATTCCATTATCTTGGCATCACCGAAGTTCACATGTCTTGCAAAGACAAACTTGCCACTCTCAATGACGTGATGAAAAAGCATAACATTCAGCATTCTAATGTGCTTTATATGGGCGATGACATACCTGATGTAGAAGTATTAAAAGTGGTGGCTTGCCCTACATGCCCAGCAGATGCAGTGCCCGAAGTAAAGGATGTCGCGCTGTATGTTTCCGCGCATGCAGGCGGAAGGGGCTGCGCGCGCGATGTAATTAGGCAAACCATGATGCTGCAAAAAAAGTGGCCTTCCAATAAATAAAGAACCTAAGATAATGATCTCAATACTTAAGATGGTTCGCTTGCCCAATCTGCTTATCATGGCGCTGACCATGTACTTTGTGCGGTGGTTTTTATTAATCGAATTTATTGCGCTTCCATCCGGTGTCTCCAAACAGCCTATGCCAGGATTAATGAACACATGGGTATTTGCCGCTTTGGTGATTTCAGTAGTTTTGATTGGCGCAGCGGGATACATCATCAACGATTATTTTGACACCCGCATTGATCGCATCAACAAACCCGAACGAGTAATCATTGACAAAGAAATATCGCGCAGCCGTGCTATTTTTTACCACATCTTATTGAGCAGCGTGGCGGTATTACTGGGGATGTGGGTGGCCTGGCGCATAGGCAACATTCAATTTGCGGCTGTCCATTTTATATCTGTGGGATTGCTGTGGTTCTATTCAACCACATTCAAAAAAAGCTTCCTTACAGGCAATATTATTATTTCTCTGCTTACAGCCATGGTACCATTTACGGTGGGGCTCTTTGAGTTGCAAGTTCTGCGAGGCGCGCCTGAGGTGATGATATTTATTGGAGGCTATGCGGTTTTTGCATTTATCGTATCGCTGGCCCGGGAAATAATAAAAGACATAGAAGACTATGAAGGCGACCACGAAATGGGCTGTCGCACATTGCCTATTGTATTGGGCAAAACGGTTGCGCGCGCTTTTGCCATTGCTCTTTTGCTTGGCACCATGGCCGCACTTGGTTACATACAATTCCAGCAGCATGTTTCGGGCGACACAATATCATGGTGGTATTTCATGATTGCTCTTCAATTACCCATCGCGTTTACAATTTATCTTAGCTGGGTGGCCAATACCAAAAAACAATTACATTTAGCAGGGCTTTTTGCAAAAGGAGTTCTGCTTGCAGGAGTTTGTTCAATGGTAGTTTTTTACTTGAGCTAATAAATTCATCATCATGATAAATTTAGAAATGAGCGAATTGGTTAATACAGCAGCGTTTCCACATTTAAAAATCATTTTGGCCAGCAAGTCACCACGCAGGCAAATGCTACTAAAAGAATTGGGACTTCCTTATCAATTGGTAACACGGGAAGTGGATGAATCATTTCCTGAGCATATGCAAAGTATAGATGTAGCGCTTTATTTGGCAAACAAAAAAGCAGATGCATTTGAAGATTTCATTGCAAAAGATTTCACCATCATCACTGCGGACACCTTGGTTTCGCTCAATGGACATGTGATAAATAAACCGGTTGACTTTCAAGATGCAGTGCAAATATTAAAAAGACTATCGGGGAATATGCATGAAGTAATATCTGGTGTTTGTGTTTATAATTCACAAAAACGACATGCATTTACCGTCACCACCAAGGTTTATTTCAATGAATTATCTGAAGAAGAAATTCTTTTCTATTTGCAACGGTGCAAGCCAATGGACAAGGCTGGCGCATATGGCATACAAGACTGGATTGGCCTTGTGGGCATAGGCCGCATTGAAGGTTCTTATTTTAATGTGATGGGATTGCCGGTAGCTGAATTGTACGAACAGTTAAAAAAATTCTGATAGCTCTCAGTTATGGCAGCGTTGATGCGTAAGGCATATTTGCAAATGCACCTTGCAATATTTTTGTGGGGCTTCACAGGTATTCTCGGGAAAGCTATCAACCTTTCTGAAGGGCCAATTGTTTGGTACCGGCTATTGCTCACCTGCATCAGTTTGCTAATTATATTTACTGCTCTTGGAAAAATTGTGCGTTTGCCTTGGCGCGATTTGCTTGCCATCAGTGGTGTGGGAGCCATAGTCACCATACATTGGTTGCTTTTTTACGCAGCCATCAAATACTCAAATGTTTCCATCACATTAAGTTGTCTGGCATCAAGTGCGCTATGGACAGCCATGCTGGAACCCGTTTTGTTAAAAAACAAGAAGTTTGATTACAAAGAGCTTATTTTTGGGCTGATAGTGGTCATAGGTATCTATCTGATTTTTCATTTTGAGAAATTGTATACCACAGGAATTGTCCTCGCGCTAGCCAGTGCAATTGCAGGTGCTGTGTTTACTATTTTTAACAAAAGGTTGCTGGAAGTACACACTGCCGAAAGTGTGGTGTTTTACGAACTTTTGGCCGGCCTTGCTTTACTGACGCTTTGTATGCCGTTGTATATGTGGGCTTTTCCGCAAACCACATTATTACCACCATCTGGCATGGATTGGTTGTATCTGATTCTACTTAGCGTAATCTGCACATCATTTGCGTTCACACTTTCGCTATACGCTTTACAGAGAGTATCAGCATTTACCATGAATCTTTCTGTAAACCTTGAACCCATTTACAGCATTATACTTGCTGTGATCATATTCAATGAACATGAGTTGTTACATGGTGGGTTTTATGCAGGAGCATCTGTAATCCTTTTGTCTGTGTTTGTGCATGCATTTTTTTCTTATCGCAAACTTCGCTCTGGGCGGCATTTGGGTGCATAGTGTAAAACAGGATACAATCAAATAACTATATTTGTTTTTCGCTGCACGATATGAAAAAACTTGCTTTTACACTACTGCTGTTTGTTTTTCAATTCCATTCGCAGGCTCAACAATTTAAGTTTGTAACATACCCACTGCCTGAAGGATTTCAGAACTCTCAAATAACCACCTTGTTTCAGGATAGCCAAGGTTATGTGTGGGTAGGAACTTTAAGTGGCATATTAAGATTTGATGGTGTCGCATATACTGATATGAGCGCGGCAATGGGTCTGGAAAGCACTTCTGTGGAATGCATCACTCAAACCAATCTGGGCCAGTTATGGGTAGGAACACAGCGCAAAGGCGTGGCGCGTTTCAAAGATGGGAAGGTAAATTTTTTAACCATGCGCGATGGTCTGGCGAGTAATTTCGTGAATTGCATATTCATGGATTCACGAAACAGAACCTGGTTGGGAACAAACGGAGGGTTGACATTAATCAGCGGTGGCCGACCCACTAACTATACTATGGAAGATGGCCATTTGCCGGACAACAAAGTAAATGATATAGTAGAAGATGCAAAGGGCACAATATGGATTGGCACCGAAAATGGTATAGCTAGTTTTAACGGGCAAATTTTCAACAAAGAATATCCTTCCAATAATCGCATAAGCAAAGTTATAAATACACTCGCGGTTGATGACGACAACAATATTTTGGCCGGTACTTTTAAGGGCATTGTAAAAGTGGATAGTTCTGGCTTCAAAAATGACTCTTTGCTGCGCAAGGAAAACATTGGACGTGTTTCGAAAATACAAAATGATAGCAAAGGTGCGCTGTGGATTTTTACCTATGGGGAAGGTGCTTTTAAAATCTCAGCCGGAGAAGTAAAACACTATCGAGAATCTAGTGGATTACCAAGTGATATCTTGTTTACAGGCAACATAGATCATGAAGGCAATGTTTGGTTTGCAACGCGCAGCGGATTGACAAGATTGAGTGGCGAGTTGTTCGCAACCTACACCCGCGATGCAGAGTTGGCAAGTGACAACATACTTTCTGCCCTCACAGACAAGCAAGGGAATCTGTGGTTCGGAACGCTTGGCAGGGGGCTGGTTCGCTACCAAAATGGAACATTTTATAATTACGGGATTACAGATGGCTTGATGAGCAATACAGTGTGGAGTTTGACGCAAGACGAACTAGGTATAATATGGGCGGGCACTGACCAGGGTTTAGCGCGTTACAATCCTCGCAATAACACCTTTTCAATGTTATCAGCTCTCACCGGCAATACGGTTTATGCATTGGCTGTCCAGAACGGAAAGTTGTGGGCTGGCACCGATAGAGGTGTTCATATATTGGATGGTGAAACAGTCAAACAAACAATTTCAAGAAACGAAGGACTGAGGTTTCCGAATGTGCGTGTACTCTACTCTTACAATGACAAAATGTGGATTGGCACCACACATGGTTTGTACATGTATGGCAGTGATTCAATCACCGATGTTTCGGGCTTTTACAATTATGTTAGAAAAACAATCACTAGCATCATAGCTGATCATTCAGGCAATGTTGTAGCTGGTGTTTATGACAAAGGGATAATGGTAATTCCTCAGGATCTGAAACCCGGGTCATTGATCCGAAGCATCGAAGCGACCTACTCTTTGGAAGACGATAATGTATTATCACTTTATCTTGACACGAATCAAATCATGTGGGTGGGGTCCTCGAGTGCGATTGAACGTATTAACTGGCAAGTGTATTTGGATGGTGGGAAAGGCACCATTGTCACCTATGGTGCAAGCGATGGCTACCTGGGTGTGGAGTGCAATGCCATATCTCCTGACATGGAAGGCAATATTTGGTTTGGAACCGTGAATGGCATTGTGCGGCTGGATCCTGCAAAAGCAGGCAGAAGTTACGTGCCGCCAAGAATTCAAATAACGAATGTGAAACTATTTAACATTCCACTGGACAGTGCGCAGGCCAAGGCTCATGCTGCAGCTAAGCCCAATAAAGTTAGATTCAGTCACAACGAAAACTTCGTAAGTTTTGAGTACATGGCGCTATATTTTTCTGCACCCGAGAAATTGGAGTATCAGTATATGCTCGAGGGCCAGGACCTTGTGTGGTCGCAATCCACAAAGGCAATGCAAGTGTCTTACAATAAGTTGAAACCGGGTAAATACATTTTCAAGGTACGTGCGGCCGAAAAAAACAAATCCTGGTCGGAAGCCGCCACTTTTGAATTTGAGATCCAACCACACTTTCTTCAAACCGGTATAGCATACGCTGGATATGCAGTGACAGGATTGGGTTTAATATTATTGTTCCTCAACATAAGGACACGTAGATTAAGGATAGTGCATAAAAAATTAAGCGAGCGAGTGCATGAACGCACAAAACTGTTACAGCAAAAGACGGAAGAACTCGAAAGATTATCCGTTGTAGCTGAAGGCACCGACAATGCCATAATGATGTTTGATTCTAATCTAAATCTTGAGTGGATCAATAATGGATTTACTCTGATGACTGGATATGACAAGGAAGGCATAGTTGAAACATTCAGCGATTCCATTCACGATTTGTGCTTCAATAATGAGATTTCAGATTTGATTGATGAGCACGTAGCACAAATGAAATCATTGATTTTTGAAGGTTCATTGTTGCGAAAAAATGGAACGCCCATCTTCACCTCTTCTACCCTCACCCCTATTGCAGACAAGGCGGGTAATTTGTCGAGCATCGTAATAATTAGTTCAGATATAACTGAACGGAAAAAAATGGAAGAGGATATTAAAAATTCTCTTAACGAAAAACAGAAACTGCTTCGCGAAATTCATCACAGAGTAAAAAACAACCTTCAGATAATTATCAGTCTTCTAAATCTTCAATCATCATATGTGGTAGACAAGGAGGCAATTAAAGCATTGAAAGAAGGACAAGACAGAGTGAAGACACTTGCATTAATTCATGAAAAGGTATACCAAAGTGACGAACTAAGCGACATTGAATTTGCCTCATATGTTAAGAAACTAATAGATCACTTATTCCTGTCTTACGGTGTAGATGGCAATTTAGTAAAAGTGAATATCAGTGCCACCGATGCCATTATTAACATTGATACTGCTGTACCTTGTGGGCTCATAATCACCGAATTGGTTACAAATTCCATCAAATACGCATTCCAAGACAACCATCCTGGAGAATTAAATGTTATATTTAAACCACTTGACGAGGATAATTATTTACTCAGCGTTCAGGATAATGGAAAAGGATTACCTTTAGATTTCGATATATATGAAAGTGATTCATTAGGTATGCAGTTGTTGATAGCACTTGTCGATCAGATAGAAGGAAAAATTGAAGTGATAAAGGAAAGTGGACTTTTTATTAAAATTGTATTTCCCAAACCCCAAGATGAATAAAGACTAGTTAGATTTATGGAGTCAATCAAAATAATTGTTGTTGAAGACGAATCGATTGTCGCAAAAGATATTCAGAACACGCTGATCAAATTAGGATATGATGTGCCTGCCATAGCTTCTAATCATGCTGCAGCAATTGAAAAAATAAAACTACATATGCCCAATTTGGTATTCATGGATATCAAATTAAAGGGTGAATCAGATGGAGTTGATATCGCCACCGAAATAAAAGAAGATTTTGACATTCCGGTAATTTTCCTCACCTCATTTGTAGACAAAACAACTTTGGACAGAGCAAAAGTTACTGAACCTTACGGCTATATAGTAAAACCATTCAATGAGACCGATTTGCGAAATGCAGTGGAGCTGGCACTTTATAAATACGAACGAGATAAAGAGGTAAAAAACCACCGACAGTTTTATTTAAAGACAATTCAATCTCTTGAAGATCCGGTAATAATCACGGATCAAAATGCTTGCATCACTTTTATCAATGACAATGCAAAGCAATTCATATCGGGTAATCATAAAGTAGTAGAAGGGAAAAATCTATTGGATGTTTTTCATATTGAGCCCGAAAACATCAAAAATTTCTCAAAGAATGATGTAAAGCAAATGCTCATGGGTGAAAACAACAGAATCAATGATCAGTTGTTTTTGTTTGACGGGAAAAATAAAATGGGCGAAGTTTGGCCCACAGCAATAAAATCAGAGGATGGTACGCTATCGGGTTGTGCCATTGTATTAAAAAAACCAGGTGAAATGACTCTTGCCGGCAACGGAAAAGAAGACACGATTACTCCTAACAATACTTTTGAAAACCTTTTTCTTCCAAATAGTTTTTTTGTCAAGAAAGGTTCTTTGCTTGTCAAAGTCTCATTGGAGAATGTTTTATGGGTTCAGGCAATGGATAATTATGTGATTATCAAAACAGATCAGGACCAATTTATCATTCACTCCACAATGAAAGACATTGAAAGTAAACTGCCTGCTAACAGTTTTGTGCGGGTGCATAGGAGCTATATTGTTTCAATTGATAAAATCACTCTACTTGATGAAAACACTGTGGTTATTAGCGAAAAAACAATTCCCATTGGCAAATCTTATCGCGATGGATTAATGAATCGATTAAACTTTTTGTAAATCGTTTTAATAATCGTCTTCCCCTCCTCATTTCCATGATATAAACTATTATCATAAAAGCGGCCCGGTTTATAACCGGGCCGCATTTATTTTGGGTCTTATAATCTAACCGAATTACTTTTTAGAGTCGTCTTTGATTTCTTCAAACTCTACATCAGTAACTTCTTGGGCTTCCTCCTCACCGCTTTGGCCACCTTCAGCAGGTTGTCCATCAGCTGTGTTTTGGGCTGCGCCTTCGGTAGCCTTGTACATGTCTTCTGACGCGGCCTGCCAAGCAGTATTCAATGCGGCAAGCGCTGTATCAATCTTAGTCAGATCGCGATTCTTGTGCGCTTCTTTCAATTCGGTCAACGCACTTTCAATGACTGTTTTCTTTTCTGCAGGTATTTTCTCACCGTATTCTTTCAATTGTTTTTCAGTAGTAAAAATCATAGAATCGGCACTGTTCACTTTGTCCGCTTCTTCTTTAATCTTGCGATCGCTCTCCGCATTAGCTTCTGCCTCTTGCTTCATTTTCTTGATTTCTTCTTCCGATAATCCTGATGAAGCTTCTATGCGTATATCCTGCGATTTGCCGGTTGCTTTGTCTTTTGCAGTAACGTGCAATATTCCATTGGCATCAATATCAAATGTTACTTCTACTTGGGGCATGCCTCGGGGAGCGGGTGGTATACCATCGAGGTGGAACCGGCCGATTGTGCGATTGTCTTTGGCCATGGGGCGCTCACCCTGCAACACATGAATCTCTACAGAAGGCTGATTATCGCTTGCGGTACTAAATACTTCTGATTTCTTTGAGGGTATGGTTGTGTTGCTCTCTATGAGTTTTGTCATCACACCACCCATGGTTTCAATTCCCAGCGAAAGGGGAGTCACATCAAGTAACAATACATCCTTTACTTCACCGGTGAGTACTGCACCTTGAATGGCTGCTCCAACGGCTACCACTTCATCAGGGTTTACACCTTTAGAAGGTTTTTTGCCAAAGAATTTCTCGACCAATTCAGCAATGGCAGGAATTCTAGTACTTCCGCCAACTAATATAACTTCATCAATTTCATTCGCGCTAATCTTTGCATCAGCCAGTGCTTTTTTGCAAGGCTCGAGTGTAGCTTGAATGAGTTTATCTGCCAGTTGCTCGAATTTTGATCGGGTAAGTTTTTTCACAAGGTGTTTGGGAACACCATCTACCGGCATTATATATGGCAAATTGATTTCGGTCTCTGTTGAACTCGATAATTCAATTTTTGCTTTCTCGGCTGCATCCTTCAAGCGCTGCATCGACATAGGATCTTTTGAAATATCCACACCTTCATCGCTTTTGAATTCTTGTACAAGCCAATCAATAATCACGTGGTCAAAGTCGTCACCACCAAGGTGGGTATCACCATTAGTTGACTTTACTTCAAATACGCTGTCGCCCAACTCTAGCACAGAGATATCAAATGTACCTCCACCCAAGTCGAATACAGCAATCTTCATGTCTTGATGTTTTTTATCAAGGCCATATGCCAGAGCTGCTGCGGTGGGCTCGTTGATAATTCGAAGCACTTTAAGACCAGCAATTTCACCGGCTTCTTTGGTGGCCTGGCGCTGAGCATCATTGAAATATGCTGGCACCGTTACTACGGCTTCTGTTACTTCAAAGCCAAGATAATCTTCGGCAGTCTTTTTCATTTTCTGCAATACGATTGCAGATATCTCCTGTGGTGAATATTTTCGGTCGTTGATTTGAACGCGTGAGGTGTTGTTATCACCTTTCACTACTTTGTAGGGAACTCTTCCTGCTTCCTTGGTAACCTCATCATAAGAATTGCCCATAAATCGTTTAATCGAAAATATGGTATTGGTGGGGTTGGTAATGGCCTGACGCTTGGCCGGATCGCCTACTTTTCTCTCCCCATTGTCCACAAATGCTACCACACTAGGGGTGGTTCTCTTACCCTCGCTGTTGGCTATCACTACCGGCTCGTTGCCTTCCATTACAGCTACACAAGAGTTGGTGGTTCCTAAGTCTATACCTATTACTTTTCTCATTATTTATTCGGTTTTATTAAATTTTCTATTGATTACAACTGCCAAAAGTCAAAGACCTTGCCATGCCAATAATTTATGACAAAGCACAAAAAAGGTCAGAAAACATCAAGAGTAGTCTGCCAAAAAGTCATTTTGGCCAAAAAATCACAGGAAAAAATCAACAAAGATTAATTGCAGGGTGTTCCGTCATTGCGTTTGAAACCGAGGTGCTTGGTAATATTGCCGCACGCCAATTCATCTACCGATATACTGTTCATTCGCTTTCCAATAATTCCCATATTAAGGCGACTTGAAAACAAACCCAACCCGCCCGTGATGTTGGTGTAAGTAGGTTTCACCTGAACAATAGTGGTGGGTGCCTGATTGGCGTCAGTATAAACAGCCAAATCCTGCGCGCCAGCGGTAAAAAGGAAATCCATTTTGCCTGCCACACGCTCGTAGCCCGGCTTAGCTTTGAGTTTTTGTGCCACAAACTGATAAAAATCTACGCCCGAAATCCCAATTTCAAAACGCTCGCCCCCTTTGGTAGTGCGCGACTGCAGTTGAGGAAATACAAAATCAATATGAAGCGAATCAATATTCATTGGGTTAGCAATTTCGCGCTCCACAAAATAAAATCGCAAAGTGAAATTGAATATTTTACCATCGGCTCCGCTTTGCCATGCCACCAACAACGGATTGGGATCATTCCATGGAATAAAAAACAGTGGACTTGAATTGGGTGATAAAATCTGTATGCTATCTACCACTGGTGTGGAAGACCTGAGTATGGTGCCCGTTTTCTCGTTGGTAACAGTGAGTCTGTAATCGCTGTCAGTGAATACTTGTTCGGAGGTGGCAAATAACACATGACCGGTAGTATTAAAATCACCTTCGTTCTTTATTACAGATGAATCGCGCGCCAAAGGAATGTTTTGCAAAACCTGGCCATTGCGAATTCGTTGCATACTTACGGTTATTTCACTGCCGTAATAAATGGAATCGCCCACTTGCGACATCTGCAAGGCATTGCCTTCTCCCAGAAAAACTTTTTGCACACGAATATAATGTGTGGCGTCATTCGGGTTCAACAATCCGTACACCACCGTTTTCTCTTGCCAATCATTGAGTAAATCAATTTCGGTATCGCAAGCACTGATGCTAAAAAGTAAAGCAAAGACTACAAATAATTTGAACTTCATACTATGGATGTTATTAAGCGAACAAATATAATCAATTGGAATGTTTAGGTAGCGTTAATGAATGCCACTGTAAGCCCTTATTTGTAAAGGCCCAACACTCAGCTTGATGATTGAGTTGCAGGATGCAAACGCAACTGCCCAAAAAAATTAATAAATTGCTGCGATACTTGCAGCTTTCATTGCCAATTCAATGCAGGCGGATTAAATCAAAAATCTATGTCAATAGAATCAAACGTGAGGCGGATTACCACGCACACACTTCAGGAAATGAAAAAGCAGGGAGAAAAGATCGCCATGCTCACTGCCTATGATTACAGTCTGGCGCGAATACTCGATGATGCAGGTATAGATGTGCTGCTGGTGGGTGATTCGGCTAGCAATGTGATGGCAGGATATGAAACCACGCTACCCATCACTCTCGATCAAATGATATATCATGCTGCCTCGGTGGTGCGCGGGGTGCAGCGGGCATTGGTAGTGGTAGACCTGCCGTTTGGCTCGTATCAGGGCAATAGCAAAGAGGCACTCAATACATCCATAAGAGTGATGAAAGAAGCTCGTGCGCATGCGGTAAAGCTGGAAGGCGGGCGTGAAGTGCGTGAGTCTATAGAGCGGATACTTTCTGCTGGTGTGCCAGTAATGGGCCACCTGGGACTTACACCACAATCTATCTATAAGTTTGGCACCTACGTGGTGCGAGCCAAAGAAGAAGAAGAGGCCACGCGATTGATGGAAGATGCAAAGTTGCTTGAGCAGATTGGATGTTTTGCCATTGTGCTCGAAAAAATTCCTGCCACACTGGCCGCGCGCGTAGCGGCAGAAATAAAAATTCCAATCATTGGAATTGGTGCCGGCAACAAAGTGGATGGACAGGTTTTGGTATTGCATGATATGCTGGGGATTACAAAAGAATTTAATCCTCGCTTTCTCAGAAGATATCTGCAACTGTATGACGATATAAAGAAGGCCACCAACCAATATATCGGTGATGTAAAGAGCGTCAATTTCCCATCAGATAAAGAACAATACTAATGCAGCCTCCACTGCAGGTGTTATATGAAGACAACCACTTGATTGCTATCAACAAAAGGCCATCGGACATTGTGCAAGGCGACAAGACAGGTGATGAGCCGCTTAACGAAATCGTAAAGTCGTATATCAAAGTAAAATACGACAAGCCGGGCAAAGTCTTTATCGGTACCATCCACAGAATAGACCGACCGGTCAGTGGCATCGTGCTGTTTGCCAGAACCAGCAAGGCACTGGAGCGAATGAACAAAATGTTCAAAGAAAAGAATATCCAAAAAACATATTGGGCTGTGGTAAAAAACAAGCCTGCCACAGACACCGGAGTGCTGACAAACTACCTGCTGAAAAACGAAAAACAAAACAAGAGTTATGTGGTAGACAAAGACAAAAAAGGTGCGCTGGCCTGCGAACTCTCTTACACCCTCATTTCGGCTTCAGATAATTTTTACCTGTTGGAAGTAAAACCTGCCACGGGACGACATCATCAAATACGTGTGCAACTGGCGCGCATGGGCTGCCCTATCAAGGGAGATTTGAAGTATGGCTTCGCGAGATCAAACAAAGATGCTTCCATACATTTGCATGCGCGTGAGGTGGAATTTTTGCATCCTGTAAGCGGAGAAAATATCCACATCATTGCCCCACCACCAGATGATGCTGTGTGGAATTATTTTTTATCTGCCCGCTAATTTTCTAAATTGAGATTTCTTTCAAACAGTTTAAATTACCACCATGAAAACCAAACACTTCACTTCCACTTTTGCGGTACTTACACTTTGCTTTATGCTGGTAGCTTGCGGAGGAGAACAAAAATCCAGTCAAGAAGCACCTTCGGCCAGTCCAGAAACAACCGTTACGCCAGAACCCACACAAACTATTGATCCCGATGCGCCTGTGGTGGAACTCACACTGCGCGCGGTAGGCAATACTATGGCCGAGATAACTTTTGACCAAAAAGAGCTGCGTGTGCCAGCCGGCACCACTGTAAAACTCACACTCATCAATGAATCGAAAGACGAAACCATGCATCACAATTTTGTACTGATAGTGCGGGGTGCCGCGCAAAAAGTGGCCGATGAAGGAATGAAACTGGGGCAGGCAGGAAATTATTTACCTACTATGGACGAAGTGTTTGCCGGCACGCCTATGTTGGGACCCGGGCAAAGCGCCACCATTACTTTCAGCGCTCCCGCGGAAGGTGAATACCAATACATATGCACGTATCCCGGTCATTTCTCGGTGATGAACGGAAGATTTTTTGTAGACTAGAACTACACAGGATCCACATCCCGCACTACTTGCACTCCTTTGAAGTCTTTGAGCTGGTTCATTGTTGTGATTTGTTTCTGCACAATTTCTTTTACTGCAGATGGCGATGATTTTTCGTCAATCTTAATAAGGATCACACTCAGATGATGGTTTCTGATTTTACCGATGTATGGAGTTTCAGGACCAATTACTCTGTTGCCAAGTTCGGCCGTAAGTGAGAGGCCCAGCGTGGCCGCAGCCATGTTCACTGTTTTGTAATCCTTGTGTTTAAGCGTTAACTCAATCAGTCGTGAGAATGGCGGATACTTGAATCGCATGCGCTCATCCAATTCTTTGTCGTAGATGTTCTGATGATCTCCATCCACAAGATTCTGCAGAATGTAATGTGCAGGATTGTACGTTTGTATAATCACCTTGCCGCGCGCGCCTTTGCGCCCTGCTCTACCGCTTACTTGTGCCATCAATTGGTAACTGCGTTCATGCGCTCTAAAATCTGGAAATGACAACATATTATCGGCATTAAGAATACCCACCATACTTACATGATCAAAGTCAAGCCCCTTGGTCACCATCTGTGTGCCTACTAGTATGTCAATGTTATGTTGTTCGAAATCGCTGATGATTTCTGCGTGGGCATTGCGCGAACGCACACTGTCGAGGTCGAGGCGACTGACGCGCGCTTCCGGAAAATAGGTGGATAAATCTTCTTCTATTTTCTCAGTGCCAAAACCACGCAGGGTTAACTTGGTATCGTTGCAAGCGCTGCAGTGCGAAGGCATCTTCATGCTATAGCCGCAATAATGGCAACGCAGGTTGCCGGCAAACTTGTGGTAAGTGAGTGTGACATCGCAGTTGATACACTGGGGCACCCAATTGCATGTTTCACACTCCATGCGAGGAGAAAAGCCGCGTCTGTTCTGAAACAAAATGACTTGCTTTTTGTTTCCCAATGCTTTTTGAATTTCATCTATCATGAGGGGCGCAAAATGTTCTGACAACTGTTTTTTGCGTGCGGCTTCTTTCAGGTTGGCGATTACAATTTCCGGCAACTCCATGCCGCCATAGCGTTCACTCATTATTACTTTGCCGAATTTACCGGAGTCGGCATTTCGGTAACTTTCCAGACTGGGTGTGGCGGAACCAAGCAGCACTTTTGCCTCATGAATGCCTGCCATTACGATAGCTGCATCCCGTGCATGGTAGCGGGGTGTTTTTTCAACTTGTTTGAATGTGTTCTCGTGTTCTTCGTCCACCAACACAAGTCCCAGATTAGAATATGGGAGAAACAGAGCAGATCGGGCGCCAATAATAATATCATATCCGCTGCCTTCTTTATCGCTACCTGGCTCCTTTCCAGATAACACCGATTGCCACACTTCCGCTCTTTCATAGTCAGTATAGCGCGAATGATAAACTCCAACCCTGTTACCAAATATCCGTCTGAGCCTGGTGATAATTTGGGTGGTAAGGGCAATTTCAGGTAACAGATACAACACTTGCCTGCCCACATTAAGCTGCTCTTGAATAAGGTGGATATACACTTCGGTTTTGCCGCTTGACGTGACTCCATGCAACAACACCACTTGCTTTTCTTCGAATTGTGTTTGTATTAATGTCAATGCTTGCTGTTGAATGTCGTTCAACAAAGCAGGTGCCGAAACAGTGCCTTCATAAGCTTCCATTCTTCCTTCAACTTTCTTAACTGAAACAAGAATGTTTTTTTTGAGAAGCGCCTTATAAGCAGCATCCGAAAATCCTGTAACACCGCTGAGTTGTGATTTTAAAATGCCTTCTGTTGCTCTATCAGAATCGAACCACGTTTTCATAAACACCAACAAACATTCGGCCTGGCGCGAAGCCTTCTTCTCCAGCGTATTTAGTGCTAAACCCAAAGCATTTTCATCATCAACATACTGTGGCTCCAGTAATACATATTCAACCAATCGGGGTTTGAACTTTTCTTTGATCTCCTCTTCTGCCAAAAGCAACTTTTTGTCCATCATGGTGCGCAACAATGGGAATACATTGGTGCGATCGGTGATGAGTGAAATATCGCGAATAGTAAGAGCGTGGTGCGATAGCAATGCCTCTGTGATCAGGTACTCATCATCAGTGAGAGGTTGTGTGTAAGCATCGTGCAGGGGGTGCAATAGTATGCGCGTTTCACTTTGTAACTTCAGCGCGGCAGGCATTGCGGCCGACATCACATCTCCTAATGAACACATATAATAGGAGGCAATCCACTCCCAAAGTTGCATTTGCTTTTCGTTCACCACCGGATACTCATCCAGCACTGACAATATCTCTTTCACCTTACCGGCAATTGGTGAATTATGATGAATTCGCCAAATCACTGCGCTATAAATCTTTTGCTTCCCGAACTGCACTATCACACGCTTTCCCAATAACAATTGCGAAACGTACTCGGCAGGCACCCGATATGAATAGGTGCCGGGCAACGGCAGTGGCAAAACCACATCAATGAAAGTATGTTGGTATGTATCGGAAAGCATGCGGACAACAATAGCTGGTGGGTAAAAGTAATGAATCGAAAATGCGCATTACGAAATGTAAAGTATAACAACTAACTTACCTGAAAGAAAGACAAAAACAACAAATTATGGACGCAAATTTTATAATTGCCCAATTGCGGGCAAACAAACACACATTTGAAAGCATGTTGGCTGATGTGTATGAAGCCATGGCGCGCTGGCAGCCGGGCGCAGGCAAATGGAGCATACTTGAAGTGGTTTGTCATTTGCATGATGAAGAGCGTGAAGATTTTCGTGCGCGGGTCCAACACACATTGCTCAATAAAAAAGATCAACCCCACCCCATTGACCCCACCGGTTGGGTAATGGAGCGAATGTATTTTCAGCAGGACTTTGAAAAAGTGCGGAAAGACTTTTTACATGAGCGCGAGGAGAGCCTGCAATATTTAAAAGGCCTTCAAAATCCACAGTGGGCAAATGCTTTTGAGCATCCAAAATGGGGACCCATGGAAGCAGGAATGTTCTTATCAAGCTGGCTTGCGCACGACTATTTGCACATGCGCCAAATCACATTCAATAAGTTCAATTATCATCAACAGCACTGTGGGCAAAATTTACAGTATGCGGGGGAATGGTAATATTTTGTGTTGTCATCGCTTCAATGTATGATTACCTTTGTATCAACAAACTGTTCTTTGACAAGTCGTCCTGTCGCGTTTCGTTTTCGAAATGAGGAAAGTCCGGGCAGCACAGAGTACCATACTTCCTAACAGGAAGGCGGGCTTTCAGGAATGATTGCCCGACAGCAAGTGCCACAGAAAATAACCTCCGTCTTTTCCTGACGGTAAGGGTGAAAACGTGAGGTAAGAGCTCACGGCATGGCATGGCAACATGTGATGCGGGTAAACCTTATGGGCTGAAAGGCCAAATAAACCCCGGGTCTGGGGTGTCTCGCTCCACATTGCGCGTAGGCGCAATACCGGGAAGGGTAGGCTGATTGACCATGTCGGTGACGACATGGCTAGATAAATGACAGGAAACCCGCTTGCGGGTTACAGAACCCGGCTTACAGACTTGTTCGAAAAAATGCCGCTCCTTGAGCGGCATTTTTTTTATTACACTTGCACAATATGAAACGAATTTCTACAATTTTACTGGCAGTATTATCTACTTTCTCAATAGCGATTGGTCAAACATTGACGGTGCGCAGCAGTTTAAACCTGAGTGCGGTAGAGGGCGCGGTGATATCGCAAAGCCGTGGCAATTGGAATCAAATAACCAATGCGCGTGGCCAGGCTTCATTACCGGCTATAAGCAATTCCGATACGTTGGTGATCACTCATATTGGATTTAGAACCCTGGTGGTGAGTGCCAGTCAATTGGAGAAAATGAAAAACGAAGTGGTGCTGCAGCCTCGCGTGGTGAGTGTGGATGAAGTAGTTATATCAGCATCGGGTTTTGAACAACGCGCTCGCGATTTGACCACCAAAATGGAGCAATTGGATGCCACAGAAATCGCACAACTGGATCAGGGTTCAACGGCTGATTTGTTAAGTTCGACAGGAAATGTATTTGTACAAAAAAGCCAGCATGGCGGGGGTAGCCCTGTGCTGCGGGGCTTTGAGGCCAACAAAATATTATTGGTGGTAGATGGTGTGCGGATGAATAATGCCATCTACAGAAGTGGGCATCTGCAAAATGTCCTCACCATAGATGCAGGAATTGTGAACAATATGGAGGTACTTTACGGCCCCGGCACAGTGATGCATGGCAGCGATGCATTGGGTGGCGTGTTGTCATTTAATACCCGCAATCCTATCCTTGCAATTGGTGATGCGCAAGCCATTGGCGTACGCACACACAGCAGATACGCGACCGCTGACAATGGAATGGCCATGCATGCGGACCTCAACATAGGCGGAAAAAAGACTGCTTCGCTTACATCACTTTCGCTTAGCGATCACGGCAATTTGAGACAGGGCGCGAAGCGCGATGAAAAATACAGTGCATTTGGAAAAACAGCCTATTATGCCAAAACCATCAACGGTGCTGACACCAAAGTGCTTAATCCACATCCGAATGTGCAGCTGGGTTCAGCTTATCGGCAGTATGACATCTTTCAAAAACTGCTCTTCGCTCCTACCCCTCACAGCTCACATATCTTAACATTTCAACATTCCTCGACATCTGACAACTCATTTTACGCAAGACTTACCGACACCCTATCCAATGGCCAGCTGAGGTGGGCGAAATGGTATTATGGCCCGGCTTTGCGCAGTGCAGCCACTTACCATTTCTCATCATTCAAACAAAAACAACTCTATGACCAATTGAAAACTATAATTGCTTATCAGAATATCGAAGAAAGTCGCCACACAAGACTATTCGCGAGTAAAAATTTAGACCACCGCATTGAAAATGTAGCAGTGTGGTCGCTGAATATCAATCTGGAAAAAAGGCTGGCCCGTCATGTGTTGCATTATGGAAGTGAGTTGACAACCAACGAAGTGGCATCGTATGCGTACAGAGAAAATATCATAACCGGCAATACAAACACAATCAGCACGCGCTATCCTGATGGCGGTAGTAACCTAAGAACAGGCGCTTTGTATTTATCGCATCACTGGGATGTGAGTCCAAAGTTGGTAGTGGAAGATGGCGTTAGGTTTTCGCTTCAAAGCCTTGAAGCTAATTTTGTAGACACCACATTTTTTAAGTTTCCGTTTTCAACAATCAACCAGCAACATCAAGCATTTACAGGGCAGTTAGGATTGGTTTACAAGCTTCTTAACCCTCTTTATTTGGTTGCCAATATTTCCAGTGGATTCAGGGCCCCTAACGTAGACGACATAGCCAAGATTTTTGAA
The DNA here is from genome assembly GCA_037968415.1 of Bacteroidia bacterium. Lineage (GTDB taxonomy): Bacteria > Bacteroidota > Bacteroidia > AKYH767-A > JBBKVM01 > JBBKVM01. Next base: position 23,406 of record JBBKVM010000077.1, on the reverse strand, counting down.
TCTACTTCGGGTAAAGTAATATTGCCCAACGCAAATCTTGAACCTGAACAGGTGTTCAATTTCGAGACAGGATTGAGATTGGCGATAAAAAAAGCTGTAAAATTTGATGCCACTTTTTATCAGACTTCATTCACCAATGTAATTACAACTTTGCCCGGCACTTTTGCCGGCAATGACTCCATACAGTTCAATGGATTGCAATCGAAGGTGTTTGTTCTTGATAACGCGGCCGAAGCGCGCCTGTATGGCCTAGAAGGAAAAGTAGCAGCTGACTTCACCAAGCATGCATCATTATATGGCAGTGTGGCATACACACATGGCAGAATCAAAACTGATACCACGGATTACCCACTTGATCATATCCCTCCTGTTTACGGCAAATTCGGTTTGGTGTATACTGCGAAAAAGTTATTGTTGGATGCCAATGTGCAGTTTAATGGACAGAAAAAACTTAAAGATTATAACCTGATAGGAGAAGACAATTTCAGGTATGCTACAGCAGATGGTATGCCAGCATGGCACATATTCAATCTCTCTACTCAATATGCATTGAATCCAAACTTTACGGTGCGTGCCGCTCTTGAAAATATCGCTGACAAAAACTATCGTGTTTTTGCATCAGGTATCAGTGCACCGGGCCGGAACTTTGTGCTTACACTGCGTGGGCAGTTTTAAAGTTAAAGAGAGAGTATCTCCGCTATGCGCATCAGGTTCGGATTGATTTGTTGCGTGTGTTTGACTGCCTGGGTAAAAGGCGTATACACCAACTCCTTATCAATGATACCCACCATGCAGCCACTGCGGCCTTTTAACAGTGCTTCTACTGCAGCCACTCCCAGCCTGCTGGCCAGCACACGATCCATGCATGTGGGGCTGCCTCCGCGCTGCAAATGCCCCAGCACCGAAACGCGTGTGTCGTAATTATTAAAACGCTCCTGCACTTTTTTGGCAAGCTCAAACGCGCCACCACTCTGGTCGCCCTCTGCCACAATCACAATGCTCGATGATTTTTTTCGCTGCCATCCGCGCTCCAGAATGTTCACTACCTTTTCAAGGTAGGTTTTGTACTCCGGCACCAGTATAGCTTCTGCGCCCACCGCTATGCCACTGCGCATAGCAATCAACCCTGAGTCACGACCCATCACTTCTACAAAAAACAACCTGTCATGCGAGGTGGCTGTATCGCGAATTTTATCAACTGCTTGCACTACCGTGTTAATTGCAGTATCATAACCTATTGTAAAATCAGTGCCTACTAAATCATTATCGATAGTGCCTGGTAATCCTATCACCTTCACGCCATGCTTGCGCTCCAACTCCTCCGCTCCACGAAATGTGCCATCACCGCCAATTGCCACCAGAGCTTCTATTCCTTCTTGCTTAAGATTACTTGCTGCGATTTCCATTCCTTCATCAGTCATGAAACGGCTGCTACGCGCGGTTTTCAGCACAGTGCCTCCGCGTTGAATAATATCACTCACCGCGTGCGATGGCATCGCTTTAAAGTCGCTTTCCATCAAGCCTTCGTAACCGCGCATAATTCCGATTACCTCCAGCTTGTGATAGATTCCTGCCCGCACCACTGCACGTATGCACGCGTTCATGCCAGGCGAATCTCCTCCTGAAGTAAACACACCAATCTTTTTCATCTGTTTAGTTGTTCGAATTATAAAATGGCAGTAGCTTCAATTTCCACCAACATATCGCGATGAATCAGCGCTTTCACTTCTACCATTACGGTAGCCGGTTTTATTTTGCCGAATGCATGGCTGTGCGCGCGGGCCACCTGCTCCCACTTGCTAATGTCGGTTACATAAATTCGAGTTTGCACCACATCTTTTAGCCCGCCACCCGCCTGCTTAAGCGCATGAGCGATTTTGGCGATGATGAGTTCTGCCTGAATATAAGCATCTCCCTTGCCTGCAATTTTTCCATTTTCGTCAATGGCGGTAGTTCCGGATACAAAAACAAAATCGCCTGCCCGCACCGCGCGCGAGTAACCTACTTTGTCTTCCCATACCACACCCGAAGTGATGTTTGTTCTGTCCATGATTATTGGTTCTTATCAGCCTGCTCGGCAGATGTTTTTTTGCTGCCCTCATACATTTCGTAACGCAACAGCCTGCATTCCAATGGGCCGTTAAACACAGGTATTTTGCGGGTCACCTTGAGGCCCACATGCTTCATCGCATCTATGTTTGAGGTAAGCAACCAACAAGTATAGCCCTGGTATTTATGCTTGAACGTGTCACCTGCTTCTTTGTACAAGTCGTACAGATTCTCCGCTTGCATACGTTCGCCATACGGAGGGTTGGAGATAAGCGTGCCGGGGCCTGCGGGTGGCGTAAAATTTCTAAAATCATCATTCTCTATTCTGACTTTCGCTCCCAGCCTGGCGCCAAAAATATTCTCGCGCGCGGCACGCACCATTTGAGAAGAAATGTCACATCCACAAATTTCAAAATCCAGGTATCCTATTTCCGCAGCTTTGGCCTCTTCCACCAGTTGGTTCCAGAGTTGGCTATCGAAATCGCGCCAGCGCACAAAAGCAAAGCCAGGGCCAAAGATACCGGGAGCAATATTGCGTGCCATCATGGCGGCCTCAATCAAGATGGTTCCTGATCCGCACATCATGTCTACAAATGTGCTTTGCTTGTCCCAACCGCTCAACGCTACTAATCCTGCTGCCATCACTTCGTTGAGTGGCGCTTCACCTCGCTCGGTTGAGTATCCTCGCTTGTGCAAGGAATAACCACTGCTATCCATTGAAACATTACACACATCCTCACTGATGTGCACATGAATACGGAGATCCGGATTGCTAATGTCGACAGAGGGCCGTTTATTCACTTTGCTCCTAAACCGGTCTACAATGGCATCCTTAGATCGCAAAGCGGCAAACTTAGAATGACTCAAAGTTGATTTAACAGTTACCGCATCTACAGCCAAAGTCTGGTCCGCGTTCATCAAATCTTCCCAAGCAAAATTGTACATATTGCCATACAGTGAATCTTCATCAGGACATTCAAATGAGAATACATGTTTGAGCACCCTTAACGACAAGCGACTTTGAAGATTTACCATGTACATGGTTTGATTGGTGCCCGTAAATTTCACCATGCGGTTGCCTTCTTTCACACCTTCTACGCCAAGTGAGATTAATTCGGCAGCCAGTGCTTCTTCAAGTCCAGCAAATGTTTTTGCGATAAATTCAGATTCGTTTTCTTTCATATTAGTCTTTGCCCAGCCAGCCTTTTTTGTAAAAAATATATAATTGTAATAACACCATTACGCACATCAATGTCACCACTATGGTATACCCATGAGGGCTGTACAATTCGGGCATATTGCTCGGCAATGGCTCACCGGTAGTGGGATCGGCAGAAGCAAAATTCATCCCATAGATGCCGGCTATAAAAGTGAGCGGTATAAATATAGTAGATATGATGGCAAGCACTTTCATGATTTGGTTCATGCGATTGCTCAGGCTCGACAGGTACACGTCCATAAGCGAGGCGGTCAATTCTTTGTAGTTCTCAACCAGGTCGAGTACTTGTATGCTGTGATCATAACTGTCGCGAAAAAACAATTTTGACTTTTCGGTAAACAGGCTGCTAGTGGAACGTAGTACTTCATTTATTTTATCTCGCTCGGGCCAAATGGCTCTGCGCATGGTGATCAGTTCGCGCTTGGTATCCTGCAGCACCTCCAGATCGTGACGGGAAGACCTGAGTATAAGTCGGTCTTCAAGTTCGTCCAAGCGATCGCCAAGATTTTCGAGTATCGGATAATAATTATCAATCACTGTATCCATAAGTGCGTAGGCCAGATAACTGGGGCCGCCTGTGCGTAAATGCCCTTTGCCATTTTCGAGTCGTGTGCGTACAGGGTCAAACACATCATCGTAATTCTCCTGAATGGTGATGACATAGTTTTTACCTACAAACAATGAAAGTTGCTCATTGACCAACGATTCATCTTTCAAATAAAGCATGCGAGAGATAAAGAAAATATGTGAATCAAAGTCTTCCATCTTGGGCCGCTGATGCACGTTGATCACGTCTTCGAGCGCAAGGTTGTGGATATCCATTGTTTGCGATAGACTGTCGAATATTTGCGAGTCGCCAAATCCACGTATGTCAACCCAGTGCGTTTGTTCAGGATGCACCAACACTGAGTTAAGTGCATCCACTATGGAAACCTGCGTTTTCTTTTGAATGACTTCGCCTTGATAACTAGCCATTTCTATGCGAGGAGTAAGCGCATCATCAGCTATTAAAAGCGATCCGGGTGCTGCACCGGGAATAATCTGTTTTCTTTTCTTCTTAAAAATCTTTTCGCTGAGGTCAGCAGACTTAAATTTGGCCATATCAAAAAGCACCGGGCAGCATTGAGCTAAAGCGTGCTTTTGTAAAAATATATATTTTGAACATATTTGTCGCTGCTAACACCACACCACTTATGCATCTAGCTTTTCTCGACTGGTTCATCATTATCCTCTTTTTAGTCATTTCCCTGGTCATAGGGTTGCGTTATCGCAATGTGGCGGGCAAAAGCATGAGCGATTTTTTCCTTGGTGGAAGAAATTTGCCTTGGTACATCGCCGGTATTTCCATGGTTGCCACCACTTTTGCGGCAGACACTCCGCTGGCCGTTACTGAATTGGTGGGACACAACGGTATATCAGGCAACTGGTTGTGGTGGACGTTTCTCTTTGGTGGCATGCTTACCACCTTTTTCTTTGCGAGGCTGTGGCGCAGGGCCGAAGTACTCACCGAAGTAGAATTAATAGAGTTGCGCTACAGTGGCTGGGAAGCGGCATTTCTGCGCGGATTCAGATCGATCTACCTGGGCTTGTTCATGAATGTATTAATTATAGGCTGGGTCAACGTGGCGCTGCTGAGTATCTTGAAAATATTTTTTGAAATTCCGGATGATCAATTGTTATGGTATGCATTTGCAGCCATGAGCATAACGGCCATATATTCATCTATGTCGGGGCTATGGGGCGTGGCTATCACTGATGTGGTACAATTCGTTATCGCCATGACAGGCACTGTGATATTGGCTGTGTTGGTGGTAAACTCCGAACAGATTGGAGGCATTACGGGCCTCAAAGAAAAACTTCCTCCATGGTCGCTCGATTTTTTCCCAAGTGTGAGGATGGGCGATGCGGGTGGGATGGCTTCATCTTTAACAATTGGCGTGGGGGCATTCTTTGCATACATCGGTGTTCAATGGTGGGCTAGTTGGTATCCGGGTGCCGAGCCCGGAGGTGGCGGATACATAGCGCAACGTATGATGAGCACTCGCTCAGAAAAAGATTCATTGTTCGCCACTTTGTTTTTCCAGATAGCACATTACTGTATTCGCCCTTGGCCGTGGATTCTGGTAGGCTTGTGTGCCATTGTTTTGTATCCCGAATTGGGTGAAGGAGAAAAGCGAATGGGTTATGTAATGGCCATGAAAGATTTTCTTCCAGCCGGATTGAAAGGTCTGTTACTGGTAGCTTTTCTGGCTGCCTACATGAGTACCATTTCAACGCAGCTTAACTGGGGCGCAAGTTATTTGGTAAATGACGTGTACCACCGATTTTTAAATCCTACTGCCGACCAAAAATTACTGGTTCGTGTATCGCGCATCACCACATTCGTAATCATGCTGGTAGCCCTTATATCTACCTCGATGATTGAAAGTATCAGCGGGGTCTGGACCTTTATCATTGAGTGTGGAGCCGGACTGGGTATGGTGCTGATCCTCCGTTGGTATTGGTGGCGCATCAACGCGTGGAGCGAAATCACGGCTACGGTAGCTCCATTTTTAGCCTACGCCTTCTCACGTTATGTGCTTAAAGTAGAATTCCCCACCAGTTATTTTATCACTGTGGGATTCACCACATTTGCGTGGATTGCTGTGACAATGGCAACTGCCCCTGTGAAAGCGGAGAAACTAATGCAATTTTATGACCGTGTGCGGCCCGATGGCTGGTGGGCTCCCGTGGAAGCTATTACAGGGCGATCAAAACCCAAAAGCAACATGGGCATATTGACCATATGCTGGCTAAGCGCGGTGAGCATGACCTATTCCATACTGTTCTTTACTGGCAAGTTGATCTTCATGGAGTGGATGGAAGCAGGCATTTGGCTGGTAGTAGCGTTGTGTTCTTTTATCGTTCTGCGCATTGCCATGAAAAAGACGAGCTTTGCGGCTGACAATATTTAACATGACGACAGATACGGTGCAAAAACAATGGTATGAGAGTTGGTTTGATAGCCCATACTACCATGTGTTGTATCGCCATCGCGATGAAGTGGATGCCCACTTATTGCTCGACAATTTGATCAATGTTCTCAAACCGGACAAAAACGACCATATACTTGATTTGGCCTGTGGGCGCGGCAGGCACTCACTTTATCTCAATCAGCAAGGCTATAAAGTTACAGGTGTAGACCTTTCTCAGGCCAGCATCGCACACAATCGCAAATACGAAAACGACCGTTTGCATTTTTTTGAACATGATATGCGCGAGCCGTTTTCGCAAAGCGATTTTAACATTGTATTCAATCTGTTCACTAGCTTTGGGTACTTCGAAGACAAGTCTGATAACCAAAAAACCATACAAGCCGCGCATTCGGCCCTCAAGCCCGAAGGGTTTTTGGTGATCGATTATCTAAATGTGGAGTACATACTTGAAAACCTGAAACACGAAGAAGAAAGCCAAGTAGATGATATTAAGTTTAAAATATCGCGCGGTATAGAAGGAGATTTTATCACCAAAAAAATAGTGTTTGAAGACAAAGGAGTTCAACATACGTTCTTCGAAAAAGTACGTATGCTCACGCGCACCGATTTCGAAAATTACTTTGCCAGCGTGGGATTCCGGTTGGTGGACATTTATGGTGACTACGACCTGGGAGCCTTCCACGCCAAGTCCAAAAGAATGATTCTAACAGCTCAAAAAATCAATTAGCAACATGACCTGGATAGAATATTTGGTATTGTTTGGCAGCGTTATGCTGAGTGGGTTGGTTTACTTCTCCATCAAAAAGGTGAATAAATTTTACCTCAAGCTTGCCCTTTCTTTTAGTGGTTCATTTCTATTCAGCATTTGCATCATCCATCTGATACCCGAACTGTATCACAATGGCGACCACAGCATCGGTTACTTCATCATGCTTGGCTTTTTTATCCAGATTGTACTTGAGTTTTTCTCCGAAGGTATTGAGCATGGCCACATACACGTGCACAAGCATGGCCACAGCGCATTTCCGCTCTCTATGATGCTAAGTCTTTCATTGCACTCTTTTCTCGAAGGGATGCCGCTCATCAGTCGTCATGCCCACCACGACCACAAAGACCAATTGCTTACCGGTATAATTATGCACCACGTGCCGGTGGCCTTTGCGCTGATGAGCATGTTGATAGATTCGGGTGTGGGCAAACGTAATGCCACGCTGCTGCTTACGCTTTTTGCACTAATGGCTCCTATGGGCGCGGCTTTCAGTGGGCTGATCAGTGAAAATGATATCATCAACATCTCCTCCTACTTCGAAAAAATAATGGCCGTAGTGATTGGAATTTTTCTCCATATCTCTACGACCATCTTATTCGAGTCGACCGAAGACCATCGCTTCAATCTAAAAAAACTATTTGTAATAGTGGCTGGCGCAGTGGCCGCCATGATTACCTTTTAAATCGTTAGGCAGGACTGCCTACCGCACTCAGTGCTGCTTTTACACCATCAAAATTTATTGGGTCACCTGCCGACTCCAACACCTCCACATAGCGCACTATACCCTCCCTGTCAATCACAAATGAAGCTCGTTTAGCAGGTCCTTTCATGCCTGTGATCCACTCATCATATTGAGCACCATACAAACCACAAATTTCCTTATTGTAATCCGACAACATCACGAAATCAACTTTTAACTCATCACGCCATTTCTTAAGCGTAAAGAATGTATCAGTTGAAATGACCAATATTTGTGCATCCAGTTTTTTGTAAAATGAAAGGTTGTCTCTCATATCACACATTTCAGCGGTACAAGCTCCAGAAAATGCTGCAGGTACAAACAATAATACCACATTAGAACCTTCAAACTCTGATAATTTACGTTCTTTCCGTTCTGAATCTACGAGCTTGAAATCGGGTGCTTTCTGACCTATTTGAATTTTCATGATTTTTTATTTTGAGTTTTAGAATATGATTAGATTCGCAAAAGTACTTTAAAATAATAATTCTTTGATTAACACTACATACAACATGCGTGCATATGCCATTGAATACATTGGCACATTCTTTCTGATGTTCACTATCGGTATGGTTTCGCAAAACCTTGTGGTGCACCACAGCCCCGGCACACCCTTTGCCGCGCTGGCCATAGGGCTCATGCTTACTGCGCTGGTGTACATGGGCCATCATATATCCGGTGCACAATACAATCCGGCTGTAACGGTGGCAGTGTGGATGCTGGGCAAAATGCCGGGGCGCGAAGCGATCATCTTTATTGCAGTACAATTGCTTGCCACATGGAGCGCAGCTGCATTGCACTTTTGGTTTTTTGATCTTGCAATACCCACCGCACAACCTATTGCAGGTTTTGATTTCAACCTCAAACCATTGCTGCTGGAAACTATTTTCACATTTATCCTCGTACTCATCATCCTCAAAGTGGCCATGGCAGAGGCTACGCGCGGAAACAGTTACTACGGTATTGCCATTGGCTTTACGGTGGCGGCCGGTGTGATGATGCTGGGACCTATTACCAGTGCGGTGTTCAACCCTGCGGTGGCATTTGGCCCCATGGTGTTTACCTGGCTGCACACAGGCGTTTGGCCCTCGCTTTTGTGGTTGTACCTAGTAGGGCCATTTGCGGGCGGCTTGTTGGCCAGTTTGGTCTACCGGCTCACCAACGAAGTGGAATAATCTCAAGCATTCACAAATTTTGTAGTTTGTTGAACCATGCATATCAAGTCGATTTGTAAATTTCTAAACTGTGTCAACTTTGTGACACCATTGCAGGTGGCATTTGTGTTATTTTGCATCATGGCTACCATTACGGCTTCACGCTCCATCGAACCACGCCCGGCCCCACACAGGTTGATGGATACAGATGTACACAGCCTGTCGCAAAACTTACTGCTGAGCGAAAAATTGGGAACGACTGATGAAACGCTATGGAAAGCACTGGCTGCAGTACCTATCAATCAACTACACGAACAGCTAAGCAGTGACAACGATAAAAAAAGTTTTTGGGTCAACATCTACAATGCCGCAACACAAAGGGCTCTCAATACAGATAGCAGCAGCTACGAAAACCGAAGTAAATTCTTCAAAGAAGACAACATCTTAGTAGCTGGTGTTTCACTCAGTCTTGACGATATAGAACATGGTATACTCCGCAAATCATCCGTAAAGTGGAGCCTCGGTTACTGGCAGAATTGGTTTGCCGGAAAATTCGAAAAATCATCAAGGGTAAAGACTGTAGATGCGCGCATCCATTTTGCACTCAACTGTGGGGCGACAAGTTGTCCACCCATTCGATTTTACGAACCCGGTATTATCAATCAACAACTGGATATGGCTACCGAAAGTTTCTTAACTACCACAAGTAAATATGATGCATCCAACAATCAAGTGATTGTTTCCCCATTGATGAGTTGGTTTAGGGGTGACTTTGGAGGGAGAAAAGGGACCATCAAATTATTGGAAAAATTTGGTGTGATTCCAAAAGGCGTGAAGCCATCTATCAAATATGCCACCTACGACTGGACGGTGGATCCCGGAAATTTTATACAATCAGAAAATTGAAAACACTTAACGCACAGCATAGCAAACTGGCAGATACGCATTATCAGCTGGAGCTACTGGATAAACTTCCGGAAGAAAATCCGTTGATAGTGCCTTTTGATGAAATGCTGCACCGATCGGGCATGCGTGCGCTAAAGCCTACCGGTATTGACATACTGCAAGTAAACGTGGGAAAAATGTGTAACCAGACTTGTAAGCACTGCCACGTAGATGCCGGCCCCGACCGCACAGAAATAATGACACAGACTACCATGCAACAATGCCTGGATGTGTTGATTGAGAATGATATTCCTTGTATCGATCTTACTGGTGGAGCGCCTGAAATGAATCCCGATTTCAGATGGTTTGTGGAGCAGTGCGCAGCCGCTGGAAAAAAAATAATTGTGCGATGCAATCTCACCATCATTGTGGCCAACAAAAAGTATCACGACCTGCCCTCGTTTTTCAAGAAACACCATGTAGAAGTAGTAAGTTCGCTGCCCTTCTACCATGCCGACAAAACCGACAGGCAAAGAGGCGAAGGCGTGTTTGCCAAATCTATCACCGCGCTCAAAATGCTTAACGAGGTGGGATACGGAATAGCAGGTTCAGGATTAATATTGAACCTGGTGTACAATCCGGCAGGTGCTTTTCTACCTGATTCGCAACACTCGCTGCAAGCCAAGTTCACACAATCTTTGTATGATGAACACGGCATCCATTTCAATGAATTGTTCGCCATCACCAATTTGCCGGTGAGTAGGTTTCTTGATTTTTTAATCAGCACAGAGAATTACCATGAGTACATGCAGAAATTGGTAAATGCCTTTAACCCCAAAGCAGCCGAAGGAGTGATGTGTCGCAACACGCTGTCTGTGGGTTGGGATGGTTTTATATACGATTGTGATTTCAACCAAATGCTTGATATGAAAATAGGCAACGGCAAACCCTTTCACATCAGCAAGCTGGATATGATTTTTTTGGCCAACCGCGAAATTGCCACCTCACAACATTGCTACGGATGTACAGCTGGCGCAGGATCCAGTTGCGGTGGCGAAGTCGTTAAATAATTTTTCGATGGCCATCGATCCACAAAAAAACAGCCTCATCATTTTTGTCAAACACCCTGTGGAAGGAAAAGTAAAAACACGACTAGCCACTACATTGGGCCCTGCTACTGCCACACAGGTGTACAAACAATTGTTGCAGCTCACGCACAGCGCCACCCGCCCACTCCACGTCTCCAAAAATGTTTACTACACCGATGAAATCATTGACCAAGATTTATGGTCGCAGGGAGGATATCATAAACATTATCAACATGGCCAAACCCTCGGCCAGCGCATGGAAGCAGCGTTTGCAGATCAGTTTGCGCGTGGATACGAACGCGTCATCATCATTGGCAGCGACAACCCGCAGTTAAGCACTTCGGATATCGAACATGCCTTTGCACAACTAGAAAAACATGAAGTAGTAATCGGCCCTGCGCATGATGGTGGCTACTATCTGCTGGGCCTGCGCAAGCCATTGCCCTACCTGTTTAGCAACATGCCGTGGAGTAGTCAAGAATTGCTGCAAGAGACTTTGGCCGTATTAAAAAGTCACGATGTGGATTCTACATTGCTTGATTGGCAAAGCGATATCGACACAGAAGAAGATTATCAAAAACTAAAACACCTGCTGCCTGCGCTCGACATCAACGCGTGATCACGAAACGCAACACAGTGGTGTGGCCAACTTTGTGTGCCAACTTTACCAGATAATATCCGGGCGAAAGTGCTGACACATCTGCCTGCGCAATTTTGTCGCCTACTAATTCCACAGGCGCATTCAACTTATTACCAAACAGGTTGTACAATTCAACGTGCGCTATGGCATCTGCCGAATTGATGTTCAATTGGTGCGATGCGGGATTGGGATAAAGCCAACTCTTCCGACTATTTAAAATAGCAGTAGCCATCCCTGTGTTGAGGCACATGCCCGTATCAGGATTCAATTCGATGTAGGCTCCGGGTGTAAGCGTCATATTCTGAAATGCAGGATAGGTATCGGGATATCGGTTCATGCGAAACAGCAGATTGCTGCTGGGCAACAAAGTGGTGCCCTGCGAAACAGGCGTGCCCGAGCTGAATGGATTGATGTATTCCCACACCACTATGCCCGCAGCATCTACTTCAAAAGTCCATCCCTGTCGGCCACTGCACACCAGCGTGTTGCCATTGGGAAGCCTTTGCGCGCCCGCCAATCCCGAAGAGTACATGGCCGAAGGAGGCGTGGTGTTATAATGCCATGAGTTATTAGATGGGCCAAAAACTCCATTTGCATTGAGCGCATAGCCACCCAGGCTGTCGTAAGGCGGGTCTATAATCTGTACTGCCGACACACCCGGGTTCCATCGGTTGTTAAACACCATGATGCGCGCTGAATCGGGATGAGCCTGTGGCAGGCCAATATCCATCCAATGGGTATCATGCTGAAAAACAAATTTCTGATCGGCTGAGGTTCCTTTTTTATAAGCAGCGGGATTGCCCCATCGGTACAAAAGATCTCCGCCCTTGCCTTTGGCACCACCCGTGTGCGAGGCGGCCTCTACGGTGGTGGTGCTGTGGTCAATAATCCACAACTCGTTAAAGTTGGGAACGCTCAAAATTATCTCATCGCGCGCGGGGTTGTAGTCGATAGCGTTTACGTGCAACCAATCCGATGCGCCATTGCCATTCACATGATTGATGTTTATCAATTCGGGATAGTCACTTACTACACCATAGTTGGCTTTAGTTGAATCAAAATCCTGGATCATGTGATCCCACGCGTGCCATTCCCACACCACCGTGCCGGTGGTAAGCCCTGTGCGCTGCACTTCCACCACGTGGTCGGGCCACAGCGCGGCACTTGGCAGCAAGGCGGTATCGCGCCCCTGCGCTATGGCCTGTGCGGCCGACTTCAACTCCCACGCTACGATCAATACATTTCCATTGGGCAAAGGTGCCACATCATGATGCATGCGCTTCACACTATCCGAGTACTGAAAATGCCATATCAAACTGTCATTCCAACTTTTCAGCTGCACCACATCGCTGGCACCGCCTGCGGCAAACATGGGATTTGGGCTGGTTCCGTGGCGGCCCGTGCGCCAGAGGTCACCGTTGGGCATCAGGTAGGCGGAGTTGCCCGGTGTATAGGTGGTATCGTTCCATTGCTTTACAATGCGGCCGCAGTTGTCAAGCAAGTACACGTTGGTTTGATTGTAAGGATAAAAAAGATTGTAGCCCGGGCTGGTCTTTGAAACATCGTGTGTGATCACACCTACCGTGTTTTGGGCCTGTGCGATTACGGCAATTTGAAAAATAAAAATGAATGAAAATATTCTAATCATGTGGGATGAATTTGTTACTCTATTGTTTTTGCTTTGTTCCAGTACACATCCATTTCGGCCAATGTCATGTTGTGCAAATCCTTTCCTGCTTTTGCAGCTTCTGTTTCCAGGTACTGAAATCGTTTTATAAATTTTCTGTTGGTTCGCTCCAATGCGGATTCTGGATTTACATCAATAAATCGCGCCAGGTTTATCATGGAGAACATCAAATCACCAAACTCAGATTCTATCAATGTGTGGTCTCCATTGTCAAGCTCTACTTTAAATTCGTTCATTTCTTCCTGCACCTTTTCCCACACCTGATCTTTGTTCTCCCAATCAAACCCTGTGGCTTTTGCTTTTTCCTGCACGCGCATGGCTTTTACCATGGCAGGCAATGAAACAGGGACGCCTCCAAGTACTGAAGTGTTGCCCTCTTTCAACTTCAGTTGCTCCCAATTTCGCTTTACCTCTTCTTCGTCCTGCACTTTTACATCTCCGTAAATATGCGGGTGGCGATGAATGAGTTTTTCACATTGCGCATTCAACACATCGGCCATGTCAAACTCATTTTTCTCTGAACCAATCTTTGCGTAAAAAACCAGGTGCAACATTATGTCGCCCAGTTCTTTTTTTACATCCTGCATATTGTCGCTCAGAATGGCATCGGCCAGCTCGTACACTTCTTCTATGGTCAGATGACGCAGTGTCTCCATGGTTTGCTTTTTGTCCCACGGACATTTGGCGCGCAGTTCGTCCATTATATCGAGCAGTCTTTTGAAGGCTTTCAGTCTCGGATCCATTGATTTCTTTTTTTACAAAAGTAACCATTCTGCCACATGCCATTGCGGCACACCGCCACGGCCAGCGCACAGGATGGCGAAAGTAAAAATTAATGAATGTAAGCGCACTAGGGAGAAGGGTTGGCGCAACTATTTACGCAAACAATATTACGGTAAACTTGAATACAAATTTCACCCGAACAGAATAATTGATTAGCGCACCACCAATTTTTTGGATACTTGCATGGGCTTGCTGTTGCCGGCAGATGTGGTGAGTAACGTGCACATATAAATACCCGGAGGCATACCCTCGGTGTGGATGGCCACCGAGTGGTTGCCTTTTTCTTTCAACGATTCGTATTGAGGAACTGACACCAATTGGCCGGTGGCATTGTACAACCTCACACTTACTGATTGGGGCTCCAGTACCGAGTAATGGAGCACGCTGCCATGTGCTGTGGGGTTGGGTGTAAGCACAGGGCTTGTAGGGTACAACTGGCTTTGAGGCTGGTAATTAACCTGATTATTAGAAACCGAAGCGGCCTGGCGGTTTACGATGTTGGAACAATCTGATGGCCATATCATGGCATGAAAAACCGATTGATTAGAAGCAGTATGTGCCGATGCATGGAACCCTTCTGTAAGTTTTATTTCGTTTTCTGCCACAAATACAACATGAGTTGCAGGAGAAATTTCATAAGGTAAGTTTAAGTTGACTGGCAATTGTTGCTGCATGCCGGACTCTATGAATGTACTGCTCTCGTATAGGAATGTTTGGCCAGGTAGCACCAACGAAACAGGTTTGGTTACTTGCCCCTCGCTATCAACCAAATTGTAATTGAGCGTTATGCCCTGTTGGTTGGTAAATGTATGGGTAAAAGGACCGCTTGTAACTTCTTCAAAAATTTGAAACCTGCCATACGTACTTTCCCTGTCTTGAAACACCAGGGTGGAGTTTGCTTCTTTAAGGAAAGTGGCATCATAAATAGTTACACACGGCTCTATGGTAAGTTTGCCACTGCTTTTTATATAATATTTGGAAGCGCGCACCTGCTGGTTGTTGGTGGCATCTGACTGGTCTTCGCCTACCAAATCTGTAATAACGGGTACATCGCGCAGGTCGTGATAATTGCCTGCTACACCCATTGAAAGTGCCACTTCCGAAAGTGTTGGATACACGCCACGGATGGTTTTGAAAGTGTAGCCGGAAGGAAAAAATAGTTCAGGTGCGGTGATGTCGACTTCTGAAAAATTATAAATTATTCTTTGAGCAGGGTTTATTTGTTCAAGAAGAAAGTTGTAATCAATGGTGTATTTGTGCTTGATACCGTATTTGATGTTTCCTGAAACACCGTCATGATCCAACACAATTGGTGGAGGGCTCGTATTATATCCTGCAATCATTTTCCCTCTATCACTTCTTACCGACACATTGCCCAGAATAGCAAACGGTGGAGGTGAAGGATAACTGGTAAAACCACTTAAAAAATCGTAATAAACGCTGGAAGTTGAAGGATAAAGCGAATTATTACAAGGAGTTTGGGGAACTTCTGAGAATTTGAAAAGATTGTGCATTCCATCATCAATCCACATCTTATTATCCACTTGATTATAGTTGTAGTCAATGTTGTAATCAATCAAAATTTCTGGTTGAAACATCAAATCATATGAATCTTGAACATAGTCAAAATTTAATGGTTGACTCTCATCGCAGTTGAACGGATAGGTTCTCATTCGACCACGAGAATGATCAGAAACCCAGCTAAGCGAACTGATTATATCATCAAAAGTGGAAAGACCGCAGTGGAGGTTTAGAGTGTGTTTAATGATTGTATGAGGTAATGGCTTCCTACCAGCACTTATGGAACCTGCTGATGCATAACGCTGCGACATCAACACACAATAATCATCAGGTATTCCTTCGTAGGTGCGATAAAGCAGTCCCCAATTCTCACCAATCAGCGGATCGTTGGTTATGTCCATATGCCTGAAATTGTGTTGAGCATTTGTACCCTGATTATCAATAGTACATCCACCCAATTCATACCAGCAGTGATTGGTCATAGGATAAGAAACCACTTCAAGTTTGATTGACCTTGCAAAGTTGTGCAAAGGCGGAAGGTTCCAGTTGAGCAGGTTGGTAAAAATTTGGTATTCACCATAGTACGGTAGCACAATTGGTTTTTCACTATCATAGTGCCAGTAGTTTGTTGCATTATTGTAGGTTGGTTTTGGTAACCCATTCAAATTTGGAAATGTGTAAGCATTAATAATATCCTGCCCCAGCGCCTGGCTGAAACTAAACAACAACAAAGTTGAAATGAATAGTTGGATTAATTTCATTATCATTTAACCTTAATAAATTTTGAACTGATAGGTAAAACATTTGCATTTCGGGACTCTATTTTAATATAGTACAGGCCAGCGCCTAGTTCGACAGACGAATATTGGATGTTGTCGGAAGCAACAGTAAATGTTGTGATATCAACAACTGCACCAAAGTGATTATGTATTGTGAGCACAACTTCACCATAAAGATTTGTGGGCACAGCAATATTCAATAAGTCAATTACCGGATTTGGTTTTATAAATAAATACGAATCTGTGTCGGCTTCATCCACATCGGTGCTTGATGTGCATAGAGTGGTTACATTTGAAATTGGCCAGTTCATCCGCGAATAATTTGTATCAGCGATCAAACTGAATGAATTCACCGTCATTTGCTGAACAGTATTGACCGGTGGCACCCAATCGGTGCTGAACAAATTGTACCCCCAACTGTTACATGCAGTGCCGGCAAGGCTGTCGGTTTTATATAAATAAATATTGGCTTGAGACGCTATTACAAAGGAGCCAACCGATACAAATCCACCGTCACCAGTCGCTTTCGAATTTAGTTGACCATAGTTGAGATTGCTGCCTGTATAAAATGCAGTTTTGACCTGACCTGTAGTATCACAAATAACAAAGTTTGGAAACGCGGTTGTATTCAATAATAAATCATCATTAAATTTTATTATTCTCAGAATTCCTTCAGGATTGTTAAGTACTTTACTCCATAGTATATTTCCAGCATTGTCCGTTTTTATAATTAGCGGTTGTCCACTTAAAGAGCTGAAACTACTTGTTCCGCCAACAATGAATAAATCGCCATTAGCACAAATTTCCAAATCAGTAAAGCGCTCACTCTCAAACCCAGAGTATTCTTTTACAAAGATTGGAGTGCCTAGCAAATCAGTACTCAACAAAAGACCGTCCGCAATGTTTGAATCTGTTTGGCCCGCAATAAATATTGTGTTATTGAAAATTTTGATTGAATTGAAATAACATTCAGTTGGCAACATATATTCCTTAATCCATAATTGTTCACCGTTGCCGTCAAAACATGCTATATATCCATTAATTGCGCCTGCGTAATTTTTATACCCAGTGATATAAATCAAACTATTATGGACTACCATGTCTCTGCCATCAAAAATATAAATTGGAACAGAATCATGTAAATGCATACCCCATTCAAGAACTCCATTGATATCAGATTTGGTAAGATAAAGCTGACCCAAATGTCCTTTGCCTGTCATTAATATTGAAGTGTCACCATTGGATTCGAAAAAATACTGCATCCGAAAACAGACCATGTTGTCATTGATTTGATAATAATTGCGGTAAGCCCAAATTGGAATTCCTATTGAGTCTGTACGGATTAAAACATTGTCGGCACTTGCTATCAAATATCCATTGTTTGTCACAAGAACATCCCTACCTATGCCACCACCTATTTGAATTCCCTTTTGGATAATCTGCTGCCCCTCGCACAAATTACCCAGCAAGACAAACACCAGCACACACAAGAATTTACTTTTTATTAATTGTGGCATTTAGTTTTCGGTTTGGAGTTGCTCCACTTTCTTGTTGAGTTCCAACACATATAAATACAGTTCTTCTATTTTCTCCATTTGCAGTCGCTGCATGGCAAAGAGCTATGAATTCATACACACTGCTTGTCCATTTTTCCACACATCACCAGCCTACTTCACCACCAATTTTTTGGATACCTGCATGGGCTTGCTGTTGCCGGCAGCTGTGGTGAGTAACGTGCACATATAAATACCCGGAGGCATACCCTCGGTGTGGATGGCAACAGAGTGGTTGCCTTTTTCTTTCAACGATTCGTGTTGAGGAACTGACACCAATTGGCCGGTGGCATTGTACAACATCACACTTACCAATTTAGGCTCTAACACCGAGTAATGAAGCACACTGCCATATGCTGTGGGGTTTGGCGTAAGTACAGGACTTGTGGGATACAACTGGCTTTGAGGCTGGTAATTAACCTGATTATTAGAAACTGATGCGGACTGGCGGTTTACGATGTTGGAACAAACTGATGGCCATATCATTGCGTGGAATACTGATTGATCGTTGTTGTTGGTCCCATAAGCTGAAGCATTAAAACCTTCAGTAAGTTTTACTTCGTTTTCTGCCACAAATACAACATGAGTTGCAGGAGAAATTTCATCTGGGATATTCAAATTTGCAGGGATTTGCTGTATGCCCGATTCTATCAAATTATTACTCTCGTAAAGGAAGGTGAAGCCTTGCGGCACAAGCGAAACCGGTTTGGTAACCTGGCCTTCACTATCAACCAAATTGTAATTGAGCGGTATACCCTGTTGGTTGGTAAAAGTATGAGTATACAGACTGGTAGTAGACTCTTCGAAAACTTGAAACCTGCCATACGTACTTGCCCTGTCTTGAAACACCAGGGTTGAGTTTGCTTCTTTAAGGAAAGTGGCATCATAAATAGTTACACATGGCTCTATGGTAAGTTTGCCACCGCTCTTGATATAATATTTGGATGAGCGTACAGGTTGCAGGTAGGATACATCTGATTGATCTTCTCCTACCAAATCTGTAATTACAGGTACATCGCGCAGGTCGTGATAGTTGCCTGCTACACCCATTGACAGTGCCACTTCCGAAAGTGTTGGATACACACCGCGTATGGTTTTGAATGTGTAGCCCGAGGGGAAATACAGGTTGGGCGCGGTGATGTCGACTTCTGAAAAATTATAAATTACTCTTTGAGCAGGGTTTATTTGGTCAAGAAGAAAGTTGTAATCAATGGTGTATTTGTGTTTTATACCAAAATCAATACTTGAACCTGCGCTCGCGTTTGGATTCAAAACATTTCCATCAATATTATAACCTGCAATCATTTTACCTCGGTCGCTTCTCACAGCTGTGTTTCCTAAAATACTAAATGGTGGCGGTGCCGGATAATTGTCTAAACCATTGAACAAGTCGTAGTAAATACTATTTGCAGTTGGGACTAAGCTAGGATTACATGGAATAGGAAGTATTTCAGAAAAATGAAAGTTATTTAGCATGCCATCATCAATCCAAAGTTTATTATGAGATTGTGAATAATCATAATCAATATTGTAGTTATATAATATTTCAGGCATAAAAATCAAATCATATGTGGATTGATCAGCATCAAAATTTAATGGTTGTGATTGCGAACAATTAAATGGATAAAACCGCATGCGGCCTCTTGAGTGATCATATGTCCAGGATAAAGAAGCTATCACATCATAAGACATATTTGGTCCACAATGTAAATTAAAAGTATGTTTTATGACTGTGTGTGGAAATACTCTTCTTCCTGGAATAAATGGCCCATCGGAGGCATATTTTTGTGACATTAATGCATAAAAGTCAGACATACTGGAGTGCTCCCGATACAGATAACTCCATTTATCATTCATCAAAGGGTCGTGAGAAATATGTAAATGACGAAAATCAGGTTGTGCATTGATGCCAGTATTTAAATAAGTACAACCATCAAATTCATCCCAACAATCATTGGTCATTGGGAAAGACACGGTTTCCAATGTTACTGAAGTAACATAGCCGGGAGCAAGAGATTTCCAATTCAACAAATCGGTAACGAAAACTTGATACTCCCCCCAATATGGATTGTAATTTGGTTTTTCGGTATCATATAACCACGTATTTGATATGTTTCGATAATCTGGTTTTGGTAATTGATAATAATCTTTATATGGATTAATAATATCTTGCGCCATCAAATCTGTACATAGCAATACCATACATAATTGTAAATACTTTGCCATCATATCATAAGATTTTTATTAATTTGAAAATTGCAAACGCTGAATCGTTATATTGAACCTTTATAAAGTAAGTTCCCTCTGGTAGGTGGTTTGTTTTCAATTGTAACCGACCACCTTTCATTGTTTCTTTGGCAAATGTCACAAGTTGACCAGTGATGTTCGTCCATAAGACATCACACATAGCGGTACCTGCCCCCGGTATATGAATATTCAATTCACTGGTAAAGGGATTTGGATATACCTCAGGCTTTGATAATCCAATCTCATCTTCTATCCCAGTACTGCTGGAACATAGGGTTTGTACGTTATTTATTACCGCATTCATTCTGACATAGCTTGTATCTGACCAAACATTGTTGTTGGTTACCGAAAATGGAACAATCGAATTATAAGGAGGCTGCCACGGATAAGTAACAATATTGTAACTCCAACTGTTGCATGCCGTGCTGCCATACCGATCAGATTTGTACAGGTACATGTGATGAGACGATGCTATGTCTATCGAAGCAATAGACACAAATCCACTATCGGGAGTGAGCCTGGAGGAGAGCATACCGTATGAAATGTTATTACCGGTATAGTATGCTTTAATAATTTGTGCCGTGGTATCACAGATCAAAATATTTGGGTGAGAGTGCGTGTTGATAAGCAGATTCTCGTTGAACTGAATAATGGAAAGACCTAACAAAGGCAAATCAAAAACCTTGCACCATTGCATGGTGCCCAAGCTATCTGTTTTGAGTATGAGAGTATTTGAACTAATTGAATTGTAACTTTTAGTGTTGCCGATTATAGTCAACTCTCCAATGGAATTGATCACCATATCCGTAAAATAATCATCGTTAAAACCTTGCATTTCTTTTGCAAATAATACATTCCCTTGCAGGTCTGTACACATCATCAGGCCTGAATAAACTCCATTGTAGTTTGACCCCAAGAGATACAGTTTGTTAGCATTGATGTGGATGGAATTAAAAGTAGTATGTGTCGAAAAGAGATAATTTCTAAACCAAACAATATTCCCATTGGTATTTACACAACAAACAAACCCATGATCTATCTGATTATTGAATCGATTTCTGCCTGTTAAATAAATCATCTGATTATTGATAGTAATATCTCTTCCTACTCCAAGCAATAAACCCAAACTATCAATCAAATTTAATCCCCATACAAGATTACCGGCCATGTCAGTCTTCATCAGAAAAATATTTCCAAGTCTCCCCGTACCCGTCATCACTATGCTTGTATCTCCGTTTTGCTCTATCAACAATTGCATTCTTGTGTTGCCAATGTTGTCGTTAATAAACCCGGAATAGTAGCGATAAGCCCACAACTGATTACCATCTGTATTCACCTTTACCAGAACATTGTTACTGCCATAAATAAGGTATCCATCATTTGTTACTAGAATGTCCATACCTGAGGAAGTTCCAGCTTGAATAGCTTTCTGCAATATCTGCTGCCCCTCGCACACCGCACCAAGCAAGACAAACACCAGCACACACAGGAATTTAATTTTTATTAATTGTGGCATTTAGTTTTTGGTTTTCGGTTTGGAGTTGCTCCACTTTCTTGTTGAGTTCCAATACATATAAATACAGTTCTTCTATTTTCTCCATTTGCAGGCGCTGCATTTCACCCAGTTCGATGCCTCCTTGTGTGGCTAACTCGCTGGCGCTGGGAATACCCGGCAGGTGTTTGTTCACTTTTACAAATGCCTCCAATACACTCAGTGACATCAATGGGTAATTGCTTTCAAAAACAAAGTCGGGCCAGTTGGGTTTCATCTTCACCATCACTTCCTGGCTTATAATGCTGCCCAGCACCGAAAGTGCGTACCCCGCTGCTACTTCGGTGGTGCCTATTCCTATCCTTCCGTCATTATTAATGTAAAGCGCATTAATGGCATTGTTGGTTCCCATTCGAATAAAATCATTATTTATATAAAGTGCATTCAAGGCATTGTTGGTTCCGATTCGGATAAAATTACTCGCGCGCATTTGCATGCGACCCGTTACATTCCACACCGCTGAGTTGCCAAACATATTAAAATAGTTTGCTCCTGCATTCATCGATATTGCATTGCTGCGCATGAGCAAATTGCCCTCAGTATTTTTCACTATGGCATGGTTACCATCCATAGAAACAACAAGTCCATCGGTGGCCAACACGCCTGTGGTGGCATTTGTAATACGAAAATCTGTAATCCCTGATGTAAAAGGTGTTTCGGGAAATTGTTCCTGCACCGGCACCCCATCATCATCCATATCTACCGGGAATTCATAATGCCTGAAAACATTGTTCACCGCGTATGTTTCGGTACTATTCAAGTGCAGCTTGCTTTGCGGAGCCCATGTTTCTATTCCAACTAAACCAGTATAGGTTATTCGCAAACGTTCGTCAGGATCCTGTTCCCCTTGAAGTGGCGTATTGTGGTCATAGGTTTTAATAACAAAATCCTGCTCGTTTTTCGTGCCTATAAATTCAGAAGCATTATATCCTGTCAGGGCGCCTGCCGGTGATAACGTATTGCCCGCCAAATCCCAAAAAACAGGACCGGCAGTTCCGGGAATGTAAGTTTTCAAATTTCCTGTTGAGTCAACACTCACAATGCGTTCACCGGCACCTTGCAAATGTTGGATCTGTAATGTTCCGCTGCTAAGAATCCTCACCCTTTCCTGCCCGTTGGTGCGCAGCACAAAATCTATACTGTCGTTGGTGCCTATATAATCGGTCGTAGGATTGCTGTCGTAGTTGCCTTGCATGGTCCAGTCATCTCGCGAGGGCTCAGTAAGGGTCACATACAGGCTGGCATCGCTGCATCCATTGGCATCGGTTACCCGCAGGTTGTAATCGCGTGCACCCAAAAAATACCTGTCGGCATTTACGGTGCCATCGCCCCACAAAAATGTATAGGGCTGCACACCCCCGGCTATGTCGGTAAGGATGCTTCCATCCAGGCAATGGTAGCAACTTACATTGTTGCCATTAGGGTATGAAGATAATTCGGCTTCTACACGCAATCTTTCAGGCTCGTTCAATGTGATTTGAAGGTCAAGCGCACCGCCCACATCGTCATGGACAAACACATGATAATACCCTGCCCTTAGCTGTGTAATATTTTGGTTGGTGGAGCCATCGCTCCAGTCAAAATAATATGGAGGTGTGCCACCGGTAACTGTGAGATTGATAAATCCATTGTTGCCACCAAAACAACCGATGTTGTATCCATTGTAGTTAGATGGCGTGAGCTGCACTTCGAGCTCTTGTGCATGGGATTGGTTAAAGCAAAACACAAACAAAAAGGCTGTTAGCAATACAATCCTTGAGGGGGGG
>JBBKVM010000076.1:0-2798 GCA_037968415.1 Bacteroidia bacterium | reverse complement strand
GTAACACCCCTCGCGGGCGACAATAACATGGCAAACAACGCTCTGCAACATTGCTTTGTGACAGTAAACAGTTTTGACCCCAACGCCAAAGAGGTGCAGCCCGCGGGGCCCATTCCGCCCAACCAGGAGTGGCTCACCTACACCGTTCATTTTCAAAACACCGGCAACGCACCCGCACAAAACATTTATGTGTTGGATACGCTCAATCAGAATCTGATCGTTTCTTCATTCACTTTGCTGGCAGCCAGCCACGAGAATTTCACCCAGGTATTTGGCAATGTGGTGCGGTTTAATTTCCCCAACATCAACCTGCCCGACAGCACCAATGACGAGCCCAACAGCCATGGCTGGGTGCAATACAAAGTGCGCGTGGCGCAAGGGCTGCCCAACGGCACTTCCATCACCAACACCGCCTACAACTTTTTTGATTTCAATCCACCTGTGGCCACCAACACTACTGTGACCGATGTGTTATTTACCGTATCCACACAGACGCTTGAAAACAAACTGGAATTTTCGCTTTATCCTAATCCGGCCCACGCCAGCGCCACCGTTGCATGGGTGCTAAAAGCAAACGCCAAGGTGAGTATCACTATTCACAATGCGTTGGGACAAGAAGTGATGCCAGCAATCGCAGCAGACTATGAAACCGGACCACACCAATTCACTTTTTCAACACTTCCATTGCCGTCAGGCATCTACTATTTGAATGTGAAAGCCGATGGCTATAGCACCACGCGCAAACTGGTGAAAATGTAAAAGTGCCGTTGGGATTGCGGTTTGCAGTTTTACAGGCATTGATTAAATAGGGCACATTCCTGCTCTAACCGCGTGCGATTGCCTTAGAATCGTACATGACATTGATGGGGCGTTGCTTTTCAACTTCTCAAATATTCAGTACTTTTATCGCCCTTATAAACCTATCCAACCATCATGATCAAGAAAATTTTCACACTTGTTGCGGCATTAATTGTGTTGCAAACCGTAAATGTAAAAGCCGATGAAGGCATGTGGCTCCCTATGTTGCTCAAACGCAACATGGTCGACATGCAGAAAAACGGACTCAAACTGACTGCCGAAGAATTATACAGCGTCAACCAGGCCAGCCTCAAAGATGCAATCATAAGTTTCAGCGGGTTTTGCACCGGAGAGATTATCTCCGACAAAGGCCTTATCCTAACCAACCACCACTGCGGATATGATGCTGTGCGTGAAGCCAGTACTGTCCAAAACGACTTGTTGACCAACGGATTTTTCGCCAAAAACATGGAGGAAGAAATTCCATCACCCGGATTGTATGCAAAGTTCCTGATACGCATGGATGATGTGACAGGCCGTGTGATGGGCGCATTGACCAGCGACATGGATGCCACCCAACGCGCAGCCAAAATCAACGAAATGACGCGTGAGATAAAAGCCGAAGCCGGTAAAGACAACGCCTATGAAATCGAAGTGAAAAGCTTTTTCCATGGCAACGAATATTACCTTTTCGTGTATGAAACGTTCAAAGACATTCGTTTGGTAGGCGCGCCACCGGAAGCTATTGGTAAATTTGGTGGCGACACCGACAACTGGATGTGGCCACGTCACACCGGTGACTTCGCCATGTTTCGCGTGTACGCATCGGCCGACAACAAACCCGCAGCCTACAGCAAAGACAACGTGCCTTACAAACCACGTCATTTTCTGCCGGTGAATATCAGCGGTGTGCAGAAAAATGATTTCGCGATGATAATTGGTTACCCGGGTTCTACTGATCGTTTCCTTACCTCACATGGCGTAAAAATGGCGCTTGACAAAAGTAGCCCGGCCATTGTAAAAATCAGAACCGAAAAGCTGGCCATCATGAAAGAAGGCATGGACAAGGATCCTGCGGTGCGTTTGCAGTATGCGAGCAAGTACAGCCAAACCAGCAACTACTGGAAATATTACATAGGCCAGCAACAGGGTTTGAAGCGAAACAAAGTAATTGAAAGCAAACAAGCCGAAGAAAAAGCATTTGCCGAGTGGGTAGCGAAAGATGAAAAGCGCAAAGAAAAATACGGCACGCTGATGGCCGATTTCGACAAAGCGTATGCCGACTACAACAACTACATAATGCCGCGCACTTATCTGATAGAGGCCGCGTTTCAGGGACCTGAAGTGTTCTTCCTCGCGTTCCAGTTTCAGGGACTGCAGAAAATGCTGTCGGACAAAACTACCAAGCCGGAAGCTATCAAAGCCGCTACCGAAGAGCTGAAAGGCGCAGTGGCTGAGCATTTCCTGAATTACAATGAGGCCATCGACAAGAAATTGTTCGCCAGCTTATTTGCCATGTATCAAAATGATGTGGCTAAAGAAATGCACGCGCCTGTATTCAATGAAGTAAACTCAAAATACAAAGGCGACTGGAAAGCATACGCTGACAAGCTATTCAGCAAATCGATTTTTACCAATGAGCAGCGCATGAATGCGTTTCTTGCAAAGCCAAGTGCCAAGACACTCAACAAAGACATGGGCTATTCTTTCATGAATTCGTTGTATGGCGATTACACTGCGCGCATTCGCACACACACCCGCGAGTACGACCAGAGAAAAGGAGAACTATCGAAAGATTGGGTGGCAGGCCTGCGCGAAATGCAGCCCCAACGAAATTTCTATCCTGATGCAAATTCTACCATGCGCCTCACATACGGCAAGGTGCTTGACTACAACCCAATGGATGCTGCTTACTATGGCTACATCACCACTACCGATGGCATTTTGCAGAAGGAAGATCCTAGTAGCGAAGAATTCGTGGTGCCTGCGCGCCTGAAAGA
>JBBKVM010000075.1:0-14835 GCA_037968415.1 Bacteroidia bacterium | reverse complement strand
GAACCCCGAAGGAAATGTTTTCCTGGCTGGACTCTCGGCACAGATGATGTTTTTTCGTGGCACGCTCGATAAACTTGAAATAAAACCTCAAGTGATCAAACATGGCCGCTACAAATCGGCAGCCGAATCATTTGAGATGGACAAAATGAGTGACAACAACCGCGAACAAATTTCTGCTTTTATCAATGCCATATACAACGACATGACCAGTGCCATGGCCTCTTCGCGTAACATGAGTTTTGCGCAAATGGACAGCATCTCAGATCACTTGCTGGCGCGCGATGCCAACGATGCGTTGAGTTACAAACTGGTAGATGAACTGGTGTATAAGGACCAACTGCTTTCTATCCTGAAAGAAAAACTAGGCGTAGCCAATGAGGACAAAATAGAAATGGTGAGCCTAAAAGGATACAGCAACAGCAAAGCTGCCAAAAAGCCGCTCGCCAAAGACAAGATTGCCATTGTTTATGCAGTGGGTCCTATCAATTCAGGAGAAGGTGATGACGAGAACATTGGTTCTGACCGCATCTCCAAAGCCATACGCCAGGCGCGCAATGACAACAATATCAAAGCAATTGTGCTTCGCGTAAACTCTCCTGGTGGCAGTGCGCTGGCCAGCGATGTGATATGGCGCGAGGTGGTGCTGGCGCGCGAGAAAAAACCTGTGGTTGTGAGCATGGGCGATGTAGCTGCTTCCGGTGGTTATTACATTTCGTGCGCGGCCGATGTCATAGTGGCGCAGCCAAACACAATCACAGGCTCTATAGGTGTGATAGGCCTGTTGCTAAATGGCAAAGACATGCTGAAAAATAAACTGGGTGTAACCACCGATACTTATAACACGGGCCACTACAGCGACCTGGGCACGTTCACACGCGGGCTCACGCCAACAGAAACCGGCATCGTGCAAAACATGGTTGACAAAATATATGATACGTTCACTAAAAAGGTAGCCGAGGGCCGCAAGCTCAACGTGGCGTATGTTGACAGCATTGGCCAGGGCCGTGTGTGGGCCGGCAGTGATGCGCTTGCCATAGGGTTGGTAGACACGTTGGGCGGACTGGATGTGGCAGTAAAAATTGCAGCGCAGCGCGCAGGCATCACCGACTACCGCGTGCGCGAACTGCCTACGCAAAAAGATCCACTGATGGAACTGGTGAAAGAAATATCGGGTGATGGCGAGTCGCGCATATTGCAACGCGAGTTGGGCGATACCTACGAATACTACGCTGCATGGCGCAGCATGATGAAGTCCGAAGGCGTGCAAGCGCGCATGCCCTACTACATACGTATTCAATAACACACAGAATCATTAACTTTATAGTACCATACATAAATCAGTATCCATGAAAAATATTTATTTGCTCATCATCGGCTTGTGTTTGTTTAACAGCGCGCTGCTGGCTCAAGGTAGCCTCAACACGGTGCTCGAATATCACTGGAGCGACAGCACGCTTCCCGGATCGACTATCTTCAACAACACCTACAACGAGGTATGGGGATTTGTGCAGGGCGGCCGCGAGTATGCCGTAATTGGTTCTACCATGGGTACACATATTTTTGATGTCAACGTTACATCGGCTGCCACTCAGGTGGCGTTTGTACAGGGCCTGGTGGCCAATAGCAGTATCATTCACCGCGACTACCACGATTTCAACGGATACTTGTATTGTGTAGCTGATGAAGGCACCAGCTCACTGCAAATTCTTGACCTCAGCTACCTACCCGATTCGGTGGTGAAAGTATACGACTCCAATGCGCTGATCCGCAGAGCGCACAATATCTTTATCGACACCACCACGGCCAAGATGTACGTGTGTGGCGGATACACCACCTCGCCAAATAGCTACTCGGTGTATTCTCTTGCCAATCCCACTGCACCGGTGTTCCTCAAATCTTATTCTACCGCAGGATATGTGCACGACACTTATGTGCGCAACGACACCGCCTACCTCAATGCCGGCCCCAACGGTTTGTTTATCGTTGATTTTTCCAACACTGCCAATCCTGTGGCGCTTGGCTCGCTCACCAGTTATCCGTTTCAGGGTTACAACCACTCGGGCTGGCTCAATGAGGCAGGCAACATTTACATTCTTGCTGACGAAAACCACGGCATGCACCTGAAAGTGCTGGACGTGTCCGACTTCAACAACATCTCAGTACTCTCTACCATCATCCCTCCCAACACCACCGCCAATGCCATTCCGCACAACGTCATCATAAAAGGTTCGCATGCATACGTGAGTTACTATTATGACGGCTTGCAGATATTCGATATCAGCACGCCCACCGCGCCTTTCCGCAGTGGCTATTACGATACCAGCATACTGCCAAACAACAACAGCTACATGGGCGCATGGGGCGTATACCCTTACCTGCCCTCGGGAAAAGTATTGGTGTCGGACATGCAAAACGGTTTGTACATATTTGATGTGAATGGTGCACTCACCACCATCGCAAACCCGGTGCATGAGGATAAACTTCAGCTCTTCCCTAACCCAACCGCAGGCATGGTAAATATTTTAGATGCCTCAACTGCTGATAGAGAAGTTTCCATTGCTGTGTATGATATGCTTGGCCACATGGTGTTTTCTTTGCCTGCAGCCACCACCGGCATGCGCTCGCTCGACCTCTCGCATCTTGCCAACGGCACCTACCACATCGTAATGACGGGCAGCAACATTTACAAACACAACCGCGTGACCCTCGCGCGCTAATTCGTTTTCGTTTGACCAACAAAGAAATTGCATCGGTTTTTAAATTGCTGGCGCAGCTGATGGACTTGCACGGTGAGAATTCTTTTAAATCGCGCACCTATCAAAACGCCACCTTTCGCATTCAGCGACTGGAAGAGCCGTTGGAAGAACTCTCGCCCGAAGAGGTGGAAATGCTTGACGGCATTGGCAAAAGCATCAGCGCCAAGATTTCCGAACTGCTGGATACCGGCACCATTCAAGAACTGGAGAAGATCACCGCGAACACACCACCCGGAGTAATTGATGTGATGAACATCAAAGGCCTTGGACCCAAAAAAGTGGCGGTGTTGTGGAAAGAGCTCGGCATCGAATCTGTCGGTGAATTGCTATACGCCTGCAATGAAAATCGATTGGTAGAATTGAAAGGCTTCGGCATCAAGACCCAAAACCTGGTGAAGCACGCCATCGAATACAAACGATCGAACGAAGGCAAATTTCATTTCGCCACCGCATGGGCGCTGGCCAATCAGCTTACCGAAGACCTGCGCTCGGAGTCGGTGACCAAACAGTTTTCGCTGACAGGAGACATACGCAGACACAGCGAAGTGCTCGAACAAATCGAACTGGTTGTTGAACCAAGCGATGTGAATGCGCTCAAGGAGTTTTTTAGCGCGCACCCGCTTACCAACGAGGTGACACAACAAAACGATTCGCTGCAAGTAGCAACCGCACAAGGAATACCCGTGATTGTGTGGCTGGCCACTTCAGATAATTACGCACAGCTTTTATTCAACACCACCGGCAATGCCGCGCACACTGCACATTTTGATGCCACGAAAATTTCTGCTGCACACGATGAAAAAGAAATTTATCAAGCGCATGGGTACGACTTTGTGCCGCCTGAATTGCGCGAAGGCTTGACAGAACTCGACAAAGCCGCTGCGCACACTTTGCCCAAGCTTGTAAATCTTTCCGACCTCAAAGGCATCCTCCACAACCACTCTACCTACAGCGATGGCATGCACACACTGAAAGAAATGGCTGAATACTGTCGCGAATTGGGTTACCAATATTTAGGCATATGCGATCACTCGCAAGCGGCCTTTTATGCCAACGGCCTTACGCCCGAGCGCGTAGTGCAACAGCATGAAGAGATAGATGTAATCAACAAATCGATGGCGCCATTTCGAATTTTCAAAGGCATAGAAAGCGACATACTCAATGATGGTTCGCTCGATTACAACGAGGAAGTGATTTCGTCATTTGAGTTTGTAGTGGCCTCGGTGCACTCGGTGTTGAAGATGGACGAGGCCCGCGCAACTGCCCGCCTCATCAAGGCGATAGAAAATCCGCACACCACTATACTGGGCCACCCAACAGGCCGCCTGCTGCTGGCGCGCGAAGGCTACCCCATCGACTACAAAAAAGTAATTGACGCATGTGCCGACAACCATGTGGTGATAGAGCACAACGCCAATCCCTGGCGCCTCGACCTCGACTGGCGCTGGATCGACTACGCACTGAACAAAGGCGTGATGATCAGCATCAACCCCGATGCGCACCACCGCGATGGCTACCACGATATGTTTTTTGGTGTGTGTGCCGCGCGCAAAGGCGGACTCACCGCTGGCATGACTTACAACGCGCTGTCGCTCGATGAGATAAGCGCCAAGTTTGCCGCCAAGGCCAAAGGCGTAGCAGCCGGCTAAGCTACACTACATCGACAGTCCTTTTACTCGTTCCATCATCTGTACACCATGCACCAGCGCAGAGCCTCCTTTGATGGCCGATGCCACGTGCACCGCCTCCATCATTTCCGCTTCGCTAGCACCCTTCTCCAACAAGTCTTCGGTGTAGGCATGTATGCAGTAAGGGCATTGCAGCGCGTGCGATACAGCCAGGGCGATCAGTGATTTTTCGCGCGCGGTCAGCGCTCCGTCTTTAAAAACTTCGTTGTACCAGCTGAAAAATTTCTTGCCCAGCTCGGGCTGAAACTCAGTGACCTTACCAAACTTAGCGAGGTCGTCAGAATTGTAATAGTGTTTGTCCATCATATTTTATTTGTTGTTATCGCTCCATGGTGCGCATTACATTGCGCATGATGGCGATCAGTTTTTCTTCGGCCACACCGGCCACTTTAATAATCTCTTCAATGTTAACCGGCTGCAAATTTTCGGGATCGCATTCATCGGTGATTACCGATATGGCCGCACAGGGCAGGCCCATGTGGTTGGCCACTATCACTTCGGGCACGGTCGACATGCCCACTGCGTCAGCGCCAATGATGCGCAGGAATCGATACTCAGCACGGGTTTCGAGGCAGGGGCCGCTTACCGCCACGTACACGCCTTTGTGCATTGGCACGTTCTCTTTTTTCGCGGCTGCCAATATTTGTGTGTTCAGCGCGGCATCGTAGGGTGCGCTCATATCCGGAAACCGCGGGCCAAGCGCATCCAGATTTTTTCCTGTGAGCGGATTGCCAGGTAATAAATTAATATGATCATCGAGCAGCATCAGGTCGCCTTTTTTGAAGGCAGGGTTCATGCCGCCTGCCGCATTGCTAAGAAAAAGTTGCTGCGCACCAAGGCCTTTGAGCACACGCACCGGAAACGTGATGCGTTGAAAAGAATATCCTTCGTAGTAATGAAACCGGCCCTGCATGGCCACCACAGGCACGCTTTCCAATGTGCCACTGATCAATTTGCCGCTGTGAAACTCTACCGTAGAAACCGGAAAATGTGGAATGTCTTCGTACTCAATCACCACCTTGTCTTCGATATAATCTACCAGTCTGCCCAGCCCCGTACCCAGCACGATGGCCGCCACAGGCGCTTCCACACCGCGCGACACTAAAAAATCTACCGCTGCCGTTATCTCCTCTATACCCGGGTGTTCACTTTTCGAATTCGCCATTATTAATCGTTGCTTTTGCGAGCTGTTCAATATCAGAAATTTTTATTGCTTCCATTGTCGCAGCCACTTCATTATTTACTTGTAATTTTACACGGTACAACACGATCGAAATTTTATGCTGCAATTAAATTATATCCGCCAGAACCAGGAAGAAGTTTTAAAAAAACTGGCCGTAAAAAATTATGATGCCACTCAAATACTTGAACTGGTATCGAAGCTGGACGAAGAGCGAAGGCAAAACCAAAATGAAATGGATACGTTGCAATCGCACGCCAACGAGCTGGCGCGTGAGATAGGCGCGCTGTACAAAGAGGGTAAGAAAAGTGAAGCCGACAACTCCAAAGACAAAAGCACCGCGCTCAAAGAATCGATCAAAGAACTGAGCGCACGCGCCACCGAAATAGAAAGTGAGCTGCACAACCTGCTGGTGCAGATTCCCAACCTACCCAGCGAAAAAGTGCCTGCAGGCAAAACAGCTGAAGACAACGAAAATATACACGAAGAAGGCAAGATTCCCACGCTGCCCGAAGGCGCGCTTCCGCACTGGGAGCTGGCCGCACGCTACGACCTTATCGACTTCGAGCTGGGTGTTAAAATTGCCGGTGCCGGATTCCCTGTGTACAAGGGGCAGGGTGCACGGCTACAGCGCGCGCTCATCAATTTCTTTTTAGACAGTGCTGTGCAGTTTGGTTACCGCGAAATGCAGGTGCCCGCAGTGGTCAATGCCGACTCAGGCTTTGGCACCGGCCAACTGCCCGACAAAGAAGGACAGATGTACCACATCACTGCCGATGACCTGTACCTGATACCCACCGCAGAAGTGCCGCTCACCAACTTGTACCGAGACACCATCCTCAAAAGCAGCGACCTGCCCATCAAACTCACCGGCTACACGCCTTGCTTCAGACGCGAGGCAGGCAGCTACGGCAAAGAAGTGCGCGGTCTCAACCGCCTCCACCAATTCGATAAAATAGAGATCGTGCAGATACAACACCCTGACAATTCTTACGGCACGCTTGAAGACATGCGCGAATATGTGGCCGGCCTGGTGCGCGAGCTCGAGCTGCCATTCAGGATATTGAAATTGTGCGGTGGCGACATGAGCTTTGCCTCTGCCCTCACCTACGACTTTGAAGTATATTCTGCCGCGCAGCAACGCTGGCTTGAAATCAGTTCGGTGAGCAATTTCGAAACTTTCCAGTCCAATAGATTGATATGCCGCTTCAAAGACGGCGATGGAAAACCGCAACTGGTGCACACCCTCAATGGCAGCGCGCTGGCCCTGCCGCGCGTAATGGCCGCCCTGCTCGAAAACAACCAGACACCCGCAGGCATCAAAATCCCTGAGGTATTGGTACCTTATACAGGTTTCGAGATCATCAACTGATAAAATTTAACTGCCGCCACTGCGTTGAAGCAGTACACAACAAACCGTAATGCGAAATAATTTTCTTCTTTCCTTTTGTTTGATTTTTGGCATGGCCCTGGCCATTCCCGTGCTGGCGCAACCCAACACCGACCCACAGCTGGCGCAACAATATTATCAAAATGGTGAATACGAAAAGGCAGCCGCACTCTACGAAAAACTCTACAGCAAAAGCAACAACCAGGGCTACTACGACTTGTACCTAAATTGCCTGGTGATGCTCAAAGATTATGACGCAGCCGAAAAACTGGTGCGCAAAGCCATCAAGCGCGAAGGCGAAGACGCCATGCTGCTGGCCGATCTCGGTTACATATACAGCGCCAGTGGCGACCACGAAAAAGCAAAACAATATTACGCCAACGCGGTGAAAGCCATGCCTGCAGACCCCAACATGGCTGCGCGACTGGCCAACAGTTTTATCACCAGACGCCAAAATGGTTTTGCCATTGACACCTACCTGAAAGCACGCAGGACCATCAACCAGCAGTATAACTACGGTTTTGAGCTGGCCAACCTTTATGCATCGCAAGGCGATATTCCTGCCATGCTCGAAGAGTATTACGACCTGCTCATCATCAATCCCGGGTATTTGCAAACGGTGCAAAACACCCTGATGACGCGCGTGGCGCAAGAGCCCGAAGGCAAGTACAAAGAAATGCTGCGCACTTCGCTGCTGAGGCGTGTGCAGAAATATCCCGACCAGCCGGTGTTTTCCGAAATGCTCACCTGGTTTATGATCCAGCAAAAAGATTTTGACATGGCGCTGCTCCAGGCCAAGGCGCTGGACAAACGCTTCAATGAAGATGGCCAACGCGTAATACAGATAGCGAGCATGGCGGTGTCAAATGCCGACTACGATGCCGCCATCAATGGCTATCAATATGTGATAGAAAAAGGCGCGCGCAGCCCGTACTACATCACCGCGCGGTTGGAGATGCTCAACGCCATCAACGCGCAACTTGATGCCAGCGGCTTTGCATCAGCTGCCAGCATACAAGCCCTCAAATCCAACTACACCAAGGCGCTGGCTGAGCTCGGCAAATCGGCTGTGACCGCGCCACTGCTCAAAGGCCTTGCACACCTCGATGCATTTTACCTCAACGACATCAGCTCCGCTACCGCGCTGCTCAACGAAGCCATCGCGCTGCCGGGCCTGCGCCCACAAGTGCAGGCACAACTCAAACTCGAGTTGGGTGATATCTACGTGCTCACGGGTGAAGTGTGGGAAGCCACCTTGTTGTATGGTCAGGTCGACAAAGCATTTAAAAACGACCCGCTGGGACAGGAGGCCAAACTGCGCAACGCCAAACTCTCTTATTACACCGGTGATTTTGAATGGGCCAAAGGACAACTGGATGTGCTCAAGTCGGCCACCTCGCAGCTTATCAGCAACGATGCCATGGCGCTATCTCTGCTCATTGCCGACAACACCGCTCTCGATACTTCTACTGTGGCCATGATGATGTATGCCCGTGCCGACCTGCTCGAATATCAAAACCACGACACGCTTGCACTGGCCGCGCTCGACTCAATCCTCGTTACCTACCCGCGCCACTCGCTGACCGATGAAGTGTATTACAAAAAAGCCACCATCGCCAAAAAGAAAGGACGCTTTCAGGATGCTGCTGATTTATTGCAAAAAGTAGTGAATGAATACCCCAGCGACATACTGGCCGATGATGCACTTTTCCAACTGGGCGACATCTACGAGTTCCACCTCAAAGACACCGTGAAGGCAATGGACTACTACGAACAACTGATGCTCAAACACCCCGGCAGCAGCTTTACCGTAGAGGCGCGCAAACGCTATCGCGCGTTGCGTGGCGACATCCTAAACTGATCCGCACCCGCTGCACTTTCTTGCAGATGCGTACCTTAGCCATTATTTTTTTACCTCATGATTATCTACAACGTAACCGTAAACATTGACGATTCGGAGCACCTGGCGTGGCTCAAGTGGATGCGCGAAACGCACATACCTGATGTGATGAAGACCGGTGTGTTTACCGAAAACCGTATGCTGCGTGTGTTGGGCGATGACGACTCGGGTGGACACACCTACTCTATCCAATACCACTGCCGCAGCATTGTTGACTACAAACAGTACGAAAGCGTGTATGCTCCTGCGCTGCAAGCCGAACACAATCAAAAGTTCGGGCAGAAATATGTGGCCTTTCGCACGCTGCTCGAAATAGTAGATTGACCACACGATGGGATTTGTAAGAGCAAAAAAACACCTGGGGCAACACTTCCTCATCAACGATGCCATTGCGGCAGCGGTGGTGCAAAGCCTGCCGCAAGACGGTTCTTATCAAAAAGTAATTGAAGTAGGCCCCGGCACAGGCGTGCTCACGCGCCACCTCGAAAAAACTTGTGGCAACAGTCTTTTCCTCATCGACATCGACAGTGAATCCATTGCATACCTGCACGAACACTACCCTGCGCTCTCCAACCGCATCATAGAAGGCGACATCCTCAAATTGCCGCTCGATGAAATACTAGGCAAACGCTTTGCCATTATCGGCAACTTCCCCTACAACATTTCTTCGCAAATACTTTTTCGTGTACTCGAATTCAAACACCTCGTTCCCTATGTGGTGGGCATGTTTCAGGAAGAGGTGGGCAAGCGCATTTGCTCCCCGCCCGGCAACCGCGACTATGGCATACTCAGCGTACTGATGCAGGCTCACTTCACTACCGAATATTTATTTGACGTGGGGCCACACGAATTCAATCCGCCACCCAAAGTAAATTCGGGTGTGGTACGTTTCAGCAACAAATTCAGAACCGACATCGACTACGATGAAGTGCTTTTCAAACGCATCGTAAAAGCGGGCTTCAACCAGCGCAGAAAAAAACTGAGCAACGCCCTCAAGTCTTTGGGCTATCCCATCACCGCATTTCCATACAGCGACCTGCGTGCCGAGCAGCTTTCTTTCACGCAGTTTGAAGAGCTTACCCACGTATTTTCCAACAGAAAATAAAATATCCACCCGCCATTAGGGTAACCCCAATTTTGTTATTTTTACAACGCTTGAAAAGCTTGTTAGGTGAGGCTACCATGTGAACACAAGCTGCTGCCCGGAAATGTGGAGACACGCCAATGGGTATAACAGGCTTTGTCGGAGCAAGGCAAAGCATAACGCAGCTTCCCGCGCTGGGCGGGATAAGTCACACGGTGCTAAAACTAAACGAGGGGGCTTTTGCAAACGCCATACGGTACTTGTACCGCGCACGCTGCATGTCCCCTTATGAAGGGGATTTTTTATTTTGCAGCACGATTAAAAATAATGGAACAGGTTGAACTCGAAGATGAATTTGCGGAGCAGCACCAGTTGCTGGAAGCAGGTAACATAGCCGAGCTGGTAGAACAGCTGTCGGAGATGCCTACTGTGGAGGTAGCCGAGTTTATCCTTTCGCTCGATGACGACCAGGCGCTGTTTATTTTCAACGCCTTCACTCCCGAAAATAAAGGCTACGTATTTGGCAGCCTGCCCATAGACAGGCAGTTGGAAATGCTGCATCAGTTTGCCCCACGCGAAACCGCACGCCTCTTCTCCAACATCTCCAGTGACGACCGTGCCGACTTGTTCCAGAGTATGGAACACGATGACCAGGAACGGCTGCTGCCCTTCCTCAGCAAATCGGTGCGCGACAACGTGATACAGCTCAGCTCCTATCCCGAAGACACTGCGGGTGGTTCGATGAGCTCAGAGTTTGCATCCGTCACCACCGACATGACGGTAGACCAGGCGCTGGATCAGGTGCGCAAAGACGCACCCAAAAAAGAAACCATCTACTACATCTACGTGGTGGATCAAGACCGCCAGCTCAAAGGATTTATCTCGCTCAAAGACCTGATACTGGCGCAACCGCACGAGGTGATAGAAACTATTTATCACGAAGAAATTGTATCGGTACACGTTGACGATGACCAGGAGACCGTGGCCGAAACCATTTCCAAGTATGACCTTATCGCAGTGCCGGTAGTCAACAAAGAAAACCAGCTGGTGGGTATAGTTACGCATGACGATGCCATCGATATCATTCGCGAAGAGGACACCGAAGATTTACAGAAGATGGGCGGTATGGAAGCGCTTGACGAACCATACATGAACCTGTCGATATGGGAGATGATAAAAAAGCGTGCCGGCTGGCTGATGATACTGCTGCTGGGTGGCAGCCTCACGGCCTCTGCGCTCAACTATTACCAGGCAGAGATTACCGCTGCCGTAGTGCTCACACTTTTTATTCCGCTCATTATTGCCAGCGGGGGCAACAGTGGCAGCCAGGCATCTACGTTGGTGATACGCGCGCTGGCGCTCAATGAAATCAGTATTGCCGACTGGTGGCGCATTGTAAAGCGCGAATTTTTTACCGGCATCATGCTCGGCCTCATACTGGGTGTAATCGGTTTTGTGCGTGTGTACCTGTGGGCCCTCACCGAAACCAGTGGCGACACACAGTGGGTGCTCATCGGACTCACGGTAGCCATCTCGCTGGTGGGCGTGGTGTTGTGGGGCAGCCTGGCGGGCTCGGTGCT
This sequence comes from Bacteroidia bacterium, assembly GCA_037968415.1. GTDB lineage: Bacteria > Bacteroidota > Bacteroidia > AKYH767-A > JBBKVM01 > JBBKVM01. The sequence continues at coordinate 3,257 of JBBKVM010000075.1, read as the reverse complement.
TCCGCTGTTGCTCAAAAAAGCCGGCCTCGACCCTGCCGTTTCCTCCGCACCATTTATCTCCACACTGGTGGATGTGACAGGGCTTATCATATATTTCACCATCGCCATCTTGCTCCTCAAAGGCATACTGCTGTGACCTGTCGCCCATGAAACTGCTCCTCATCGACAACATCCATCACGCCTTTATCGAAAATCTGCAGGGCAAAAAAATCGCCCTTACCGATGGACGCAGGTGGGATGAAGAAACCATCGCCCAGCGCATAGCCGATTTCGATGGCATCGTTATCAAAAGCCGCATGGCTGTGACACGCCAGCTTATCGACAGCGCCCCGCGCCTGCAAGTAATCGTGCGCAATGGCGTAGGCACCGAACACATAGACATGGCCTACTGCGAACAGATGGGCATAGAAGTGCTCACCGCACCCGAAGGCAGTCGCGATGCCGTAGGCGAACATGCCCTTGCCATGCTGCTATCGCTGCTCACAAACCTCACGCGCGCGCACATGCAAGTGCGCGAAGGCAAATGGAACCGCGAGCCCAACCGCGGTCATGAGCTGAAAGGAAAAACAGTAGCCATAATCGGCTACGGAAATATGGGCTCGGCCATGGCCGAAAAACTTGCGGGATTTGGCGTGAACGTATTGGCGTACGACAAATACAAAAAAGACTTCGGCACGGCCCATGTGAAGGAAGTATCTATGCCCGAAATATTTGAACAAGCCGATGTGTTAAGTCTGCATGTACCACTTACCAAAGAAACCACGCACATGGTAAACGATGCTTACCTAGCGCGCTTTGCCAAACCCATTATCCTCATCAACACCGCGCGCGGTATGGTGGTGAACACCCAACACCTGGTAGATGCCATGCAAGCAGACAAGGTAACAGGCGTCTGCCTTGATGTGTTGGAGTACGAATCCACCTCATTCGAAAACGCCATCGACACCAGCGCCCTGCCCGCCCCGCTACAATACCTGCTGCAGTCGGACCACGCGGTGCTGTCGCCACACATAGCGGGCTGGACCTACGAGAGCGATCGCAAAATTGCCGAGGCACTGGCGGCCAAGTTGCTGGCCATCTTTTCTAAATAAAATTTATCGGGGGCGCATCACCAATTGCGCGGTGGCACGGCTGCGTTGCTCCAAAATTATTTCCTTGCCCTCGCTCAGCTTGTCGATGATGGCTTGAGTGTAGTGCCGCACCGTGTGCAGCTCCAGACCGGTGTTGTAGAGCACCTTGAATTCGTGTTGCAAGTTTTCGAGCAGGGGCAGAAAACGAAACTTGTCATTATCTATACACACCGAAAAACTGATGGCGGAATTTTGCATCAGGTTTATTTTTATTTGGTGTCGCGCAAAAATGGTAAACATTTTACTCAGGTGCTCTTCAATGATAAATGAAAAATCCATAGCAGATACAGAGAGCAGGATTTGATCCGACTTAAAAATAAATGACGGGACCAGCGGCTCGGTGCTGTCGGCATCGCTTATCAGTGAGCCTTCGTGTGTGGGGTTGACAAAAGATTTTACGCGTAGTGGAATTTTTTTATTCTCCAGTGGCTTCACCGTTTTGGGGTGAATCACCGAGGCGCCATAATACGCCAGCTCGATGGTATCGAGGTAGGAAATTTTATCGAGCAGCACCACGTCTTTAAAAAACTTAGGGTCGGCATTGAGCACCCCGGGTACGTCTTTCCATATCACCACCTCGGAGGCATCCAGCGCGTGGGCAAACACCGCGGCCGTATAGTCGGAGCCCTCGCGCCCCAGTGTGGTGGTATTGTTGTCCGATGTAGAACCTACAAACCCCTGCGTAACCACACAACGTGTGCCAGCCGCAAACAAGGGTAAAATATTTTTGCGGATCAGTGCGGTAGTGGTTTCCCACTGCACGCCCGCCCCGCGGTATTGCTCATCGGTTTTTATGGAGTCGCGCACATCATGCCAGGTGTTGGCCACCCCACTTTCGTTTAGGTAATGGCTTACGATGGCGGTAGATAAAAATTCGCCAAACGACACCATCTGATCGTACACAAAATTGTATTCTTTGATTTGCTCATCTTCCAGCATCCAATCTATTTCAACAAAGTAGTTGTTTACTGCATCGTACACGGGGTGGGTGCGCGCAGCAAAGAGGTGATCAATTATAGCCAGGTGATATGACTTTACTTCTTCGAGCAGCGCGTAGGTGTTTTCTTGTTGCATTACGTAGGCCTGTGCCACGGCCTCCAGCGCGTTGGTGGTTTTGCCCATGGCAGATAGTACCACCAGCAGTGGCTCAGCGGCATGCAGGCCCAGTATGTGTGCTACGTTTTTTACCGCATCGGCATCTTTCACCGATGCACCACCAAATTTGAAAACTTTCATACGCATGCAAAGTAAACGGTTTTTTGGTTTTGCTTGCGCGATTTGGATGCACACCGCATCAGCAGTAAAAAGATAACCGTTGCATTATTCAAATCAAAGGGGTATTTTCATAAAACACAATCACGCGTACTTGTGGTGCCTCAATTTAGCTCCCGTTGTTTAATGTTTAATTGTTGTTTAATTTTTTAGCCAAACCACTGTTCCAATTAACCCCCCATGCCACACACCCACATACATAAACTACTGCTGGCGCTGGCCTGCGCACTGACTGTGGCCGCTTGCGAGGGGCAGCAGATATTTCAGAAGGAATATTATGGTGGTTCCATTAATACCAAGATATTAGAAAATGAGAATGGTTATTTTATTGCCGGGTTTGGGTTAAAATCACCTCTTCTGTCGCAACAAATTTATTGTTACCATATTGATTTGGCAGGAAATGTCATTTGGGCTAAACATTTTGGCAATCCTGCTCCCAGCAGCGAATTTGTTGTGGATTACACGTTTAATAGCGATTCAACATCAATTATTGTTGTGGGCACGCAAGACACCACCAACAATGGTGGTTCAAGAGGCAACATTTTTGTTTTTAAAATGGATACTACAGGCAATGTGATTTGGAGTAAAACATTTGGCGATACCATAAAAGGGAGCGCTTTTAATATTTACCAATTTGGTAATGAATATTACATAGGAGGCTATAGTTACAACGACCCGAGCAACTCAAGTATAGGAAATGCCTTTTTATTGCATATTGATGAAAACGGAAATTTGATTAATTGCAAAACTTATTTCGGTTCCAATATTAAAACACTAAGCATTCGAAATATCTTGAAATCAAATAATCAGTTTTTTGTGGATGGAATCTTGACAAATTTTGGAGCGGTAAATGAT
>JBBKVM010000074.1:0-12372 GCA_037968415.1 Bacteroidia bacterium | reverse complement strand
AGCAGATCGCGATTGTAATCATCGAATCCTCCGGCATATGATTTTTGTATGGAACGTCCGGTGGGGGTATAATACCGCGCTATGGTAAGTCGCAATGCCGATCCGTCAGGAAAAACAGTTTGCTCCTGCACCAAGCCCTTGCCAAATGACCTGCGCCCAATAATAGTGGCCCTGTCCCAATCCTGCAGCGCGCCTGCCAATATCTCACTGGCCGATGCCGACCCCTCGTCCATCAGTACCACCATCTCTCCTTTCAAAAACATGCCATCGTTTTTGGCATAGTAAGGTGTGCGCGGCCGCGCTTTTCCTTCGGTGTACACGATTAATTTTTTCTTGTCGAGAAACTCATCCGCTATCAGGGTAGCCGCATTGAGATATCCTCCCGGATTGCCACGCAAGTCTATGATCAAACTTTCAAGCCCTTGCTGACGAAGGGTTTCAAGTGCTTTGGCAAACTCTTCATACGTGGTGGCAGCAAACCTGCTCACTTTTATGTACCCTATTTTGTTGCGTATCATATACGCCACATCCACACTGTATATTGGAATTTTACCGCGGGTGATGTTGTAACTGATCAATGCGTTTTTCCCTCTGCGCAACACTTTGATGCGCACTTGTGTGCCACTGGGTCCTCGTAGTTTTTGCATCACCATAACGTTGTCAATGCCTATGCCGGCCACCACAGTATCTTCAATCATTATGATACGGTCGCCACTCATTATACCCAGCGCTTCGGACGGCCCGCCCGACAATGCGCTCACCACCATGATGGTGTCATTTTGAATGTGGAACTCCACGCCAATGCCATCAAAGTTGCCCTCCAACGGCTCGCTCATGGCTTGCAAATCTTCAGCTGTGATATAAGCGGAGTGAGGATCGAGCTCATGCAACATAGACTCAATGGCATTCTCTACCAGGTTGCGGTAATTCACGGTGTCTACATACTCCATTTGTATGTAGTTGATGATGTCGTTTAGCTTATTAAACTGGCCCGAGCGTGTGAGTACAAAGGACTTTTTGTTGAGAAAAGGCTGATTGAGGCGGGTGCCCAACATAATGCCTGCCACCAGCACGATGGCAAAATAAAGTGGCATTAGTAATTTGTTCTTGTTGGGTAGTTTATTCATCAAAGCAATTTAACAGGCATCTAAAAACATTTATTGTCCGGGTGCTTTATATTGAAAAACCTCCACGCCAAATTTTCTCAAAAACTCCACTCCTTCATCTACATCAAGCCCTTTGTATTCGGCATACGATTGCAAATAATAAACTTTTTTAACACCGGTGGTATAAATGATGCGTGCGCATGATAGACAGGGCGACAAAGTAACGTAGAGGGTAGCGTCTTCAAGGGTAACTTTGTTTTTGGAGGCATACAGAATAGCGTTTTCCTCTGCGTGCAGGGCCAGCGAGCAACTGCCTTTGCGGTCGCGTGCGCAGCCTTTGTCGGGCCACTCTTCGTCACAGTTGTGTGTGCCGGCAGGTGGGCCATTGTAGCCAAGCGATACAATACGGGTATCTTTGGTCACCACGGCACCTACTTTTATTTTCACACAGTGGGACTTGCGGGAGAGATTCTCCGCCAATTCCATGTATATGTCGTCAAAACTGGGTTTATGCACTGTCTGGAAAAATGGAAGGGGCAAAGATAGTAAGATTGAAAGAGGTGCAAGAATCAAAAAACAACTTTGGATCATAGGATTCAATAAAAAAAGCCACGTCAGCTAATGACGTGGCTTTGTACCCGGAGCCGGAGTCGAACCGGCACGATATTGCTATCACAGGTGTTTGAGACCAGCGCGTCTACCAATTCCGCCATCCGGGCATGGTTCTGAAGTGGTCAATAATTGAATTCTGACGATTTCAGAAGCGGTAAATAATAACGCGACCGCGAAAGTACTTAATATTTTAAGTCTTCAAAAGCGGAATGGCATCAAAAACCATCTTGAAACGCCTACGCTATGGCTCCAAAATGCTTCATTTTTAATTTTGAAAGCCCATAGAATATTCGTTTCTTTGCGTCCCGCTTCAAAAAGCGGGTTTTCAGTCAAATATGGAGTCTAAAATCAAAATATTCTCAGGCACTGCCTCAAAGTATCTGGCAAAAGAAATTGCCGACAACTTTGGCCTGCCTTTGGGTGCGGTTACCATCAGCCATTTCAGCGATGGTGAATTCCAGCCTTCATTTGACGAAACTGTGCGTGGTTGCGATGTATTTATCATCCAATCGACTTTTGCTCCCAGCGACAACCTGATGGAACTGCTCCTGATGATAGATGCCGCGCGCAGGGCTTCCGCACATTACATTACTGCCGTGATTCCATATTTCGGATTTGCACGTCAGGATCGAAAAGACAAACCAAGGGTATCGATAGGCGCCAAACTGGTAGCCGATTTGGTTTCCGCTGCCGGAGCTACCAGGGTAATGACCATGGACTTGCACGCGGCACAAATACAAGGATTCTTTAACGTACCGGTAGATCACATAGAGGCCAACTCCATATTTGTGCCCTACATCGAGTCACTCAATTTGCCCAACCTTATTATAGCTGCCCCCGACATGGGCGGATCGCACCGTGCCAGAGAATACGCCAAGTATTTCAATGCCGACATCGTAATCTGCGATAAGCATAGAAAGCGTGCCAACGAAATAGAGAGCATGGAAGTGATTGGCGATGTGAAAGGCAAAGATGTAGTGCTGGTGGACGACATCGTAGACACTGCCGGCACGCTTACCAAAGCAGCCGAGCTGCTGTTGGATCGTGGGGCTACCAGCGTGCGGGCTATGGTCACACACCCTATTCTATCTGGCAACGCCATAGAACGCATCGAAAATTCTAAACTTACCGAGCTGGTTGTGCTCAATACCATTCCATTGAAAAAATCAAGCGACAAAATTAAAGTGTTGGGCAGTGCTCAGCTTTTTGCCAAAGTGATTAGAAGGGTATATGAGTATGAAAGCATCAGCAGTTTGTTCGTAAAAGCATAAATACAACATCATTAAATAAATCAACACAACTAATACCATACTACAATGAAATCGATTGCAATAGAGTGCACGCCAAGAGACACCACCGGCAGATCAAGTGCAAGAAAACTTCGCAACAGCGAGGCAGTGCCTTGTGTGCTCTACGGAGGCGATAGCCCCGTTCACTTCTCTGCGCCAGCGCGCAGCTTCAAAAATCTGGTTTATACACCTTCTGTATATACCATAGATTTAAATATTGGTGGCTCACAGCGCAAAGCCATTATGAAAGACATTCAGTTCCACCCTGTTTCCGATGCTATTTTGCATATCGACTTTCTGGAATTAGCCAACGATAAGCCGGTAATAATGGACATTCCAGTAAAAACTGCTGGAAGCGCTATTGGAGTGCGTCAAGGTGGCAAACTGCACATCAAAGTACGTTCGCTCAAAGTAAGAGCATTGCCTGCTGATCTACCGGACGATATCACCGTGAACATTGAAGCATTGAACATAGGCAAAGCTGTGAGGGTGAGCAATATCACGCTGAAAGGAGCTGAAATTCTTGATAAGCCGAACACGGTAGTTTGCCAGGTGAAAGTAACACGCGAAGTAGCTCCTGAAGAGCCTGTAGTTGCAGCCGGTGAAGAAGCCAAAGAAGGTGAAGAGGGCGAAGGAGCTGAAGGCAAAGAGGAAAAGAAAGAAGAATAGTCTCTTAAAAAGCAGATGCTTTGAAATATCTGATTGTGGGCTTGGGAAATATTGGCGAAGAATACGCCAACACCCGCCACAACATTGGATTTACAATATTGGATGCCTACGCACGGGCGTCCAATATTTTTTTTATGCCGGGGCGGCTGGCTGATGTAGCTGATGCCAAACACAAAGGCCGTCAACTTACATTTATCAAGCCTGCCACATACATGAACCTGAGCGGAAAGGCCGTCAACTATTGGCTGCAGGCCCTCAAGTTGCAAACCGATTCAATGTTGGTGATTACCGATGATATTGCATTGCCATTCGGCACTCTGCGGTTGCGCGCCAAAGGCAGCGATGGCGGCCACAACGGCCTTAAAAGCATTAATGAAGTAATGGGAACCACAGATTATGCAAGATTGCGTTTTGGCGTAGGCAACGACTTTCTCAAAGGCAAACAGGCCGACTATGTGCTAAGTCCGTGGAGCAAAGAAGAGGCCTCTCAGCTTGAAAAAAGAGTGGAAAGCGGTATCGAAATCATCAACAGTTTTGTTTCTATAGGTCTTGATAGGACCATGACACTTTTTAATAATAAATAAATGTGCCGTGCGCATTTTTAAACTAATTTTGTTCTCCCTAATTCAAACATATCAACTACAAATCATGAAAAAATTTACGCTCATTCTCAGTTTCGTATTTATGTTGCCCGTAGCAGTGTGGTCACAAACCGTATTGCTCTCTACCGGTTTTGATAATTACATAGGCACAAGCGCTACCGCCCCAACAGGTTGGATCATTACATGGCATTCAACATCTTCACCGTCTTTTTACACTTCAACAGGTAACTATGGTTTGTCCTCCCCCGGCTACAAGTTGGGCATCAACAATGCAACAATTGTTACACCTGCTTTTTCAGGTGCCGACTCTGTAAAGTTTTGGGTAAAAGGCAATGGCGTTCCTTTCAGCGTGGACAACTTGCTTTCGGTTTCGCAAACTACTGATAGCGTTACCTGGACCACCATCGCCATTATAGATTCTTTACCAACTGCTGGTACTGTTCTTTCGCTCCCTGTTAATCAGTCAAGCATACACGTACGGTTTGAATACACCAAAGTGTCAGGCAACCTGGCCATTGATGATATCACAGTTATCAAAAATGTGCTGGCGCAAAGCCCCACCGCAGCTTTCTCTTTTGCCAACCCGTGCATCCCAGGCATCACCGCTTTTACCGACAATTCTGGTGTAATTCCTCCGGATGTTATCAACGGTTGGTCATGGACCTTCGGTGACGGAAACAACAGCATTCAACAAAACCCCACGCACACCTACGCTGCGCCCGGCACCTACACCGTTTCGCTTACTGTTACCAGTTCTCAGGGTAGTGACAACAAATCACTTGTAATCACAGTTGGCGCTCAGCCTGTCGCTAACTTCTCAATAGTTCAAAACAGCACTACTGTAGATTTCACCAATACCTCCAGCATTAGCAGTGGAAGCATTAGTACAACCAACTGGAATTTTGGCAACAGCGCCACTTCAACAGCACCCAACCCAACCTACACTTACACTACCAACGGCACTTACAACGTGTGCCTCACAGTGACTTCTAATAATGGTTGTGTGCACACACAATGCAGCAACGTGACCATTACAGGTGTGGGTGTTTCTGAGTTGAACACCATTGGCGGTATCAATTTATTTCCAAATCCTGCCAGCGATCATGTGAACATTGCCATTGATAACCCCACAGATGTGAATTCAGTGACTATATACAATGTAATTGGCAAAGCAATGATCAACCAAACCCTCACAAGCAACAATGGCTTGGTGCGTGTTGACACTTCCACCCTTCCAGCAGGTACTTACCTGGTTCGCATACTCGGTCAAGGTGGCGTATGGAATAGCCGAATGAATATCACCAGATAATTAAAGAATCAACCCCAAAAGACAAAGGCCGGCATATGCCGGCCTTTGTCTTTTTAGAATAGTTACTATTTGTGCACCAATGTGCGCACAATGTTTTCCAGTTGGTCGATTGACACGCGCTCTTGGATCATGGTATCGCGATGACGAATGGTTACCGAGTTGTCTTCCAAAGTCTGGTGGTCTACTGTAATACAAAAAGGAGTACCAATGGCATCCTGTCTGCGGTAGCGCTTTCCAATGGAATCTTTTTCATCGTACTGGCAATAGTGATCGCCTTTTAGCAAATCCAAAATCTCACGAGCTTTCTCAGGCAGCCCGTCTTTTTTAACCAGAGGTAGTATCGCTGCTTTAACCGGAGCAACAAACGCAGGTATTTTCAATACCACCCTGCTAGAGCCATCTTCCAGTTTCTCGTTGGCATATGCCCACGAAAGGACAGCCAAAAACATCCGATCGAGTCCTATAGAGGTTTCCACTACATAAGGCACATAGCTTTGGTTGTCTTCGGAATCAAAGTATTGCAGTTTCTTACCCGAGAACTTTTCGTGGCTCTTCAAATCGAAATCGGTGCGCGAGTGTATTCCTTCCAATTCTTTGAATCCAAATGGAAATGCAAATTCAATATCGCAAGCCGCATTGGCATAGTGCGCCAGTTTTAGGTGATCGTGAAACCGATAGCTGGTTTCAGGCAGACCAAATGATCGGTGCCATTGCATGCGCTGCTCTTTCCAGTAGCTGTACCACTGCATCTCTTCACCCGGCTTAACAAAAAACTGCATTTCCATTTGCTCAAATTCACGCATTCTGAAAATAAACTGGCGTGCTACAATTTCGTTGCGGAACGCTTTGCCTGTTTGTGCGATACCGAATGGGATTTTCATCCGGCCGGTTTTTTGAACATTTAAAAAGTTTACGAAAATACCCTGTGCTGTTTCGGGTCGCAGGTATATAGTGTTTGATTCTTCACTTACTGATCCGATCTGGGTCGAGAACATTAAATTGAACTGACGCACATCGGTCCAATTGCGGGAACCCGACACAGGACAAACAATGCCCAGATCTTCAATTAATTTCTTTACTTCAGCAAGGTCGCTTGCATCCATTGCGGCTTTGAAGCGATTGTTTATTTCGTCAATTTTTGCTTGGTTCTCCACCACCCGCGGGTTGGTGGCCACAAACTGTGCACGATCAAATGTATCTCCAAAGCGGGTGCCTGCTTTGTCCACTTCTTTGGCAATTTTCCCTTCAATTTTTGCCACATGATCCTCTATCAATACATCGGCTCGGTAGCGTTTCTTGCTGTCTTTATTATCTATCAACGGATCCATAAAAGCATCTACGTGACCCGATGCCTTCCAAGTGGTGGGATGCATAAATATGGCCGCATCAATCCCAACAATGTTTTCATTCATCTGAACCATTGATTTCCACCAATACTCGCGAATGTTCTTTTTGAGTTCAGCGCCATATTGACCATAGTCGTATACAGCGCTCATTCCGTCATATATCTCACTCGACTGGAATATGAATCCATACTCCTTACAATGAGAAATGAGGTCTTTAAATAAATCTTCTTGATTAGCCATGGCGCAAAAGTAATCAGTTTTTACAACGTGACTGGATACTATACTTTTATATAAGCAGTACGGTGGCATGCACCAGCATGATCGCGCAAAAACCCACCTTCAGCAGTGTACCCGCCAATATACCCATGAGGGAACCTTGGGCAGCCCTGATGGCCTGAGCCCCGCGTTTGCCCGCAAGTAATTCACCAACCAGCGCTCCAAGCGCAGCTCCTACTATCATCCCCAATGGTGGAAATAAAATCATGCCGGTGAGCATTCCGGCAATGCTCCCATAAATGCCCCAACTGGTGCCCCCGTACTTTTTTGCTCCCCATATCGGAATCATGTAATCAACCACCACTATAAGTACAGTTACAATACTATATACAATGATCCAGTTTGTTCCAACCCCATATGGGGTGAAAAAATGCAGAAGCAGTAACCCACCGTAACTTATCGGAGGTCCCGGCAATGCCGGCAACACTGACCCCACTATGCCCAAGATTATGAGTAAGAAACTAATTATGACGATGGCCAACTCCATGGCGCACAAGGTAATGCATATCTGCGTGCAAGTATGTGTACCTTTGCATATGCTTGCCATTGGAAACACACTCATCTCTGACGATATTCTTGAAAAAAAATTCGTGTGCGACTTGCAGCGCTGCAAAGGCGCGTGCTGTGTGGCTGGCGATGCAGGTGCCCCGCTCGAGGAAGAGGAATTGCCCCTTCTAAAAAAATTCTACCCCAAAATCAAATCGAAATTATCGCCATCAGCCATCGACACCATTGAGCAAAGTGGTTTATTTGTTCGTGATGATGATGACGGCACACTCACTACTCCCCTAGTGCACGGAGAAGGGGCCTGTGTGTACGCTGTGTTTGAAAATGATATCGCCAAGTGCGCCATTGAGCAAACCTACCTGGAGAAAAAAATAAATTGGAAAAAACCAATTTCCTGTCACTTGTATCCTGTGCGCATCACCAAGCACAAAAATTATGATGCGGTGAACTATCATCACTGGAACGTGTGCAAGGCAGCATGCAAACTGGGCAAATCATTGGAAGTTCCTGTTTATAAATTTTTAAAGGAGCCATTGGAGCGGAAGTATGGAAAACAATGGTATGCCCAACTGGTGCTGGCTGTCACGGCTCTGGAAGAAAATAATCTCTCGCAAGAATAATTTGTGACGCGTGTGCTATTGCGCACAGAACAAACGAGTTATAATTTCTTAACCATTCATGTTGAAAACTTTGGTGCTTTGTGTACAAAAACTCCTTGTGATTCTTTCTAATGATTGCAAGATTTGTATTCCACAGTTCGGGGATTTTTCCGGTGTACTTAGGGCCTCTTTTTGAGGCAGTTTGAATCAAATAATAAATTAAAGAGTTCGCTGATTGAACTTGGATATCGATTTTATCGCGATCCGGGATGGCCACTTACTCACTTTTAATGAATATAAAACCTAATAAAAAAAAGTAATTATGGAGATTTTACTGCAAGAGAATAAAGATCGATTTGTATTGTTCCCAATCAAGTATGATGAAATTTGGGAGATGTACAAAAAACATGTTGCCAGTTTTTGGACAGCAGAAGAAATTGATTTATCACCAGACTTGCAGGACTGGGAAAAATTAAATGACGGTGAGCGCTATTTCATAACCAACGTACTTGCGTTTTTTGCTGCAAGCGATGGTATCGTGAACGAGAACCTTGCCGTGAACTTTATGAATGAAGTGCAACTGCCTGAAGCACGTTGCTTCTATGGGTTCCAAATCATGATGGAAAACATCCACTCTGAAACATACTCATTGTTGATTGATACTTATATAAAGGATACCAAAGAGAAAAGCAGATTGTTCAATGCAATTGAAACAGTACCATGCGTAAAACAGAAAGCCGATTGGGCTTTGCGCTGGATTGACAATGGTTCTTTCGCAGAACGCCTTATCGCTTTTGCCGCTGTAGAAGGCATTTTCTTTTCAGGAAGTTTTTGCTCAATATTCTGGCTGAAAAAGCGCGGCCTCATGCCAGGCTTGAGTTTCTCAAACGAACTCATCTCGCGTGACGAAGGCCTCCATTGCGATTTTGCATGCTTGCTTTATAACATGCTGGAGAATCCGCTGCCAAAAGAACAAGTTACGGCTATCATCAAAGATGCAGTTGGAATAGAACAAGAGTTTGTGACAGATGCATTACCAGTAGACCTTATCGGCATGAATTCAAAGATGATGTCGCAATACATTGAATTCGTTGCTGACAGATTATTGGTTGCACTTAGCTGCGAAAGGATATATAATGTATCCAATCCTTTTGATTTCATGGAGATGATTTCATTGCAAGGTAAAACCAACTTTTTCGAAAAACGTGTGGGAGAGTATCAAAAAGCCAGTGTTCGGTCAAAGAAGGAAGACAATGTCTTCAATCTTGATGAAGATTTTTAACAGGCGCTTGTCGAAAAGTAGTATCGATACCTGCTATACCCTCTAAGATGGTATTGTATATTCGATTTCTCAATCAGACAAAAACCTTCATCAACGATCTCCAGAACCTAACCTATTTTTTTGAACCTAATTAACCCAACCCAACTATGTTTGTTGTAAAAAGAGACGGCAGAAAAGAAACAGTAAAATTTGACAAAGTAACCGCTCGTATTCAAAAACTCTCATACGGATTGAATCCGGATCACGTGGATGCGATGACAGTCGCGCAGAAAGTGATTGAGGGTATTTATGATGGTGTTTCCACCGTAGAGCTGGATAATCTCGCTGCCGAAATAGCCGCATCACTTACTACCAAACATCCAGACAATGCTTTGCTGGCTTCGCGCATCGCGATTTCCAATCTTCACAAAAGCACCAAAAAATCTTTTTCTCAAACAGTTACTGATTTGTACAGTTATGTAGATCCGCGCACCAACAAGAAAGCGCCTATGATCGCTGATGATGTGTACAAGATTGTGATGGACAATGCTGAACTGCTTGATTCAACCATTATATACGATCGTGATTTTGGTTACGATTACTTTGGATTTAAAACACTCGAGAAGTCCTACTTATTGAAAATGAAGGGTGAAGTGGCCGAACGACCACAGCACATGATCATGCGTGTAGCCGTAGGAATACATAAAGAAGACATCGATTCTGTTATTGAAACATATAACCTAATGTCGGAGAAGTGGTTTACCCATGCTACTCCAACACTATTTAATGCTGGCACTCCCAAACCACAACTTTCATCTTGCTTTCTTCTTTCTATGAAAGATGATAGTATAGAAGGTATTTACGAATCGCTTCAGCAGTGTGCAAAAATTTCACAGTCTGCAGGCGGTATTGGACTTAGCATCCACAACATCAGAGCTACAGGTTCATATATTCGCGGCACCAACGGCACTTCCAATGGCATTGTTCCAATGCTGCGTGTATTCAATGACACTGCCCGATATGTGGACCAAGGTGGTGGCAAGCGCAAAGGCTCTTTCGCAATATACATCGAACCTTGGCATGCCGACATATTCGACTTTCTTGAATTGAAGAAAAATCATGGTAAAGAAGAATTGCGCGCGCGCGATCTCTTTTATGCGCTGTGGATTTGCGATTTGTTTATGAAACGAGTAGAGGAAAACGGAACATGGTCTCTCTTTTGCCCCAATGAAGCACCCGGTCTGGCCGATTGCCACAGCCAGGAATTTGAAGAATTGTACACCCGCTACGAGCAGGAAGGCCGTGCGCGTAAGGTGATTAAAGCACAGGAATTATGGTTTGCCATCATGGAGTCACAAATAGAAACCGGCACACCGTACATGCTTTATAAGGATGCCTGTAATGCAAAATCTAACCAGCAGAATTTAGGAACCATTAAGAGTTCCAACCTGTGCACTGAAATTATTGAATACACATCGAAAGACGAAGTAGCGGTGTGCAATCTTGCTTCTATCGCGCTGCCCAGATTCGTTGTGGATGGTAAATTCGATCATCAAAAATTATACGACATCACGGCTGTTGCCACGCGCAACCTCAACAAAATCATAGACATTAATTACTACCCGGTGGAGGAAGCACGCAACTCAAACATGCGTCATCGTCCTATCGGTATTGGTGTGCAAGGCCTTGCAGATACATTTATTATGCTGCGTATGCCCTTTGAGTCTGAAGAAGCCAAGCAGTTAAACTCAGAAATATTTGAAACTATTTATTTTGCAGCGCTCAAAACATCAATGGAGCAAGCAAAAGAATCAGGTCCATACGAAACCTTCGAAGGTTCACCTATGTCAAAAGGAATACTCCAGCCCGATATGTGGGGGATTACGCCTTCTGCACGCTGGGATTTCGAAACACTTCGTAATGATGTAAAGAAACACGGAGCAAGAAACTCACTGTTGCTCGCGCCAATGCCCACCGCATCTACATCACAAATACTTGGCAACAACGAATGTTTTGAACCTTATACATCCAACATATACACACGCAGAGTTTTATCGGGCGAATTTGTAGTCGTTAACAAACACCTGCTACTCGACTTAGTTCAACGCGGCATTTGGAACAGTGCTATCAAAACCAAAATCATTGTAGCCAACGGATCCGTGCAGGACATACCGGAAATTCCGCAAGATTTGAAAGATCTCTATAAAACAGTGTGGGAGATAAAGCAGCGTAATCTCATCGACATGGCTGCCGACCGTGGTGCATTTATCTGCCAGTCACAATCACTCAATTTATTTATCCAAGACGCCAACTTTGCGAAACTTACTTCCATGCATTTCTATGCATGGAAACAAGGGCTCAAAACAGGCATGTACTACCTACGCACAAAAGCTGCCACAGATGCAATCAAATTTACAGTTGAAAAGCAAGCCGAAAGCCAATTGAATCCTGTATTGGCATCAGAATCCATTAAGCAAAAAGAAGTCACACGTGACGAAAGGCTTGCTGAAATGGCATGTTCACTTGAAAATCCAGAAGAATGTGAAGCATGTGGTAGCTAAACGTTTTTAAAGTTTCATGGTCAGGTCCCCTTTTTCTCCGGGGACCTTTTTTTATTTATGCTTTTGCCAAATTTTATTTTTTTTGTATCTTCTGCAAAAGCAAAAAAATAAAATATATTATGGGAATTATCAAAGTAATCGAAGTAATGGCAACATCCGAAAAGAGTTTTGATGATGCAGCACGCAAAGCCGTTACAGAAGCGGGAAAAACAGTTAAAAACATCCGCTCTATTTA
>JBBKVM010000073.1:0-2582 GCA_037968415.1 Bacteroidia bacterium | reverse complement strand
CCGCAGGAGAAAAAAGCTTTTTGGATCAATGCATATAACATAATGGTGATAAAAGGTGTGGTGAGAAAATTCCCCATCGCCAAGCCTACGGATGTGGAAGGGTTTTTTGAAAAACCGATACATAAAGTGGCCGGGCAAATGCTTTCGCTCAATGACATTGAAAACAAAATGTTGCGCACTCCATATGGCGACCCGCGAATTCACTTTGTGTTGGTATGTGCGGCTGTGAGTTGTCCTCCCATTGTGCCATTTGCATATCTGCCGCGAAAAATTGATTCTCAGCTTGAATCACAAACACGTCAGGCATTGAACGATGACAATTTTGTCCGCATCAATTCTGCTTCGCGAACCGTTGAGATATCTGAAATCTTTAAATGGTACCAAGAAGATTTTTTAAGCAAGTATGGTTCGCTTATCGCATACATCAATGCATATAGAGATGAGGCGATACCAACCGGTTATACTGTTAATTACTATTCATACAACTGGAGCCTCAACGAAAAAAAAAAGTAGCACTAACTGATCGTGATGTTATAAATGCAGATACGCTTTTAGTACTCCCATCATCGACTTACCAGTTAAAACAGTACACCCCAAGTGTGTTATTAAAGCAAGGTCAGGTGGAGGTCAAGATGTTTAATAACCTTTACACCCAGACTTTCTTTTTTAATACAGCAGGCGAGCGCACCGAAGTTGGACAAAGACAAACGTTTAATACTTTGCTGACACAGTTGAACTATGGTGCTTCGGATAAAGTGAATGTAGGTGCCGAGTTAATATTAAAGAGTGTTTTGATTGACGACCCTGAGGAAATTCCGTTTCGCATCTTCAGCAATGTAGCCGGACAAGGTAGAAGAACTGCTGTCACTGCTGTAGTACCAAAACTGAAGATTTCACTTTCGCAGAGACGAAATATCAGCATGCAAACCTCATTGTCGCTACCCCTTGCGAAGAATCCTGAAGGCAATCTTTTATCACGGCCATTTTTAGATCGCAGTCAGATTGTGCTGTCTGCATTGGTGCTGAGCGATACGCCCATCAGCAATGACTTTACATTATTTACTGAATTTGGTATTCAATTGGCAACGGCTTCCCAAAAAAATTATAAGTACAATAACCTGACAATTCCGGCCAGGAGTTTTCTCAACTACTATGGGTTGGAGGGATGGTCGTTTTATTCTTTGGTTGAGTTCAATCCTACTGTGGGTGATAATGCCGGATATTTTGTTCAGGCAGGAGGCGGGTTAAAGCATTTTACAGGCACCCGATTTGAATTAGAGCTTACTGCTACTTCATTTGTTGCCGGCCAGAGTGCAGGGGCTGGATACACGCTCAACACGGGTTTGCGATATATTCATTAGGAGCTTTATCGCAATTCCAATCAGCCGTTTGCATTAGGTTAATTATAATTTGACTAATATCGCGCGCATGGAAAAAAACGTGTATGCAAAAAAGTCACAGCTGCCCAATGCCGGATTGGGGTTATTCGCTCGTAAAAATTTTAAAGAGGGAGAAAAAATAGTTGAGTACAAAGGTAAAATTCAAACGTGGAAAGAGGCGGTAAAGGAGAACTGGGAGAATCCGTATTTATTTTGGGTCACAGCTAAGAGAGTGATCAACCCAATAAAATCGAAAACTGCCATGGCGCACTATGCCAATGATGCCTCGGGCCCTGCTAAAGTAAAGGGTTTGAAGAACAATGCGGAGTATGAAGTAGAAGGCAACCGCTGTTTTATTGTGGCCACCCGCGATATCAAAAGATTTGAAGAAGTATTTGTCAATTATGGTGATGAATACTGGCCAGCCATCAAGGACCAAATGGCCAGTCGTGCTAAATAAACTGAACCCAACCTGCATTTTTCTAGAAAACGATTTTCTGTACAGCTATAATTGATTGAAGCGGCTACTTGAAAATAAAGTCGTTAAGAATTACCAAGCCCCAACATCTTCTCATTAGCTGATAGCAAAACTTGTTGAGATAATTTTGCAAGTACTTTAATTAGGAATTAGAATATTCCTGTTTTACATTGGTGTGCCATTTGAACCCCCAACCGCACATGGATGTCACCCAACCCGGCTCGAAAATCTGTAACCTTTGAAGCAAAGGGTGTTTCAGATGGAATATGTCGTATAAAACTAATAAATATGTATGGCCAAATGGTGTACAATGGTAAATTTGCATGCAGCGAAAGCACACACACACTATCGACATGGGCAACATGGCGCCAGGACTGTACAATGCCGAAATACGCATGGGTGATACACTTCACAAAAAAGTAAAGCTATCCATTGTGCGATGAGAAAGTATTTGTTTTTAATATTCCTGATAGCGAGTGTGCCGCAAATAATGGCGCAGGGTTATAACCATGCATGGTTAATAGGATATGGAAACTGGGTGAACAAAGGACGAATTACTTTTGATAGTTCAAGTTATCAATTTAATATTGAGCAGAGAAAAATGAGTTTCCTGGACACGCAAGGCAATATCTCAGATGCGAGTGGTAATTTTTTGATGAGCAGCAATGGGGTGTGGATAGCCAATGCCACAGGCGATACCATGCTTAATGGAACGGGACTCAACC
>JBBKVM010000072.1:0-8461 GCA_037968415.1 Bacteroidia bacterium | reverse complement strand
ATATAAATGGATTTAGTTTATACCAATTAATTTTTGAAATCCCAGGATTTTCAGCAATGCGGTCGATGAACAGAATAATAAATACGGAAATTATGTTTTTCATATTGATATTCGTTTTCGTTTTTGCTGAATTATCCAAACGAATAAAGATTATAAAGTGGATAGTTTTTGTTTTTCCAGCTTTTGTTATTCTTGATAATGCTGTTGACTCTAGAGAAATAATGACATATGATAAAAAAAATTCCCAACTACAAATTGAGGCTGTTAAAAAAGAAATTCAAAAACAATTTACATCTAAGCACAATGCAATCGCTTTTATGCCAACTTTTATAGAAAGTGAGGCTGCCATTCATTTAAATACAATGCTCGCAGCCCAGGAATTAAATATCCCTTGCATAAACGCTTATACCGGGCATCACCCTCCTGCTTTTAATGATTTTTTTGCCCGAATAGACAAGCCATCAATGGTAAATTGGTGCAACTATAGTGGCATAAATATAAATACTATCCAAGAGGTTTCGGATATTGGCAGGAAAATAGTTGATAAAAAATTAATTCATCTTAAAGCCTATAATAAAAAATTTGTTTCTGCTGACAAATCAATAATGCCATATTTAATTGCTAACAGAAACGATGGATATTTATGGGAAACCTTTACACTTATTAACTTTGATAACAATGAGTGTGCTTTTGTTGCACATAATAATCTGTTTTTAACACCAGAACTCGATTTGCAGAATCAAATTACCGTTTCAAGAAAAGCGCTTGGCCTGTGGGAAACATTCAAAATAATTCGATTGGATAGTAATTATTTTGCATTCAAAACACACGAAAACAAATATTTAAGTATTAATTATTCAGATTCCATACTTAATGCAAACTCAGACTCAATTGGAATAATGGAAAAATTTAAGATTTTAGAGACTCAATAATGAATAATCCGTTCGCGCGGATTTGCAATCCGTACGCCAACCAGTTAATCGTTTTAAAATATGCCTTCCCCAGTATCTTTGCTTTATAGTTGGTAGACATGCCAAAATAAAAATACTGAATATGCGGCTAAGAAAACGCACGGATTATAAATCCGCGCAAGCCGGTAGTAATGGTTTACCTGCAGCTGCTGCCCGGGATTATATGCAATTCTCAAATTATCAAACTGGAAATTCCGGCTAATGTGACCCCACTTTTCCGGGCCAAAGTGACCCCACCTATTTGCTGAAGATCATGCATCTTTAAAAGTAACAAGGGAGTAACAAGAGATGGAAAATAAAGGAAAACAACAACAACCAAAAACAAAAAAACGTCCTTTTTGGAGGCATTTATTAGTTTGTGTATCTCCACTGTCACACTATTTTAGTTCATTATCACTTCAGGTTCCTAATCATCGCGTATAGCATTTTGACATTTCTTCAGCCCAGGTATAAAATTCGATGCATGCATCCTCAGGCATGACTTTTTCTTCTCTCAAAACATCCAGAATGGCCACGCACTCAAAAATTGAGCTCCTTGCGATCACAAAAAAGTTGCGCCTGTCTGCCCTGGAAAACCGGCCTGACCCTTCGGCAATGTTCAGTACGATGCTGAACGAAGCTCGTCTCAGCTGGTCTTTGGTGGTGATGTCGAGCCTTGCCGTTCTCTTTATAAACAGCCTGATTTCAGCATTAAATTGCTTGGCTTTCCTGTAAATGTCCAGTTTTTCGAAATCAACATTGTCACAGTTCGAGTGTGAGGAGTGAGAGTGAAGAAAAATCAGTGTGTTGTGCCTCGCTCTCGCTCCTCACACCCACACTGATTTTGTACCCCAGACGGGAATCGAACCCGTACGGCCGCAATGGCCACAGGATTTTAAGTCCTGCGTGTCTACCAGTTCCACCACCGGGGCGCACTTACTACCGGTAAAAGTAAAAAATCCTCCCATAGCGAGAGGACTTTATGCCTTGTGAGCGAGAGACGAGGTTCGAACTCGCGACCTCAACCTTGGCAAGGTTGCGCTCTACCAGCTGAGCTACTCTCGCTTGTTTTTTTAGCGTGTGCAAATGTAATTAAAAAATCAAAAAAGAAAAACATCTGCGCTTCTACTTTACTTTCCCAGCAGCTTTTTGATCTCGTTTAGCTTCATCAGCGCCTCCACAGGCGTCAGCGTGTTGATGTCCAGGTGGACTATCTCATCTCTGATCTGTTCCAACATGGGGTCGTCAAGCTGGAATATGCTAAGCTGCAGGTCGTCAATATTGGCGGGTATGGCCAGCTGCTTGCGGGGCCCCGGCTCGCGCTTTGATTTTTCGAGTTGCTGCAGCACTTCATTGGCCCTGCGCACTACTTTGTCGGGCATGCCCGCCATACGCGCCACATGGATGCCAAAACTATGCTCGCTGCCTCCGGGCACCAGCTTGCGCAGAAAGATCACTTTGTTGCCGCTCTCTTTTACAGCAGCATTAAAGTTCCGCACGCGCGGCATGGAGTGCGTGAGCTCGTTGAGCTCGTGGTAGTGGGTGGCAAACAGCGTTTTGGCCTGGTGCTGCCCGTGCTGATGCAAATACTCTACGATAGCCCATGCAATGGATATACCATCATAGGTGCTGGTGCCGCGACCTATCTCGTCAAGCAGTATGAGGCTGCGCCCCGATAGATTGTTGAGGATGCTGGAAGTTTCGTTCATCTCCACCATAAAAGTAGACTCGCCCGATGAGATATTGTCGGACGCCCCTACGCGCGTAAATATTTTGTCGACCAGCCCGATGGTGGCTTCATCGGCAGGCACAAAGCAACCTGCCTGTGCCAGCAGCACGATAAGCGCGGTTTGCCGCAGCAGTGCCGACTTACCCGACATGTTGGGCCCCGTGATGATGATAATCTGTTGCGTGCTATTATCGAGGAAAATATCGTTGGGCACATACTTTTCGCCTATCGGCAAATTTTGTTCTATCACCGGATGGCGGCCACCTTTGATATTGAGTTCGAATGTATCGTTGATCACCGGGCGTACATAGCTATTGCGTTCGGCCACATGCGCGTACGACAACAGGCAATCAAGCCGTGCCAGCAACTGCGCGTTGAGTTTGATGGGCGTAATGTAATCGCACAGGGCATACACCAGCTCGTTGAATAGTCGCAGCTCTTCGGCCAGTATTTTGTCTTCGGCACCCAATATTTTCTCTTCGTATTGCTTCAGCTCATCGGTGACATAGCGTTCGGCATTTACCAATGTCTGCTTGCGCACCCACTCGGCCGGCACCTTGTCTTTGTGCGTATGTGTCACTTCCAGGAAGTAGCCAAACACATTGTTGAAGCCAATCTTGAGCGAGCTGATGCCGGTGCGCGCACTCTCTTGCTGTTGGATTTTGGTCAGGTAGTCTTTGCCCGAGTGTGCGATTTGCCGCAGGTCATCGAGCTCGGCCGAAATCCCGCTTGCTATGTAGCCACCTTTGGCGGTGGTGGCAGGCGCTTCGGGTTGCAATTCTGTGCCAATTTTTTCGCGGAGAAAAGCACAACTGTTTATTTGGTCAGCCAGCTTGATCAGGTGCGTGTTGCCACTTTGTTGGCATGCATCTTTTATTGGGTCGATGGCATCGAGCGAACGCTTGAGCTGCACCACTTCGCGTGGCGAAATTTTGCCCATGGCGAGTTTGGAGACTAATCTTTCCAGGTCACCTACTTGTTTCAAATTCTTGCTCAGCCCTTCGGCCAGCGCTTTGTTGGCAAGCAGTGTGCTCACTATATCCAACCGCTCTTCGATGGCATGCAGGTCTTTGAGCGGCAGCAGCAGCCAGCGCCTGAGCATGCGTGCACCCATGGGTGTGCAAGTGTGGTCGAGCACCTCGAGCAGCGTGGTGGCGTTTTCGTTGGGTGACGACACCAACTCCAAATTGCGGATGGTAAACTTATCGAGCCACACATATTTATCTTCATCGATGCGCGACAGCGTGTTGATGTGGTCGAGTTTATCGTGGTGTGTTTCGGCCAGGTAGTGCAGCGCAGCCCCGGCAGCGATGGTAGCGCTGGGCATGTCTTCAATACCAAATCCTTTGAGTGTGAGCGTATCGAAATGGCGCGTGAGGGTGTCGCGGCCATAGTCGAGTTTAAATACCCACTCGTCCAGGTGATAGGAGTAAAACGCTGAGCCGGTAAGTTCTTCCAGCTCTTTCTTTTTATTTTTTTGATAGAGTACTTCGCCCGGCTTGAGTCCTTGTAGCAGTTTCTCTATGTACGCTTCATTGCCTTGCGCCACCATAAACTCACCGGTAGAGATATCGAGAAAAGCCGCGCCCACTTCATCTTTGTCGATGTGGATGGCCGCCAAAAAATTATTTGACTTGTGGTCGAGCAGTTTGTCATTGCTTGATACTCCCGGTGTAACCAGTTCGGTAACGCCCCTCTTCACAATGGTTTTGGTGGCTTTGGGGTCTTCCAACTGATCGCAGATGGCCACGCGCAGGCCTGCGCGCACGAGCTTGGGCAGGTAGGTATCGAGCGCATGGTGCGGGAAGCCTGCCAGTTCAACCGATGATGCCGAGCCGTTGCCACGCTTGGTGAGCACAATGCCCAATATACCGGACGCGCGAATGGCGTCTGCGCCAAATGTCTCATAAAAATCACCTACTCTGAACAGCAGCAACGCGTCAGGGTATTTGGCTTTCAGCGCATTGTACTGGCGCATGAGCGGGGTTTCGGTACTATTGTCTTTCTTTGCAGCCAACTTTTGAAGTTTCTCTTTTGGGAAGATGCAAAATAAGTCAAATGAACCGGAAGTTAAAAAACGAAGAGCTCGAAAGATTGAGCATCACCGAATTTAAGGAGGCCGACAAGATGCCGGTAGTGGTGGTGCTCGATAATGTGCGCAGCCTCCACAACGTGGGTTCGGTGTTTCGGTCGTGCGATGCTTTTCGTGCCGGGCGCATCATAGTATGTGGCATTACCGCGCAACCGCCCCACCGCGAAATAGAAAAAACTGCTCTGGGTGCCACCGAAACCGTAGACTGGAATTACGAAGCCCACACAGCCACCGCGTTGGCACACTTAAAAACCGAAGGCTATCACATAGCAATTGTGGAGCAGGTTACCGGCAGCACTTCGCTGGCAGATTTTGTGCCGCCCGCGGGCAAGCCGCTGGCGCTGGTCTTTGGCCACGAAGTAAATGGGGTGAGTGAGGAGTGTCTTCCGCTGGCCGACTCATTTCTGGAGATTGCGCAGCAGGGCACCAAACATTCGCTCAACATTGCCGTGAGCGCGGGCATTGTGCTGTGGCACTGCGCTACCCAAATAAAAAAGCGGGCGCATCAATGATGCTGCCTGCTTTCTGAAATTTTTGTTTGAGGTTTACTCGTTCACAATAGTGAAGTCTACGCGCCTGTTGAGGCCCATCATAGATTTGGCCAACGGATCTGCTTTACCTTTACTTTCAAGTTGAAAACGAGTGGCGCTTAAACCCAATTCGTTAACAAATATATCTCGCACTGCTTCTGCTCTTCGCATGCCTAATTTTTCGTTGTACTGTTCTGAACTGGCTCTATCAGTATTGCCAGTGATTTTCAAATTCATCTTTGGATTTGTTTGCATTAGGCGAGCAATAGCGGCAATATCTCGCGAATA
Organism: Bacteroidia bacterium; assembly: GCA_037968415.1. GTDB lineage: Bacteria > Bacteroidota > Bacteroidia > AKYH767-A > JBBKVM01 > JBBKVM01. The sequence continues at coordinate 2,872 of JBBKVM010000072.1, read as the reverse complement.
CTGTTCTTTTACTTCATATTTATCACTTTCGAAATAAATGGCTGGCAAATAACCAGAACCAAAACCTCCAGCCGCACCGCCACCGGAAATGTTGGTGATGTTGATGGTTTTGCCTTGGAAGTTTACCAATGTGCCTGCAGGTGTGTTGGCCTCTAAGTCGAGGTAATCAGGAACGCCATCGCCATCGGTGTCTATTGCCTTGCCTTTAGAGTCTACTGCCACACCACGTGCACTGAATGGCTCCTCGTCTACATAATCAGGTATGCCATCGCCATCGCTGTCGAGCAACGTGCCATCGCCATATACTTTCTGACCTGATGGAGTTGAGTTGTCTTTGTCAAACACATCGGCCACGCCATCGCCATCGCTGTCTATCGACAACTGATCCATCTGGCTTTTCACCAGCGAAATATCACTGTAAATAGTACTCAATGGATTCACCCATTCGATGGGCTCTTTTTTCTTTTGACCAAAAGCATATACGATACCCAAATTGAGGTAAGAGTATCCGTCAAACTCCGAAAGTTTGAAATCGAGTCCGTCAATTTTATCTGTCAAAGTTTTGCGATAGCTCAATTGTGCGTTGATGTGGAAGTTTTGTCCGATGCGGTATTTGGCACCAAAGCCAAGCGGAATGCAACCTTCGGCTATAGGTCCACGAATATCCAGGATGCTGTCTTTGCGAATTACTTTCGATGTGGATTTGTAATTAATAATGCCCATTCCAAAAAATCCATACAAATTGAGGCGCTGGTTTCTTTTCACAAACGAAATGTTTCCAATCGTCAAATGATTGGTGAGTGTGATTTCATAAAATGGTGCTTCGAAACTTACCACAGCATCTTCGCCCGAAAGGTGGCCGGAAATAAACTGTGCATGAACCGAATAATTGTGCGTAAAATGTTTTCCTATATCCAATCCATAACCCAGGTCGGTTTTGGATCGCTCCAATACTTTGGGGTTAGCATCACCTTGAAACAGAGTAGGTCCGGCAGACACACCAAGGTTCCATGTACGGTAATCTTTGCGCGATGGAAAACCGCTTCCGGCAGCGCCCTGGCCCCAAGAGGAAACAGGTAACATCATCAAGGAAATAAGTAAACAGTAGATCAGTTTCATGCCGGGTTGTATTATTCTGAATATTGACAAGTTAGGTTGGTTTTTTCGAAGTTGCAATAATAAGTATAGAATTCTGATTTTGAAAACCTCACAGTAGATCCTGACCCATTCGTTGATAACTTATGGTGTTGATACCGTGAGAATACTGTGATTTGTTTATTTGTTCCACTATCCAATTGTAATCCGATTTTTTATTCACAAAATCGAGACCATGCATATCGATGATGAGTACTTTCAACTCGGGCGCCACTTTAAAGTATTCCATGTAACTGGCGTGCACCCTGTCCAGATATTCCGAACTCATATTCTGCTCATACGACCTTCCTCTTTTCTTAATGTTCTCCTGCAGCCGCGGTGTGGTGTTGTGCAGAAACACAAGCAGGTCGGGCTTGGGCAACATGGGGTGCATGATGTTAAAGAGCTTTTTATACAAGTCAAACTCATCGGCCTTCAGGTTGATGCGGGCAAATAACAATGACTTGTTGATGAGATAATCTGCAACGGTATTTTCTGTAAAAAGTTCCCTGTTAGAAAATTTGTCTTTTAATTGGTGATAGCGCTCGGCCAAAAAAGAGAGTTCGAGCGGAAAAGCATAGCGCGAAGGATTTTCATAAAAGCCGGGCAAAAAAGGATTTTCAGCAAACTCTTCGAGTATCAATTTACTATCGAAGTCGGCCGCCAGGCGGGTGGCCAGCGATGTTTTGCCCGAGCCAATATTTCCCTCAATCACCAAATAGGGATGTACCAATGTCGAACCGCTCATAACGGCTGCGGGCTTAGGCGTTTCACTTCGAGTTTGTCTTTGCACGCCTCCAGCATCTCTACCGATGACAGCCCGGTAACCGGGTGCTTGAGCACGGTACCCAGCGCGGCCAGACACACCAGCACAAACTTGCGCTTGGCAATGTGCGGATGCGGCACCGTAAGCCCATTGCCGCTCAGTACTGCATCGCTGTAATAAATTAAATCAATATCGATAAGGCGCGGGCCCCACTTCTCGTGCCGCTGGCGGCCCATGTCATTTTCTACTTTGAGACAAGCGGCCAGCAGTTGGTGGGCACCCAAAGCCGTGCGCACATGCAACGCGCGGTTGTAATACCAAGGCTGTGATGCCTTGCCCCATGGGGCCGACTCGTATACAGGCGACATGCCCGAAACCTGGCCCACGTTGCGGGTTACAAGCGCAGTGGCCGTAAGGATATTTTGCACCCTGTCGCCTTCGTTGCTGCCCAACATTATGATTGCATCTAATAGCACCCGTCTTTATTTCTTAATATTGCATGTAGTAGCAAAATTATAACCATTATTTAATTCTATTCCACATGAAACAATTTTTTAAAATGATGTTTGCCTCCATGTTCGGTGTGCTGCTTGCAATATTTGTTGCGTTTCTGCTCATCATCGCCATTGCATCTGCGGTGGTATCCGGACTCGAAAACAAAGAGGTAAAAGTAAAAGAAAACTCTTTGCTCCACATAAAATTTGATTCTCCTATCACCGAACGGACTTCAAAAAACCCTTTTGAGAATTTCAACTTCAGTGACATGAGCACCAAAGGCAACATCGGCCTCAATGACATCACCGAAAATATTAGACGGGCCGCGGATGATGCCAACATCAAAGGCATTTACCTTGACCTCACCTCTGTGCCTGCGGGCTGGGCCGCCACGCGCGAAATCCGCCAGGCGCTCCTCGACTTCAAGAAATCAGAAAAATTTATCATCGCCTACGGTGAAGTTTTTGAAAACAAAAC
>JBBKVM010000071.1:0-4925 GCA_037968415.1 Bacteroidia bacterium | reverse complement strand
ACACCTGACGACACACGCGGCCGCACGCTGCACCGCTCCAATGTTATCAACTCCGATTATGCCATGGGCCGTCATTACGATGGTACCGGTGTAAATGTTGGATTGGCTGATGACGGGCTCATCGGTCCGCACATCGACTACACAGGCAGACTTACACAATACATTACCAACAACAGTGGTAGCCATGGCGACATGACATCAGGCATCCTGATGGGTGCAGGCAATCTCGACCCTACTATAAAAGGAATGGCCACAGGCGCCTATCTGCACTTGTACGGTATCGGTGGATATGGACACATCAATGATGCCGTTGCCAACTTCAACACCTTAAGTACGGTGATCACTTCTACATCATACAGTCAAACACCCAATGGAGGAACATACAGCACCGATGCCATGAACGTAGATCAGCAGGTGTATAATAACCCTCAATTGCAGCACGTATTTTCTGCAGGCAATGCGGGCACGGCCGACCAAGGCTATGGCGCTGGCGCGGGATGGGGAAATATAACGGGTGGATTTAAAGCGGCCAAAAGCACCATTGCTTGTGGTAATCTAAACTCTACCGATGCACTCGAAAACAGCTCATCGCGCGGGCCGGCTAAAGATGGTCGCATCAAGCCCGATATCTGCGCCAATGGCATCAACCAATTGTCGACCGATGGAAACAATACCTACCAAGTGGGTGGCGGAACTTCTGCTGCTGCTCCCGGCATTGCAGGCATCACCGCACAGTTGTATCACGCTTACCGTTCACTCAATGGAGGCATCGATCCTGATGCCGCTTTGATAAAAGCATGTTTACTCAATTCAGCTGAAGACCTTGGCAATCCAGGTCCTGACTTCAAACATGGATGGGGTCGTGTAAATGCCCTGCGCGCAGTGACTACACTCGAAGACAACAGATATCTAGACAGCACTGTAGCACAAGGTGCTACCAACACACACACTATTACAGTGCCTGCTGGCGTGACCCAATTCAAAGTGATGACTTACTGGAACGATGTGGAAGGTAGCACCACTGCTTCGCTCGCCATTGTAAATGACATCAACACTTCGCTTGCCGATCCGGCAGCCGCCAACTTCAATCCTTGGAAACTCGATCATTCGCCTAATGCCACCGCTCTCAATACCAACGCAGTGCGCGGCATCGATGCACGCAATAACATGGAGCAAGTAACCATTGATAACCCGGCTGCAGGTACCTATACGCTTTCGGTCGAAGGATTTATGGTTCCGCAAGGCCCGCAAAAATATTTTGTGGTGTATGAGTTCCGCACCAACGATATCACTGTTACTTACCCTATGGGTGGCGAAGGATTTGTACCCGGTGAAGCGGAATTTATCCGCTGGGATGCCGAAGGTACAACCTCACCATTCACCATCGAATATTCTACCGATGACGGAACCAGTTGGAATGTGCTTACCACAAACCAATCGGGTACGTTGCGTTACTACAATTGGAATGTGCCCAACACCATCACCGGTCAAGCCCAGGTGCGCGTATCGCGTGGAGCGGCCAGCGGTGTGAATACTGAGAACTTTGCTATTATCGGCTTGCCCAATGGTATTACTGTTCAGTGGGCTTGCCCCGATTCGGTATTACTTAAATGGAACCCTGTAACAGGAGCCACCGGCTACGAAGTAAGTATGCTTGGCGCCATGTACATGGATTCGGTTGGAACCACCACCGATACTTCATTTGTAGTTACCGGTACCACCCCAGTAGACACACACTGGTTTAGCGTGCGTGCACTCACTGCCAACAATGGCGCGGGCCGCAGGGCAAATGCCATCTCCAAAAATCCGGGTACGTTTGGTTGCCCAATTCCATTTGACGTGGCACTTACAGTGCTGAGTCCCGGTGGTGGCAACTTATTCAATTGTCTCGACCTTGATTCTATGCAGATAGTGGTGCAGATAGATAATTTCGGAATCAATTCGGTTTCGAATATTCCGGTACATTATATATTGAATGGCGGCACACAAGTAGACGATACGCTGATGGCTACCATCAACTCAGGTGCTTCCGCTACGTTTGCGTTTCCCGGTTATGTGGATCTTAGCGCTACCGGTACATACACACTGGATGCATGGGCTACATTTACCAATGATGGTAATGCATACAACGATTCCAGTTTCACCGTTACCAACGTGGGGCCGGGTATACTGGCTACCTTACCATACTTCGATAATTTTGAATCCTTTGGTGCTTGCCCCACCACCACCGATTGCGAAGCAACCAACTGCAGTTTGGCCAATGGCTGGTTCAACGCTCCCAACGGAAATTCTGATGACATCGACTGGCGCACCGATGCCGGAGGCACACCCTCTGCCAATACAGGCCCATCGATTGATCACAATCCCGGTACCGCAGCAGGAAAATACCTGTACTTGGAATCATCGGGCCCTTGCCCTGGCAAAACGGCCAACCTTATCTCTCCCTGTATCGATCTTACTAATGCTAACCTTCCCGAACTTTCATTTTGGTATCATATGTATGGTGCCGCCATGGGTTCGCTGCACATTGACATCATGTCCAATGGCGCGTGGGTAATGGATGTAATCGCACCGGTAAGTGGCAACCAGGGAAATAGTTGGAAGCAGGGATTTGTAAATCTTGCTCCTTATGTGGGACAGATTATCACAGTGCGTTTCCGTGGTATCACCGGTAACGACTTTACCAGCGACCTTGCACTGGACGACATCGGTATCAGCGAAAACACGGTGCCACCGGCCACCGCATTTGTTGCCAGCAAAACAGATATCTGTGCAGGTGAAATTGTTACATTCAGTGATCAATCACAAAACTCGCCTACAAGTTGGGCATGGAGCATCACTCCGGCTGCCACATTTGTCAACAGCACAACGGCCGCTTCGCAAAACCCGGAAGTACAGTTTACTACTTCGGGCACGTACGATGTGCAATTGATTGCAACCAACCAATTTGGTAATGACACATTAACTAAGCAAGCATACATATTGGTTGATCAGGCAGCTGCCGCACCTGTGTTCGAAAATTTCCAGGGTGTTGTATTCCCACCCACACAATGGAACATAGCCAGTGCCGGTAACACCTACACATGGGAGGCCAATCAGGCAACCGGCTCCAATGGCCAGCCCACGCTTGCAGCTTTCGTAAATAACTTTGCTTACAACAGCCCCGGTGCCGAAGACGGACTGGTAGTGAAAGCAATGGACTTTACCAACATTCCTTTACCTATGGTAACCTTTGATATAGCCTATGCACGTTACAGCGCTACCTTCTCCGATGGCATGCGCATCGATGTGTCTACCGACTGCGGGGTAACTTACACAGCTACCACCTACCTGAAATCTGGTGTAGATCTGGCCACTGTGCCTGATCAAACATCTACGTTTGTTCCCGGTGCGGCCAGCGACTGGCGCAACGACACCCTTGACCTGTCAGCCTATGCAGGCAACAAAGTGCTTGTAAAGTTTGTGAACATAAACGGATACGGCAACGGATTGTTTGTGGACAATGTCAACTTGTTTGACGCCACCACCATTGGTGTAAACGAACTAGAAGCGCAGGGTGCTGTAGTGGTATATCCCAACCCAAGTCAGGGTGTGTTCAACATTGAGTTGAACGGACTTACCAGCAAGCAGGCCACCGCACGTGTGTACGACATGCGCGGCCGCGCGGTGTTTACACAACAATTCAACCTCACCGGCCAGCAGTTCACAGGGCAGCTCAACTTGTCAGGATTAGCCTCCGGCATTTACCACCTGCGTGTGGAGAGCGGCAGCAGCCAACGCCAGGTGAAACTGGTTGTTTATTAATAGTAGATACTCAATAAAAAGCGGGGCTTACATAATTGTAAGCCCCGCTTTTTTTATCGCTGCACTAATCCAGCTGCGCGGCCAGTTCTTCGGTAAGTTCCATGTTGTGAAATACCGAATGCACATCATCGTCTTCTTCCAGCACTTCTATCAAGTTCATCACTTTGCGTGCAGTGTCTACATCTACTTCGGTGGCGGTTTTAGGTACTTGCTGCAATTCCGAACTTTCGGCTTCTATTCCCAATTCCTCCAGCCGTTTTTGCATGGGTCCAAAATCTTCGAACATCGTTGTGATGGTAAACACACCTTCGTCTAATTCTACTTCTTCGGCACCGGCATCTATTATCGACATCATAAAATCATCTTCTTTCAAATTGCCCTGTGGCACTATAAACACGCCCTTGCGATCGAACAGAAACGAAAGCGATCCGTGGTTGCCCAACGTGCCCCCGCGCTTGCTCATAATCAGGCGAACGTTGGCCAGCGTGCGGTTTAGATTGTCGGTGGTGCACTCTATATATATGGCAATGCCGCCCGGGCCATAGCCCTCGTGCGCTACCTCGTGGTATCCGCTGCCGCCCACCTCCGAAGCCCTGGCAATGGCGCGTTCTATATTGTCTTTGGGCAGGTTGATGCCCTTGCCGTTTGCCAGCGCCAGCCGCAGACGCGGGTTGCTATCGGGATCGGGGCCGCTCTCTCGCACCGCCACCGATATATCTTTAAGCACGCGCGTAAACATCTTTGAACGCCTTGCATCCGTCACACCTTTTTTACGCTTTATCTTCGACCATTTATTATGTCCTGACATGATGGGTATTTGGTTTTGTGAAAATCAAAAATAACTAAATTGAAACATGAGTTGAATGTGCAACCCAATGCTTTTGTACTTTAATTAGCGATTCTATTGCCAGTGTGTCACAAATTGATTTACTTTAATATTCAGTAAAGTCATACAGCTCTTTTTGACAGTGGTTATCTATCGAACTGATTCAATAAAACCCATACCACCAAAATGCTAATTGCTACACGTCCATGATAAAAAGGCTGATATGTATAGTGATACTTCTGCACATGCATTGTGCTGCGCTATTGGCGCAGCGCAATGCGGTGTGGTGCTTTGG
>JBBKVM010000070.1:0-35223 GCA_037968415.1 Bacteroidia bacterium | reverse complement strand
GGAATTCCATTTTTATGCACCGTGTTAACCTTAATTTTTGTCGCGGCACATGAACTGATTAGGAAACTAACTAAAATAATCTGAGTTATTCTGTTCATAAATTATCTGTTTTTAATGTTAACTAAAAATTGCTTGTTTTCTTCAATTTATTGGTCATCAAAATAATTAAACCCAATTGGAAAAAATGTATAACTCCTCTTTCAGAACATTCACAAAGCCGTCTATTATGAGCGGCTTTGTGAATGTTTGTTGCGTTAGTTTATCATAGTTTTAATGTTTCAAAAGGACTATTAATACTACCCAAACTCTTGTTGATGACATGGGTGTACAGTTCCGTGTTTTTGAGGCTTTTATGACCCACCAATACTTGATCACATCTCTAATCATTCCCGTTTTCTAGTAAATGGATTTCATAACTTTTCCTCAAAGAATGAACTGTAATATGTTTTTTATTCCTGCATTTTTTTGATACTTTGGGTACTGTATTGATCTATAAATTGACCTTCAAATTAAATTTATTTTAGTTCATTTTGCCTTTTCCAAAATTACTAACAACCCATCGCTGTCTTCAAGTATTCTTAGTTTGTTATAAAAGAACACACGAAAAGTATATTGCTTATTATTCAGAGAAAAACTAAACGCGTGTGTGTCGTGATTCCTTAAATAAGGAACTGTTGTCACTTTGCCATTCTGATTTATTGTGATTGAGTCAGCTTGAAAAGTCATTTCAACATCTTTGGTCTGAGCATTGCTTTTATTATTTGAGTCAATTACAAAAGGACAAATCTCGCAACTTCTTATGCTCGCTTTATCCACCACTTCCATAGCACATGTAGCTGTATACTTGCCTTTTAAATACATTTCAGCAACCGGGCCTTCAGTTTGTCCATGAGCAATGGTTGCAATTAGAATTGTTGCAATTAATGCGAAAATAGTTTTTGCCTGTTTCATAGAGATTGATTTTTTAATTGGTTTTTATTCTGTTCGATTTTCAGCAAACCCACATGTGAACGGTATTATCATTTATTTATCATCAATATATTTTACAAAAAATCTTACAATTGGGTTATGCTCGTAGGAGCCGGTTCGCATTACTAAAGTACTAATTTTTGTCAGCGGATGGCACCTTTTTTCATATGGCTTGTGGCAGTTCAATAAACTCTTAGTAAATAAACCAACTCAAACATAACACACTTGCACTACACTTGTGTGGTGGAAAGGGGGCTAGCGGGGGCTAGGTGGAAATTAGATCAACGCGAGGGAGTAGCGCGGGAGCGGGGTGCAGTTCTGTGGTTTTACTGCTTTTGTAATCTCCGCGATAATGCTGCTACTATTTATTGATGCATTTGACCACTGCAGATTGTTGATTGGCAAACGTGATGTTAATAATGTACATGCCTGCTGGCAGGATTTCCATATCTAGTAGGAATGCGTTTTCATTTACGGTTTGACGATTTACCAATTGTCCCATCACATTTAACAAGCTGACTTCTGTTATGCTTTCGGATGATTTGATCATGTAACCCGCGCTGTTCGCCATAGGTGTAATTGTGAACATGGGTGATAGCGAGCCATCCAGCATGTTGGTGGCTATGCCTGAATACATCTTGACGAGGAAACCGTCATTATAGTTTGTATAGGTGTTTGAATATCCTCCGCCAGCGATATTAGTTGCGCTATAGGTGCTGCCCGCCAGGTAAACAATGTTTGGCTGATAAAACGCGATTCCGCCAACTAACTCGTCAAACATGCCACCCATATAAGTGCCGCTGCGTCTATTGCCTGCAGCATCAAACGAAACCATGAACGCATCCAGGTTGCCGTTGTGATTGTTTTGAAAACCACCGGCCGCAATGCCACTTGCGCTACCGGTGGAACCGGCCAGGTACACATTGTTGTTGTGGTCGCAGATTACCTGCGTAAGCAGATTGTTTTGAGCAAGGCCTTCAGTGCCATAACCCCCGTAATAGGTGGCCCACAGTCTGACTCCCGAGCTATCAAACTTCACTAAAAAAGCATCTGAAGGATAGCCGATAAAATTGTTTTGGAAGCCGTTGTAAGAGATGTTGGCTGTGCTAGACGTAGCACCAGCCAGATAGATATTTCCATTCTGGTCGGTGGCAACACCTGATCCTTGATCATCACTCACGTCACCATAATAGGTGCTCCACAGTTTTGTACCCGAACTGTTGTATTTAACCAGGAACACATCGGAAGCGCCACCTCCATGTATGTTTTGAAAGCCCCCTGAACCAATGCCTGTGAGACTTGTGGTATAGCCAGTTATATATATGTTGTTATTTGGGTCGGTGGCAACGTTTCTGCCTTGGATGTAATCCCTTCCTTCGCCTCCAAAAAAAGTTGACCAACTAAGCATTCCGGTACTGTCATACTTGGCCACGAAAAGATCAGACCAACCTCCGCCATACACAGATTGTGAACCGTTGACGCTGATGCCGGAAGTACTCTGTGTAAATCCACTGATGATCACATTGCCTAGGTTGTCGGTAGTAACACCTGTTGCGGTTTCTGAAGAAGGACCACCAAAATAAGTGGCCCAAAGGCGAAGGCCCAGAGAGTTAAACTTGACTAAAAAAGCATCCGAAACCCCCTGGTATGTTGGTTGATACCCGTTGAATGCCAGGCCGCTTGATTGTGTAAATCCTACTAAATACACATTGCCCCAAGAATCTACGGCAACACCTGTTCCCCAGTCACGCTGGGTGCCTCCATAATAAGTGGCCCACAGCCTGTTGCCAGCAGGATCGAACTTTGCCAGAAACGCTTCATTTTCAAAACTATTCATATTGTTTTGAAAACCGTTGAAGGCAATTGTAGAATCGCTAGATGTGGTTCCGGCAATGTATACGTTGCCTGCCGCATCTGTTGCAGTTCCATTTATTATATCCAGGCCATACTGTCCATAATAGGTGCCCCAACTGCGGCTTGTCTGCCCCCATGCCGCGCAGCAACATAAAAATAGAATAAAGAGCATCCGCGTTTTCATATCTGATCACTTTACGATACCTGCACTTCCATATAGTTTTCGAGCGGTGGGCAAGTGCATACCAGGTTGCGGTCGCCATAGGCATTGTCGACCCGGCCCACGTAGGGCCAAAATTTATTTTCGGCTGTCCACTCTAGTGGGAAGGCAGCTTTTTTGCGTGGGTAGGGTTTGTTCCAGGAATCGGAGCACACTTCTACGTAAGTGTGCGGGCTGTTGCGCACCACGTTGTTTTCTTTGTCGGCCGTGCCTTCTTCTATCTCGGCTATTTCCTGGCGTATGGATGTCATGGCTTCGGCAAATCGATCGAGTTCGGCCAAGGCTTCGCTTTCTGTAGGTTCAACCATCAGCGTTCCTGCTACCGGAAACGAAACGGTAGGCGCGTGGAAGCCATAGTCGATGAGTCGCTTGGCTATATCAATCACCTCGATGTTGGCGCTGGCTTTGAGGTGTCGGCAATCGAGAATCATTTCGTGTGCCACGCGGCCATTGCGCCCCTGGTATAATACGGGGTAATGTTTTTCGAGTTTTGCTTTCAGGTAGTTGGCGTTGAGTATGGCCAACTCGGTGGCACGCTTCAGGCCTTCGCCCCCCATCAGCCGAATGTAGGCGTAAGAGATAATCAGTATGCTGGCGCTTCCCCACGGTGCGGCAGATATTGCACTGAGGGTGGGCTCGCCATGGATTTCTACCAGAGGGTGTGAGGGCAGAAAAGGCGCCAGGTGCGCGGCCACGCCAATGGGGCCCATGCCCGGGCCACCACCACCGTGTGGTATGGCAAAGGTCTTGTGTAAATTAAGATGGCACACATCGGCACCTATGTTGGCAGGGTTGGTGAGGCCCACCTGCGCATTCATATTGGCACCGTCCATATACACTTGCCCGCCCGCCCTGTGCACGATGTCGGTTACTTCTTTGATGCCTTCTTCATACACACCATGTGTAGAAGGGTAGGTGACCATCAGCGCGGAAAGATTGTCGCGGTGTGTGTCGGCTTTGGCACGCAGGTCGGCAAGGTCGATGTTGCCTTGGCTGTCGCACGCTACCACCACCACTTTCATACCGGCCATTACTGCGCTGGCAGGGTTGGTGCCGTGTGCCGAAGAAGGTATGAGTACGATGTTGCGATGTGCATGACCGCGCGCTATGTGATATTGGCGAATAACCATAAGCCCTGCAAACTCGCCCTGTGCGCCAGAGTTGGGCTGCAGCGACATGGCCGCAAAGCCGGTGATGGTGCAAAGATATTTTTCGAGTTCGGCTATGATCTGCGCATAACCCACCGCCTGGTCGGCAGGGGCAAAGGGATGCATGGCGCTAAAGCCTTTGTAGCTGAGGGGAATCATTTCGGCCGTGGCATTGAGTTTCATGGTGCACGAGCCGAGGGGTATCATAGAGTGGTTGAGAGCCAGGTCGCGGTTCTCAAGTTTCTTGATGTACCGAAGCATCTCGGTTTCGGAGTGGTGTGTGTTGAACACCTGGTGGGTTAGGTACTGCGACTCGCGCACCAGTGCTTCGTCAAAGGCATACTGCTCATCGAGGTCGGCATGGGTGGGTGAGAGTGTGCTTACATCAACATTGCGCGTAGAGGCAAAAACATTGATGATATGACGCAGGTCACGGAGGTCGGTAGTTTCATCTAGCGTGATAGATACATTGGAGCCGTTGTAGCGGAAGTTGAGTCCCGATGCCAGCGCGCGGCTGTGAACGATCTCGGTGTCGGAGCCGCAATCAAATGTGAGCGTATCGAAATAAGTTTGGTTTAAAAGTTTGTAGCCTGCGTTGCCGAGGTGAAGCGCGAGCAACCGGGTACGGTCGTGTATCTGTCGGGCTATGTCGCGTATGCCTGCGGGTCCGTGATACACGGTGTACATGCCGGCCATAACTGCCAACAGTACTTGCGAAGTGCATATGTTGGAGGTGGCTTTGTCGCGCTTGATGTGTTGCTCGCGTGTTTGCAACGCCATGCGCAGCGCGCGGTTGCCGTGGCTATCAACAGATATGCCGATGATGCGTCCAGGGATGTCGCGCTTGTAGCTTTCGCGTGTGGCGAAGTATGCAGCGTGCGGTCCGCCATAGCCCATGGGTACGCCAAAGCGTTGTGTGTTGCCCACTACGGCATCGGCACCCCACTCACCGGGAGGGGTGAGGAGTGCGAGGCTCATGATGTCGGCAGCTACAGCAATCTGTATGTTGTGAGCGCGGGCGCGGTTTACGAAATCGGAGTAGTCATACACTTCGCCATCGGCAGCGGGGTATTGCAGCAGCACGCCAAAGTAACTGTCGTCAGGTTGTGCGGTAAGGTGGTCGCCTATCACCAGTTCTATACCGATAGGTTCTGCACGGGTTTTCAGCACATCAACAGTTTGTGGATAACACGCCTGCGAAACAAAAAACTTGCTGGTGTTGTTTTTCACTTGCTCTTTGTTGCGCGAATGGAAGAACATGCTCATGGCTTCGGCCGCAGCGGTGGCTTCGTCAAGCAGCGATCCGTTGGCCAACTCCATACCGGTAAGGTCGGTGACCATGGTTTGAAAGTTGAGCAGTGCTTCGAGGCGGCCTTGCGCAATTTCGGCCTGGTAAGGCGTGTAGGCAGTGTACCAGCCCGGATTTTCAAATATATTTCGTTGTATCACACCGGGGGTGATGGTGTGATGATAGCCCAGGCCGATGTATGAACGGAAGACTTTGTTTTTGGATGCAATGTCGTGCAGTTCGTTGAGCAGTTCGTATTCGCTTACGGCTGTGGGAAGATCGAGTTCTTCTTTGAGGCGGATGCTGCCGGGTATTGTTTGCTGCATGAGCTCATCAAGGCTGGCAGCCCCAATGGTGGCGAGCATTTGGTTGATGTCGTGCGTGTCGGGTCCGTTGTGTCGCGTGGCGAATGTGTGTGTAGACATGGGGAAAGGTTTGTAAAAAGTGTTGCAAAATTAATCATTTATAAAGTTTTTTGTAAGCACACTATAAAGGTATTTCGGGGCTTGTATTGGGGAGATTTCACCCGCATGTCTGTTCAATTATTATTGTAAATTTGACACAATACCTCATTGGTATATAAAACCGAGCATATGAAAAGGATCATAATAACAGGTGTGTTGATTTGTGGCATGATGGTGCTTCACACACTGGCACAGGATAAAATCGTGTTCATAGATGGCCGGATTATACCCGCTACCGATATCGTAATCAACGATGATATCATCACGTATCACAAAACAGCACGCAGTTCTGCCAAGCAATACAAGGCACAACCGTACAATGTGTTTGCCATTGAGTATGCAGATGGCACCGAGCGATTGATATATGCACAAGACACCATGAGCGATGACCTAAACATAGAGCAAATGCGCATGTTTGTGCGCGGGCAGCAAGATGCTGTCACCTACTACAATAAGATTCCGGTGATAGTGGCATCAGCCATTGTCGGTGTGGCCAGTGGGCCTACGCTCAAATTTTTTGGCGCAGTGCCACCTGCCTTGTTTGCCACATTTGTGGGCGCTGCATCTCCCAACATGAGCAAGCAGCATGTAAGTGACAAAGCCTTTCTTGATAGCCCCGAGTACAACATGGGTTATGAAGCCAAGGTGCGCAACATCAAGATAAGGCGCGCGCTGGTTTTTGGCCTGGGAGGATTTGTGGTGAGTTACGCTGCTTTTTACGCAGGCACTCAGAATTAATTCAGTCTCAACTTACAAGGATTGAAACAAAACAATTTTTTTCTCAACCTCCTCAAATACTTTGTGTATGCCGACCTGCATGTGGCCACCGCTGCCGCTGCCATGACGCTGATTACACACCGTTTATTTTTCGGTGAATATTTTCACGGGTCGTATCACTTATTTGCTTTTGGTGCCACCCTTTTTATTTATCAGCTCAGTCGGCTATTGCCCATGCTTATACGCGGGCATGTGCATTTTACACGCAGGCAAAAGTGGATCAAACAAAATCCGTGGTTCGTGGCGGCCATCAACATGTTGGCGCTGGTGCTAATGGGCGATGGACTGTTTCACTTAAGTACCTTGCAGCTATGGGTGCTTGCACCTGCCGCTATCCTGTCTTCCATTTATGCGCTTCCTATCAAGTTGAGTAGGAGTTACACTTTCAGAATGCGCGAGGTGCCTGGATTCAAAAGCTTTTTGATTGCCGCTGTGTGGGTAGTAGCCTGTGTGGCCGTGCCACTTGTCAATCAGCCGCAGGCCCTGTTTTCTATAGGCGTTTTGCATGGCGCAGGTTTGTTTGTGTTTGTACTTTTGCTTGCAATCATAGTCGACTTGCACGATGTGCGTTTCGATAAGCGCATAGGCACAGGAACACTACCTATACTACTTGGTACGCAGGGCACACGCGCGCTGGTGGTAATGTTGGTAATCATTTATGCATGTCTTGTGGCAGCCGCACATCATGTGGTCTTTTATCCGGTTGGGCTGGTGAAAGCCGTGGCCATTGCGCAAGGCATCACGGCCTTGTTGGCGGTGGTGATGGTGCTGCGGCCGCAATTTCTTAATCGTAACGATCTCACTTTTCTCCCTATGGTAGACGGAGTGATGGTGCTACAACTGTTGCTGGCAGTCGCGCTCGAAAAATTTCTTTTATAGCTTAGTGTGCGCATGCCACACTAAATACTATTTTTTAATTTTGACATCACACCGTTAGGTGGATCAAATATTGCAGTATGAAGTTTCAAAACACTCTTGCATTTGCCCGCTCAGCCGATAAGGCCGATTCGCTGCGAAAATTCAGAAAAGAATTTCTATTCCCGCAGCACCAAAAATCCGATGCACTTTATTTCTGTGGCAATTCATTGGGTTTGCAACCGCGCAATACACAAAAGTATCTTGAGCAGGAACTCAAAGACTGGCAAGCGCACGGTGTGGAAGGACACTTTCGCGCCCGCGATCCGTGGTACAATTACCATGAGCAGTTTGCTGTGCCGTTGAGTAAACTCGTAGGTGCCAAACCTTCAGAAGTCGTGGCCATGAACAGCCTCACCGTGAACCTTCATCTATTGATGGCTTCATTTTACAAGCCGACCAAAACACGTTACAAGATATTGTGCGAAGCCAAAGCGTTTCCTTCCGATCAATATGCTTTTGCCTCGCAAGCTGCGTTTCATGGCCACGATCCTGCGAAGGCAGTGATAGAAGTGAAGCCAACAAAAAGCGATGTGGTGATCAACACGAAATCCATTTTGAACGCCATATCGCGCGAGCGCGACAGCCTGGCGTTGGTGCTTTTTAGTGGTGTCAACTATTACACGGGGCAGGCTTTCGACATGAAACAAATTACCAAGTATGCACATAGCCATGGTGTGACAGTAGGATTTGATCTGGCGCATGCAATGGGAAATATCCCCATGCAGTTGCATAACTGGGGTGTAGACTTTGCGGTGTGGTGCGGGTATAAATATTTGAACTCCGGACCGGGCAGCGTAGGTGGCGCATTTGTGCATAGCATTCATGGCAACAATGCAGGCATGCATCGCCTGGCGGGATGGTGGGGCCATGATACGAAAGTGCGCTTCAGAATGGAGAAAGAATTTGTGGCCACACCCGGAGCGCAGGGATGGCAAATGAGCAACGCACCTGTGTTGTCGATGGCCGCGCACAAAGCCGCACTAGAATTATTTGATGCGGCAGGCATTAAAAATTTAAGAAAGAAGAGCTTGGAGCTTACCGGATACCTTCGCTTTTTGATCGAAGAAATAAATAAGAAATTTAAAGACCCCATCCACATACTCACGCCAAAAAGCGATGCTGCGCATGGCGCACAGCTTTCGTTGCTCATGCACTCGCGTGGTCGGGAGATTTTTGATAAACTCACCGAGCAAGGTGTGGTGGTAGACTGGCGCGAGCCCGATGTGATACGCATGGCGCCAGTGCCATTGTACAACTCGTTTGAGGACGTGTACCGATTTGGTCAGTTGCTCGAAAAATGTTTTAAAAATTAAGACGATGAAAAAAGTAACGATAATAGGCGCTGGCCTTGTGGGTTCGCTGTTGAGTATTTATCTCGCCAAGCGGGGATACAAAGTGAACATGTATGAGCGCAGGGGCGACATGCGAAAGGCAGAAATGTCGGTGGGGCGTTCTATCAATCTGGCGCTGAGCGACCGTGGGTGGAAGGCATTGGAGCGCATAGGCATTGCAGATCAAGTGCGTAAGGTGGCCATTCCCATGCACGGCCGCATGATTCATCCTCTGGAAGGCGATTTGGTTTTTCAGCCTTATGGAAAAGACAAACAGGCCATTTACTCGGTGTCGCGCGGAGGGCTCAACCGCCTGATGATGGACATTGCAGAGACGAATCCCGATGTGAATATTATTTTCAATCAGCGCTGCACAGGGCTCAATGTGGCGGAGGGATTGACTCACTTTTATGATGAAGAGAAGGATAAAGAACATGCGGTTCACAGCGACCTGATTTTTGCATCAGATGGCGCATTTTCGGCCGGGCGGCTGCACATGCAGCTCACCACCGATAGGTTTGATTACAATCAATATTATATCGAGCACGGATACAAAGAACTTACTATTCCGGCCGCGCCTAGTGGCGGGTGGGCGATCGAAAAAAATGCGCTTCATATATGGCCGCGTGGCAAGTACATGCTGATCGCGCTGCCTAATGAAGATGGCAGTTTTACCTGCACTTTGTTTTTTCCTTTCGAGGGCGAGCCCAGTTTCTCAACACTGAAAACGCCTGAGCAAGTGAAAGAATTTTTCAAAAGCATTTTTCCTGATGCGGTGCCATTGATGCCCACGCTTACTGAAGATTATTTTGCCAACCCCACGGCATCGCTGGTTACTGTAAAATGTTTCCCTTGGTCAGCGGGAGGCAAAATGACTTTGATAGGTGATGCGGCCCACGCGCTGGTGCCGTTTTTTGGTCAGGGCATGAACTGCGGTTTCGAAGATTGCACTGTGCTCGATAAACTTATCGATAAGCACTCCGAAAACTGGCCGGCCATATTCAAAGAGTTTGAAGCCAACCGCAAGCCCGATACCGATGCTATTGCCGATTTGGCCATCGCCAATTTTGTGGAGATGCGCGACAAAGTAGCCGACCCTGACTTTTTGCTTCGAAAGAAAATAGAAGCACGATTTACCAATCGCCATCCTGAAAAATGGCTGCCGCTTTACTCGATGGTTACCTTCAGTCACATGCCTTACGCGCAAGCTCTTGCGGAGGGCGTGCGCCAGGAGAAAATAATGGACAAAGTAATGGCAATGGAAAATATTGAAGCGCGCTGGGACTCCGAAGAGATAGACAAAATGATGCTGGACCTGGCATAAAAAGAAAAACCCCACGCAGGTGCGCAGGGTTCGTCTTAGTGTTCAGGGATGTGGTTACTTTTTTATAATTTTTTTAGTCACTGCTTTTCCATTTTGTGAAACCTGCAGTAGATACACTCCGCTCGGATTGTCTTTTAGTGGAATTTTTTCTTCATACTTTCCTTTAAAGTCTGCAATGCCTTCGCTATAAAGTTCCTTGCCTTGCATATCGGTGAGTAAGATGCGTGTGGTGCCTTTCTTTTTTGTTTCGAAAGATACCGTAACCTCATCACCGGCAGGATTTGGATACACATTCAGATTGATGTCGTTTAATTCTTTGCTTCCATTTTCTTGCAAACTTGTTGGCAATTCTTTCGAATTTGCATCGCTGATCATCACACGAATTTTTCTGATTACCGTTTTGCTTCCATCACCTTTTTCTTCCACTTCAATGTCCTCGGTCACCACTTTCATCTTGTGTTTCTTGCCGTCTTTGTCGGTCCACTCCATGTCATTGTTAATTGACATTTCGTGGTGTGGACCATCACCGTCCGACATGATTACTTTCTTTTGCTTGTTGCCATTTTCATCTTCAGTGATGATCACTGTCTTGGTACCACCCATGTTGTCAGATTCAATTTCTTTGGTGATGGTTTTCATTTTGTGTTTTTTGCCGTTCTCATCTACCCAAACATTTTCACCTGATTCATTCATCATAGGGTGCTCAACATCTCCTTTAAACATCATCACTTTTTTCTGGGTTTGGCCATCTTCGTCTTCGGTAATGATGACCATTTTCTGAACACCTTCTTCAGCACCGGCTTCTTCTCCCAATTCGCGTTCAAATTTCTCCATTTGCGCTTTGTTGAGTTGTGTTTCTTCGTTTACTGTAGTATCACCATTTACGATGATTACTTTTTTCATCATTCCTTTTTTATCGGGTTGTTTAGCATTGTCTTGCGCCTGTAATGCGATTGCTGCTCCACACATAAAAAAGAGTGTCATTAAGATTGAGATTGTTGCTTTTTTCATAATAGCCTCCTTGTTTAAAATTTGTTCAACTTTTTATTACGCAACAAATGTAAGTACACATGTGCTGCAAAGTTGTTAATGCACCGTTAAGAAATGTTAAAGAATGTTAACACGCCCGAGACAAGCGATGAATGGTTTACTTTTGTAAAGATGCGCAAAACCTCACTTTCTCTTTTGGTGGTATTGATGGCCATATCCGTGTTGCTGCTGATTGGTGCGCAAGCTTATTGGCTGCGCGAGAGCTTTCGTGCCGAAAAAGAAAGGTTAGATGCCACCGCCATAGATGTACTCGACCAAGTTGTGTTGCTTCATGCAAAAAGAGAGAGTGCCGGACAACTGTTGACTGTGAGCCGGTCGCTCCTTAGTAAAGATACCTTGATGCAGCGTGTAGATACCGCCATGCATAATGTCAGGCAAGTTATCATGCGCAACGAGCATGTGCACGTTGACAGCAAGGATTCGATGCAGGGTGCAAAGAAAAAAGTTGTTATCATAAGAGACAATGTGACGGATGATTTGGAAAAGAACGTTGAAGTGAAATCACACGCTTGGAAGGAAGAGGGACAGTCAGGCGATTCGTGGATTGAAGACACCACTTTGCAATGGCTAGGCAAAGACAATGAACGGATGCAGATGATGTTGCGCTCCGACAATCGCTATCAGTTTATTGAAGAAATATTGGTGGAGATGACCGACACCATGGGTCATGTGCCTTCTGTGGCAGAGTTGATGGCAATCAAAAAAAATCTGAGCGAAGGGTTGAAGGAGAGGGGGATAGATGGGAAATTTGATTTCATCAGTTACGATGAAAAGTCTGGTGAAGTGCAGATGAGCGATGGTGCACTCACACCTTCTACTGTGCCTTACCGCACGCGCCTTTACCCCCAAGGCCTTATTCCTTCTTATTATATGGTAGGCCTGTCGCTGCCAGATGTGCGCCACATTATTTTAGGCCGCATGGGCTGGCTCATCGGCATCAGCGTGCTGCTGTCGTTGTTAATCTTATTTGCGTTTTATCTTGCGCTCAGCCGCATTGTAAAACAGAAAAAATTGGACGAACTCAAAACCGACTTCATCAACAATCTTACACACGAGTTCCGCACACCTGTCTCTACCATCAAACTGGCGTCAGAAGCACTCCAGGCCAATGCGCCCGGCCTCTTATCAGGCGGCATGTTGGTAGATGTAATACGTAATGAAAATGAGCGCATGCATCGCCATATAGAACGTGTGCTGGAGCTATTGCGCACCGAGCGCCCCGCAGACTTGCCGCACACTGGCATTGTAGACCTCAATGCCATGCTTTCTGACATGGCCCACGTGGCTCAGGTGCAAGTGGCTACTGCACAAGGTTCTGTAAAATTGCAATTGTGTGATGAGCAGGTAAATGTAAAAGGTGACGAAGTAATGTTGTACAGTGCGATAAAAAACATAGTTGACAACGCGATAAAATTTAGTAAGCAGTCGCCCGAAATTATTATGCAGCTGGCTGTGCACAATGGCCGATGCAATATCAAAGTGAGCGACAAGGGTATCGGCATTGCGCAAGATAAACTGCAAAAGATCTTTGAGAAGTTTTACCGAGCCGATACCGGAGCTGTGCAAACAGCTGGCGGGCTTGGCATAGGGTTGAGCTTTGTAAAAAACATTATCATTCAACATGGTGGCTCAGTGCGTGTAGAAAGCATTCAAGGGCAGGGCGCTACATTTATTATTGAGTTGCCTATTATCATACAAGGCTGATGGAACCGATTAAAATATTGTTGGTAGAAGACGACCCTAATCTGGGCATGACCATGAAAGAGGTGCTGGAGATGAAGGAACCGTGCGCTGTGACTGTGGTGGCGGATGGCACACTGGCAGTGAAGGTATTTGATGAACAATCTTTTGACCTGTGCATTTTGGATATTATGCTTCCCTCTCAAGATGGATTTGCGGTGGCCCGCAGCCTGCGTGCTGCAGTGCCCGGGATTCCCATTATTTTTGCCACCGCCCGCGATGACATCCGCGACAAGAAAAAAGCCTACGAAGCAGGTGCTGACGATTACATTGCCAAGCCATTTTCTATCGATGAACTCATCATGCGCATGCGCGCCCTGCTTAAACGTGTGCAGCCTGCTACCGAAGAACAATCGGCACAAACTTTCAAAATGGATGGTGTTACATTTGATGTCCGTGCGCAAATGCTGAGCGTTGGCCCAAAGGAGTTTCAACTTACCGCCCGAGAAACAGAGGTGTTTCAGGTGTTGTGCGACAACCTAAATACAGTGGTAACCCGCGAAGACCTATTGCTGAAAGTGTGGCGTGATGACAGTTACTTCAATGGCCGTAGCCTTGATGTATACCTCGCACGCTTGCGCAAGTATATCCGTCACGCGCCTGCGCTCAAACTCAAAACGATTTATGGAACTGGATTCAAACTGATCAGCCTACCGAACTGATTGCATAAATGGATTATGTTCTTTCTCATACCCAATAGTAGTAGAGGGGCCGTGGCCGCTGTATACCACAGTGTCATCGGGCAGTGCAAACATTATATCGCTGATGCTGCGTAATAACTGGTCGTGGTTGCCTCCGGGCAGGTCGGTGCGGCCAATGCTGGTGCGGAATAAGACATCGCCTGATATCACAAATTTGTCAACTTCGCTGTAAAAACAAATGCTGCCTGGCGAATGGCCGGGTGTGTGGAGAATTTTCAACTGCGATTTCCCGAAGTCCACCACACTTTTTTCGTCAATATATGTGGCAGGCGAGGGGCTGGCTTCCATAAATATGCCCCAATTGGCGCCATAATCCACCGCTGCATCAAGCAACATTTTTTCGCTTTTGTGTATGCTTAGCTGGAGGTTAAAAGTTTCGGCCACATATTTATTACCCAACACATGATCGATGTGGCAGTGGGTATTGAGCAGCCGAACAGGGTTCAGTTTGTTGTCCTTAATAAAGGTGGTTATTTCTAACTTTTCGCTTGGTTCATAACAACCCGGATCTATGATAACACACTGGCGTTGCGGATTGTACAACACATACGTGTTCTCTGAAAATGGATTGAATGTGAATGATTTTACGTGTATCATGGAGGTATCTTTTATCAGACTACGAAAGGGCGAAAAGCGGTTGCAAGTCTCTGTGCAGCCCTTTCAAGTGCCTGTTTTAAGTAATAGTTGTGCGAATAATTCGTTAAATTCGCATAGTTGCAAAGTTACAACTCTGGCTGCGTTTATGACTACTATTTTTATCAAAACATTTACCCGCTCATTATTTTTCATGCTGATACTGTTCTGCCTGGGCACTGCACCTTCGCAAGCGCAGTTTTATCAAGGATATCAGACCGAATTTGGCAAGAATAGGGTCCAATACACCGAGTTTTTGTGGACATACTACCGCTTTGAGAAATTTGACACTTATTTCTATGTGGGTGGCATGGAGAATGCCCTTTTTGTTGGCCGCACCGCAGAGTCTCACATTGAAGAGATAGAGCGCATGTTTGACTACCGACTCGATGGCCGAATTCAGTTTATTTTATACAACAAACTATCTGACCTCAAGCAAAGCAACATCGGTCTGCAGGAAGAGTCTTCTTATAATACTGGCGGTTACACGCGCATTGTAGGCAACAAAGTGTTGTTGTACTTCGATGGCAATCACGAGAATTTAATCCGGCAAATGCGCGAAGGTATTGCGCAGGTTATTATCGACCAGCTCATGTTTGGTGGCGATATAAAGGAGCGACTGCAAAATGCGGTCTTGCTCACCTTACCGGGGTGGTATGTGCAGGGGCTTATTTCGTATGCGAGTGTGGAGTGGACTGTGGAGATGGACAACAAATTGCGCGATGCCATTTTGAGTGGCAGGTTTAAAAAATTCAACCGGCTTACCGGTGCGGATGGCGCGCTGGCAGGCCATTCGCTGTGGCGCTACGTGGCAGCCACCTATGGCGCCTCTTCAGTCTCCAACTTGCTTTATATGTCAAGGGTAAATAGAAATATCGACAGTGGATTTTTGTTTGTACTCGGAGTATCATTGAAAAACATGTCGAAAAATTGGCTGGAATATTATCAGCGACAATACTTTGAAGCGGATAAAGGACGAGAGCAACCGGTGGGAGATGCGTTGGTAAAACGCTCCAAGCCCGAAATGATTTTTTCTGAACTTCGCATAAGCCCGCGGGGTGATAAAGCAGCTTATGTGGCCAATCACTTGGGCAAGTTCAAAGTGTATGTGTACGATTTCAAAAGTGGAAAGCGTAAACGCATTTACAAGCAAGGCTATCGCTCGCTTTCCGAGAAGGTTGATGAGTCGGTTCCATTGCTGCAATGGCATCCCAACGGCAGGGTGCTGTCAATCATTCAGGAAAAGAAGGGGAAAATATTGCTGTCATACTATGACCTGAAGAAGAAAAAAATAGAGAACACCCAGTTGTTTCACATGGAGAAAGTGTTGTCATTCAGCTATTCACATGATGGCGAAAATATTGTGATGTCGGGCGTTCAACGTGGGCAGTCTGATATTTATGTATTCAATGTGCGCACTCGTAATTACACGCAGATCACCAATGACATGTATGACGATCTGTATCCTTCTTATTATTCAGACTCGCGTGGCATTGTGTTTAGCTCCAACCGCGTAAATGATACACTTGGGCTCAATAACATGGTGTATCTGCCACCCATGAACAACATGGACCTGTTTATTTACGACAACACCAACAAGTCGAATGTGTTGAAACGCGTTACCAATACACCTATGGTCAATGAGATTAGGCCCATCGCCACAGACAGCGCTCGATTTGCTTACCTGAGTGATGACAACGGAATATTCAATCGCTATGTGGGATCGCTAGATAGTGTGATAAGTTATATTGATACCACCGAACATTACCGCTATGTGATTCACACTATGCCGCAGTCGAATTTCGCGCGAAATGTATTGTCGCATGATGTGAATACCATGCAGACTAAGCAAGGGCTGATAATGTATAAAGATGGCAGGTATAAAATGTATGTGTCCCCAATGGCGGAAGTAAATAGAGATGAAGCCATCAACAAGGTAATTACGCCTTATCGTAAGCAGATGATGGCCAGCATTGTAATAAGTCCGAAGGGAAATGATTCCATAGCAACCAAGCCGAAAAGTGGAACACCCGTAGTGAAACTGGTGCGGGTAGGGGGGAAGTCGACAGACAGCACACAGGTGGATATAAAAAATTATGTGTTTCAGAATGAAATATCTCGTCAGAAAACCAGAAGAAATGAATCGAAAGGTGAGTTGAAGCCGGGACCCAAAGCAGCAGCTGAAGATAGTTTAAGCAATGAAGAGGCTATCATTCCTGAAGTGTTGCCTATTCAACGCAATTACGACATAGCATTTGAAGTTGATTATCTGTTGAGCCAGCTGGACAACAGCCTCATCAATTCCACTTATCAAACATTTACCGGTGGTGCATTTTATTTTGATCCGGGTCTTAACGGATTGTTCAAAGTAGGCGTGGCCGATTTGATGGGGGACTATAAAATGTCTGGCGGAGTAAAAATTTCCGGAGATCTCACCAGCAATGAATACCTATTGAGCTTCACCAACCTAAAACACCGCGTTGACAAGAGCGTTGTCTTTTACCGGCAGTCGCGAACCACTTCAAGTTCATTTTCGTTTTTCCGCGTGCATACGCACGAACTCAAATACATTAACAAATATCCCTTCAACAATATTTCGGCACTCAAAGCCACCGTTAGTTATCGCAACGACAGGCGCGTATTTCTTGCCACCGATATATTCAATCTTGTAGAACCCAACATCAGCAACCACTGGGCGTCAGCCAAGTTGGAGTACGTGTACGACAATACTTTGAACGTGGGGTTGAATTTGTACAACGGATTTCGTTACAAAATTTTTGCTGAAATGTTTAAAGAAGTGGATGTGCCTGAGTCTAATTTATATGTTCTAGGTGCCGACTTCAGATATTATAAAAAGATTCACCGCCAAATTGTCTGGGCCAACCGCCTTGCCGCCAGCACATCGCTGGGAGATCGCAAGCTCGTTTATTACATGGGTTCTACGGACAATGCATTGATACCCACGCGCAATTTTAACAACGATATCAACGTGGACTTGTCACAGAATTATGTGTTTCAGGCGGTAGCTACCAACATGCGTGGCTTTGTGCAAAACATCAGAAACGGTAACAGCTTCGCGCTCATCAATTCGGAGCTGCGCATACCGGTGTTCCAGTACATTATCAATCGCCCCATCCGCTCTGACTTCATCAACAATTTCCAGCTCATTGGATTTGGCGACATCGGCACGGCATGGACAGGGCCATCTCCATACTCCGAAGACAACTCGCTCAACACACAAACCATTGTTCAGAATCCTTTTGTAATTACCATCACCCGACAGGTGGAACCCATCGTGGCGGGCTATGGCTTTGGCGCACGCAGCAGGTTGTTGGGATATTTTATTCGTGGCGATTGGGCATGGGGTGTTGAAGATGGCGATGTTCAAAAACCAATTTTCTATCTTTCGCTAAGTCTCGATTTCTAACCGGGACAATTCATGAAAGAACTTAATCACAAAGATATGGATGCAACTACTTTGATGTTGCTGCTATGCATTGGCTTGGTGGCTGGTGTGTTCAGCGGATTCATAGGCATTGGCGGTGGGTTAATCATTGTCCCTGCGCTCGTATTACTCATGGGTTTTTCACAGCATGCAGCGCAAGGCACCTCGCTGGCTATGATGCTGCCGCCCATCGGCCTTCTGGCAGTGTACAATTATCATAAGAGTGGTTATGTAGATTTAAAAGTGTCGATGTTGTTGGCGCTGGCATTTGTGATAGGCGGCTATTTTGGAAGCAAGTTTGCCATCGGCCTATCACCCTCCGCAGTAAAAAGAATATTTGGTGTGTTCATCATTCTCGTTGGTTTCAAAATGATATTCGGAAAATAATAATTGTACAATGGGATTAAAGGAAAAAATAACGGAACTCGCCATTAAGAATCACAACAAAGTGGTGGATGTGCGCAGGCATTTGCACGCCAACCCCGAGTTGTCTTTTCAAGAATACAACACTGCAGCTTATATAGCAACCCAGCTTGAAAAAGCAGGTATTCCTTACAACAAAGGAGTAGCAGGAACGGGAATAGTGGCGTTGATAACAGGTACTAAAGAATCGGGCGACCACAGCGTGGTGGCCTTGCGCGCGGACATGGATGCTTTGCCTATTCAAGAGTTGAACGAAGTAGAATATAAATCTAAAAATGCCGGTGTGATGCATGCGTGTGGGCACGATGTGCATTCGGCTTCGTTGCTGGGAGCGGCCGCAATTTTGGCTGAATTGAAAGAAGAATTTAGTGGCACTGTAAAATTGATTTTTCAGCCGGGCGAAGAAAAATTACCCGGGGGCGCATCATTGATGATAAAAGATGGTGCACTCAAAAACCCCACGCCAGCAGCCATCATCGGTCAACATGTAATGCCGCTAATCGATGCCGGCAAAGTGGGCTTTCGCAAGGGCCTCTACATGGCTTCCACCGATGAGTTATACCTCACCGTAAAGGGCAAAGGAGGCCATGGCGCTATGCCTCACCTGGGTGTAGATCCGGTGCTAATTGCTGCACATATTATTACGGGTCTGCAGCAAGTGGTGAGCCGCAATGCCAACCCTGCCACGCCCAGCGTGCTTTCGTTTGGTAGGGTAATCGCCAATGGTGCTACCAATGTGATACCTGATGAAGTAAAGCTCGAAGGCACCTTCCGCACATTTGATGAAAAGTGGCGCACGGCCGCCCACGAAAAAATCGGACACTTTGCGCGCTCGCTCGCGCAGGGAATGGGTGGCGATTGCGAAGTAAATATAGTCCGTGGATATCCGGTGTTGTTTAACAATCCCGAACTTACCACACAGGCCCGCGCGCTGGCAGTGGAATATCTGGGTGAAGAAAACGTGGAAGACCTTGACATTTGGATGGCAGCAGAAGATTTTGCATACTACACACATGAGTTGCCCGGTTGTTTTTACCGGCTCGGTATTCGCAACGAAAAACTTGGCATCACTTCATCTGTGCACACACCCACATTCAACATAGACGAGAAAGCCCTTGAAACGGGCGCAGGGCTTATGGCTTGGATTGCCGTCAAGAAGTTAGGCAACTAGTAATAAAAAATCCTGCCTCGTAATGGGGCAGGATAGATCATGTGGCGATTCTTTGCTTTTAGTTTCCCAATTCGGAAAGAAATTTTACGCGCATCAACCTTATCTCTTCGTCTGAATAATCATCTTCACCAAGTGTTGCCAATGCTTTCTGAACTGAATCGCTCTCGGCTGTGCGGAAATATTCAAACACTTCATCCTGCTTGTCGCCATCTATCACTTCGTCTATGTAATATTTGATGTCGAGTTTGGTGCCTGACGATACAATACTCTCTATTTCGGTAATCACCTGATCGAGAGGAATGCCTTTTGCGTCAGCAATGTCTTCGAGCATAATTTTCTTGTCTACATTTTGAATGATAAATACTTTCTTCCCCGATTTATTAATTACCGATTTTACTACCAGGTCCATTGGTCGGTCTATTTCGTTTTCATCCACATATTGTTTAATCAGATCGAGAAAGGGCTTGCCAAATTTTATTGCCTTGCCCGGGCCTACGCCCACAATAGTTTTAAGCTCATCCATGGTGAGCGGATATTGAATGGCCATTTCTTCGAGCGAAGGCTCTTGAAAAATCACGAATGGAGGAAGGTTTTTTTGCTTGGCAATTTTTTTGTTTAGGTCTTTCAACATGCTGAACAACACGGGGTCAGCACCAGTGCCGCCCTGGCCTTCGCCTGCTTCTTCATCATCTTCAAAGTCGGTGGTACTAAATTCATGATTCAACGTGATAGTTACATCTTGCGGGTTGGCCATATAATCACGTCCAGCTTTCGTAAGTTTAAGCAAGCCATAGTTCTCAATGTCCTTGGTTAAAAACTCTTTGAGCAACGCCTGCCTTATCACGGCATTCCAGAACGTGGGATCACGGTCAGCGCCTTCTCCAAACACTTCAAGTTTATCGTGTTCGTATGCTTTTACCATTTGTTCTACTGTGCCGGTAAGCACTTGAGTAACATGTTCGGCATTAAATTTTTCTTTTATCAGCGAAATGGTTTCCAACAAAAGCTTCATTTCAGTGGTGGCTTCCACTTTTGTTTTCGGATGGGTGCAGTTGTCGCAGCTACCACAATTTTCTTCTAAATAATTTTCACCAAAATAATATAGGAGCATTTTGCGTCTGCACACCGATGATTCAGCGTAGGCAACTGTTTCTAGCAAAAGTTGTTTGCCTATTTCCTGTTCCGCTACACCTTTGTCTTTCATAAACTTATGCAGTTTCTGAATGTCTTTGTAGCTGTAGAATACCACACACCGGCCTTCGCGGCCATCGCGCCCGGCCCGCCCGGTTTCCTGATAATAGCCCTCTAAACTTTTTGGTATATCGTGATGAATGACAAATCGCACGTCAGGCTTGTCGATGCCCATGCCAAATGCTATGGTGGCTACTATTACCTCGCACTCTTCCATCAAAAATTTATCTTGATGCGATGCGCGCACTGGCGCATCGAGGCCAGCGTGATAGGGCAATGCGCGAATGCCATTTACATTGAGCACCTGCGCGACTTCTTCTACTTTCTTGCGGCTCAGACAATACACAATTCCGGTTTTGCCGCTGTGCCCTTTTATATATTTAATAATTTCTTTCAGTACGTCATTCTTGGAGCGTACTTCGTAATACAAGTTGGGTCTGTTGAATGAAGATTTAAAAACAGTGGCATCCTGCATGACCAGATTTTTTTGGATGTCCTGCTGTACCTTGGGTGTGGCTGTGGCAGTAAGCGCTATCACAGGCACTTTGCCTATTTGTTCGAATATGGTGCGCAGCCTTCGGTACTCAGGTCTGAAATCATGACCCCATTCCGATATACAATGTGCCTCGTCAATAGCGAAAAATGAAATATTAATCTCTTTAAAAAAATTAACGTTGTCTTCTTTGTTCAGTGACTCAGGAGCCACATACAGCAATTTGGTTTTGCCAGCGCTGATATCGCTTTTTACTTTGGTCACTTCCGCTTTATTGAGCGATGAGTTGAGTACGTGTGCTATGCCATCATCATTACCAAAAGCCCGCAAAGCGTCCACTTGGTTTTTCATGAGGGCGATGAGGGGTGATACCACAATGGCAGTACCTTCTTTTAGGAGTGCAGGCAACTGGTAACACATTGATTTTCCGCCACCCGTGGGCATGATTACAAAAGTATCTTTACCTTCAAGAACGTTTTTAATGATGGACTCTTGATCTCCTTTGAATGATTCGAAACCAAAATAGCGTTGCAGCGCTTCGGTAAGCGAATTCTCAACTACGTGCATGATAAAATAAAATTTAGGATTAAAATAGATAATTTTGCTTTCTAAATATAGCAAATTTCCTGTAATACCAACCAAACCCCAACCACATTTTGAAGAGTAAAAATGAACTAAAAGAGATTGCATTGCAAACGCTTGAAATTGAAGCCCAGTCTATATCAGGGCTCGGTGCATTATTAGGTGATGGGTTCTTCGAAACGGTGCAAATTATTTTTTCGGGCAAAGGCCGTGTGGTGGTCACCGGCATTGGAAAGAGCGCTTTGGTGGCTGGTAAAATTGTAGCTACACTCAACTCTACCGGTACACCAGCTATTTTTATGCATGCTGCCGATGCCATTCATGGCGATTTGGGCATTATTCAGCAGAATGATATTGTCATCTGCATATCGAAAAGCGGCAATACTCCCGAAATCAAAGTGCTCGTTCCCTTGCTCAAACAAGCCGGCAATAAGCTGGTAGCTATGGTAGGCAACCTCGATTCGTATTTGGCGCGCGAGTGCGATTTGGTGCTCAACACCACCGTGCAAAAAGAGGCTTGCCCCAATAACCTTGCGCCCACAAGTAGTTCGATTGCCCAGATGGCATTGGGCGATGCGCTTGCAGTGTGTTTGCTGGAATGTCGTGGGTTTACAAGCGAGGATTTTGCGCGCTTTCATCCTGGAGGCGCGTTGGGCAAACGGCTTTATTTGCGGGTGGATGATGTGTATAAGCAAAATGAAGCGCCTGTGGTATCGCCTGCAGATTCCATCAGCACGGTAATTCTTGAAATATCTTCCAAGCGACTGGGAGCTACTGCGGTAGTGGAGGAGAACCAGCTTAGGGGTATCATAACAGATGGCGACTTACGAAGAATGTTGCAGCAACGTACCGACCTCACAGGTCTCACCGCGGCCGACATCATGACCCGCTCGCCAAAGTATATTGGCGCAGACGAGTTGGCCGTGAATGCGCTCGAATTAATGAAAGCAAACAACATCACACAACTGGTTGTCACCAATGGCGCACGCTATCTCGGCTTCATTCATCTTCACGATCTTATAAGGGAGGGCGTTATTTAATGCCATTCATCATTACACTTTCTATAGCTTTGCTGCCACATGCTTGAAGAAGAAGAAAATCAAATGTCTTTTCTCGACCACCTGGAGGCCTTGCGCTGGCATCTGGTGCGATCTCTGGGAGCCATTACGCTCGTGGCTATTGTAGCTTTCCTCAACAAAGATTTTGTTTTCGATCAAGTCATATTGGGGCCTATGCACACTGATTTCTGGACATACCGCATGCTGTGCTTGATTGACGATAGATTGTCGCTCGCAGGGGTGCTTTGCATCAATGATATACCTTTTACGTTGTTCAATCTCGATATGTCCGGCCAGTTCACCACCCACATCACCACATCGGCCATCGCAGGCGTGGTCATTGCTTTTCCATACGTGCTATGGGAGATATGGAGGTTCATAAAACCCGGTCTTCATCAAAAAGAAAAGAGCCACAGTCGCGGGTTTGTCATTGTTACCTCATTGTTGTTTGCCATTGGAATTTGCTTTGGCTATTATGTTATCGCACCCATGTCGGTCAATTTTTTGGGTTCCTACCAGGTGAGCGAAATGGTTAAAAACCAAATTAATCTGGGTTCTTACATTTCGACTGTCACCACCATCACTTTGGCGGCCGGCATTGTTTTCGAACTACCAATCATTGTATATTTTCTTACAAGTATTGGATTGCTCACCCCGCAGTTTATGCGTACTTATCGCAGGCACTCATTGGTAGTGGCACTCATACTGGGTGCTATCATCACGCCCCCGGATATCACCAGCCAGTTGTTGGTTACCTTTCCGCTGGTCCTCTTGTATGAAGTGAGTATTTTTATCTCAGCCTATGTGATAAGAAAGCAACTAAAAAAATCAGCTGCACTATGAGCAAAGAGAATATGGTAGAAGAATTTAATAGCTATCGCGAGCGTATGAATGGCCGCATCATGGAAGCGGATAATAAAGTATTGAAACGATTGTTCAATCTCGATACCAATACTTATTTGGATGGCGCGTTGGATGTGAAGACCAAAGAGATGCTTGGGCTCGTGGCTAGTATGGTTTTGCGATGCGATGATTGCGTAAAGTATCATGTGGAGAAATGTCATGAGCAAGGCGTAACAAGTGAGCAGTTGTTTGAAGTATTCGCGGTGGCGAATATTGTAGGTGGCACTATTGTAATTCCTCACCTGAGGCGCGCGGTGGAATATTGGGATGCATTAAAAAATGAATCGAAGTGAACGAAAACGGAACACAAACAGAACGATCGAAAGTGCTGCGGACTGAGAACCTGGTGAAGCGCTATGGCAAGCGAACCGTGGCCGATCATGTATCCATAGAGGTTAAGCAAGGAGAGATAGTGGGATTGCTTGGGCCTAATGGAGCAGGCAAAACCACCACGTTTTATATGGTAGTGGGTTTGATCAAACCCAACGAAGGCGACATTTTTCTTGATGATAAAATAATCACCTCTTTGCCCATGTATAAGAGGGCGCAAAAAGGCATTGGTTATCTGGCACAGGAAGCATCGGTGTTTCGCAAACTTACCGTAGAGGATAACATAATGGCGGTGTTAGAAATGACGAAACTGAGTGTGGCAGAAAGAAAAGATAAGTTGGAATCGCTCATTACGGAGTTTGGACTCGAGCGTGTGCGAAAAGGCCAGGGAGATCAACTGTCAGGAGGCGAGCGCAGGCGCACTGAGATAGCCCGCGCGTTGGCCACCAACCCAAGCTTTATTTTATTGGATGAACCTTTTGCCGGTGTAGATCCTATCGCTGTGGAAGACATTCAGAGTATTGTGGCAAGTCTAAAGAAGAAAAACATCGGCATACTTATTACCGATCATAACGTACATGAAACCCTGTCGATCACAGACAGGGCGTATTTGCTTTTTGAAGGGAGGATATTAAAGGCAGGTACTGCCGAAGAATTGGCTGAAGACGAACAGGTGAGAAGACTTTACCTGGGTCAGAATTTTGAGCTTAGAAAAAAATAAATTTTTAGTTCAATTGCGCTAACTCAAATGTATAACTTTCCATTATTGGGTTAGAAAGCAGTTTGCGGCAGGCTTCCTCAATCATTGCACTTGCTTTTTCTTTCGAGTCACAATCTACTTCTAGCGTAATGTGCTTGCCTATGCGCACATTCTGAATTTCATTCAGACCTAAATTTTTCATGCTTTTAGTTACCGTTTTCCCTTGTGGGTCAAGGATTGCTTCGAGAGGCATAACCGTGATTTGCGCTTTGTATTTCATGGGTGCGTGTTTACTTGTATTCTTTGCGTGCTATCAATGACAAAGCTAAATATAAAATTATGATCATGGGTAAACCGGCTATTCCAAAAACAGCAAGCAGCATGATGGACAATACAATCAGGGTGTATTTGATTTTATTTTCATTCCAGGCAAATGATTTAAACTTCAATGCAAATAGCGGAATTTCGGAAACCATCAACAGAGGAAACACGATGACGATCGCCCACAGGAATCCAGGGTGCGCAGTGAAAGCCGCTATGCGTGGCGTGTCGAATGCATCGATAAGTGGCAGCGCTGCAATAAATAGTGCGGTGGCTGGCGTGGGCAATCCAATAAAGTGCTCGGCCTGACGCGCGTCTACATTAAATTTAGCCAGGCGTAGTGCTGCAAACAGCGTGATGGCAAATGCGAGGTAAGGCAAAAATGAACCAATGGCCTCATTGCCCTTCGCGCGCAATAATTCAAACATGATCATGCCTGGCACCAGCCCGAATGAAACCATATCTGCCAACGAGTCTAGCTCCTTGCCTATGGAGGAAGAAACACGCAACAGCCGGGCGGCAAACCCATCAAAAAAATCGAATATAGCGGCCGCAAAAATCAGCATCGCTCCATAGTCAAGATGACCTTGACCAATGAGCACCAGCGCCACACAGCCCGAGAGTAGGTTGAGCAATGTGATGGTATTGGGAATGTGTTTAATCAAAATGTGTAGTTAACAAGTTGTGTTTGGCGAAATAACGAAATCCCGCTGACATCATTAAATAGCGCTGCAATTATTTTATCGAACTTTTTGATGAAATTTAAGTATAAAACGAGGTCGAAAATGGACAAAGTACCCCTCTGAGCTTAACCGGCTGATTGCGAACAACTTTTGAACTTTTCTTCGTAAATTTGAAGGTACACTTAACTAAACCATTATTCGTTGTATTAAATGTGTTTAAAAAACCCTTTAATACCATCCCATAACTATGACCAAGCGAATTGCCATAATACTTGCCGCATTTTTCCCTCTACTAGCCTCCGCACAGGCTCCCAAATACAGTAACGAGTTTCTTTCAATAGGTGTGGGCGCGCGCGCTTTGGGAATGAGCAACACCATGGTAGCAGCAGTTAATGATGCCACAGCCGGATACTGGAATCCGGCAGGCCTTACGCGTATGCGTGGCGATATGCAAATTAACCTCATGCACTCTGAATATTTTGCGGGTATTGCTAAATACGATTATGCCTCCATCGGAATACCACGCGACTCTAGCAAAGCACTTGCTTTTAGTTTTATACGATTTGCGGTTGATGACATTGCCGACACCTCAGAACTCATTGATGCTGATGGCAACATCAACTATGATAAAGTAAAATCATTCTCGGCTGCCGATTATGCATTTCTTTTTTCCTACGCACGCACCACCGGAATTGAAGGCTTACGCCTGGGCGGAAGCGCTAAAGTGGTGCACCGTAAAGTAGGTAAGTTTGCCACCGCGTGGGGCTTTGGCCTCGATGCGGGTGCTCAGTACGACAAGGGCAATTGGCTTTTTGGAGCCATGGGCAGAGACATCACTTCCACATTCAACGCGTGGAATTTTAATACTGAATCACTCGAAGATGTGTTCGCAGTGACAGGCAATGAAATACCTCAGAATTCGGTGGAGGTTACACTGCCCAAACTTATTCTGAGCACCGCTTATAAATTTAAAGCAGGCGATAAATTCACATTCCTTCCCGCTGCCGACCTCGATGTAACATTCGATGGCAAACGAAATGTACTTATCAAATCTGATGCAGTGAATATAGATCCGCACTTTGGTGTGGAGGCAGGATACCGTGATTTTATTTTCCTGCGTGCTGGCGTTGGCAACATACAGGATGTGAAAGACTTTGACGGCAGCTTGAGTAAGACAGCTCAACCAAACATGGGACTTGGTCTTAAGATTAAGAACATATCTATTGACTACGCACTTACCAATCTGGGACAAACAAACGAAACACTTTACTCCAATGTATTTTCATTGCGATGGGAAGTTGTTAAACAAAACTGATGAGGAAATTTTATTTACTGATAACGATTGTTTCTTGTTCTTTGCTGGTGCATGCGCAGCCTGCCACCAATGCTTGGATTCCTTTTTCCGGTTTTCAGTCACACTCTTTACAACAATATTATAAAATACCGGTAGCGCGGGAAGGCGTTTACCGAATCAACAAGTCGGCACTCATCAGTGGTTTGGTTACTGTAGCCAACGATCCATCATTCAACCACGGGCGGTTCCAGATTTTCAAAAGCGGTGTGGAGCAATACATTTATGTGTATGACGAAAACGGAAACAACGTGCTTGATGGCACTGATTACATTGAATTTTACGGCACACCCAATGATGGTGCACTTGATACCGAGATGTTCGATGATCCCGCTTCACAAGTCAATCCACGTTACAGTGTAATATCCGATACGGCAGCTTATTTTCTTACCTGGGTCAATATCACCAACCCACCTTTCAACACACGCAGACTGCAGGAAGCCAACGATAATAATTTCAGTGCCTATCCACAGGCGCAATATTTTATGCGCAACGCCATCCAGGACTATTACGGACAATACTATCCCGGAAGCACCGATAACAACGGTTTTGGCGATCCTGAATACACCGCAGGTGAAGGTTGGTTTGATTATGCTTTCAGGCCGGGAGCGTCTGCCAACAGGGCATTCAACACGCAAAATCGTTTTACAGCCGGACCCGATGCCACACTTGAAAGTGTGTTTGTCAGCGCATCAAATCATTACACTTATAACGATCACCGTGTTACCGTTACGCTCAACGGTACACCCCTTGCTGACACTACATTTGAAGGCTATCAGGTAATTATGCTTGCCAAGACCATTCCCACCGCCAACCTCAGCAACACCAACAATTTTGTTTTCACTGCTAATGATCCCAATAGTGTGAACACCGACCGCAATGCTGTTTCGTATATAGCTATCAACTATCCACATACATTTAGTTTCAACGGAGAAAGTGATTCGCTTTTTCGGATGCAACTACCTTTCAATGCGCTAGGAGCCAAATCGCTCACAAATATTACCAACTATGTTTCAGCCGGAACAAATGCATTCATTTATGATCTGAATGGAAATTTGCGCATTCCCTTAGTCAACAGCAGTGGAACATGGCAGGGGCTTGTGCCCAATGATGCTGCCGGGCAGCCAAAGAATATCCTTCTTTTTGGCGACATGGCAGTGAGCTATGTCAACACATTGAATCCCGTGTCAACTGATCCTTCAAACTTTGCACGATTCAGAAACTTTAATCAAATCGGACAGACATTCAACTATATCATTGTTACGCATGCTAGTTTGATGAGTCAGGCTGCAAGTTATCAGGCTTATCGTAGCACGGGCGGGCACAACGCAATGCTGGTAGATGTTGCCGAACTGTACGATCAGTTTAGTTATGGTGTAAACAAGCACCCTATGGCCATCAGGCACTTTGCGCGCTATGCCCATCAAAACTGGGCAGTGAAGCCTAAGAATCTTTTGCTGCTGGGTAAATCCATCAGCTCTAAATATTGCAGACCCAACGCTGCCGGAAATTATCCCGACAATGGCTACCAGTCGCCTGCCGCGCTGGCCGCCATGTATGCCGCCAACCTGATTCCCACAGTTGGCTATCCTGCATCAGACTTGTTACTCACCAACCGTATTGATCCCGGTAAACTTTACTCGCCCGCTATTCCTACAGGTAGAATAGCAGCACGCACGCCTCAACATGTCAGCATTTATCTCAACAAGGTGATGGGTTACGAATCCCAACAGCCTGCCGACTGGATGAAACATGTCCTACACTTTGGCGGAGGCACCACCTCACAGGAACAACAGGCATTTAAAGATTATCTGTCCAATTACGAAACACTGATAGAAGCGCCCAACTTTGGTGGCATCGTAACCACCGTACTCAAGACTTCTTCAGATCCTATTCAGATCAACCAAAGCGAACTTATCAAAGCACGAATCGACAGCGGAGTAACGATGATGACGTTCTTTGGTCATGCCAGTGGAAATTCGTTTGATATCGCCATTGATCTTCCGTCTGCATACACCAACAAAGACAAGTACCCAATTATTATTGCCAATAGCTGCTATGCGGGAGATATCCATAAGTCGACTACCAGCACCAGCGAAGATTTTGTGTTGATCGCAGACAAAGGAGCCATAGGATTTATTGCGCAAGTGGGGCAGGGCTTCCCTGGGCCGTTGGATATTTATTCCAATCGTTTTTATCGATCCATGAGTGTAGATAATTATGGCGGTACCATAGGGCGCACCATGCAAATGGTGGCCGACTCCATTGAAAACCCCTCTTCTGCCATCAAAACAGTATTGTTGGAAATGACATTACATGGCGATCCCGCACTGGTGCTCAACTCTCATTTGTTGCCCGATTTTGCCATCACAGAATCTTCGATTTCTTTTTCACCACAAAATATTACCACCGAACTCGACAGCTTTCAAGTGAATATTGATCTTGCTAACCTTGGCAGAGCAACATATGATACAGTGAAAGTGCAGATTAAGAGAGTGTTTCAGGATGGTAGTTTTGTCATTGTTTTGGACAGCGTGGCCAATGTGTATTATCACAAAACTTTGTCGCACAAATTGCCGGTTGATATTGTGAAAGGACCCGGACTCAACAGGTTCGAAATTACCGTGGACCCATTGAATAAAATACTTGAGATTGATGATCTGGGAAATAACTTTGCAGTTACACAAGTGGTAATTCAATCTACTGACATCAGTCCAGCATTCCCATACGATTACAGCATTGTGCCCAACAATGTGCTGCAGCTAAAGGCCACCACATCAAGTCCGTTTGATCTTACAGTGCGGCCATATGTGTTTGAGCTCGACACCAACGATACATTCAACAGCCCTGCGCGTCAGGTGTTTGTGGTGAGCAGCGGTGGTGGTGTGGTTTCTACGCCTTCCATCGCCTTAGATTATGACAGAACATATTACTGGCGTGTAAGCCTCGATTCATTGGTGGCGGGCGTATTCCGGTGGCGCGAAAGCTCTTTCATTTGTAAGCCGACAATCACCGGATGGTCGCAAGCACATTTCTATCAGTTTAAGAGTGATGCTTATTCAAATGTGGTGTTCAACAGGCCGCAACGGCAGTTTGATTTTGTAACCAACATTTCATCGCTCAACGCCATCAATTCTAATTTCCCTGAAATCATCAGCGAATACAACATCAATAATGTGCTTGCTGAATATGGAGGTTGTCAAGCGGTTTCGTCTATTCATATCGCTATCATCGATTCGCTTACGCACAAGCCCTGGGAAACCTATTACGTGTATCCCGACACCACATTCAATGTCAACCATCAGTTTGGAAATGTCAACAACAATGGCGCGAATGGTTGCAGACAGCGACCTGAACGATTCTTTATTTTTAGGGCTGGTACGCAGGCTCAGCGCGATACCATGAAAGCAATGATCAACAATGTACCTGACGGACATTATGTGTTAGCCTGGACTTTCTATGGCGGATTATTCCCCTCGTGGACCAATGCCGATTATCAGTTCTTCGAAAATCTTGGTGCAGATTCTATCCGCTACATGAACAATTATCAGCCGTATATTTTCTTTGTACAGAAGGGCAAGCCCAATACTGCGCTGGAATCTATCGGCATACAGGATACCGCATTTAATTCTACCACTTTGAGTACCACCTTGGTGGGCAACTGGGATCGTGGCTCCATTACTTCTACCACCATTGGTCCGGCCAAGCAATGGACTTCATTACACTGGATGCAACATGCCGTGGAAACTTCCGGCACCAATGATATCGTATACCTTGATGTAATTGGTGTCAGTAACTCAGGCCAGGAAGTGCTGGTGTTGCCCGCCATTCCGGCTACCACAGGCACAGTAAATAATCTTTCTTCGCTGATCGATGCAAACGTATATCCTTATCTGAAGCTGCGCGCTTACTTAAAAGATACCGTGAACCGCACGCCACCGCAACTTGATTACTGGCAAGTGTATTATCAGGGTGTGCCAGAACTTGCGCTCAACCCTTCAAAATATTTTGAGTTCTCTAAAGACACCGTGCAGCAAGGAGAAAAAATTACTATGGGTGTGGCGATGGAGAATATTTCTCCATTCAACATGGATAGTTTGCTTGTTGAATATTACTTGTTTGATTACAATCGTGTGCGCAAGTCAATCAACCTGACCCGCCACAGGCCTGTGCCCGCGGGCGATACTATTATTTCAAAAGTGAGTTTCACTACTGAGAATTATCCTTATGCCAATTCATTGTGGGTGGAGGCCAACCCGGCCAACGACCAACCAGAACAATATCACTATAACAATGTGGGTGAAATGAAATTCTATGCCACACGCGATGTCACCAATCCTCTGCTCGATGTCACCTTTGATGGGCTGCACATTATCGACAGGGAAATAGTTTCTTCCCGCCCCAACATTATTATTTCATTGCGTGATGAGAATAAATTTCTGGCAATTAGGGATACCAATAGTTTTGCTGTGTTCCTCACCCTGCCAGACGGAACACAGCGTAAATTGAGCTTCGAGAAAAACTCCGGCACTTTTACTGACAACACTTTGCTCAAGTGGTATCCTGCTGTGTTACCCAAGAATAAATTTACCATTGAATACAATCCTGAACTGAT
Source organism: Bacteroidia bacterium (assembly GCA_037968415.1). Taxonomy (GTDB): domain Bacteria; phylum Bacteroidota; class Bacteroidia; order AKYH767-A; family JBBKVM01; genus JBBKVM01. Next base: position 3,540 of record JBBKVM010000070.1, on the reverse strand, counting down.
GCAAGATGGTATTTACGAATTGAAGGTGCAGGGTAAAGACGTGTCAGACAATCTTTCGGGCAATGTGCAATACCGTATTTCGTTTGAGGTCATCAACAAATCTACCATTACGCACATACTCAACTATCCGAATCCTTTCAGCACGTCCACCAAATTTGTGTTCACGCTCACAGGATCCGAAGTGCCCACCTATTTCAAGATTCAGATCCTCACCGTGACCGGCAAAGTGATTCGTGAAATCACTACCAGCGAGCTGGGGCCATTGCGCATAGGCCGCAATATTACGGAGTATGCATGGGACGGCACAGACGAGTATGGCGATAAGTTAGCCAACGGATTGTACCTGTACCGTGTAATTACCAATATCAATGGTAAAGGCATAGAGAATCGCGAAACAGAAGCGGACCGGTTTTTTAAATCGGGATTTGGAAAGATGTACATTTTGCGATAACCCTAGAGGTCCATATCATCATTTTTTGTTTCATTAATTTGCGGTCGCTAATACCTGACCACTTCTCTCAATTATGAAAAAATATTTTCCCTTTTTAGCATCTCTACTGAGTGGCGTTTTGCTGTCTTTGGGTTGGCCCGTGTTTGGGTATGCGGCTTTTTTGTTTGTCGCGTTGGTGCCTATGCTGTGGGCCGAAGATCAGATAGCACAATCAGCCACAAAACGAAAAGGATTAAAAGTATTTTTTACTGCTTACGCGGGATTCATGCTTTGGAACCTGCTCACTACGTGGTGGGTGGTGAACGCTTCTTTGTTTGGTGCCATCGCAGCATTTGTCTTCAATACATTGTTTATGGCGCTGGTGTTTTTGCTTTTTCACAAAGTGAAACAGCGGTTAGGCGTGGGCAAAGGCATGCTGGCGCTGATTTGTTTTTGGATCACCTTTGAGTTTATTCACATCAACTGGGAGTTAAGCTGGCCCTGGCTTACGCTCGGCAACGGGTTTGCCACATCTACCACATGGATACAGTGGTACGAATACACCGGTGTGTTTGGCGGCTCTTTCTGGATTCTGCTGACGAATACATTATTGTATCACGGATTGACTCAGCTTGGCATTGTGCGCACGGCCGGCACATCCGCCCAACGCCCCACAGCTAAAACGTATACACGAGCGTTCCTTCCATTTGTGTTGGTAGTCGCATTGCCTATTTACATTTCTCATCGCATATACGTCCAGTATCAAACCATTGAAGACCCCATGGAAGTGGTGGTGGTACAACCAAACATAGATCCCTACAATGAAAAGTTTACATCCGAAAATTCAGTAACCCAGATCACAAAACTCATCCGCCTTGCGAATTTGGAAGTGGACAGCAACACTTCATATGTGATTGGTCCCGAGACTGCAATCTCGGAATCTGTGTGGGCCGAAACATTGCCCGCCAATGAATCAGTAAAGATGATTTGGGAAATGGTTCAGCATCAACAAGTGAATTACATCATTGGTCTCAACTATATTCAGGAGTACGCCACCGCTGTAAAGCCCACGCCCACAGCACGCAAGTTTAAAATCAGCGAGGGCTATTATGACATTTACAATACCGCCATGCAACTCGACATAGCCGGAGGAGTGCAGTTGTACCACAAGTCCAAACTTGTGCCCGGTGTTGAGCGCATGCCTTACCCGAGTGTCTTTGGAGTGCTCGAGCATTTTGCCATCGATCTTGGTGGCACCAGCGGCTCGCTGGCCACGCAGGCTGACCGCACAGTGTTCCTCTCGCCCGAAGGCACACGCATAGCGCCATCTATTTGTTACGAGTCGGTGTATGGAGAATTTATGAGCGAGTATGTGCGCAATGGCGCTCAGGTAATATTCATCATCACCAATGACGGATGGTGGGGCGATACGCCCGGTTACAAGCAGCACATGAACTATGGCCGCCTGCGTGCTATCGAAGCCAGACGCGACATCGCACGTTCGGCCAACACAGGTATATCTTGTTTCATTGATCAGCGAGGTGATATACATCAGGCCACCAACTATTGGGAAGCAGCCGTGATAAAGCAAACAATAAATCGCAATAACGTAATCACATTTTATGCCCGCCACGGAGATTTTATAGCGCGCATCTGCATGTTTCTTTCCGCAGTGTTTGTGTTGCTGGCCATAGTGCGGCACTACATCCACAAGAACGACAAGCCCACCGCCACTTTTAACAATCAGCCTCAATAATTAATTTTGTGGCCTCAAGAAAATAAATTTTATCATGGAAAAATTTGATGTAGTAGTAATAGGATCAGGTCCGGGAGGATATGTAGCGGCCATCCGCTGCGCGCAGTTGGGAAAGAAAACAGCCATTGTGGAACGTTACCCCACGCTGGGAGGCACCTGCCTCAACGTAGGATGTATACCATCCAAGGCGCTGCTCGATTCGTCAGAGCATTATCACAATGCGGCTACCAAATTTGCCACGCACGGCATCAAACTCAAAGAACTGAAGGCAGACATCAAACAAATGATGAAACGCAAATCGGAAGTGGTGCAGCAGAATACCGATGGCATCAGCTACCTGATGAAAAAAAATAAAATCACTGTATTCACCGGCCACGGCTCGTTTGAGGGCCCGGGTAAAATTGCCATCGCGCCTGATAAAGGAAAGAAGCAAGTGATCGAAGCCGTAAACACAATTATTGCCACCGGCTCCAAACCCTCATCCCTCAAGGGAATCAGCATCGACAAGAAACGTATTATTACTTCTACAGAAGCATTATCGCTTACCTCGTTACCCAAGCATATGATAATAATTGGTGGGGGTGTGATAGGCCTTGAGCTCGGATCGGTGTATGCACGATTGGGTTCCAAAGTTTCGGTGGTGGAGTATTTGGATTCTATCATCGCAACTATGGATGGTGGGCTGGGCAAAGAATTACAGAAAGTACTCACTGGTTTAGGAATGGAATTTTATCTGGGACATCAGGTAACTGCAGCAGAAGTAAAAGGAACCAATGTAACCGTGAAAGCCACGCTCCGCAGCGATGCCAAGGCCAAGCCGCTGGAGTTGAAAGGTGACTATTGCCTGGTGAGCGTGGGCCGCGCGCCCTATACCGATAAACTGGGGCTTGATAAGATTGGCATAAAAACCGATAAGAAGGGACGCATCCCGGTGAATGCATCCTTGCAAACGCAAGCAGCCAATGTATATGCAATAGGTGATGTGATTCAAGGTGCCATGCTTGCGCACAAAGCCGAAGATGAAGGCGTGTTTGTGGCCGAAGTGTTGGCCGGACAAAAACCACATATCGATTATAATCTTATTCCCGGAGTGGTGTACACGTGGCCCGAAGTGGCTTCTGTAGGCCAAACCGAAGAACAACTAAAACAAGCGAACCGAAAATATAAGTCAGGTAGTTTTCCATTCAAAGCCAGTGGCCGTGCGCGCGCCAGCATGGACACCGAAGGTTTTGTAAAAGTGCTTGCTGATGAACAAACCGATGAGATATTGGGCGTGCACATCATTGGCCCACGCGCTGCCGACATGATTGCCGAAGCTGTAGTGGCCATGGAGTTTCGTGCTGCTGCCGAGGAC